>NZ_BNEM01000001.1:3600000-4200000 GCF_018327705.1 Catellatospora sp. TT07R-123 | reverse complement strand
CTCACCGGCGAAGGTGACCACGGTGGTGCCCGCGGGCAGGGCCGCGGCCAGCAGGTTCAGCGCGTCGGTGGTGTTGCGGGTGAAGATCACGTGGTCGTCGGCGCGGGCCCCGACGAAGTCGCCGACGGTCTGCCGGGCGCGCTCGTAGGCCAGCGTGCACCGCTGGGACAGGGCGCCCGCGCCGCGGTGCACGGAGCCGTACCAGGGCAGCAGCTCGGTGACGGCGTCGGCGGCGGCCTTGAGGCACGGCGCGGTGGCGGCGTAGTCCAGGTTGATCTGGCCGGGCACGCCCAGCACGGTCAGATCGGCGGCGGCGACGCGCACCGGCTCGACGGGCACGGCGGGCGCGTCGGTGGAGCACGAACGGGTGGCGACAGCGGTCACGGGGGCACCTCCGGGGTCAGGGACCCCGGCTGCGGTGACAGGCAGGAGGTCCGCGCTTGCCCAGCACGACCGTCGGACTGGGCCTGGTCATCACCCGGGGCACCCCGCCGCGAACACAGAGGGTTGCCGGTCAGCGAGCCGGGGCTTTGCCCGCGCCGGGACGGCGGGGCGGCTGACACTCGTAACCTGGGCGTCAGTATAGCGATCCCGGACGCGCCCCGTCCCGGCCCTTTCGGTCGATCGACGGGACGAGCAGCGGCGGACACCGGTGGGTAGGCTGCGGGCATGGCCGATCACACCGCCGACGGCAGCCCGTACGCCGCGCTGCCGTCCTACCTGGCCGCCGACGCCGTGTCGCCGACGCCGCCGGCCCCGCCGCCGCGGCCGAAGCGGGGCTGGCGGCGCTGGCTGGCGCTGGGACTGGCCATCGTGGTCGTCGCCGGTTCGGCCGTGGGGATGCTCGGCTACCTGGGCTGGAACCTCGGCCCGCAGGCGTTCACCATCGGCCTGGTCGCCGCGGTGCTGCCGGTGCCGGTGCTGGTCAGCGTGTTCCTGTGGCTGGACCGGTATGAGCCGGAGCCGCCGTGGCTGCTGGTCGGCGCGTTCGTCTGGGGCGCGTTCCCGGCCACGGGCCTGGCGCTGCTGGTGAACAGGTTCTTCTTCGAGACCGTCGGCCTGCCCGACGCGATCGTGGCCACCGTGGTCGCCCCGGTGGTCGAGGAGAGCGGCAAGGCGCTCGGCCCGCTGCTGATCTTCTGGTTCATGCGCCGGGAGCTGTCCGGCATCACCGACGGCCTGGTCTACTGCGGACTGTCCGGGGTCGGCTTCGCCATGGTCGAGAACATCCTCTACCTCGGCGGGCACGGCTACTCCGACGCCAACTCGCAGTACGGGCCGTACTCCGGGGCGCAGCTGGTGTTCATGATGTTCCTGCTGCGCATCCTGCTGTCGGGCTTCGCCCACCCGCTGTTCACGTCGATGACCGGCGTCGGCATCGGCATCGCGGCCCGCTCGCCCCGCCGGGTGGTGCGCATCTGCGCGCCGCTGTGCGGCCTGCTGCTGGCGATGATGATGCACGGCTCGTGGAACCTGATGGCGGTCCTGTCGGCCGAGTACACGCCGCTGTTCTTCCTGTACGGCTACATCGCCGTGATGATGCCGGTGTTCCTGTTCATGGTCGGCGTCGCGCTGTGGGTGCGCGCCCGCGAGGGCAGGCTGGCATTGCAGGTGCTGCCCGCGTACGCCGCGGCGGGCTGGCTGACCCCGCCCGAGGTCGCCTCGCTGGGCACGCTGGGGCGCCGCCACGCGGCCAAGGTCTGGGCCCGGCGGGTGGCGGGCGACGCCGGCCGCAAGGCGATGCGCGACTTCCAGTTCGCGGCGACCCGGCTGGCCCTGGTGCGCGACGGCATGATCCGCGGGCTGGACCGGACCGACGCGCAGCGGGCCGCCAGCGCCGAGGAGGAGTCGCAACTGCTGGCCCAGCTCTTCGCGGCCCGGCAGGTCTACGCGGGCCGCGACCCGCAGATGCCCCCGGCGCACTGGGACGGCAGCTCCTACCAGGTGGTCTTCCCGGACGGGGTGGCCCGCCCGGTGCCCGCGCCGCCGGAGCCGGTGGTGCCGCTGCCGCTGCTGCCGCCGCCACCGGTCCCGGTCTACCAGGCCTACCCGGCGTTCCCCGGCTACCCGCCGCCGGGCCAGCCGCCGCAGCCCTACTTCGGCGGGTTCTCCGGACCGGCCGCGGGCTGAACCGCGACGGCCGCGACCTCGGCGTTCGTGGGCGGCCGGGCGCCGACCAGCTGACGGATCGCGGTGTTGAGCACCGCGATCAGCGGCACCGCGATCAGCGCGCCGATGATCCCGGCCAGCGACACGCCCGCCGCGATGCCGATGATCACCGCGAGCGGGTGGAGGGCGACCGCCCGGCCCATGATCAGCGGCTGGAGCAGGTGGCCCTCGATCTGCTGCACCGCGATCACTGCGGCGAGCACCAGCAGCGCCGTCACCCAGTTGTTGGTGGCGATCAGGGCGACCAGCACGGCGACGGCGCCGGACAGGGTGGCACCGACGATCGGGATGAACGCGCCGAGGAACACCAGCGCGGCCAGCGGCAGCGCCAGCGGCACCCGCAGCACGACCAACGCGATGCCGATGCCGACCGCGTCGATGAACGCGACCAGGACGGTCGCCCGCACGTACGACCCGAGCGAGCGCCAGCCCGCCACGCCCGCGCGGTCCAGCGGCTCGCGGGCGTTCTTGGGCAGCAGCTTCAGCAGGAAGCGCCAGATCGAGCGGCCGTCGCGCAGGAAGAAGAAGAGCGAGAAGATCACCAGGAACAGGCCGCTGAGCACCTCGATCAGCGTGGTCGCGGTGGTCAGCGCCCCCGTGGTCAGCGCGTCCTTGTTCGCGTTGATCATGTCGGTGAACTGCTTGATCAGGTTGTCGAGCTGCTGGTCGGTCAGGTGCAGCGGCCCGGTCTTCAGCCAGCCGGGGATCTTCTTGGCGCCCTCGGTGCCCTTGTCGATGAGCTGCGGCAGGCCGTCCAGGAACTGGCTGATCACCAGCCACAGCGTGCCGACCACGGCACCCAGGCCCGCCACCACCACGATCGCGGTCGCCAGCGAGCTGTGCACCCGCTTGCGCTTGAGCAGGCGTACCGCCGGGGACAGCAGCGCCGCCAGCAGCAGTGCGATCAGCAGCGGCACGATGACCAGGCTGACCTTGCCCATCAGCTGGAGCAGGTAGTACAGCGCGAAGCCGAGGATGATCAGGCGCCAGCCCCAGGCCGCGCCGATGCGCAGCGCGTACGGCACGTCGGCGTCGTCGCGGCTGCTCGTCGAGTGGTGGGCCTGCTCGGGCTCGGCGGCGGGCAGCGCCTGCTCGGCCTGCCGCCGCTCGCGCTCCTCCTGCTCCCGCCGGGCGCGCACGCCGGCCCGGCTCGCCTCGTACGCGCGCCGGACGTTCGCCTTGAAGTTATCCAACCGACCCACAGTGGCCTCCCGAAGACGATTCGCTCAGGTTAGTCGCCTGGCACCCCTCACACCCCGGGGAAGTACCCTGACCGGCGTGACTGTGAACTCGTCGAGCGACGACTCCGGGCTGCCGATCCGACTCCTGCACGACCGGGTGCTGGTCAAGCAGGAGGCCAGCGAGGGGGAGCGGCGCTCGTCGGCCGGGCTCGTGATCCCCGCCACCGCCTCGGTCGGCACCCGGCTGTCCTGGGCCACCGCGGTCGGCGTCGGCCCGCACGTGCGCGCGATCCAGGTCGGCGACCGGGTGCTGTACGACCCGGACGAGCGCTCCGAGGTCGAGCTGCACGGCGAGTCGTACGTCCTGCTGCGCGAACGCGATGTGCACGCCGTCGCCGCCTCCCGCGTCGAACCCGACGCCACCGGCCTGTACCTCTGACTCAGCTCTGGGAGAGCCTGCGCAGGGAGTTCAGCACGACTTCCTGCTTGGTGGTGTACCAGAACGGCGGCAGGCTGGCGCGCAGGAACGCGCCGTAGCCGCGTGCCGTCTCCAGCCGGGAGTCCAGCACCGCGACCACGCCCTTGTCGGAACTGGTCCGGATGAGCCGGCCCACGCCCTGGGCCAGCCGGATCGCCGCGATCGGCACGCTGACGGCCGCGAAGCCGGAGCCGCCCGTCGCGTCGACGGCCGCGGAGCGGGCCGCGGCCAGCGGCTCGTCCGGGCGCGGGAACGGCAGCCGGTCGATGACGACCAGCTGGCACGCGTCGCCGGGCACGTCCACGCCCTGCCACAGCGACATGACGCCGAGCAGGCAGCTGTTGCGGTCCTCGCGGAACTTGCGCACCAGCAGCGGCAGCGCCTCGTCGCCCTGGAGCAGCACGGTGAGGTTCGTCCTGGCCCGCAGCAGCTCGGCGGCCTGGGTCGCGGCCTTGCGCGAGGAGAACAGCCCCAGCGTGCGGCCGCCCAGCGCCTGCACCAGCGCCAGCAGCTCCGCCCCCGCCGCGTCGGGCAGGCCCGAGGCGGCCGGGCGCGGCAGGTGCGACGCGACGTAGAGGATGCCCTGCTTCGGGTAGTCGAACGGGGAGCCGACGTCCAGCGAGGTCCAGCCGTCGTCCTGGCCAGGCTTGTCGGAGACCGGCAGGCCCAGCGAGCGGGCCACCGTGTCGAACCGGCCGCCCAGGGTGAGGGTCGCGGACGTGGCCACGACGGTGCGCTCCTCGTATAGCTTCTCGCTGAGCAGGCCCGCGACCGACAGCGGCGCCACGACCAGTGCCCGGCGCGGTTCCTGCTCGACCCAGGCCACGTCGTGGTCGGCGTCGGCCAGCAGCCGCTGCGCGGTCTTGGAGACCTCGTCGAGCAGCGACTTGGCCTGCTGCTTGCGCACGGGATCGGGGTCGTCGGCCTTGATCTCGCCGATGCGGGTCAGCGCCCGGCGGGTGGCCCCGTCGAGCAGCGTGCACGCCTCGACCATGGCCTGCGGCAGCGGCCCGGTGATCCGCCCGGCCGGGGTCTCGGCCAGCCCGACCGTGAGCGCGTCGGCCCCCTCGACCAGCGCCTGGTACTCCTCGCCCTCCAGGAAGGTGCGGGCGGCGCGGGCGGTGCGGTCGACGGTGTCCGGGGTGAGCTCGGCCTGGGCGGCGCTGGAGACCCGGTCGGCCAGCTCGTGCGCCTCGTCGATGATCAGCAGCTTGTGCTCGGGCACGATGTGCCGGCCGGCCATCATGTCGACCGACAGCAGCGAGTGGTTGGTGACCACGATGTCGGCCTCGCGGGCGCGGGCACGCGACAGCTCGGCGAAGCAGTCCGCCCCGTACGGGCAGCGGGCGGCGCCGACGCACTCGCGCGCCGGGGTGGAGACCATCCGCCAGGCGGTGTCGTCGACGCCGGGGTCCAGCTCGTCGCGGTCGCCGGTGTCGGACTCCATCGCCCAGTCGCGGATGCGCGCGATCTGCTTGCCCAGCCGCCCGGCCTCGCCGAGCCACTTGGTGCCGCCGCCGCTGCCGGTGTCGAACAGCGAGTCCTGCGGGTCGTTCTCGTCGGAGTGCTCCAGCTTGGCCATGCAGATGTAGTGGTGGCGGCCTTTGAGCAGGGCATAGGTCGGCTCGCGGCCGAGCACCTTCGCGACGGCCTTGCTGATGCGCGGCAGGTCCTTGTCGACGAGCTGTGCCTGGAGTGCCAGCGTCGCCGTCGAGATGACGACAGGGCCGTCGACGACCAGCGCGGGGGCGAGATAGGCGAGGGACTTGCCGGTGCCGGTGCCGGCCTGCACGAGCAGGTGGTCGCCGGACTCGACGGCATCGGCGATGGCCTGCGCCATCGCCTGCTGGCCCGGCCTGGTGGCGCCGCCGGGAACGGAGCCCACCGCGGCGGCGAGCAGGTCCAGCGCACTGTGGCTGGGGGTTCGGGTCTTCTTCGGCGGCACCGAATGACCGTACCGGCACGCACCGACACCCTTCCAACGCGGCGCCGGATTTGGGAGTATGGCGCATTGTGGGATCAGCCACGAGGTGAGGTTGCCGATGAGCGTCGTACGGGTGGAGATCCGCAAGTTCGACGGGAGCACGCACCGGGCGTACCCGGCGCAGCTGCTCGGCCGCGACGAGTACGGCACCTGGCTGGGCATCCCGAGCGGGACCGTCAGCGACAGCGGCAAGGTGTACGAGATCCCCGGCGTGGTCCTCGTCCCGCACACCGGCTGGTGGACCGCGATGTTCAACGCGGCGCCCCGCAACACCTCGGTCTACTGCGACATCACCACCCCCGCCACCTGGCACGACAGCACCGTGGTGGTCACCGACCTGGACCTGGACGTCCGCAAGATCCGCGAAACCGGCGAGGTCCAGCTGGTCGACGAGGACGAGTTCGCCGCCCACCGCGCCAAGTTCAACTACCCCGACGAGGTCGTCGCGCAGGCCCGCGCCGCCGCCCAATGGCTCCTAGACGCGGTCACGTCGGCCCGCGAACCCTTCGCCACCCACTACCACCCCTGGCTGGCCCACGTCTGCCCCACCGCCTCGTAGTGTTGATCATGAACCTATGGCACGGTTCGGCGGCGTGTCGAGGGCACGACTTCCTGATCAACTAGCGCCGGATTGGCCGTAGCGGAGGCGGGCACCGGCATCCTGCGCAATGATCGGGATGTGGCGCAGGTGTCCGAATTGCTGCGGGCCGGGTCGGGGGTAGACCTCGGCTCGATCGATCCCGCCGGTACGCCGGGGCTGCCCGATACCAAGCAGGTGCGGCGCGACCCGAAGTCGTGGGCGCGGGCCGAGCTGGCCGATCTCGGCACGCAGCTGGCCCGCCGCCAGGAGATGCTCTACGCCTGCGCGAAGAAGGACCGCGCCGAGCGGCGCAGGGTCCTGCTGGTGCTCCAGGCCATGGACTGCGGCGGCAAGGACGGCACGGTGCGCCGCGTCGCCGGCACCATGAACCCGCAGGGCCTGCACATCGTCGGCTTCGGCCCGCCCACGCCGAAGGAGCTGGAGCACGACTTCCTCTGGCGCATCCGCCACGCCCTGCCCGAACCCGGGCTCATCGGCATCTTCAACCGCTCCCACTACGAGGACGTGCTGGTGGCGCGGGTGCGCGACCTGGTGCCGCCGAAGGTGTGGCAGGCGCGGTACGCCAAGATCAATGCTTTCGAGCAGGAGCTGATCGACTCCGGGTGCGCGGTGGTCAAGGTCATGCTGCACATCTCGTACGACGAGCAGCGCCGCCGCCTCCTCCAGCGCCTGCGCGACCCCGCGAAGTACTGGAAGTACAACCCCGAGGACGTGGACAACCGCGCCTACTGGGATGCCTACCAGCGCGCGTACGCCGACGCGATCGCCGAGTGTGGAACTGGTCACGCGCCCTGGTACGTCGTCCCGGCCGACCGCAAGTGGTACCGCGACTGGGCCGTGGCGCACCTGCTGCTGGACGCGCTCGACCACCTCGACCTCGCCTACCCGCCGCCCGATTTCGACCCGGAAACCGAGATCAAACGGATGGAGCGGGACGGAACCGGCTAGGTTTGGCGGCCTCACCCGAAGGTGAACAAGAGGTGAACAGGTCATGAATCCCGGGCGGCAACGGGTGACCGGCGCACCAACAGAAGGTGAGTGTGCTTAGCATTCACGCCGACCGGACCGACTTGAGAGACCACCGACCCAAAGGTGCTAGCGGTGAAGTTTTCGCTCCGCCCCCAAGAGGGCGCCTTCTACGAGATGTTCTCCCGTGCTGCCCAGAACCTGGTCCGCGGCACCGAACTGCTGACCGAGCTGGCGCTGCCCGGTGCCGACGTGCAGTCGGTCAGTGAGCGGCTGGCCGACGTCGAGCACGACAGCGACCAGATCACGCACGAGCTGTACAACAAGATCAACTCGACCTTCATCACCCCGTTCGACCGGGAGGACATCTACCGCCTGGGCTCCGGCCTGGACGACGTGATGGACCACCTGGAGGCGGTCGGCAACCTGGTCTACCTGTACGGCCTGACCAAGCTCCCGGCCCTGCCCCGCGAGATGATCGAGCTCATCGACATCCTCGACCAGCAGGCCAAGGTCACCGCGCTGGCCATGCCGCGGCTCAAGCAGATGAAGGGCCTCAAGGACTACTGGGTCGAGTGCAACCGGCTGGAGAACGACGGCGACCGCACCTACCGCATGCTGCTGGTCCGCCTGTTCAGCGGCGAGTACGACGCGCTGACCGTGCTCAAGATGAAGGAGGTCGCCGACGAGCTGGAGGCCGCCTGCGACGCCTTCGAGCACGTGGCGAACACCGTCGAGACCATCGCGGTCAAGGAGTCCTAGTGGCCGCGGGCGACACGCACCTGCGGGGGTCGGCATGAACGACCTGCTCATCCCCGTCATCGCGGTCATCGTGGCCGCCATGGTGTTCGACTACACCAACGGCTTCCACGACGCCGCCAACGCCATCGCGACCAGCGTCTCGACGCGGGCGCTCACCCCGCGCATCGCGCTGGGCATCGCCGCGCTCGGCAACTTCGTCGGCGCCCACTGGGGCGGCCAGGTCGCCAAGACCGTCGGCAGCGGCATCGTCACGCTGCCCGAGGGTGCCGCCAGCCTCGGCGTGGTGCTGGCCGGCGTCCTGGGCGCCATCACCTGGAACCTGTTGACCTGGTGGTTCGGCATCCCGTCGTCGTCCTCGCACGCCCTGATCGGCGGTCTGGTCGGCGCGACGCTGTGCGCCTCGCTGTTCGGCCTCAGCGGCACCGTGCTGTGGGGCGGCATCGTGGAGAAGGTCGTCCTCCCGATGGTGTTCTCCCCGCTGACCGGCTTCATCCTCGGCGCCCTGCTGATGCTGCTGCTCCTGTGGGGCGTGTACGGCCTGGCCAAGGCCTGGTCGGGCACCAGGGCCGCCGGGCTCACCAGCCCGTCGCCGCTCAACCGGTTCTTCCGGTTCATGCAGTCGCTGTCGGCCATCGCGATGTCCTTCGGCCACGGCATGCAGGACGCCGCCAAGACCATGGGTATCGTCGTGCTCGCGCTCTACGTCGGCGGCTTCCAGTCCAGCCCCGACCACATCCCCGGCTGGGTGTACTACACCTCGGCGACCGTGCTGGCGGCAGGCACCTACGCCGGTGGCTGGCGCATCATCCGGACCCTGGGCCGCCGGGTCATCCACCTCGACCCGATGGCCGGCTTCGCGGCCGAGACGGTCGCCAGCACCGTGCTGTTCACCGCGGCGGCGCACGGCTGGCCGATCTCGACCACGCACACCATCACCTCATCGATCATGGGTGTGGGTGCGACGAAGAAGTTCTCGGCCGTCCGCTGGGGCGTGGCGGGCAACATCGTGATGGCGTGGATCCTGACGTTCCCCGGCGCGGCCCTGGCCGCCGTCATCGCCTACGTCCTGGTCCGCCCCCTGTTCTGACCTTGACGAAGGGCACCTTCCGCCGCGACGCGGCGGAAGGTGCCCTTCGTGCAAGATCGGCGGTTCCGGTCAAAGGCTGCGCTTCAGCGCCGCCAGCTGACCGCAGGCGGCGATCATCACCACCGCGGCCGCCCCGCTCAGGCGTAGGTGACGCCGATCTGGGCGCGGACGGCGTCCAGGGTGCTCATGACAGCCAGCGTCGAGGACAGCGGCACCAGGTCCGACTCCAGCTTCCCGGCGCGCAGGCAGCGGGTCGCCTCCTCGGCCTCGTAGTTCAGGCCGGTCGGGTCGAAGTCGAACTGCTGCGGCTCGGCCCCGTCGCGGTGCAGCACGAACCGGTCCGGCGCGTGGAAGCCCCACGGGAAGTCGATCTTCCCGGTCGAGCCGGTGATGGTCGCCATCCGCACGTCGCCGCCGACGCCGCAGTACAGCGTCGCCACCGCACCGGAGTCGAAGCCCAGCACCATGCCCGTACGCGCGTCGGTGCCCTCCGGCCACAGCGACGCCCACGCCCGCACCTGCGTCGGCGCACCCAGCAGGAACTGGGCGAAGCTCACCGGATACACCCCGAGGTCCAGCAGTGCGCCGCCGCCGAGCTTCGGGTCGCGCAGGCGGTGCTCGGGGCCGGGGTCCAGCGCGATGCCGAACGACGCCTGCACGCCGACCACCTCACCGATCGCCCCGTCGGCGATCAGCTCCTTGGCCTTGAGGATCGCGGGCAGCGTACGCGTCCACATCGCCTCCATCAGGAACAGCTCGCGCTCCCGGGCCACCGACACCAGGTCCTGCGCGGTGGCCAGGTCGAGCGTGAACGCCTTCTCCACCAGCAGCGGCTTGCCCGCGCGCAGGCACAGCAGCGCCGTCTCATGGTGGTGCGAGTGCGGCGTGGCCACGTAGATGATGTCGACGTCCGGGTCGGCGGCCAGCGCCTCCCACGAGCCGTGGGCGCGCGCGGCACCGTGCCGCTGCGCGAAGGCCTCGGCGGACGACGGCGTCCGCGAGCCCACGGCGGCGAGCACGGTGCCCGGCACCTTGGTCAGGTCCTGTGCGAAACGTGACGCGATCCCGCCCGTGGCGAGGATGCCCCAGCGGATCGTGCGGTCGCTGCTCTGATCAGTCACGAGGCGAAGCTACACCGGTTAAGGCGTCAGCCCCCGACACGGATCAGCTTGGCGCTCAGGTGCGGCGTCAGGCCCTGGCCGACGGCCGCCATGTCCTGCGCGTACAGCAGCGCCCGGTCGACGATGCCGTAGAGGCGCTGCCCGGCGGTGACCTCCTTGGCCGACGCGGTGCGCGCCACGAAGTCGGTGGCCATCTCGATCTGCGGCGGGTTGGACTTCACCTTGCCCAGGTACAGCTCCATGATCCCGGTCGGGGTGGTCAGCAGCGCCTCGACCTCGTCGCCGTGCTCGCCACCGGGCCGCCACCAGCCGACCTCGCGGCCGCCCGGCCGCACCGGCTTGTCGTCGTCGCCGAGGATCCAGGCGCGGGCCTCGTAGAACAGGAACGGGCGGCCGTCGTGGCTGATCCGGATCTCCTGCGCGAAGTGGAAGTTCTCGATCGTCGGGTAGCTGCCCTCGCCGCGCCCGCGCCACAGCCCGACGAACGGCAGCAGGTCGAGCAGCTGCGGGTGCAGGTCCGGGCCCTGGCGCAGGTCGTGGGTGTCCTCGAAGGGGTACGGGTCGACCGGCGGCGCGTTGAGCCAGGCCGGTGGCTGGATCGGGTTGTCCTCAGTGGTCACGGTCCACACCTGTCGTCGCGGCGCCGGGAGCTCGGCTCACCAGCGTCCTCGGGATATCTTCACGGCGAGATACGCCAGGCCACCGGCGAGCGCGCCGAAGCCGGCGACCAGCAGGCTGACGAACCCGATCTCGGTGACCACAGACAGATCCTAGAAGGAGCTCCAAGCGGCGCGCATAAGCTGTCCGCGTGGCACGAAAACTGATCGTGAAGACGACCGCCGGCGCCGACGCCCCCGAGCGGTGCGCCCAGGCTTTCACCGTCGCGGCGACCGCCGTCGCGGCCGGTGCCGAGGTGTCGCTGTGGCTCACCGGCGAGTCGAGCTGGTTCGCGCTGCCGGGCCGGGCCGCCGAGTTCGAGCTGCCGCACTCGGCGCCGCTGCCCGACCTGCTGGCCGCGGTGCTGGCCGGGGGCACGGTCACCCTGTGCACCCAGTGCGCCGCCCGCCGCGGGATCACCCAGGACGACCTGGTCGAGGGCGTACGCATCGCCGGGGCCGCCGTGTTCGTCGAGGAGTGCCTCGCCGAGGGCGCCCAGGCGCTGGTCTACTAGGTCAGTTCGCGCGGCAGCCGGAGCTGAGGTCGAGGGCGAGGGTGCCCTCACCGGTGATCTTTCCGCGTACGGCGACGAAGTCCCCGGCGTCGAAGAAGAACGCCTCGGCCGGGCCCTCGCCGGGGCGGACGGACACGTCGGGCACCCCGGCGACCAGCGCGGTGAGCGCCCGCGACTCGTCGCCGACCGGGCCGGACAGGGTGATCGTGCGGACCGTGTCCGTGCCCTGGCGGGCGGAGGTGAGGGAGCAGCTGCTATCGGCGTACCCCTGGTCGTCGACGACCCAGCCCGGCGGGACCTGCCGCAGCAGCTGCCCGGCGGTCTGGTCGATGGTCGCGCGGGCCTCGGCGATCGTGGTCTGGTCGTGCACGGTGGCCCGGTCGTGGAAGGCCGACCAGAACGCCAGCACCAGCAGCAGCACCGCCCAGGCGGCCACGAGCGAACCCCACAGCCACCGGCGCCCGCGAGGGGCGGGCGGGGCGGGCGACTCGTGCGGGGCCGGGGCGTCGATCGTCACGCCGTTCATATTGCCACGCCGCCGCAGCCCGCAGACGCGGCGAGGGCGCCGCCCCGGCAGAGCCGGGCGGCGCCCTCGCGCGCTGGTGCGGACGGTCAGGCGACCGTCAGGCTGAGCTGGTTGACGCCGCGCTCGGCGGTGACGGTCGCGTCGCCGTTGCCGAAGCGGGACAGGGCGCGCAGCTGCCAGGTGCCCGGCGCGGCGAAGAAGCGGAACTGGCCCGCGGGCGAGGTCACGACCTCGGCGGTGAACTCACCGCTGCGGTCGAGCAGCCGCACGTACGCCCCGGCGATCGGGTCGCCGCCGGCCGCCTGCACGACGCCCGTGATCACGGTCTCCTTCTCCAGGTCGACGCTCAGCGGAAGCGGCGCGGCCTGGTCGGGAGCGGCGCAACCGGCCGCGGTGGTGGAAGCAGCGGTCTGAGTCGGGGTAGTCATCTCTGTTCACGCCTTCCCGGGCTCGTCGCCCAGTGCCACCGGCACGCCGACCAGCGAGCCGTACTCGGTCCAGGAACCGTCGTAGTTCTTCACGTTCTGCTTGCCGAGGATCTCCTGGAGCACGAACCAGGTGTGCGAGGAGCGCTCGCCGATGCGGCAGTAGGCGATGGTGTCCAGGCTGTCGTCGATGCCGGCGGCCGCGTACAGCTCGGTCAGCTCGGCGTCGGACTTGAACGTGCCGTCCTCGTTGGCCGCCTTCGACCACGGGACGCTGATCGCGGTGGGGATGTGGCCCGCACGCTGCGCCTGCTCCTGCGGCAGGTGGGCGGGGGCGAGCAGGCGGCCGGCGTACTCGTCGGGCGAGCGGACGTCGACCAGGTTCTGCACGCCGATGGCCTTGACCACGTCGTCGCGGAACGCGCGGATGCTCAGGTCCTGCTCCTGCGCCTTGTACTCGGTCGCCGGGCGCGCCACCACGTCCTTGGTCAGGGGGCGGGCGTCGAGCTCCCACTTCTTGCGGCCGCCGTCGAGCAGCTTCACGTCGCCGTGGCCGTAGAGCTTGAAGTACCAGTACGCGTACGCCGCGAACCAGTTGTTGTTTCCGCCGTACAGCACCACGGTGTCGTCGTTGCCGATGCCGCGCGAGGACAGCAGCGCCTCGAACTGCTCGCGGTTGACGAAGTCCCGGCGGATCTGGTCCTGCAGGTCCTTGCGCCAGTCGAGCCGGACGGCGCCGGCGATGTGACCGCCTTCGTAGGCGGTGGTGTCCTCGTCGACCTCGACGAACACCACACCGGGCGTGGTCAGGTTCTTCTCGGCCCAGTCGGCCGAGACGAGGGCGGATTCGCGACTCATGGAGGGTCTCCCTTGAGAGTTGGCTGTTGGCAGACGTCTATATCTGGGGTGACAGTCCACGGGAGCGCAGGCGGGAGACCGGGGGAGATGTCGCCGCGCGCGGGTCCACGGGGGGATCACCGGGCACTGGGCGACGGCGGCAGGCTGACGGCGTGACGGGAACGGCTCAGCGATGAGCACTGGTCACGGGGTCAGGAGGCAGAGCTGCTGTTCGATCACCTAGGCGATCGGGTGCGAAAACTGTGCCGCCGTCAGAGGACGGGGCAACACAGGCACGTGGCCACGCGGCACAGGTCGACCGCGCGCCGTTTGGTAAGCAGCGGGCTCATAATCCAGAACCCTACCAGCCGTGCCGCTATCCGGGAATGTGCCGTCCATCATCCGGGATCGCGATACCAGCGGTTGATCAGGCCAATTCGACGTTCGTCGCGGTGAACGAGACCAGCAGCCCGGTGTCGGCGGTGCGCAGATCGGTCAGCGCGAGCTCGAACGGCAGCTTCGGCAGGCTCAGCGTCACCGCCAGCCGCTCCCGGTAGTTGTCCAGCAGCTGCTGGCTGACCCCGCCCAGGGCGCTGCGCAGCTCGGTGGCGCGCAGGCGCACCTTGCCGCCGACCACGGTCACCTCGGCCGCGCCGGTCACCTCGCCCAGCAGCGGCAGCCTGCCGGCGACCTCCACCTCGCGCTCGCCCTTGGCGCGCAGCGTGAGGTTGGTCAGGCCGCTGGCCTTGACCAGGTCGGCGTAGGAGACGGTCGCGGTGCCGGTGACCTGCTGCGCCACCGGGTGGACGGTGCCGTCGAGCACCCCGGAGGTCGGCGCGGTCACGTCGTGCGCCTGTACGGTGAGCAGCGGCAGCGGCAGGGTGCCGCCCTTCAGGTCGCGCAGGGTCAGGTCGATCTCGTCGTACCGGCCGGCGGCGACCTGGGTCAGGAACGGGACCCCGGTGATCGAGACCTGGGGCGGCGACGAGGTGATGCCGCGCTCCTCCAGCCGGGCCGCGACGCGCTTGGCGATCTCGCCCTCGGCCACGTGGGCGCCGACGCGGTCGGCGACGACGACCAGCACGCCGAGCACCACCGCGATCACGGCGGTGACGCGCAGCGCCCGGCTCACGCGGGCACCAGGAACACGACACTGATCACGTACGCCACCGGGGCGGCCAGGGCGAAGCCCGCCAGCGGGCCCTGCATGTGGCGGGCCAGCCACATCGTCGGCGCGTCCCCGGCCAGCTCGCGGCCCGCCTCGGCGAAGCCGATGGTCAGGTCGGCCAGCACCGCGGCACCCGCCGCGGCCATGCCCACCAGCGCCGCCTCGTGCGGCGTGAACGGCACCATGTAGCGCCCGATGAGCGCGGCGGCGGCGGTGCCGAGCATGGCGCCCAGCACGATGCCGGCCGAGCCGCGGGGCACCTGGTCGGCCAGGCGCGGCCACGGGGCGACCACGTCGGTGAGGCGGGCGACGCCGAGGGCGATGCCGCTGGCGATGAGACAGACCACGATGGCCTGGGTGCCCGCGGGGACGCGGGTCAAAACGATGAGTGTGGCGAAGGACACCACGCCCAGGACGATCACGACGGTCGAGGCCAGCGACTCCGACACGCGCATGCGGCCCTGGGGCCGGAACATCTGGCCGAGCACGCCCGCGACCAGGCCGCCTCCGGCGACCAGGCCGAGCGGGGTCACCGAGGGGGTGTCGGGGTAGATGGCACCGATGTCGGCGGCGATCGCGGCCAGCACGCCGACGGTGGCCACCACCTTGAGCGCGGGCGGGCGCATCGCCATCGTGGTGGCGAACATGTAGAGCAGCTGCGCACCGAAGACGACCGCCGCGTACGGCACGCGGCCCAGGCCGACGCCCGCCGTCTGCGCGCCCATCACCAGGCCCGTCGCCAGCAGCAGCGCGAAACCGGCCACCGCGAGCGCCAGCATCCGGCGCACCGGGACGATCGGCAGCTCGGGGCCCTCGTCGGTGATGTCGAGGTCGTCGTCGGGCTCGGGCGCCTCGGCGCCCCGCAGGGCGCGACGGCCGCGGGTCGGCTCCTCGCGCCGGGTGCGGGTGGCGGTGTCGCCCCCGCCGCGCGGGTCCCGGGCCGCCGGGGCCGGGGCGGGTCCGGGCACGGGGCCGCGACCGGCCGGGCCGGGGGCAGGGCGGAACTGGCCACCGTCGAACTGGGGGCCTGTCGACCTGCGGTTGCGGACGCTGTCGTCGGGAGGGGAACCGAGCACGCACCGATCGTGCCACCTCGACCCCCGACCGCGCACCTCACCGGCGAGGTACTGCCGACAAAACACGCTGGAAACATGCTCGAAACCTGCGTACTCGCGCAGCGACGGTGAGTGACAAACGCGTCAGGTGCTGGTATTTCTTGTGTCTTCAACTATGCTCATGCTTTACCCGCCCGTCAGCGACGCCGGGACCGACGTGAGGCCACGCCCCCTCAGTGCGACCGCCATCCCCCATTGGTGATCACTGTGGTGCCAACCCGCGCGGCCAGCCCGCGAAGGACGGAGGCGATCCGTGGAAATTCTGCTCCTGGTCACCGCACGTGCTGGTGAGCCCTCTGCTGTGCTCCCGGCGCTCGATCTGCTCCCGCACACCGTGCGCACCGCGCCCCGCGACGTGCGCACGCTCGTGTCGACGCCCAGCCCCGACGCGGTGCTGGTCGACGCGCGTACCGAACTGTCCGAGGCGCGTGCCACCTGCCGGATGCTGCACGCGACCGGGATCGGCGTGCCGCTGGTCGCGGTCGTGACCGAGGCCGGTCTCGTGGCGATCAACGCCGACTGGGGCGTCGACGACGTGATCCTCGCCGGGGCCGGTCCGGCCGAGGTCGAGGCGCGGCTGCGGCTGGCGGTGGGCCGTCTCAACTCGGCGACCGCGGCGGCCGGCGGCCTCATCCGCGGCGGTGAGCTGACCATCGACCCCGACACGTACGCGGCCAAGCTCAAGGGACGCCCGCTCGACCTCACATACAAGGAGTTCGAGCTGCTGAAGTTCCTGGCGCAGCACCCGGGCCGGGTCTTCACCCGCGACCAGCTGCTGCGCGAGGTGTGGGGCTACGACTACTTCGGTGGCACCCGCACCGTCGACGTGCACGTGCGGCGCCTGCGCGCCAAGCTCGGCTCCGAGTACGAGGCCATGATCGGCACCGTACGCCAGGTCGGCTACAAGTTCGTCGTCCCGTCCTCGCGCCAGTCGCTGGCCGACCGGGAGGCGAGCATCGCCGACCAGCTCCTCGCCGACCTGCCGTCCTTCTAGGAACATCGATGCGTTCACTGCGCCCGTGGCCCCGCTGCCACGGGCGCAGTGTCATGTGCGGCTAGGCTTGGCGACATGTCGAGCAAGGTCGATCAGCGTACGGCGCTGACCGCAGACGAGGCCGCGGCCGTGCTGTCGCTGGCGAGCGCGGCCGGTGACACCGACGGCGCGTTCCCGCTGTCCGAGCACACGGTGCTGCACCTGCGCCACGGCGGCGACACCCCGTCGGTGCACCTGATCGCCCATGACGAGCACGGCGACCTGGCCGGTTACGCCCACGTGGACACCACCGACGGGGTCGACGGCCCCTCGGCCGAGCTGGTGGTGCACCCGCTGGCCCGGCGGCACGGGCTGGGCCGGGCGCTGACGCTCGCGGCGCTGACCGCCGCCGCGGAGGCCGACCCGTCCGGCCGGCTGCGGCTGTGGGCGCACGGCGACCACCCGTCGGCCAGCGCGCTGGCCCTGTCGCTGGGCTTCCAGCGGGCCCGGGTGCTGTGGCAGATGCGCCGCTCGCTCTACGCCGAGGTGCCGCAGCCGGTGCTGCCCGGCGGCGTCGTGGTGCGGCCGTTCCGGCCGGGCGACGACGAGCAGCCGTGGCTCGACCTGAACGCCCGCGCCTTCGCCGACCACCCGGAGCAGGGCCGGTGGTCGCTGTGCGACCTGCACGTGCGCATGGCCGAGCCGTGGTTCGATCCGGAGGGCTTCCTGCTGGCCGAGCGCGACGGCCGACTGGTCGGCTTCCACTGGACCAAGGTGCACGGGGAGCTGCGCGGTGAGGGCGCCGACGGCGCCGGGCACGACCACGACCCGATCGGCGAGGTGTACGTGCTGGGCGTCGACCCGGACGCGCACGGCGGCGGCCTGGGCCGGGCGCTGACCGCGGCCGGGCTGCGGCACCTGCGCGCCCGCGGACTGGACCAGGTCATGCTGTACGTCGACGAGTCCAATCAGGCCGCGACCTCGCTGTACACCCGGCTCGGCTTCTCCCGGTGGTCGACAGACGTTCTGTTCCAACGGATCTGAGGGTTCCGCCGCGCTGTGACACGGGCCACTATCTAGGACGTGGCCGACACCGCCGAACCCCGCGACCCCTGGGCCGTGCCCGCCGACTTCACCGCCTGGGTGGAGCGGCGGCTGCGGCCGCTGGAACGCGGCACCCGCCAGCTGGAAGGCGAGGACCAGGCCGCGCAGAGCATGGCCCGCGAGCTGCTGACGGTGGTCGCGGCACGCTGGCCGCGGCTGCGCCGGGCCGACACCCGCCACGGCGACCCGGCGGGCACCGCCGCCGACCGCTACCTCCAGCAGCTGTTCGCGCGGGAGGCCGCCGACGCGGGGCTGCGCGACGCGATCCGGCTGGACCTCGACCGGCCCGTGCCGGTGCCGCGGGACCAGCCGTCGTACGCCAGGACGCTGACCATGGCCGACGAGGCGGCGCTGCTGTGGGAGCGGGCGAAGACCACTTCCCGGCGCCGGGTGCTGATCGGCGCCGGGCTCGGCGGCTTCGCGCTGGTCGCGGCGGTGTGCCGCATGATCTGGGCCGACCCGCCGGAGGACGAGCCCACGCCCAGGCACCCCCGGGCCGAGGCGTCGCGCTCGGCCGTGGACACGCTGCCCGCCGCGGCCGACCAGGCGCGCCTGACCACGCTGCGGGTGCCGGGGCTGCCCGCCGAGCTCGCCCCCGGCGACGCCGCGAAGCTGCCCGCGCTCAGCGCCGACCCGGTTACCCGGGCACTGGCGCTGCTGACGCCGTCGGCCACGGTCGGCACCCCGGTCCTGGCCCTGGGCGAGGACGGGCGCTGGCGCCGGGTCGACCAGGCGGGCGACCGGGTCGGGCTGGGCATGGAGGAGTCCGCGCTGTCACCCGACGGCTTGCACGCGGCGTTCGCACTGGTCGACGGGGTGCGGGTGGTGGACCTCGCCACGGGGGCGGGGCGGACGTACCCCACCCCCGAGCAGCCGCCGGCCGTGGCCTGGCTCGGCCCCGGCCACCTGCTGCTGGGCGTCGACGCGCTGCTGGACCTGCGCGCGGAGCGGCTGGTGCCGTGCCCGGCGGGCCCGGTGGACGCGGTGACGTATCGCGGTGTCGTGCCGCTGTCGGGTCCGGGGCCGCTCACCGAGCTGCTCTCGGTCGGCCAGCCCGCCGCCGCCGGGGCGCGCGTGCGGCGCTGGGTGCTGGACGCGGCCAAGCCCGGCGAGACCACGGTGGCGATCACCGGTGAGCGGGCGGACCTGATCGGCCCGTTCCAGGGACCGGGCTTCGGCCACGGCGACGGCGTGCTGGCGCGGGTGTGCAGCGCGCGGTCGGGACAGCAGGGCCAAGCGGTCGGGGTGTTCACCACCGACGGCGCGGTGCGGCGGGTGCTGCTGGCCGACGAGTCGGTGACGGGCGCGGTGCGGGTGATCGGCTGGCTGGACCCCCGCCGGGTGCTCCTGCGCTGCGTGGGACGGGTGGGCTCGGGCCCGGCCCGGCAGCGGATCCTGGCCTGGGACCTGCGCGACGGCCACCTGGCACTGATGGCGACGGTCGCGGTCGAGGGCGGCCTGTCGCTGCCCGATCTCACCGGCTCGGTGTGAGCCCGTTCACTTCACGGCTACACCGTGCTGAGTCCCGCGACACCGGTGCTGTTTTGCCTGTTCACCCTATGTTCACCTAGGGCCGACCGCGCGGCTACCTGAGCCGTGCATCGTCGGTGTCGGGCCGGCGACGGCCTGCATCCCGACTAGGAAGGCACCCCTGAAGTGAACCGTAACGTGCTCTCCCGGCGCGTCCTTGCTGGTGTCGCGCTCGCTGCGTTCGTTCTTGCCGGTTGCTCGTCGAAGAACGACGGCACGACCGACCCGTCCGCCAGCGCCAACGCCGGCGGCGTCGCATCCCTCACTGGCGAGCTGAAGGGTTCGGGCGCGAGCTTCCCGAACACCTACTACCAGGAGGTCATCACCCAGCTCAAGGACGAGGCCAAGGGCCTGACGGTCACCTACAACTCGATCGGCTCGGGCGCCGGCAAGAAGGAGTTCGGGCAGGGCCTGACCGACTTCGCGGGCACCGACAGCGCGGTCAAGGACACCGACGGCGTCGCCGCCGGTTCGTTCCTGTACGTCCCGACCGTCGCGGCGCCGATCACGGTGTCGTACAACGTCAAGGGCATCGACAAGCTCCAGCTGTCGGCCGACACCCTGGCCAAGATCTTCCAGCGTGAGATCAAGGTGTGGAACGCGCCGGAGATCGCCACGGACAACCCGGGCGTGACCCTGCCGGCCACCGCGATCACCGTCGCGCACCGCGGCGACGCCTCGGGCACCACCAGCAACTTCACCAAGTACCTGGCCGCTGCGGCGCCGACCGCCTGGAAGCTCGGCTCGGGCGACACCGTCGCGTGGGCCGCCGACACCCAGGCCGGTCAGAAGAACACCGGTGTGGCGCAGCTGATCAAGGCCGCCGACGGTGGCATCGGCTACGTCGACCTGGCCGACGCGGCCGACTCGGGCCTGAAGTTCGCCTCGATCAAGAACAAGGACGGCCAGTTCGTCGCCCCGACCCTGGAGGGCGCCACCGCCGCGCTCGCCGGTGCCGAGGTCAAGGACGACCTGTCCTACAACCCGCTGAACGCCGCCGGTGCGGCCGCCTACCCGATCACCGCGCCGACCTACATCCTGGTCAAGCCGAAGTACGACGACCCGAAGAAGGCCGCGCTCGTCAAGGCTTTCGTCAAGTACGTGCTGACCGAGGGCAAGGCCATGGCGGCCGAGCTGCACTACGCGGTGCTCCCGGCCGACCTGCAGGCCAAGGCGCTCGCCCAGCTGGACAAGGTCAGCTGAAGCTGATCCGAGCTTGACCCTATGGGAGCGGGCTCAGCAGAGCCCGCTCCCATCGGCACACGGCCACCCCTCGGAGAAGAAGATGACAGTGGTAGACAACCCCGCCAGCCTGACCCGGAAGGACCCCGGTCGCCACGCCGACCGGCTCTTCTGGGCCCTGTGCGTCTCCGCCGGACTCGCGGTCCTGCTGATCCTCGGGCTGATCCTCGCCAGCATGCTCCAGCAGTCGCTGCCGGCGCTCACCAAGGAGTTCTTCACCAGCTCGACCTGGGTCCCGAACGACCCGGACGAGGCCGGCCCGCTGACGCCGCACTTCGGCTCGCTGACCTTCCTCTTCGGCACCGTCATCGTCTCGCTGATCGCGCTGGTGGTGGCCGTGCCGGTGTCGCTGGGCATCGCGCTGTTCCTGACCGAGCTGGCGCCCCGCCGGGTGCGCAGCACGGTGGTCCTGCTGGTCGACATGCTGGCGGCGGTGCCGTCGGTGGTGTTCGGCCTGTGGGGCATCATCGTGGTCGCCCCCGCCCTGGTGCCCGTGTACGAGTGGCTGCACGACACCCTCGGCGGCATCCCGGTGCTCGGCTCCCTGTTCGGCGAGACGGTCAGCAGCGGACGCAACTTCATGACCGCGGGCCTGATCGTGGCCGTGATGATCATTCCGATCATCACCTCGATCAGCCGGGAGGTCTTCGCGACCGTCCCGAGCTCGGACAAGCAGGCCGCGTACGCCCTGGGCGCCACCCGCTGGGAAATGATCAAGGGTGCGGTCCTCCCGCACAGCTTCGGCGGCGTGGTCGGCGCGGTCATCCTCGGTCTGGGCCGGGCCATGGGCGAGACCATCGCGGTCGCCCTGGTCGTCGGCAGCGCCGTCCAGATCACCCCGAACCTGCTGGCCAGCGGTTACGCCCTGCCCGCCGTCATCGTGAACACCTTCGGCGAGGCCTCCGGCGATCTGCGCGCGGCCCTCATCGGTATGGGTGTCGTCCTGTTCATCCTCACCGTCGGCGTGAACCTGCTCGCCCGGGTGGTCGTCCGGCGCGCCGAGATCCGCATGAAGGGAGCCCCGGCATGAGCGTCGTCACCGCGAACCGTCCCGCGGCGGCCGCGCCGGCCCCGCTGGACCTGCGCCGGTCCTCGCTGCCGCTGCGCCGCCGCCTGGTGGACAACCTCAGCAAGGTCCTGATGACCATGACCCTGCTGGTGGCCCTCGTGCCGCTCGGCCTGGTCGTGTACTACGTCATCGCCAAGGGCGGCAGCATCATCAGCTGGGACTTCCTGACCGGTGACATCCCGCGCTCGGCCCGCCGGGCGGGTGGCGGCATGGGCCCGGCGATCGCCGGCACGCTGGTCATCACCGGCACCGCGGCGCTGCTGGCCGTGCCGCTCGGCGTGCTCGGCGCGATCTACCTGAACGAGTACGGCAAGCAGCGGCCGCTGGCCCGGTTCATCCGGACCATGGCCGACGTCATGACCGGTGTCCCCTCGATCGTCATGGGTCTGTTCATCCTGGTCGTCTGGGTGCTCACGGTGAAGGAGAAGTCCGCCTTCGCCGGTGCGCTCGCCCTGGCCTGCCTGATGCTCCCGGTGATCATCCGCAGCACCGAGGAGATGCTGCGCCTGGTCCCCGACGAGCTGCGCCAGGCCAGCGCCGCGCTGGGCGCCCGCCGCTGGAAGACCACCCTCTCGGTGGTGCTGCCCGCCGCGATCTCCGGCATCGTCAGCGGCGTGATGCTCGCCATCGCGCGTGCCGCCGGCGAGACCGCGCCGATCGTCGTGGTCGTCGGCATCACGTACGAGACGAACTGGAGCCTGTTCGGCCTGAACACCGCCCTGCCCGCGCAGATCTTCAACAACGCGACCGAGCCCTATCCGGCCGCGGAGTTGCGCGCGTGGGGCGCCGCGCTCACGCTGATGGTGATCGTCCTGCTGTTCACGGTGATCGCCCGCCTGATCTCCAGCCGCTTTGCGATCAAGGAACGCTGAGGTACACCCCATGACGAGCAGCACCGACTTCTCCCTGTCCACCCTTCTCCCGGGAGCGCAGCCTGCCATGCCGACCGCATCCGCCACGCCGGTGATGCAACTGGAGGACGTGAGTGTCTTCTACGGCAGCTACGAGGCCGTACGACACACGAACATGTCCATCCGCGAGCACCAGATCACCGCGCTCATCGGCCCGTCGGGCTGCGGCAAGAGCACGGTGCTGCGCTCGCTGAACCGTATGAACGACCTGGTGCCCGGCGCCCGCGTCGCGGGCAAGGTGACCTTCCACGGTCAGGACCTCTACGCCTCCGACGTCGACCCGATCCAGGTCCGCCGCCGCATCGGCATGGTGTTCCAGAAGCCGAACCCGTTCCCGAAGTCCATCTACGAGAACGTCGCGTACGGCATGAAGATCAACGGGATCAAGGACAACCTCGACGACCGCGTCGAGCAGGCCCTGCGCGGTGCCGCCCTGTGGGACGAGGTCAAGGACAAGCTCAAGTCGAGCGGTCTGGCCCTGTCCGGCGGCCAGCAGCAGCGGCTCTGCATCGCCCGCGCAATCGCGGTGCGGCCCGAGGTGATCCTGATGGACGAGCCGTGCTCCGCGCTCGACCCGATCGCCACCGGCAAGATCGAGGACCTGATGCACGACCTCGCCGGGACGTACACGATCGTGATCGTGACCCACAACATGCAGCAGGCCGCGCGCGTCAGCCACCACACCGCGTTCTTCACGGCCGAGCTGGACGAGGCCGGCGTGCGCCACGGCCGCCTGGTCGAGTTCAACGAGACGGGCCGGATCTTCACCAACCCGTCCGACAAGCGCACCGAGGACTACATCACCGGCCGCTTCGGCTGATCCGCGCCCCACCCCAGCAGCCCCGCCCGGCATCCGCCGCGGCGGGGCTTCCGCTTTCCCGGACCACGCGCTTCCTAGATCACGCAAGTTGCCGGGCAAACGGGCGTATGAACGGCCAAGATACGCCCGATTGCCCGGCAACTCGGCCGATCTTGAACCCGGCCGGTCCTCGGCCGATCTTGAACGAGGCCGGCGACTCGGCGGATCTTCAGAGGGTGGGCATGTAGGGGGTGGAGACGTCGCGGGGGGTGGCGAGCATCGCGGCCACCGTCGGGTGGGCGGCGAGGCTGCGCAGGGTGACCAGGGTCGGCGGGATCATGGGCAGCTCGCCCGCGGCGAACTCGGCCAGGGCCTGCTCGGGGGTGAGCCAGCGGACCCGGTCGGCCTCGAACTCCGGCAGTGCCGCCTCCTGCCCGTCGGGCATCGCGGCCAGGTAGAACCAGGTGTCGTACCGGCGGGGCTCGAACAGGGGCGTGAGCCAGCGGTCCCAGGCGACCAGGGCGCCGGACTCCAGCCGTACCCCCGTCTCTTCGAGGATCTCGCGGACCGCCGCCTCCGCCGGGGTCTCGCCCGGCTCCAGCGCGCCGCCGGGAAAGGCCCACAGGCCGCCGAAGGCGAGGTTGCGCATCCGCTGCATGAGGAAGACCGTGCGGTCGGGGCGGACCAGCACCACGGTCGCGGCGTCGCGCGGCGCTGCGGGCTCGCGGCCGGAGGCGGCGAACTCCTGCGACAGCGTCACGAAGCGTTCCCGGTGCTCGGGCGGCAGCAGCGCGAACGGGTCGTCGGGGCGGACGTCACTCGACATGGACCAGCACCGCCTGTCCCTGGCCGACGCCGATGCAGGCCGCGGCGATGCCGTAGCCGCCGCCACGGCGGCGCAGGCTGTGGCACAGGTCGAACAGCACGCGCGGCGCGGACGCACCGAGCGGGTGGCCGTACGCGATGGCGCCGCCGTCGACGTTGACCAGCTCGCGGTCCAGCTCGGGGAACTCGTGCAGGCAGCTGAGCACCATCGCGGCGAACGCCTCGTTGAGCTCCCAGCCTTTGATGTCGGCGACCGACAGCCCGGCCTTGGCCAGCAGCGCCCGGATCGCGGGGACGGGGCCGACCGAGAAGCGCTCGGGGGAGACGCCGACGACGGCGCTGGCGACGATGCGGCCCAGCGGCTGCACGCCGAGGCGGCGGGCGGCGGCCTCGGAGCCGACCAGGGCCGCGCTGGCCCCGTCGTTGACGGGGGAGGAGTTGCCCGCCGTCACGGTGCCGTCGCGGGTGAACGCGGGCTTGAGGCGGGCCAGCGCCGCCAGCGAGGTGTCGGGGCGGACCGACTCGTCCCGGGTCACCCCGGCGAGCTCGACGATGCGGCCGTCGAAGGTGCCCGCGTCCCACGCGGCGGCGGCGCGCTGGTGCGAGCGCAGCGCCCAGGCGTCCTGCTCGTCGCGGCCGATGCCGAGCTCCGTGGCGACCTGCTCGGCGGCGACGCCCAGCGGGACGGTCCAGGCGTCGGAGAAGGTCGGGTTGACCATGCGCCAGCCGAGCTGGGTGTTCCACAGCTTCGCCTCGGCCGGGAACGGCACGTCGGGCTTGGGCATGACGAACGGCGCCCGGCTCATGCTCTCCACGCCGCCCGCGATGAGCAGGTCGGCGTCTCCGGCGCGTACGGCCCGCGACGCCTGCACGATCGCCTCGGCCCCGGCGGCGCACAGCCGGTTGACCGTCGCGCCCGGCACCGTCACCGGCAGCCCGGCCAGCAGCGACGCCATCCGGGCCACGTTGCGGTTGTCCTCGCCCGCGCCGTTGGCGTCGCCGAGGATCACGTCCTCCACCAGGGCGGGGTCGAGGTCCGGGTGGCGTTTGAGCAGCGCGATCAGGGGCGCGGCGGCCAGGTCGTCGGCGCGTACGCCGGACAGCCCGCCCTTGTGCCGGCCGAACGGGGTCCGGACCGCGTCGAGGAGGTACGCGTGCGAGGTCATGCCCCGAACCCTACGTCACCTGATCGATCGTTCAGTAGCCCGGACCGCCGGTCGGCTCAGACGAGGAAGCCCAGGTGCGCCCGCAGCTTGCCGGTCAGCGCCGACGGGGGCAGCACGGCCCCGTCGATGCTGCGGATCTCGGTGATGCCGCGGATGCTCGACAGCAGCCACACGCCGTCGCCGCCGCGCAGCTCGGTCGGGGTGACCATGCGCTCGGCGGCCGACAGGCCCAGCTCGCCCGCCGCGGCCAGCAGGTACGCCGCGGTGGTGCCGGGCAGGATGCCGGTCTGCGCGGCGGGCACCGTGTACAGCGTGTCGCCTTCCAGCCAGACCAGCGTGGCCGTCGGCGCCTCCAGGGCGAACCCGTCCTCCGACACCCAGAGCACGTCGTCGACCCCGTTGGCGGCGGCCCAGCGCAGCGAGGCCATGTTCACCGCGTACGACAGCGACTTGACGCCGCCGAGCAGCCACGGCGCCGGGGTGCGCGCCGCGGCCGGGAAGCCCAGGGTCAGCGCGGCGACCGCCACGCCGTCGCGGCGCGCCGCCAGCGAGGCCGGGCCGACCGGGTTGACCGTGGCGAAGCAGGTCACCGGACCGCCGACGGCGGCCTGCGACTCCGTGCCGCGGGTGCACACCAGCCGCACCGCGCCCTCGGTCCCGGCGGGCCACTGCGCGCACGCCAGCTCGGCCAGCTCGCGCAGCACCGCCGCCTCGGGCAATGCGAGGTCCATCCGGGCGGCCGACCGGACCATCCGGGCCAGGTGCTCGTCGAGCAGCCACGGGTGCGGGCGCCCGTCGGCGCCGTCGCGGACGTGCATGGTCTCGAAGATGCCGTCACCACGGAGCACCCCGAGATCATCGGCGCGCAACACGGGGGTGTCGGCCGGCACCACGCCCCGGCCCAGCACTACCAACACAGGCTCTGCCACAGGCCGGAATGCTACGCGCCCCGCGAACTATGATCGGACGATGCCGGACCGTGGCTCCGCCGAACTCGCCGAACTGCTGCGCGATCGCGGCCTGCGCCTCACCCCTCAGCGCCAGCTCGTGCTCGACGCGGTGCGCCAGCTCGAACACGCCACCCCCGAGCAGGTGCACGCGGCGGTGGGCGAGGTCAACGCGGGCGTCAACATCACCACCGTGTACCGCACGCTGGAACTGCTGGAGGAGCTGGGGCTGGTCACCCACGTGCACCTGTCGCACGGCGCCCCGACGTACCACGACGCGGCGACCAGCAGGCATGTGCACCTGGTGTGCCGCAACTGCGAGACGGTGACCGAGCTGGAGCAGTCGGAGCTGGCCCCGCTGGCCGAGCGCCTGCTGGCCGAGCGCGGCTTCCGGATGGACCTGGGACACGTGGCCCTGTTCGGGCTGTGCGGAGGATGTACGTGATGGGCACCCCGACCACCGTCGGCCAGCTCGACCCGACCTCGCCGGACGCGCCGGTCGCCGCGCACCTCGGCGACCCTATGCGCGAGCAGCGCACCCTGCTCACGGGCGCGGCGGTCGTGGACCGCTCGCACCGGGGCGTGCTGGCGCTGACCGGCCCCGAGCGGCTGAGCTTCCTGCACAACCTCACCAGCCAGCACCTGACCGCGCTGGCCGACGGGCAGGGCACCCGCACGCTGGTGCTGTCGCCGCACGGCCACGTCGAGCACGAGCTGTGGCTGGCCGAACTCGACGGCACCCTCTGGGTCGACGTCGAGCCGGGCACCGTCGACGACCTGGTCGGGTTCCTCACCAAGATGCGCTTCTTCACCCAGGTGGAGATCAAACCCGCCGACCTGGCGCTGTACAGCGTGGTCGGGCCGGGCGCGCTGTCCGCCGTGGTCCGGCTCGGCGTGGCCGTCCCGGCCGAACCGGACGTGCTGCCGGTGCCCGAGGCCAAGTTCCACACCGGCTCGGTGCCACCCCGCCCCACCAGTGTGTACGGCCTGCGCCCGCTGCCCTCTGCCACTGGCGGGACTGGTGGTTTCCTGCGCCGCCACGCCCTCGGCGACCTCCCCGTGGTCGACCTGCTGCTGCCCCGCGCCACCGCCGAGCAGACCCTGGCCGAGCTGGACCTGCCCCGGGCCGGGCTGTGGGCGTACGAGGCGGTGCGGGCCGCCGCGAAGCAGGCCCGGGTCGGCACCGACACCGACCACCGGACGCTGCCGTCGGAGGTGGACCTGACCGCCGTCGCGGTGCACCTGGAGAAGGGCTGCTACCGGGGCCAGGAGACCGTGGCCCGGGTGCACCACCTCGGGCGGCCGCCCCGGGCGCTGCGGCTGCTGCACCTGGACGGCATCGGCACCGACGAGCTGCCCGCGAAGGGCACGGAGGTGACGGCGGACGGGCGTACCGTCGGATTCGTCGGCACCACCGCCCGCCACGCGGAGCTCGGGCCGATCGCCCTGGCGGTCCTCAAGCGCAATATCTCCGGTGAGACCCCCCTGTCGGCCGGAGAATCTACGGCCGCTATTGACCCAGACTGAAGGTCTTGTGGAAAGATGCGCCCATGAGCAACGGCACCCTGATCACCGTCGCGCCCACGGGCGCGGAGTCCGCCAAGGCTGACGTTCCGGCGCTGCCGGTGACGCTGGACGAGCTGGTCGCCACCGCCAAGGAGTGCGAGGCCGTCGGCGCGAGCGTGGTGCACGTACACATCCGGGACGAGAACGCCCAGCCCAGCCTGGACCCGGGCCGCCTGCGCGACACCGTCGCCGCGATCCGCGCGAGCACCGACCTGATCGTGCAGCTGTCCAGCGGCGGCTCCGTGCACGACCCCGAGTCGGCGCGCCTGGCCGTGCTCGACGCCGCCCCCGACATGGCCAGCTGCACCATGGGCACGGTCAACTTCGGCGAGGACGTGTTCCTCAACCGCTGGGAGTTCATCGTCGACCTGCACACCCGCATGCAGGAACGCGGCATCGTCCCCGAGTACGAGATCTTCGACCTGGGCCACCTGTGGTCGCTGTCCCGCCTGCTCGACAAGTACGGCCTGCCCGCCGGCGGCCACGTGCACGTCGACTTCGTCATGGGCGTCCCCGGCGGCATGCCCGGCACCGCCGCCGCCCTGGTCGCCTGCCAGCAGGCCCTGCGCGACCTGCCCGAGGGCACCACGTTCTCGGCCACCGGCATCGGCCGGACCACCCTGCCGGTGCTGCTCACCTCGCTCGGCGCGGGCGGCCACCTGCGGGTGGGCATGGAGGACACCGTCACGTACGCCAAGGGCCAGCCGGTGGAGTCCAACGCCCAGCTCGTGGCACGGGCCGCGGCTTTCGCCCGGCTTGCCCAGCGCCCGCCGCTGACCCCGGGTGAGGCACGCAACCTCCTGGGGATCCCCGCGAGATGAAATGTGAAAGCCCGGTAGCGTTCCTTACATGGGCAAGCTTTATGAGGGCGGCGTGGCCCTCGTCGAGGTCGAACGCAGCGGATTCGTCGAGGGGGGCCACCGCGGCTCCGTGATCGTGCTGGACGCGTCCGGCACACCAGTCAGCACAGCGGGCGACGTGACCGGGCCGATCTTCGCGCGCTCGTCCAACAAGCCGATGCAGGCCATCGGCATGCTGAGGGCGGGGCTGCGCCTGGCCGACCAGGCCGATCTGGCGCTGGTCTGCGCCAGCCACTACGGCGAGGACTTCCACATCGCCCGGGTGCGCGCGCTGCTGCGCTCCGGCGGGCTGACCGAGGCCGCGCTGCGCTGCCCGCCCGACCTGCCCCTGGACGACGACGCGAAGGTCGCCGTCGGCGGCGTCAAGCAGCGGGTCTACATGAACTGCTCCGGCAAGCACTCCGGCATGCTGCTGACCTGTGTCGCAGCGGGCTGGAACACCGAGGACTACTTCCAGACCGACCACCCGCTCCAGCAGCGCCTGTCGGCCACCGTCGAGGAGCTCGCCGGGGAGTCGGCCGCCGCGACCGGCGTCGACGGCTGCGGCGCGCCCGTGCTCGCGACCTCGCTGACCGGCCTGGCCACCGCGTTCCAGCGGATCGCCGAGGGGGTGCCCGGGTCGCTGGAGCGGACCGTGGCCGACGCGATGCGGGCCTACCCGGAGCTGGTCAGCGGCACCAACCGCGAGGACGCCCAGCTCATGCGGGCCGTGCCCGGCCTGCTCTGCAAGGTCGGCGCCGAGGGCGTGTGGGCCGCCGCGATCCCGGGCGTGGGCGCCGTCGCCCTGAAGGTCGACGACGGCGCGGCCCGCGCCCGCGGCCCCGTGATGATGTCGGCCCTGCGCCGCCTGGGCGTCACCCCCGACGTGCCCACCCTCGCCGAACCCGCCCTCCTCGGCGGCGGCCGCCGCGTAGGAGCCCTCCACGCGCTCTGGTGACCCCACCCCCGCGCACCGCGTCCCGACGCGCGAGGCGTGAGGCGCGCCACACCTGTGTTTTTGATAGACGTTGGCCTATCACATCGACTGAACGAAGATCGAAGTCGATGTGATAGGCCAACGTCTATCAAAAGTGCGCCGCCCCGGCGCTCGGTTCCGGGTCGCTGTCGAGTTCCGTGGGGCGGGTGCCATGACGCGGTGTGGCGAGCGTCGCTAGCTGATAGCAAGCATTATGCTAGCAACTGCTAGCACTGCTGGGTAGGTTGGGGTGCGTGCAGAGTCCCGATATCGGCGCCTTCATCAAGGACCTGCGGGAGAACGCCCGCATCTCCCTGCGCCAGCTCGCCGAGCAGGCGAACATCAGCAACCCGTACCTGAGCCAGATCGAGCGCGGCCTGCGCAAGCCGTCCGCGGAGGTCCTGGCCCAGCTCGCGGCGGCGCTGCGGGTATCCACCCCGGTCATGTACCTGAAGGCCGGGCTGCTCGGCTCCGACCACGAGGGGCACAGCGTGCCGACCGCGATCGCGGCCGACCCGCTGCTGACCGTCGCGCAGAAGCAGTCGCTAACGCAGATCTACGAGACGTTCGTACGCGAGAACGCCCGGACCGATGATGTCGCGCCCGACGCCGCACCGCCCGCCGAGCCCGCGCCGCAGCGGGCTGCACCGCCGAAGGAATCGGCACCGGTGGCGAAGAAGGCGGTCGCGAAGAAGGCCGGGCGCAAGAAGGCACAGGAGGAGCAGTGACCATGACCCAGACGACGAACAAGAACGACGAGCGCGCCTACCCGAGCGCGTTCTACGCCGCCGCCGGCGTCGGCGACCTCGCCTACCAGCAGCTGCGCAGGCTGCCCGAGGTGGCCGACAAGCTGCGCGACAAGGCGGCCGAGTTCGCCGACCGCGCCGCCAGCACCTCCGCGCCGCAGTGGAAGGCCAAGGCCAACGAGTACGGTGCGCTGGCCACCAGCAAGGCCGCCGAGCTGACCGCGAAGGTCGACCCGGTCGTCATCCGGGACAGCATCGTCACCGGCACCCAGCAGGCCGCCGAGAAGGCCGCGAAGTTCTACGACACCCTGGTCACCCGGGGCGAGCAGGCGTTCGCGCAGCAGCCGGCCGAGTCGGAGCCCGCCGCCGCGCAGGCCCCGGCCGAGGACGTGCCGCCGGCCGCCAAGCCCGCCGCCAAGCGGACCACGCCGAAGGCCAAGTGACGTATGGACATGGCGCCCGCACCCGCGGGCGCCATGTCTCAGGTGGGCTGCGGGCCGTAAGCGCTCTAAGCTGTGAGCCATGGTCGCCGCCAACTTCGCCTTCGCCACGGAAGCCCTGATCGACCGCGTCCTGGTCTACGGGATCACGGTGCTGCTGCTGTGGGCCTTCGTGGACTGCGCGTTCCGGCGCGCCGACGCCTTCGTCGCCATCGGCACCCTGCAGAAGGCGGTCTGGCTGCTGATCGTCGGTGTCGCCTCGCTGATCATGGTGTGGCAGTCGCTGACATTCCCGGACATGGGCCTGCTCTCCTGGCTCGGCAGCTTCGTGGCGGCCTTCTACCTGCTGGAGGTCCGGCGCGGCCTGCGTGAGGCGATCGAGGGACCCTGGTGACCATCGGTGATGAATGATCTGCGCTGGCCACCCCCGCCGGACGGATTTCCTCGCCGCCTGGGCAAGCCGCGCAACTCCGCGCCCAACACCGGCCGCCCGGCCCCGCCCGCGCTGCCGACCGAGATCGTGGACACCCCGCACGGCGTGCAGCTCGAACGCCTGATCACCGGCGTCGGCACGCCCGTCACCGTCTTCGCGCACGGCCTGGGCCACGGCATCGCCGAGACCCGCCCGCTCGGCAGCGCCGTGAGCGGCAAGCGCGTGTTCTTCCAGTTCCGCGGCCACGGCGAGTCCAGCGCCCCGCGCGGCGCCTGGGACTACGGCGACCTGGCCCGCGACCTGCGCGCCGTCGCCGACATGACCGGCGCCACCCGGGCGCTCGGGGTCAGCCTCGGCGCGGGCGCGCTGTGCCGCCTGCTCGCCGAGACCCCGGACCGGTTCGAGAAGGTCGTCTTCTTCCTGCCCGCGGTGCTCGACCGGCCGCGGCCCGACGCCGCCCGCAAGCGGCTGGTCAACCTGCTGGAGGCGATCAACAGCGGCGACCTGCCGACGGTCGCCAACGCCGTGGTCGAGGAGATCCCGCCGTCGGCCCGCAACGGCGCCTCCGGCTGGGCGTACGTGCGCCAGCGGCTCAGCACCCTGATGAACGCCGGCCTGAGCAGCGGGCTGCTCACCCTGCCCGACCAGGTCGCCGTGCCCGACGTCAACCTGCTGCGCGACGTCACCGCCAAGGCGCTGGTCATCGGCTGCATCGGCGACGACCTGCACCCGTCCTCGATCGCGGAGGAACTCGCCTCGGTGCTGCCCGAGGTGTCGCTGCACATCTACAACCGCCCGGCCGTGCTCTGGCACGAGCGGGCTGACCTGCGCGAACGGATCTCGTCCTTCCTCAACGGTTGACGGTGGCACTAGGCTCGCCAGGCGTGGCAGGTCAATCCGTAAAGAATTTCTTCACCGGCGTACGGCTCTACGGCCGGGGCCTCGCCAGGTATGCCCGCAGCCCCCGCCTCATCCTGCTCGGACTGATCCCGGCGGTGCTGAGCCTCGTGCTGTTCACGGGTCTGTTCTTCCTGCTGTTCTACTTCATGGGCGAGATCACGGACACGGTCACCTGGTTCGCCCGGGACTGGTCCGAGGCCGGCCGCGAGACGATGCGCGTCTTCGCGGGCATCACGGTCGTCGGCGTGTCCGGGCTGGTGGCGGTGCTGTCGTACACGGCGGTGACGCTGCTGATCGGCGACCCGTTCTACGAGAAGATCGCCGAGTCGATCGAGGAAGGCTTCGGCGGCGTCCCCAACGCCGTCGAGCTGCCCTGGTACCAGGAGCTGCGGCGCAGTCTGGTGGACGCGCTGCGGCTGCTGCTGGTGTCGGTGCTGATCGCGGTCCCGCTGTTCGCGGCCGGGTTCATCCCGGTCGTGGGGCAGAGCGTGGTGCCGGTGATCGGGGCGTTCGTCGGCGGCTGGTTCCTGTCGCTGGAGCTGGTCGGGGTGGCGTACAACCGGCGCGGCCTGCGCCTGCCGGACCGCCGCCGCGCGCTGCGCCAGGACCGTGCGACCGCGCTCGGGTTCGGGGTGGCGGTGTTCTGCACGTTCCTCATCCCGCTGGGGGCGGTGCTGCTGATGCCCGCCGCCGTCGCGGGCGGCACCCTGCTGGCCCGCCGCTCCCTCAACCTCCCCATCCACCAGGAATAGGGAAGGGCACCTGCGCCGTCCCGCCTCGGTGAGACGGGCCGTGGTCCGGCTCGTTCCGTGGTGGAAGGCCCTTCCCGCCCCCCGCGCGCGAGGGAGCGGCTCCGGTCGGACGGGACGGCGGGCAGGTTCGGCCGGGTGCCCGGTATCGGGGCGGGACGGGAAGGCGCTAGCGTCTGCGGCCATGCGCCGTACCACGATCGCCGTCGTCGCGCTGCTGTTCGCCGTCACCGTGCAGGCGCTGCGGGCCAGCGGCCCGCTGCTGGACCAGCTCGCGGGACCGGTCGGCATCGTCAACGCGGCGCTGATCGCGCTGGGGATCTTCGCCGTACCCGGCCTCATCCTGCATCTGCTGGGCCGCCTGCACCTCCCCGGTCGCGCGCCTGCGCAGGGCCGCACGCCCCTGCTGGGCCGGCTGCGCCGGCGCCGGTCCGCCGGGCCGGAAGCGACCGCGCAGGCCGTCCCGGACGACGAGACAGCACCGCCGACGGCCCAGCCCGCCGAGCCGGACCCGAGCACCGACAGCAGTGGCGATGGACCGCCGGTTCCGCAGCAGCGGCAGGGCGAGGCCGCCATGCCAGCCGGACCCGCGGCACCGGAGACCGACGAACCGTCGCCGGGCGACCCGGCCGATACGGCGGATGCGGTCGCCGACGAGCAGTCTTTCGAGACCCACACGGTCCGCGCCCCGGCTCACACCGTCCCCCTGGCCGCCACCGCGACCCGGATCGACGCGAGACTCGCCGCCACGGCCGCCGAGGAGCAGTCCTCGCAGACCGACGCCACGAACGCTGCCGCTACCGCCGGGTCCGGGTCCGGGTCCGACGCTGCCGCTACCGCCGAGTCCGAGTCTGCCGCTGCCGCTGCCGCTGCCGCTGCCGCTGCCGCCGAGTCCGACGCCGACTCCGACACGGGGGCCGAATCCGACGCCGAGTCCGACTCCGACGCGGGGGCCGAGGCTGGCGTGGGTGGCGAGCATGAGCCCGAGGCTGAGGCCGGGGACGGGGCTGAGGCGGGGGAGCGGCGGCCGTTGCCTGCTGGCGGGCTGTTGCTCGTCGCGTGCATCGGGCTGTTCACGGTGCTGTGGGCGCTGGCGATCTGGGCCGACCGGCCCGGCCTGCCCGTGATGGCGGCTGCGGCCGTGCTCGGCATGACCTCCCTGGGGCTGGCGGCCCGCTGCCTCGGCGACCCCGTCGGCGTCACGATCGGCCTGCTCGCCGGGGGCGGCCTCGACCTGATGGTCCGTTCCGCGACCGTCACCCTCGACCCGGTCTGGAGCCGCTCCGGCGCGGGCTGGGTCCCGCCGACCGTCCTGGCGGTGCTCACGGCCGGTCTCGCGGTCACGGCCGGTCTCGCGTACGCGGCGCGCCGCGACCTCGCCCCCATGGACGCCACCGGCCGCACCTGGATCATCGGCGGCTACCTGGCGGTGTGGACCACCACGATCGGCAACCCGGCGTTCGTGGCGTCGCAGTCGGGCATCACGGTGCAGCTGTGCCTGGCCGGCTCGATGTTCCTGCTGCTCAACGCCGTCGAGCTGGTGCGGAGGCTGACGCTGTCCGGCGGCACGAACGCGATCCCCGAACCCGACCATTGGGTCGCCGGGTCGGCCGCGCTCGCCGGGCTGACCGGCGGGCTCGCGCTGGCGTGGTGGAGCACCGGGTGGCTGGTGCCGGTCGGCGTGGTGCTGGCGCAGCTGTCGGCCACCGTCGCGGTCGCGCGCGGCCTGGCGTCGCCCTCAAGCCGTTTCACCTGGGCGTACGGGCTGGTCTGGGTGCTGCCCGTGCTGCTGTTCCAGGTGCACTACGACCTGCCGCTGCCGTTCGGCAACCGCTGGCTGCTGGTCGGGCTCGCCGTGCTGGTCGGGCTCGGCGGCATGGGGCGCCGACCGGACCACCCGGGCGGCCCGTGGCGCTTCGACGTACGCGGCATCGTCGCGACGCCGCCGTCGCTGCTCGGGCTGTCACTGGCGCTGGCGATGGTCGTACCGGCGCTGATGCACATCACGCAGCCGCCGCCGCCCCAGCAGCCCCGGCCCGCGCTCGGCCTGCGCGTCATGAGCTGGAACATCAAGTACGGCCGCGACGACGCCACCGGCGCCGCCGACCCCCGGCAGCTCGCCACCGCGATCCGCGCCTCCTACCCGGACGTCGTGCTGCTCCAGGAGGTCAGCCGGGGCTGGGCCATCGGCGGCGGCGTGGACGTGGCCGAATACCTGTCGCGCGAGCTCAACATGCGCTACTACTGGTCCCCGGCCGCCGACGGCCAGTTCGGCAACCTGATGCTGACCCGGCTGCCGGTCCACGACGTGCGGTACGCCCGCCTGCCGTTCGGGCAGGGCCCGATGTGGCGTTCGGTGCTGAAGGCGACGGTGACGCTGGACAGCGGGCTCAGCCTCGACGTGTTCACCGCGCACCTGACCCACCGCAAGCCGAACACTCCGACGCGGCTGGCCCAGATCGACGCGATCCTGAGCCGCACCGACCCGGCCCGGCCGACGGTGATCGCGGGCGACTTCAACTTCTGGCCGAGCTGGCCGGAGCGCGACGAGTTCGTGTCGTCGGGGTGGGTGTCGGCGCAGGACGCGACCGGGCACGCCGACGAGTGGACCTCGCCGACGGACGTGCCGACGAACCGGGTGGACTGGATCTTCGGCTCGCCGGAGGTCGCCTTCCTCGACTTCGCCGTCCTCAACCAGGTGAAGGGCTCCGACCACTTCCCGATCCTGGCCGTCATCCGCCTCCGCTGACCCACCCCGCGAGGCCGCGCTTTCCCGGAAACCGCGGCCTCGCTGGGCCCGCACAGCCCCGTGCCGCGAGCTGATCGCGGCGCGGCCCCGCGAAGATCGCGAGTTGCGGTCGAAAGCTGGCGTGTCAGCGCAGTTCCTGACCGTGAACAGCGATCTCCCGGCGGCGCGCGATCTCCCGGCGGCGCGCGATCGGTGTGCGGGATGCGGGAGGTCGCGGTTAGGCGGTGCCGCGGATGACCAGTTCCGTGGGGAGGATGACGCTGTCGGCGATGGTCTCGCCCGCGGCCAGGCGCAACAGCTGGCGGGCCATCTCGCGGCCCTGGCCGACGATCGGCTGCCGGACCGTGGTCAGCGGCGGCTCGGTGTAGCGGGCGAGCGCGATGTCGTCGAACCCGATCACGGCCACGTCGTCGGGCACCCGCCGCCCGGCCGCCTGGAGCGCCTGGAGCGCCCCGTGCGCCATCAGGTCCGAGGCGACGAACACCGCGTCGAGGTCCGGGTCGTCCTCCAGCAGCTGGCGCATGGCGACCGTGCCCGAGTCGCGGGTGAAGTCGCCGACGGCCACGATCGAGCGCCGGTCCGACCCGCGCAGCTCCTCGCGGTATCCGGTGAGCCGGTCGATCCCGGCGACCATGTCCTGCGGCCCGGCGATGGTGGCGATGCGGTTGCGGCCGGTCTCCAGCAGGTGCCGCACGGCCAGCCGGGCCCCGTTGACGTTGTCGACCTCGACGTACGGCACCCGCACCTGGCCCAGCGGGCGGCCGCCGCACAGCACCGGGATGCCCATCCGGGCCAGCTGGCCCGGCAGCGGGTCGGCGCCGTGCATCGAGGCGATGAGCACGCCGTCGATGTGCCGGGCCATGGCGTAGCGCTCGATGCGGTCGTGGCTGGCGGCCGACCCGGCCACCATCAGCACCAGCTGCTTGTCGGCGGCGTCGAGCTCCTGGCTGACGCCGCGGATGATGCCGGGGAAGAACTGGTCGTCGGAGAAGACCCGCGACGGGCTCTCGGGCAGGACCAGCGCGTACGAGTCGGTGCGCTGGGTTACCAGGCTGCGCGCGGCCTGGTTGGGCACGTATCCGAGCTCGTCGACGGCGCGCTGGACGGCGGCGCGGATCGACTCGGCGACCGTCGGCGATCCGTTCACCACCCGCGACACGGTCGCGCGCGACACGCCGGCCCGCTGGGCCACCTGTTCGAGGGTCGGTCTGGCCATGGCCGCCGCCGCTCAGCCGACGCGCAGGGCGGACAGCAGCGACTCGTCGCCGCTGACGTCCAGGCTGTCGAAGCCGATGCGGCCCCACAGCGCGAGCTGGAGGTCGCTGGCGGGCCCGACGGCGCGCACCCGGGTGTCGGGGCCGTCGGCGTCGAGCAGGGTGTCGGTGTCCAGCAGGGCGATGCCCTCGCCGCGCAGCCGGATGAACCACTCCTCGTGGTGGTGCTCGTCGGCGGCGACGAGCTGGACCACGCCGTACCGGTCGGTGGGGCCGGTGCGGCGGCCGGCCGGGAGCAGGCTGTCGAGCACCTCGGTGACGCCGTCGGCGGCCAGGCGGTCCTCGATCGGCTCGGCCAGGCCCTGCGCCATCTGGATGTCCCAGCGGTGCACCGCGGTCTCGTGCGCCATCCGGCGGTGCCAGAAGCCCGCGACCTTGGGCTGCGGCGCCCAGTTGTACGCCGGCATCTGCGGGTCGACCGCCTCCAGCAGCTCCAGCAGCGCCTTGAACTCGTCGTCGAACCAGGCCAGCGTGGCGTCGGCGCCCGGGTAGTCGTGGCGGCGGGAGGCCGGGTCGGGGGCGGTGGTGACGCCTCGCCCGGCGAAACCGCGGATCCAGCGGTAGACCCCGCCGAGGTGCTGCACCAGGTCGAGAACGGTCCAGTCGGGACAGGTCGGCACGGTCGCGGTCAGATCGGCCTCGGCCGCCACCGTGCGGAACGCCGCCGCGTCGGTGCGCAGCGAGTCGAGCCAGAACTCCTTGGTGCCGTGCGCCCTCATGCCGCCGTCCTCATCTGTCCGCATCGCCGGGTCCGCGTTACCGCACCAGGTCGCCGCACGACGTCGTGGTGACGTTGGGCGCTCTCGCGACCCCGCGTCCGTGGCCGCACTAGTGTGGTGACGTGTCTGACAATAGTCTCGCCCGCCCCGCCCTCGCCGACCTGACCACCCTCGGACTGGGCGGCCCGGCCGGGAAGCTGGTCACGGCCGGCAGCTCGGACGAGATCGTGGCGGCGGTACGCGACGCCGGCCGCTCCGGCGAGCCGGTCCTGCTGCTGGCCGGGGGCAGCAACGTGGTGATCGGCGACGCCGGGTTCCCGGGCACGGTGGTGCTCGTCCGCTCGTCCGGCGTGACCGTGACCGGCCGCGACGGCGACGACGTGTCGGTGCGGATGGCCGCCGGGCACCCGTGGGACGACGCCGTGGCCCAGACGGTCGCCGCGGGCTGGTCCGGCATCGAGGCGATGTCGGGCGTGCCGGGCGCGGCGGGCTCGACGCCGATCCAGAACGTGGGGGCGTACGGGCAGGACGTGTCGCAGACCGTCGAGTCCGTCACCGTGTACGACCGCACCGAGGGCGAGATCCGGCAGTTCACGCCCGAGGAGTGCCGGTTCGAGTTCCGCAACAGCGTGTTCAAGTACACCGACCGCTGGGTGGTGCTGGACGTGGTGTTCCGGCTGCGCCAGGACGGCCTGTCCGGGCCGGTGGCGTACGCGGAGCTGGCCCGGGTGCTCGGGGTCGAGCTGGGCGAGCGGGCGCCGCTGGACAAGGTGCGCGAGGCGGTGCTGGAGCTGCGCCGGAGCAAGGGCATGGTGCTGGACCCGACCGATCCGGACACGCGGTCGGTGGGCTCGTTCTTCGTGAACCCGATCCTCAGCTCGCAGGCGTACGCCGGGCTGCGGGAGCGGGCCGGGGAGCTGGAGCCGCCGGCGTGGCCGGGTGCGGACGGCGTGGTGAAGCTCAGCGCGGCGTGGCTGATCGAGCAGGCCGGGTTCGGCAAGGGGTACCGGCGCGGGCCGGTCGCGATCTCGTCGAAGCACGCGCTGGCGCTGACCCACCCGGGCGGCGGCACGACGGCGGACCTGCTGGCGCTGGCGGCGGAGATCCGCGACGGCGTGCACGAGCGGTTCGGGGTGACGCTGCGGCCGGAGCCGGTGCTGGTGAGCTGCGAGTTCTGATTGCGCCCTTTTGGGCGTAATGATCGTTACGTCCGATGTGAGTCACATCGCGGAGCTGCCGGCGCTGCTGGACTACTACCAGCAGCTCGACATACCCCTGAACGCCTCCCTGTTCATCGGCGCCGGACTCGTCGCGCTGGGGCTGGGCCTGCTCGTCTACGCCATCGTCATGGGCTGGGGCGACCACCGCGAGCCCTCCAATGACTGAGGCGGCTCTCGCCATCGCCGCCGGGACCGATGTGGTGCCGCCGCCCAAGGCCATCCTGCTGTTCCTGGTCTGCGCAGGCCTCGGCTGGTACCTCGGCGGCCGCTACCGCCCCCACCGCTAGCCCCCACCCCCGTCGACAGCCCCGCCACGCGCCGCGCCCCGCCACGCGCCGCGCCACGCGCCGCGCCACGCGCCGCGCCACGCGCCGCGCCACGCTCGCCCGCTCGCTCGCTCGCCATGATCGAGTGCACTTTCGGGGAATGTGCTGGAATCTTGAGCCCTTTTCCAGCACTTTCCCCGAAAGTGCATGATCGCCGGGGCGCGGGGCGCGGGGCGCGGGACGCGGGGCGCGGGACGCGGGACGTGGCGGGGCGCGGGACGCGGGACGTGGCGGGGCGCGGGACGCGGGACGTGGCGGGGCGCGGGGTGCGGCGTGGCGTGGGGCGCGGGGTGTGGTCAGTGGCGGGTGCCGGGCCAGGGGACCGTCAGTTCGCCCAGGCGCCAGCGGTGGCGGGTGTCCAGGACGGGCCAGCCGCTTGCGTGCAGCCGGGACACCGTGTCGAGCCAGCGCTGGCGCGGGCCGAACACGGCCAGCGGGGCGGCGTGGCGCCACGCGTCGTCGAGGGCGCGTAGCAGGTCGTGCACGGGCTCGCCGGGGACGTTGCGGTGGATCAGGGCCTTGGGCAGGCGCTCGGCGAACGTGGCGGGGGACTCCAGCGTCGCCAGTTTGGCGGCGAGGGTTAGGGTGGCCGGGACGGCCGACCCGGCGGGCAGGGCGACCCAGCTGCCGAGGCGGCCGAGCTCGTCGCAGGTGCCCTCGACGAGCCAGCCGCCGGGGGCCAGGGCGGCGGTGACGGTGGTCCAGGCGCCGGGGACGGCGCTCTCGTCATACTGGCGCAGGACGTTGAAGGCCCGGACCACGACGGGCCGCAAGCCGGCCAGCTCGAACCCGCCGCGGGCGAAGGTCAGGCCGGGCGGATCGGCCGCGGGCTGCGCCGCGGCGACCCGGGCCGGGTCGATCTCCAACCCGGTGACGCGCACATCCGGGCGTACGCGCGCGAGCCGCGCCCGCAGCTCCACCGCCGTGATCGGCGTGGCGCCATACCCGAGGTCCACCACCAGCGGCTCAGCCGCGTCGCGCAGCGCCCGCCCACACCACCAGGCGATCCACCGATCCACCCGCCGCAGCCGGTTCGGATTAGTCGTCCCCCTGGTGATCTCCCCCTGCACCTTCACCGGCTCACCCCAGCCCGTCGATCAGGAAGCTGTGCACACGACACACCGTCGACCCGTGCCATAAGTTCATGATCGACGCGGGAGGGACGGGGTGGAGGGGTCAGGCGGTGGTGCGGTGGACCTTGTGTTGGGCGGCTTGGGCCAGGGGGCGGACGACCATGCGGTCGATGTTGACGTGGTGGGGGAGTTCGGCGGTCCAGGTGATGCAGGTGGCGATGTCCTCGGCCGTCAGGGGGTTGGCTACGCCCTGGTAGATGGCGGCGGCGCGGGTGGTGTCGCCGGCGAAGCGGTTGACCGCGAACTCGTCGGTCTTGACCATGCCGGGGTCGATCTCGACGACGCGGACGGGCTGGCCGCACAGTTCCAGGCGCAGGGTCTCGACCAGGGCGGTCTGGGCGTGCTTGGCCGCGGCGTAGCCGCCGCCGCCCTCGTACACGATCAGGCCCGCGGTCGAGCTGACCGTGACGATGGTGCCTGCGCCGGAGGCGGTCAGGGCGGGCAGCAGGGCCTTGGTCAGGCGCAGCGTGCCGAGCACGTTGACGTCGAACATCGCCTGCCAGTCGGCGACCCCGGCGGTGGCGACCGGGTCGGCGCCGACCGCGCCGCCCGCGTTGTTGACCAGCAGGTCCACCCGCCCGACCGTGGCCGCGAACGCCGCCACCGCGGCATCGTCGGTCACGTCGCAGGTCACGGCCGTACCATTGATCTCCTTGGCGAGCGCCTCGACCCGGTCGGTGCGGCGGGCCAGCGCGAACACGTGGTAGCCGGCCTGGGCCAGGCTGCGGGCGGTGGCCGCCCCGATGCCGCTGGAGGCTCCCGACACGACCGCGATCTTCTGGTACGACATGAGCAGATCCTAAGCCGCCGCCTGCTCGGCGCGACCCGCTGCGATCCACGTCACGCCCCGGTCGGGAAGACGCGGGCGCTCCCGGCTGTTGATCGCCTCGTGAGCTCTCGATCCCTCCCACGGCGACTGGCGATGCTCTCCGTGCACACCTCGCCCCTGCACCAACCGGGCACCGGGGACGCCGGCGGCATGAACGTGTACATCGTCGAGGTGTCCAAGCGCCTGGCCAGAGCCGGCGTCGAGATCGAGATCTTCACCCGCACGACCGGCCGGGACCTGCCGCCGCGCACCGAGCTCGCCCCCGGCGTGCTCGTGCGCCACATCAGCGCCGGCCCGTTCGAGGGCCTGGCCAAGGAGGACCTGCCCGCCCAGCTGTGCGCGTTCACGCACGGGGTGCTGGGCGTCGAGGCGTCCCGCCCGCCGGGCTACTACGACCTGCTGGCCTCGCACTACTGGCTGTCGGGCCAGGTCGGCTGGCTGGCCAAGGACCGCTGGGGCGTGCCGCTGGTGCACACCGCGCACACCCTGGCCAAGGTGAAGAACCTCCAGCTGGCGGCGGGGGACCGGGCCGAGCCGATGGGCCGGGTCGTCGGCGAGGAGCAGGTGGTCGAGCAGGCCGACCGGCTCGTCGCGAACACCCCGACCGAGGCCCGCGAGCTCGTCGACCTGTACGGCGCCCCGCTCGACCGCGTCGCCGTGGTCGCCCCCGGCGTCGACCTGGACCGCTTCCGCCCCGGCGACCGCGCGGCCGCCCGCGCCCGCCTCGGCCTGCCCGCCACCGACAAGATCGTCGCGTTCGTGGGCCGCATCCAGCCGCTCAAGGCCCCCGACGTGCTCATCCGCGCCCTGGCCGAGACGACCGGCGTCACCGCGCTGATCGTGGGCGGCCCCAGCGGCTCGGGCCTCGACCGGCCGACCGCGCTGATCGAACTGGCCCAGGTGCTCGGCGTGCACGACCGGGTCCGCTTCCTGCCGCCGCAGTCCGGCGACCGGCTCGCCGACGTGTACCGGGCCGCCGACGTGGTCGCGGTGCCCTCGCACAACGAGTCGTTCGGGCTGGTCGCGCTGGAGGCCCAGGCCTGCGGCACGCCCGTGGTGGCGGCCGCGGTCGGCGGCCTGGTCACCGCGGTGCGCGACGGCATCAGCGGCGTGCTCGTCGACGGGCACGACCCGGTCGTCTGGGGCCGCGTGCTCGACCGGCTGCTCGCCGAACCCTTGCGGCTGGCCGAGCTGTCGGCGGGCGCGGTGCGGCACGCGCACGACTTCTCCTGGGACCGTACGGCCCAGAGCCTGCTGTCCGTCTATGGTGAGGCGATGACCGAGCACCGCGCCCGCCGCGAGCTGGAGCTCACCACCTGCGGGCGCTGGTGATGGCGACCGTCGCCGACGCCTGCGCCCAGATCGAACGGGCCTGCGCCGAGCTGCCCCTGGACCGCACCGGCGCCTCGTCGTACGTGGTGACCCTGCCCGGCACGCACAAGCTCAAGACCAACGTGAACCTGATCGTCGGCGAGCACGCGCTGCGGATCGAGGCGTTCGTGGTGCGCCAGCCCGACGAGAACCGCGAGGCGGTGTGGGCCTGGCTGCTGCGCCGCAACGCCAAGCTCTACGGGGTCGCGTTCACCATCGACGCGGTCGGCGACGTGTACCTGACCGGCCGCCTGCCGCTGGCCGCGGTCACCGAGACCGAGCTGGACCGCCTGCTCGGGGCGGTGCTCGCCGCCGCCGACGAGTCCTTCGACACGCTGCTGGAGCTCGGCTTCGCCACCGCGATCAAGCGCGAGTGGCAGTGGCGGGTGAGCCGCGGCGAGCCCACCGACAACCTCCGCGCCTTCCAGCACCTCTTCACCGCCGCCGACGGGGCGCCGACCGAGCACGACGCCAGCTGACCCGCCACGGTCAGCAGGCTCACGCAACACTCCCAAAGGTCGAACCCGCCGCCCTTCTCATCCCGGCCGCCGCCGCCCACTTTCCGCCCGCAGGCGGCGATCTTCCCGCGAAGATCGCCGCCTGCGGTCATTTCCGACACTCCAGCAGCAGGTTCTGACCGCAAACACCGATCACCCAACGCCGCCCGCAGGGCGGGCGCGGGTCACGCGGCTGCGACCTGCTCCGCGATGCGGTATGTCGCGGCGTCGTAAAGGATCAGCCGCGCCTCCTCGACGCTCGTCTCGGCGGTGCGCAGCACCGACAGCGCTTGGCGGACGGCGTCGTCGACCGGCCAGCCGTAGATGCCCGACGAGATCAGCGGGAAGGCGACCGTACGCGCGCCCAGCCCGCCCGCGACCCGCAGCGCGTTGCGGTAGCAGTCGCGCAGCAGCTCACTGCGGTCCTCGGTGCGGCTGTAGACGGGGCCGACGGTGTGCACCACCCAGCGCGCGGGCAACCGCCCGGCCGTGGTGGCGACGGCCTGGCCGGTGCCGAGACCGCGCCCGTAGTGCGAGGCGCGCAGCGCGCGGCACTCGGCGAGGATCTCCGGGCCGCCCTTGCGGTGGATGGCGCCGTCGACCCCGCCGCCGCCGAGCAGCGACGAGTTCGCGGCGTTGACGACGGCGTCCACCTGCTGCGCGGTGATGTCGCCCTGGAGCAGGGTTACCAGCATGATCGGCGTCCCGGGTCAAGAAGCGGTTGTCTACCGCACATCCTGACCCGCGACGCCGATCATGCGCAGCCCCTTATCGCTTGCAGTGGTACGTGAACGCGGTCGAGCCCTCGACCGTGGGCGGGCCGAGCACGCGCAGGGTGGCGCTGGCCTCCTTGGTGCCCTCGCCCTTGAAGTCCCAGTACAGGTGGACCTCGGCGCTGGTCTGGCCGGAGCGGAACGTCTGCTCCAGCGCACCGGAGCTCTGCCCGTCCATCCGCACCCACTCGTAGGTGACCTTGCCCGCGCCGCCGTCGGTCCTGATCGTGCCGACCAGGTCGACCTTCACGTCGCACTGGTCGGTGATCGGCTTGGCCAGCTTGACGTCGATGGCGGTCACCGCGACCGGGTTGCGCGACTGCCACCACTGCCAGCCCTTGTAGCCCACCGCCACCAGCAGCGCGACCAGCATCAGCGCGCTGAGGAACCCGATGATGCGGCGCGAGGCCGACCGCTTGCGCGGCGGCCGGGCGTTGGCCGCCGCGGCGAGCTGCCACGCGGGCGGCGCGGGCGGCACCCCTTGGCCGAAGCGCAGGTTGACGTCCGGCTGCGCCGACTGCGGTGCGGCCGGCGGCCCGCTCGCGGCCCGGCGCTGTTCCTCGGCGGCGCGGTTGCCCAGGCGGGTCGCCCCGTCGGGTGCGACGGCCGGTGCGGCCACCGGCGGTGCCGGCTGTTGCGGGGGTACGGGCGCAGCCTGCGGCGGCACTCCGGCGGGCGCCTGCCGGGGCGGCACGGGGGCCGACTGGGAGCCGCCGACCAGCTTCACCGTCGCCTCGCTGCCCGGCGACACGGGCGGCAGTGCCACCGGCGGTGCGCTGACCGGCACCGGGCCCGCCGCGGCGGCCGTCGCGTTCGCGGCCAGGGCCTTGACGGCCCCGCGGTCGCCGAACCCGGCCACCTTCGCCCCGCCGGAGGTCAGCACCGGCAGCGCGGAGGTCAGCCCGGCGCTGCCGCCGGTCGCCTCCGCCTGCTGGGCGGCCTGGCGCAGCAGCTGCGCCACGGCCGGGTCGGTGTTGCCGGAGGCCAGGTAGTTGAGCAGTTTCGCCCAGCCCGCCGTGTCGTGGCCCGGCCCGGCAGTGGTGCCCGCGAGCGCGTGCGTGTATCCGGTCTCGGCCAGCAGCGCCGCCCCGGCGCCGCTGAGCACGATCGTCTCCGGGCGCAGGTCGCCATGCGCCCGCCCGGCCTCGTGCAGCTTCAGCAGCGTCTGCGCGGTGTCAGTGGCGATCAGCAGCGGCACCTCGGGCGGCACCGGCACGCCCGAGGCGATCACCTGCGCCAGCGTCGGCGACGGTGATGCCGAGGTGATCAGCCAGGTGTACCGGCCGTCGACGAGCTGCTCGGTCACGTTGAGCAGGCCCGGCAGGCGCAGCGCCGCCACGGCCTGCACCACCTCGCCGACCCGCTGGGCGGTCGCGTGATCGGCCAGTGCGCGCTCTTCCAGCCGCACTCCGCCGCGCACCTTGCCGTCCTCAGTGGACAGCACGTGCCAGGTGCCGAGCCGTCCGGGCCGCCCCTGCCCCCGTACGGTGTACTTACCGCCGATCATGTCCGCCACGGCGGAGCCGTCCTTTCAGCCGATGATGCAGCCCTGATTCGGGATGATGGGAGCAGGGTAGGTGGTGCTCGGAATGACCGGTCCACCGAACTGGCTCCGGATCGACATCTCCAGGTAGGTGTTGCAGGGCAACGTCATGCCGGTCAGGTCCACGACGTGGCTGAAGTTCGCCTTCGTCGTGTCCACCACCACCGGCACGATCACCGTCTTCGCCGGGTAGTTCAGCTCCGTGCCGTCGGAGTTCACCACGGCGAAGCGCAGCGTCAGCGTGTACTTGCCCGGGTTCTTCAGCGCGACGATCACCGTGGCCCGCACCTCCGAGCCGATCGCCTGCTGGAAGCACTGCTCCTTGTACCACCAGCACAGGCCGGGGCGGGCGAGGCTGGTCACCGGCGCGACCGGGATGGTCGGCGACGGCGATGCGGACGGCTTCGGCTTCGGGCTCTTGCTCGGGCTCGGCGCCGGCGTCGGGGACGCCGAGGGGGAGGCCGAGGGCGACGGGGACGGCGACGGCGAGTCCGACGGGGTCGGGCTCGAGGTCGGGAAGGCCGAGGCGGTGGCGCTGGGCGAGGCGACCGGCGGCGGCAGCGGCAGCGGCGCCGGGTTGCCCAGGTTGGCGAAGCCGACGCCCGCCGCGCCCAGGACCAGCGCGGTCACGCACGCGGTCAGGGTCCAGAAGGCCCGCTTGGACATGCCCAGGATCGTGGTGGCCACGGCGCTGGCGTCGGCCTGCATGCCCGCGAGCGGGAACAGCAGCGCCAGCAGCAGCGCGCGCCGGGCCAGCTTGCCCCGGCCGTCCTCCTCCCAGTCCGGGCCGAACCCGGCACCGGCGACGGCCTCCAGCTCGTGCAGGAACGTGTCGGCGTCGCGGGGCCGCTGGCGCGGGTCCTTGGCCAGTCCCCGGCGCACCAGGCCGCGTACGGCCTCGGGCACGTCGTCGACGGGCACCGGTGCCTGCTCGTGCTGGCGGCGCAGCCCGGCCAGGTCGCCGGGCGCCCGGAACGGCGGCTTGCCGACCAGGCACTCGAAGAACGTGGCGGTGGCCGCGTAGATGTCGGTGGACGGGCTGGCGGGCGCCCCGGCCCACTGCTCGGGCGCCATGTACGACGGCGTGCCGGCCAGCGGCCCCTGCCGCCCGCTGCGCGCCGCGATGCCGAAGTCGGCGAGCTTGCTCTGCCCCTCGCCGTTGACCAGCACGTTCTCCGGCTTGTAGTCGCGGTGCACGACGCCGCGCGCGTGCGCGGCGGCCAGGCCCAGCAGCGAGCCCTTGAGCACCACGAGGGCGGCCTGCGGCTCGGTGGGGCCCTGCTCGCGCAGGATGGCGCGCAGCGCCACCCCTTCGACCAGCTCCATCACGATCGCGGCGCCGTCGGGCGCCTCGACGTACTCGTACAGCCGGGCGACCTCCGGAGAGTCCACCTCGGACATGATCCGGGCCTCGGCGCGGAACGCGCGGATGAACTCCTCGTCGCCGCGCAGGTGCTCGGCCAGGTACTTGATGGCGACCTTCACCCCGGTGGCGTCGTGCTGCGCCAGCAGCACGGTGCCCGAGGCCCCCCGCCCCAGTTCCCGGATCTCGGTGTAGCCCGGCACGGTCCACATCGGCATGTTCATGCCGTCCCCCTACTGCCTTCCAGGTTTCGCCCGCTCATGCCGACGCCTCCGCTGGCGGCGTGCTGCGGCGGGACTTGACGAAGCCGACCAGCTTGCGGAACAGCCGGTACCAGACCGGGAACATGATCAGGCCGATGAGCAGCACGATCACCACGACGTCGATGCCGGGCGGCAGGTACCGGTCGACCAGGCCGCCGAGCCGGTCGCGCCACGCGAGCAGCCCCAGCAGCACGAACAGGCCGGTCCCGGCGATGGCGGCGAAGCCGTACGCGGCCATGCCGACCTGGCGCAGGCCCGGCCGGCGCCCGGCCCTCAGGTCGGCCCAGACCCCCTTGGCGAAGTACGCCGAGGCCTCCTCGCGCAGGCGCGGCAGGCGCAGCCCGTCGGCGAGCGCCTGGTAGCCGTCCAGCGGCATCAGCGGGTTGAGGTTGTACAGCGTGTTCAGGTAGAGGCCGAAGGCGAGCTGGTAGGCCACGCCGGACACGCGCGGCTCGGGCAGCCAGGCGGCGGTCATCGCGCACATGCCCGCGATCGCGGCGGTGGACAGCGGCCCCGACAGCGTCACCACGATGCGCGACCAGCGGGTGCCGAACCACATGTCGGAGGTGTCCACGAACGCGAACGGCATGCCCATGGTCAGCATGAAGCCGCCCCGGGTCACGGTGCGGCCGTACGACTTCACCGCCAGCGCGTGCGCCGACTCGTGCACCACCAGCGCGACCAGGTAGCCCAGGCCGACCGCGACCGCGCCGGGCACCCCGGCGCCGCGCAGGTCGAACAGGTCCTGCTCGGCGCTGGCCACCACGGCGGCGTACAGCCCCACGGCGATCACGACCCAGAGTCCGAAGACGCCGGTACGCGTGAAGAAGCGCCAGCCGAAGCCCCGGTACACCCGGTCGAAGAAGCCGTCGAGGCCCTTCACCGACAGCTCCATCCGCAGCAGCGCGTTGAAGATCGCCCGGCCGATCCGCTTGAGCAGCGGCGGCCGCTCCGGCTCGTGCTGGCCGTGCACGCCGCGCACCAGTTCCAGCGCGGCGAAGGTGTCCAGGGTGCGCTCGATGCGGGGCAGGGCCAGCTCACCGAACTTCTGCGCGTACGCGAACAGCAGGTCGCGCACGGTGTTCTCGCCGTCGAGCTGGTGCCACAGGAACACATCGCGCTCGTCGAGCTGGAGGTACTGGCCGGTGCGGGTGTTGCGCAGCACCCACTGCCGGTCGCCGCGCACGTCGGGCACCTGCTTGAGCGCCCAGCCGCTGCGGCGCCGGGGCCGGGCCGACAGGGGCCCGTTCGCGGTGGGGGCGGGCTCGGGCATGCCGGAGGGGGCCTGCTGGGGCTGGAGCAGCATGCTGTGCTCGACCCCGGCGATCATGGTCTTGGAGCCGATCGCGGCGGTGCGCGGCTGCGCGAAGCGCACCGGCACGTCGCCGACGTGCAGCTCGATCTCGTCGCTGAGCGGCGCGCTGTTGCCGTGCATGGTGTGCCCGGCGACGGTGGTGCCGTTGAAGGAGCTCAGGTCCTCGATCTCGAACCCGTGCGCGGTGCGGGTCACCTGCGCGTGCCGGCGCGAGACGCTGGCGTCGTCGAGCACGACGTCGTTGTCGGCGCTGCGGCCGATGGTGGTGACCGGCTTGACCAGCGGCAGGGTCTGCGGCCCGGCGGGGGTGGTCCAGCGCAGCTCGGGTGCGGCGTACGCCTCCACTTTGGCGCCCTTGCGCAGCGTGCCGCAGTGCAGACAGTAGGGGTAGTCCCGGCGCAGGTGCACGTGGCAGGCGTGGCACAACATCGTTCGGCCTCTCGGGGGCGACGAAGGTGGGCCTGACTCGACGGACCGTGTGAGGGTGGTGCCGCCGTACGGGCCACCCTCGTGGGGGCGTGCCAGATCATAAGCGGCCGAACGGGTGTACGGCGTCGGCTGACTGCTTTACGACCCATCACCGATCAGCCGGTACGGGCCAGTACGAGCCGGTGCGCTGCCGGGCGGCGGGAGAGCGACGGGGGGCACTCTCCCCGCCGCCCGGCAGGGGTCCGACAGGTCAGGCCGCGGCCGTACCCTCGTCTTCGGACTTGTTGAACGCCTTGGCCGCGGCCACTCCGGCCAGGCCGCCCGCGACCGCGCCCGCGGCCAGGCCGACGCCGCCCAGGATCAGGCCGGTGTTGTCGGCGCCGCCGTCGGCCTGCTCGGCCGCGACCGGCTGGATGGCCGCCGGGTCCGCCGCCGGGCCGGTCGGGTCGCCGGTCTGCAACGGCCCGACCTCGACGTCCGAGCTCGGCTCCGGGTCCGGCACCGGCGGGGGCGTCGGCGCGGGCTCCGTGCTGTGCGACGACGAGCTGTGCGAGGAGCTGTGCGAGCCCTCGCCGTCGGGGCTGTGGTCGCCGGAGTCGCCCGGGTCGTGCGGCAGCGGCGGCGGGGGCAGCGGCCCCGGGTCGTCGGCCGGCGGCAGGTGGAGGCCGGGGTCGATCGGGTGGAGGAAGCCGGGGTCGACCGGGTGGATGTCGATCGGGCCGATCGGGAACAGCGGGCCGATCGGGCCGGGGTCCGGGTGCACCGGGTCGATCACCGGCGGCAGGTGGATGTCGAACGGCGGCGGCGGCACGACCGGGTCCGGGTCCGGGTGCGGCAGGTCGAAGTGCGGCATCTCGAACAGCCCGGCCAGGCCGCCGGTGCCGATGCCCGACTTGGACAGGCGGGCGCCCAGCGCGGTGGGGCCCGCTCCGGCCGACGCGTCGGCCAGGCCGCGCAGCTGCTCGGTCTCGTCGGGCGTGAGGCCGTACTGCACGGCGACGGCCTCCGGGTTGGCGCGGGCGTGCCGAGCGAACTCGGGGTCCACCGCCATCCTTGCGATCAGATCGCGGAACTGCGACATTGCTGACTCCTCGACGGGTGCGGAACCCGGCGCGTCGCGTGGCGGCGGTCGTGTCCCGAGCGGGGGTGGTGCATTCAACGCTAGGTCCGGTAGGGGACTGCGCACATCGCGGCGAGTACGTAACTTTGCCCCGAGGGTGCTGCGTACCGACCCGGAGAAGGGGAGGCGGCCGTGGACCACGAGCAGGCCGCGAAGCTGCTGGCCGAACGGCTCGGACGGCAGGTGCCGCCGCGCCTGGTCGAGCAGCTGCTGCGGCGTACCGACGCCGACCCGGCCCTGCTGTCGGCCGTGGCCGACCAGGTCGACCCGGACGGCGACGTGCTGCACCGCATCCCGCTGCGCTGGCCGCCCGAGCAGGTCGCCGCGGTGCGCGCGACGCTGGCCGGGCTCGGCCCGCACGGGCGGGCGGTGACCGGGGCCGGTGCCGTGATCGGGCGGGAGTTCGACCTGGCCATCCTGGAGGGCGCCTGCCCCGACGTCGACGTGCTGACCGGGCTGGAGGAGGCCGAGGAGGCGGGGCTGGTGCGGCCGCTGGCCGGGCAGGTCTTCGGCTTCGTACGGGCCATGGACCGCGAGGTCTGCTACGACGCGCTGAGCACCCGGGCGCGGGCCGCGCTGCACGAGCGGGTGGCCGCGGCGCTGGTGCGGCTCGGGGCGCTGGGCGGGACGCGGGCGGCGACCGTACCGGAGCTGGCTCTGCACACCGCCGAGGCCGCCGCGCTGGGCGGGGCCGAACGGCTCGACGCCGCCGTGGCCGCCTCGGCCGCCGCGGGCGCGGCCGCCGCCGACGAGGGCGCCCACGACCTGGCCGCGGGCTACCTGGCCCAGGCCGCGCTGTTCGCCGGTCGCGCGGGCTGGGCCCCGGGCCAGGCCGGGCGGCTGCTCGCCGCCGGGGGCACGGCCCGGCTGCGCGCCGCCGCCACCGCCGGTGCCCGGGAGGCGGGCCGGGCCTCGCTGCTCGGCGCGCTGCGCCTGGGCCTGCGGGCCGGTGACCCGGGCCTGGTCGCCGCCGCCGCGCTCGGCCTGGGCCCCCGGCCCAGCGCGGGCGCACTGGCAGGCGACCGCACCACCCCCGCCGACCCGGTCCGCCTCGACGCGCTGCGCCAGGCCGCCGCCCTGCTGCCGTCGGCCGGCGCCGTGCCGCCCGAGCTGCGCTCGGCCGCCGTCCGGGTGGGCGCCCGGCTGGCCCTGGAGACCGGGCAGGCGTTCGACGGGCTGGCCGACGCCCGCGCCAGCGGCGATCCGCGCGCGGTGGCCGAGGCGCTGCTGGCCGCCGACGGCGACCTCGACCAGGCGGTACGCGAGGCCGTCGCGCTGCACGACCCCGAACTGTTGTGCCGGGCGTACGACCGCGCCGCCGCGGCCGCCGTCGCCGCTGTCGACCGCACCCGCGCCGCGCACCTGCTCGCGGCGCTGGCCGCCCTCGGCGAGGGCCGTCCGCCCGCCTTCGTCCGCTGGTACGCCCAGCGCGCCGCGGCCGAGCTCGCGGTGCTGCGCGGGGCTCCCGACGCCGCCGCCACGGCGCGGGCGCTGGTCGCGGGCGAGGCGGTCGACCCGGCCGCCGCCGCGACCGCCGACGCGGCGCTGCGGGAGTTCGGCGGCCGCCGGGGCGGGCCGGACGGGCTGACCGCGCGGGAGCGCGAGGTGCTGGCCTGGGCGCTGCGCGGGACGCCCGCCAAGGAGATCGCCGAGGGGCTGTTCCTGGGGGAGCGGACGGTCGAGACGCACCTGGCGAGCATCTACCGCAAGCTCGGGGTACGCACCCGGATCGAGCTGATCAAGAAGCTGGGCGGCAATAGCGGAGCGTAGAGATAGCGGTTACCAAATGTTACGAATGAGATTCGCAAATGGCTGGACGGAGCTCTGACCAGGCGCGTAGCGTCTCTGGCAAGCGCATCGCTCGATGAAACACCCGGGGGATGGCCCAGCTGATCGATTATCGGCTGTGGCGCCGAGCGAAGCGCCGGGGGATGGGTGGCACCACGCCGTTGGGGGACGGCCGCCACCTGAGACCGGTCGGCCGGCCGGCGACGCTAACGGGGGTGAGCGTCGCACGGGCCGGCCGCCGGCACGTCCAGCCCTCGTTACTTCCGCCCCGCCCGCCCTGGCGGTTCGTGCAGTTTCGGGGAAACTGCACGAATCCCGGCCCGCTTTCGAGCACTATCCCCGAAACTGCACCATCACCCGCCCGTCCCCACCCCCCACCCCTGCCCCCGTCGCCCGTCCCGCCTTAGATAAACGCTGGCCTATCTCATCGACTCCGGGTAGATCGAAATCGACGAGATAGGCCAGCGTTTATGTAAAGCGGCTGCCCGGTGCGGCGGCGGCCCCGGGGTGGGGTGCTGCGCGGCGGGCGGGGTTCTCGGTGGGGTCAGCGGCCCTGGTTGGCGACCGCGGCGGCGGCCTCGGCGGCGGCCGCCGGGTCCAGGTAGGTGCCGCCGGGGGTCACCGGCCGCAGGTGCTCGTCAAGGTCGTAGCGCAGCGGGATGCCGGTCGGGATGTTGAGGGCGGCGATGGCCTCGTCGGAGATCCCGTCCAGGTGCTTGACCAGGGCGCGCAGCGAGTTGCCATGCGCCACGACCAGCACGTTCTTGCCGTCGCGCAGGTCCGGGATGATCGCGTCGTACCAGTACGGCAGCATGCGCCCGACGACGTCCTTGAGGCACTCGGTGCGCGGCTTGAGCTCGTCCGGCAGCCCGGCGTAGCGAGCGTCGGCGAACTGCGAGAACTCGTCGTCGTCGGCGATCGGCGGCGGCGGGGTGTCGTACGACCGGCGCCAGAGCATGAACTGCTCCTCGCCGTACGCCTCCAGGGTCTGCTTCTTGTCCTTGCCCTGCAGGGCGCCGTAGTGGCGCTCGTTGAGCCGCCAGCTGCGCGACACGGGGATCCAGTGCCGGTCCGCCGTGTGCAGGGCGATCTCGGAGGTGCGGATCGCGCGGCGCAGCACGCTGGTGTGCACCACGTCGGGCAGCAGGCCGTGCTCCTTGAGCAGCTCGCCGCCGCGGCGCGCCTCCGCCTCACCCTGGGCGTTGAGGTCGACGTCGACCCAACCGGTGAAGAGGTTCTTGGCGTTCCATTCGCTGTAGCCGTGCCGCAGCAGCACCAGTGTTCCAACCATGCCTGCCATCCTCCCCGATGCCGGTGCAGGGGGTGTGAGCAGGCCCCGGCAGCCCCACGTGGTGACCGTCACGCGAAAAGGCGAGTGACTTATGTCGTGGGCCGCCTTTAGGTTGTAAGGCGCTGAGGGCCATTTCGAGCATTACAGGGGAGCGGCGGACGTGCGGGGCTGGCTGCAACAGACGGCGGGCGGACTACCCAAGACTTTCTGGTACCTGTGGAGCGGCACCCTGATCAACCGGACGGGTGCCTTCGTCATGCTCTACCTAGAGATCCACATGGTGTACGACTACGGCTTCACCGCCTCGTTCGCCGGTCTCGTGCTCGGCCTGTTCGGCGGCGGCATGGCGCTCGGCTCGCTGGCCGGGGGCGTGCTCGCCGACCGCTGGGGCCGCCGCTCGACGCTGCTGCTGTCCAACACGGCCCTGGCCGCCACCGCGATCGGCCTGGGCCTGTCGTTCCAGCCGCTGCTGGTCGCCCTGCTCGCGACCGTGTACGGCTTCTGGAACGGCCTGGGCCGCCCCGCCTTCTCGGCCACCATGGTCGACGTGCTCGGCCCGAGCCTGCGCATGCGCGGCATGAACCTCAACTACTGGGCCATCAACCTGGGCTTCTCCGCCGCCGCGATGCTGGCCGGCGTGCTCGCCCACGCCCCGCACCTGACCGTGTTCGCGCTCAACGCGGCCACGCAGCTGGTCATGGCGGCGATCGTGTTCCTGCGCGTGCCCGAGACGACCCCGGTCACGGCCGTCACCGGCCGCCCGAAGGCCGAGGGCAGCATCGGCACCGTGCTGCGCGACCGCGTGTTCATGACGTTCGTGCTGCTCAACCTCGGCCTGTGGATCATCATCGAGGCCTGCAAGCTGATCCCGATCGCGATGCACCAGCGCGGCCTGGACGCCACCGACTACGGCACCGTGATCGCCGTCAACGGCATCATGATCGTGGTCGGCCAGCTGTTCGTGCCGCGCCTGCTGGCCGGGCGCAGCCGCAGCCGGGTGCTCAGCGCCGCCGCGCTGCTGGTCGGCCTGGGCATGGGCGCCGTCGCCGTCGCGGGCACGGTGCCGCTGCTGATGCTGACCGTGGTGGTGTGGACGGCGGGCGAGATGATCAACGCGCCGGTCAACGGGACGTACATCGCGGACCTGTCCCGGCCGACCATGCGCGGGCGATACCAGGGCGTGGCCTCGATGGGCTTCACCGCCGCCAACTTCGTCGCGCCGATCATCGGCGGCGCCCTGCTCGACCACGCCCCGCCCGCGACGCTGTGGCTGTTGCTGGCCGCCCTCGGTGTCGCCGTCGCGATCGGCCAGGCCGTCAGCGGTCCGGCCCGCGAGCGCCGGGTGCTCGCGCTCCAGGCCGCCCAGGCGCGACCGGCGGAAGGGGTGCGCGCGGATGCGGCCCTGGCTGCGTGAAACTGCCGGTGGGTTGCCCGCGACCTACTGGTACCTCTGGACCGGCACGCTGATCAACCGGGCGGGCGGGTTCGTGGTGGTCTACCTGACCATCTACCTGACCACGGTGCAGCACTTCAGCTCGACCGAGGCGGGCCTGGTGCTCGGCCTGTGGGCGGCGGGCGGCGCGGTCGGCACGATGATCGGCGGCGTCGCCGCGGACCGGATCGGGCGGCGGCCGGCGCTGCTCGCGGCGCACCTGGGTGCGTGCGGGCTGCTGCTGTCGCTGGCGTTCGCGCAGGGACTGGCGGCCATCGCCACGCTCGTGTTCCTGTTCGGGCTGGTCGCCGAGTCGGCGCGGCCGGCGTTCCAGGCGCTGATGATCGACGTGGTCCCGGAGCGCGACCGGCTGCGGGCGTTCACGCTGACGTACTGGGCGGTCAACGTCGGGTTCGCCGTCGCCGCGACCGTCGCCGGGCTGGTAGCCAAGGCCGACCCGAAGCTGATCTTCATGGTGGACGCGGCGACGACGCTGGCGCCGTTCCTGCTGATCCTGCTCAAGGTGCGCGAGCCGCGACGGGTGCGCCCGGTCGTGGCCGCCGACGTGCCCGCCGGACCGCAGCCGGGGCTCGGCACGGTGCTGCGCGACCGGATCTTCATCGGGTTCGTGCTGCTCAACATCCTCATCTCGTTCGTGTTCATGCAGCACCTGTCGACGCTGCCGATCGCGATGACCCGCGACGGCATCCCGCCGCAGCAGTACGGCCTGGTCATCGCCCTCAACGGCGTACTGATCGTGGCGGGCCAGCTGTTCATCCCCAAGCTGATCAAGCAGTACGACCGCTCGAAGGTGCTCGCCGTCGCCTCTCTGATCATCGGACTCGGGTTCGGCCTGACCGCGTTCGCCGACTCGGCCGGGTTCTACGCCGTCACGGTGTTGATCTGGACCGTCGGCGAGATGCTGAACAGCCCGTCCAACTCGACCCTGATCGCGGCGCTGTCCCCGGCGGCCATGCGCGGCCGGTACCAGGGCATGATGTCGCTGTCCTGGTCCGTGGCGGGTTTCGCCGCCCCGGTGCTCGGCGGCTGGGTCCAGCAGCACCTGGGCGACGAGGTGCTCTGGCTGGGCTGCGCGCTGGTGGCCGCGGTCGCGGCGGCGGCGCAGCTGTGGGCCGGACCGGCCCGCGAGCGTCGGGCCGCCGCCCTGCGCGCGATGTGAGGACCACCCGATGACGTTCCTGCGCCAGACCGTGGGCGGGCTGCCGCGCGTATTCTGGATGCTGTTCTCGGTGATGCTGGTCAACCGCCTCGGCGCGTTCGGCCTGCTGCTGCTGCCGACCTACCTGACCAGCGCCCGGGGCGCCACGCTGGCCGTCGCGGGCCTGGTCACCGGCGTGTACGGCGCCGGCGGCGCGGTCGGCACCCTGCTCGGCGGGGTGCTGGCCGACCGGTGGGGCCGCAAGCCCACCTACCTGGCCGGGCTCAGCACCGCCTCGGTGCTGATGCTGGCCATGGGCCTGGCCCGCCCGCTGTGGCTCATCGCCGTGCTCGCGGGCGGCATCGGCCTGGCCCACTCGCTGCCCGGCCCCGCCACCGTCGCCGCGATCGTCGACGTGCTGCCCGAGGCGGACCGCTCCCGCGCGTTCAACCTCCAGTTCTGGGCGTTCAACATGGGCGGCGCGATCGCGGCGTCGGTGGCCGGGCTGATCGCCGAGGCGAGCTTCACGGCCCTGTTCTTCATCGACGGCGCCATGACCGCCGCCACGGCCCTGGCCGTCTGGCGCCTGATCCCGGAGACGCTGCGCCGGCCGGCCGCAGCTCCGGCCGTCGGTGGGAGTGATCGCGGTTTCCGGTCATCTGATGCCGTCGGAGCGCACGTTTCGACCGCAGACAGTGATCATCTTCCCCAGCGGGCGGGACTGGGGACGGTCCTACGGGACCGGGTGTTCCTCACCTTCGTCGGGTTGACGTTCGTGCTGGCGCTGCTGACGGTGCAGGGGCAGTCGATCCTCCAGCTGGCGATGGAGGGGGACGGGCTGCGGCCGGCGGCGTACGGCGCGGTGGTGTCGCTGGGCGGCGCCATGATCGTGGTCGGGCAACTGTTCGTGCCCAGGCTGATCCGGGGCAGGCGGCACGCGACGGTGCTGGCGGGGGCGTTCGCGCTGCTGGCGGTCGGCTACTCGGCGGTGGCCCTGGCCGGGCCGCTGTGGACGTACCTGGCGGCGGCCTCGGTGTGGACGATCGGGCAGATGCTGGCCGCGCCGCCGAACGCCTCGATCATCGCCGAGCTGGCCCCGGCGCGCCTGCGCGGGCGCTACCAGGGCGTCTTCTTCCTGGTCTTCCCGGCGGCGGGGTTCGTCGCGCCGACCGTGGGCGGCTGGAGCCTCCAGCAGCTCGGCTCGTGGCACTGGGTCGGGTGCGGACTCCTCGGCATGCTCGCCGCGGCCGGGCATCTGGTCGCGGCGCGCACGCGCGAGCGTCGTACCGACCACATCAGAGTGATCGAATCGGCCGCCGCTTCGGGCGCGCCGGAGCCCGCCGTTGCCTGAGTCGTGATCGGACGCTAATAAAATCGCAACAGGCCCTCCACCGAATGGTGGAGGGCCTACTCGTCTGTTCGTATGAGCTCGCAAAGTAACGGTTTGAAAACGTCCAACGTGACTGTTGACACAGCCGCAAATTAAGTAAGAATTCTTTCCACATACAGTTAACACTCCTTCCTAAAAGAGGTTGACGATCGTGGAACGAGGCGGGCACTCGGCGGCAGGCACCGACAGCGTGCTCGCCCGGCTGCGCGCCAAGCTTCCCGAGTTCAGCGGGGCTCTGCGCCGAGTGGCCGAACAGGTGCTCACCGATCCCGCCGGCGCGGCCCGCGCCACCATCGTCGAGCTCGCGGAGCGTTCGCATACATCGCCCGCGACGATTACCCGGTTCTGCCGGGCCGTCGGCTTCGAGGGATACGCCGATCTCCGCCTGGCCATCGCGGGCGAGACCGGCCGCGCCGCCCGCTCCGCCGGATGGGCCGTGGACATCGGCCGGGCCATCCAGCCGGGCGACCCGCTGGAGCGCGTGCTCGGCCAGATCATGGCCGCCGACACCCAGGCCATGCAGGACACCGCGGCCATGACCGACCTGGCCGAGGTCGAGCGGGCCGCCGACGCGATCGCCGCCGCGGAGCGGGTCGACATCTACGGCGCCTCCGGCTCGGCACTGGTCGGCGCGGAGATGCAGTTCTCGCTGCACCGTATCGGGATCGCCGCCTGGTCCTGGCCGGACGTCCACAACGGCCTGGCCAGCGCCGCCCTGCTGCGCAACGGCGATGTGGCGCTGGGCATCTCCCACTCGGGGCAGACCCGCGAGACGATCGAGATGGTCGCCGAGGCGGGCAGCCGCGGCGCCACCACCGTCGCGCTCACCAGCTTCCCGCGCTCGCCGCTGGCCGACGTCGCCGACATCGTGCTGACCACGGCCACCCAGGCGACCACCTTCCGGCCGGACTCGCTGTCGGCCCGCCATCCCCAGCTGGTCGTGCTGGACCTGCTTTACATCGCGGTCGCGCAGCGTACGCACGAGCGCGCGCACGAGGCGTTCCAGCGCACCGCCCAGGCCGTAGCCGGCCACCGCCTGCGGGAGGTGGTGTGACGTGCCGACCGCACTCGCACCCCGTTCCGCGCGACCGGCCCCGGCCCCCACAGACTCCGGCGCGGCAGCGTCGGTAGGCGCGGCGACGTCCTGCTCGGACGTGACGCTGCGGCATCTGGTCACGCCCTGCGGCGTGACGTTTCCCGGCGCGCCCGGGGAAGCGCAACACCAGAGCGAAGTGCAGCGACGCGCCGGATGGGCCCGACGCGCCGCCATATCTCGTACGAGGAGATTGTCATGACCGTAACCCCTGACAGCCCGTCGGAGCTGAACCGCCGCACCGTGTTGCGCCGGGCTGCCGCCGCTGGTCTGCTCGCCGCCCCCGCCGCCGGGATCCTGGCCGCCTGTGCCAGCACCGACACCAGCGGTGACACCGGCGACAAGGGCTCGTCCAGCGAGTCGAACCCGTTCGGCGTCGACGCCAGCAAGCCGGTTGAGGCGGTCGTCTTCGACGGCGGCTTCGGCCAGGACTACGCCAAGTACTACGCGTCGTCCTACGAGAAGAAGTACGCCGGCTCCAAGGTCGGCATCGTGTGGTCGAAGGAGATCCAGACGGACCTCCAGCCGCGCTTCGCCGGCAACAACCCGCCGGACGTCATCAACAACTCGTCGCCGAAGACCCTCGGCATCGACGTGCTGGTCGCCAACAGCCAGGTCGTCGACCTGACCGAGCTCTTCGAGTCGCCGAGCGTGGACGACCCGAAGGTCAAGGTCAAGGACACGCTGCTGGCCGGCGTGATCGACGAGGGCCTGTACAACGACAAGCCCTACACCCTGAACGCCGCGTTCACCGTGTACGGCTTCTTCCACGACGCGACCCTGTTCGCGGCCAAGGGCTGGACCGTCCCGAAGACCTGGGAGGAGTTCCTCACCCTCGCCGAGAACGCGAAGAAGGAGGGCATCGCCGCGTTCACGCACCAGGGCAAGTACCCCTGGTACATGAACAACGTGATCATCGACTGGGTGTGGAAGACGGGCGGCAAGTCGGCCGTCGTCGCCATCGACAACCTGGAGCCCAACGCGTGGAAGGCCCCCGCGGTCGTCACCGTGATCGACAAGATCAAGGAGATGCTGGACAAGGGCTACGTGCAGCCGGGCGCCGCCCAGCTGGACCACACCACCACCCAGCAGGCCGTGATCGACGGCAAGGCGCTGTTCATCCCGTGCGGCACCTGGCTCGAGGGTGAGATGGCCAAGACCCTCAAGCCGGACACCAAGCTCGAGGTGACCGCGCAGTGGAGCCTGACCGCGTCCGACGCGAGCCCGTACGGCACCATCCGTGCCGCCGCGGGTGAGGGCTGGATCGTTCCGTCCGGCGGCAAGAACAAGTCCGGTGGCCTGGAGTTCCTGCGCCTGATGCTGTCGAAGGACAACGCGCGCAAGTTCGCCGAGCTGACCAAGTCGCTGCCGGTCGTCAAGGGCGCCGCGGAGGGCCTCACCGGCTCGTCGCAGTTCACCTCGGCGAACAAGGCGCTGGCCGAGGCCGGCACCAACATCGTCAGCACGAAGTTCGGCGGCTGGTACCCCGACCTGTACAAGGCCTTCGAGGGCGCGATCAGCAACCTCATGTCGGGCAAGGGCGGCTCCGCCGAGTTCACCGACGCGATGCAGAAGGCGGCCGACAAGATCGCGGCCGACCCGAACGTCAAGAAGCAGAAGCGCACCAACTGATGTTTCTCGGGGTGGGGCCGGGCGACCGGCTCCACCCCGCCTTCTCCGCTATCGCTCGACCGAAGGACTGCGATCATGAGGCACCGCAGGCTCCCGTTCATCGCGGGCTTCCTAGTTGCCCCGGTAGTGCTCTACCTGGTCTACGTGATCTGGCCGTACATCCAGACGTTCGGCTACTCGTTCACGGACTGGAACGGCTTCTCGCCCGACGTCCCCTACGCGGGCGTCGGCAACTACACAGACCTGTTCAAAGACGAGGTCTTCCTGCGGGCGCTGTTCCACAACGCCGTGATCCTGACGGTGTATCCGATCATCACGATCGCCATCGCGCTGTTCTTCGCCTTCATGCTCAACGTCGGCGGCAACGGCAGGACCGCGGGTGTGACGGGCGTCTGGGGATCCGCGTTCTACAAGATCGTCTTCTTCTTCCCGCAGGTGCTGTCGATCGCCATCGTGGCGATCATCTGGAGCCGCGTCTTCGAGAGCAGCACCGATACGGGCCTGCTCAACTCGCTGCTGCTGAAGCTGGGCGTGATCGACCACGACCACCCCAAGCTGTTCCTCGGCGAGACCGACTCCTGGCCGTTCAAGGCCCTGCACATCGGTGACGACATCACCCTCGACTCGCCGGTCGTGCTCTGGTGCCTCATCGCGGTGGCGGTCTGGGGCGGCGTCGGCTTCTACCTGGTGCTGTTCTCCGCCGGCATGCAGTCGATCCCCCGCGACATCTACGAGGCCGCGCTGCTGGACGGGTCCAGCCGGGTGCAGTCCTTCTTCAAGGTCACGCTGCCGCTGCTGCGCGAGCAGATCTCGGTCGCCTGGGTCTACCTCGGCATCGCCGCGCTCGACTTCTTCCTGCTGGCGTTCGCCCTGCCCAGTGTGGGTGTCCAGGCCAACCATGCCAGCGAGGTCATGAGCACCTGGATGTACTACACGGCGTTCAGCGCCGGTCGGGTGGACAAGTTCGGCTACGCCTGTGCCATGGGTATCGCGCTGGCCGTCTTCACCCTGCTCTTCACCATGATCCAGCTGCGGCTCACCCGCAGCCGCGACAAGATCGAGTTCTGAGGTGGCTGAGATGACGACGACGACCGCCCGGCGCGCCGCCCTCGCTCCCGCCCCTGCCGCTCCCGCCCCCAAGCAGGGCGACGGCGGCGAGAGCCTGGTCTACGGCTTCTTCTCGCACATCTTCATGGTCATCTGGGCGCTGATGGTGACGATCCCGCTGCTGTGGGCCGTGGTCCAGGCGTTCAAGAGCGACCGGGAGATCCTCACCGACCCGCTCGGCCTGCCCTCCCACTGGAGCGTCGAGGCCTTCGGGCGCGCCTGGACCAAGGGCCACATCGGCGAGTACTTCCTCAACACCCTCATCGTGATGACGTTCAGCCTCACGCTGACCATGCTGCTCGGCTCGATGGTCGCGTACGTGCTGGCCCGGTACGCCTTCTGGGGCAACCGGATCATCTACTACCTGTTCGTCGTGGGCCTCACCATGCCGATCTTCCTCGGCCTGGTCCCGCTGTACCGCACCGTGCAGAACGTCGCCGCGATGCTCACCAACGCGACGGGCCTGCCGTTCAACGACTGGATCGGCCTGAACACCTACGGCGGCCTGGTCCTGGTGTACGTCGCCTACTCGCTGCCGTTCACCGTGTTCTTCATGCACGCGTTCTTCCGTACGCTGCCGACGGCGATCGCCGAGGCGGGCATGGTCGACGGCGCCAGCCACACGCGCCTGTTCTTCAAGATCATGCTGCCGATGGCCAAGCCCGGTCTGATCAGCGTCGGCCTGTTCAACGTGATCGGCCAGTGGAACCAGTTCCTGCTGCCCAAGCTGCTGATGTTCCCGCAGTCCGGGTTCGACAAGGAGCGGTATGTCATCACGCAGGGCCTGCTGAACCTGGCCAACAACTCGAAGTACGAGACCGACTGGGCACGGCTTTTCGCCGGTATGACGCTCGCGATGCTGCCCATCCTGGTCGTGTACCTCATGTTCAACCGCCAGATCCAGGCCGGCCTGACCAGCGCCACCATCAAGTGACCACCCGGGGCGGCCGCCGAGCGGCCGCCCCGCTCACCCGTCCGGCGCGAGGCGGTCCCACCCCGCTCCACCCCGTTCTTTCATAAACGTTGGCCTATCTCATCGAGTTCGATCTACCTGGACTCGATGAGATAGGCCAACGTTTATGTAATGGCGGAGCCGGGCTGTGGACGGGGCGGCGTGTCGTCCACAGGTCTTGTCCGGCCGGTGGATGCGGCGGTGTTGTGGGCTCAGGCTGCGGCCATGGGTGTACGGCTGGATAAGGTGCTCGCCGACAGCGGCGGGGTGGCGTTGCGGCACGACGTGCTCAGGACGGTGCCGGAGTACGAACTCGCGTGGGCCGTGCGGGCGGGGCACGTGCTGCGGCCGCTCCCGCGGACCTTCCTGTTGCCGGGAGTCGTCGCCGATCCGGTCGCGGTCATCGGCGCCGCCATGACGTACGCGGGGGTGCCGGCCGCTGTCAGCCATCTCTCGGCCCTGCGTCTGTGGGGGCTTCCGGTGCCCGAAGCCTCGTGGGTGCACCTGATGACGGGGGAGACGCGCCATCTGCGAGGTGCCCCCGGTGTCCGGGTGCACCGGCGCGAGGGCTTCGGGCTGGAGCCGCCTGAGGTGGTGACCAGGGTGGGACTGCCGGTCACGCGGATCGAGGATGCGATCGTCGACAGCTGGCCGCTGCTCGACGGTGAGGCGAAGCGGGCTCCGGCCATCACTGCGGTCGCGATGCGGATGACCACCCCGCAGCGCCTGTCCGAGGCGCTTGAGCGGGCGCCGCGCCTGGCTGGTCGCCGTCACCTGGTGCGGTTGATCGGGCTGTTAGACGTCGGCTGCCGTAGTCCGCTCGAACTCTGGGGTCATGATCACGTGTTCGTGGGCCGCCCGTTCGCCGGACTGCGCCGACAGGTCGCGGTTCGACTGGAAGACCGGACGGTATACCTGGATCTGCTCGACGAGCAGACCGGTCTGAACATCGAGCTCGACGGTGCGGCGTACCACTCGTCCCGGCAGGATCGGGAGCGGGATCTGCGGCGTGACGCGGCGCTCACGGCTCTCGGGTTCACGGTGGTGCGGTACAGCGCTGCGCGGTTGTACCGCGAGCCGCAGATCGTGCGCGCGGAGGTGCTCAGGATGCTCACCCGTCGCCGCTGACCGACATCGGCGCATGGGGTGAGCCACCCGTCCACCGGCACTCCGCCCGGCCCGCTCCAAGGGGCTTTTCAATAGACGTTGGCCTATCACATCGACTGATCGGAGATCGAAGTCGACGTAATAGGCCAACGTCTATGAAAAACGGGTGGTTCGGGGTGGTGGTGGTGACTCGCGGCGCGGGTGGTGGCTGGTCGCCGCAGGTCGGGGGTCAGGACTCGCCGGTGACGAGGTAGATGACGTGGCGGCCGGCGTTCACGGCGTGGTCGGCGTACCGCTCGTAGAAGCGGGCCAGCAGGGCCGCGTCGACCGCCGCCTCGACGCCGTGCGACCAGGTCGGGCCGAGCAGGTTCGCGAACATGGCCTTCTCGAGGTCGTCCATGGCGTCGTCGTCGCGCTCCAGCTCGGCGGCGCGCTCGATGTCGCGCGAGGCGAGCACGAGCGTGATCTTGCCGGCGATGCGGTCGGCGACGTTGGCCATCTGCCCGAAGGTGGGGGCGAGCTCGGACGGCACGCAGACCGCCGGGTACCGCCGCAGCGCGGCCTTGGCGACGTGCTCGGCGAGGTCGCCCATGCGCTCGAGGTCGGTGCCGATGTGCAGGGACGTGATGACCATGCGCAGATCTGAGGCGACGGGCGCCTGCTGGGCGAGCAGCCGCAGCACCTTCTCCTCGACCTGCTTGAACAGCGCGTTGATCTCGTTGTCGCGGCGGACGACCCGCTCCGCACCCTCCTTGTCGGCGCTGAGCAGGGCGGTGGTGGCGGCGCTCATGGCGGTGCGGACCGCCTCGGCCATCGACACCAGCAGGCGGCCGACCTCGAGCAGGTCGGCCCGGAACTCCTCGCGCATTCGTCACTTCCTGAGATGGGGGCGGGAACTGGTCGTCCCTCGGTGCGCTCACCGTAGGTCGCGCACGCATCCTGGAGGTGAACAATGGTGAACGAGGACAGGCGCATCGGTGAACACTGTGCAACCAATGCCAGCTTTAGTCTATTTGATAGTGGTTTGGAGTAGAACGTGAGTCGGAAGATCTGACCTACGATCGCATCGTGAAGGCACTGGCAGCAGCTTCCAGCGACGGGACGATCGGGATAGCGATCGCCGTCGGTGTCGTGCTGGGTCTGCTCGCCGGGCTGGCCTGGGCGCGATACCGGGCGAACAGGCGGGCGGCCTCGGCCGTCAACACGCTCGGCCCGAGCGGCCTGGGCGCGCCGCCGCCGAACGACCCGCTGGCCGGGCTGGGCCGCCGGAGCCTTGACTCGCTGCGCGTCGGCGTCGTGCTGCTGGACGCCGGGGACCAGGTCGTGCTGGCCAACCGGGGTGCCCGCGCCATGGGCCTGCTGCGCGCCAGCGCGATCCCGGGCACGATCACCGCCCACCCCATCCTGCGTACGCTCGCCGCGCAGGTGCGCCACACCGGCGTGCCGCGCGAGGTCGAGCTCGACCTGCCGCGCGGCCGCGAACTGGCCGAGTCCCAGCCCCTGGGTGTACACCTTCGGGCCGTCGCCGTCGGCGGCGGGCTGGTCTGCGTCGAGGCGGCCGACGTCACCGACGCGCACCGGGTCGAGCGGGTGCGCCGCGACTTCGTGGCCAACGTCAGCCACGAGCTGAAGACCCCGATCGGGGCGCTGCAACTGCTGGCCGAGGCGCTGCGGGACGCGACGGAGCCGCGTACCGACGACGAGGACGCCGACCCGGTCGCCACCGCCGCGCAGGCCGCCGAGGACGTGGCGGCCAGCCGCCGGTTTGCCGAGCGGATCCAGCGGGAGAGCACCCGGCTCGGACGACTGGTCTCGGAGCTGCTGGAACTGTCCCGGTTGCAGGGTGCCGAGCGGCTGCCCGACCCGGAGCCGGTCGCCGTCGACGGCGTGATCGCCGAGGCGCTGGACCGGGCCCGCACCACAGCCGTCTCGAAGAAGATCGAGCTGGTGGTGGTCGGCACGCGGGGGCTGACCATCTTCGGCAGCGACTCGCAGTTCGCCACCGCGCTGGGCAACCTGGTGGAGAACGCCGTGGCCTACTCGCACGAGGGCGCGGCCGTGATCGTCAGCGCGCTGGCCGAGGGCGACCGGGTCGACATCAGCGTCTCCGACCAGGGCATCGGCATCGGGCCGGAGGACCTGGACCGGGTCTTCGAGCGCTTCTACCGCGCCGACCAGGCGCGTTCGCGCGCCACCGGCGGCACCGGCCTCGGCCTGGCCATCGTCAAGCACATCGCGACCAACCACGGTGGGCGCGTCGACGTGCGCAGCCGCCTCGGCGGCGGCTCCACGTTCACGCTGCGCCTGCCCGCCCGCCCGCCGGAGGCGATGCTCCCGCAGCCCGCCGACAGCGACCTGACTGCCGCCGTACCCCCTGCAAACCCTGTGCATCCGGCCCCGGCCGGCTGACCAACCTTCGGAAAGGTGGGCCAGATGTCCCGCGTACTGGTCGTGGAGGACGAGGAGTCCTTCTCTGACGCGCTGTCGTACATGCTGCGCAAGGAGGGATTCGAGGTCTCCGTCGCCGCCACCGGCACCGCCGCGCTCACCGAGTTCGACCGGACGGGCGCCGACATCGTGCTGCTGGACCTGATGCTGCCCGAGATGTCCGGCACCGAGGTGTGCCGCCAGCTGCGGCAGCGCTCGCACGTGCCGATCATCATGGTCACCGCCCGCGACAGCGAGATCGACAAGGTCGTCGGTCTGGAGATCGGGGCCGACGACTACGTCACCAAGCCGTACTCGCCGCGTGAGCTCGTCGCCCGGATCCGCGCGGTGCTGCGCCGCCAGGCCGGGGACGTGGTCGAGGTCGCCGGGGGCACGCTGGCGGCCGGTCCGGTGCGGATGGACGTCGAGCGGCACGTGGTGACCGTGGAGGGCACGCCGGTGCAGCTGCCGCTCAAGGAGTTCGAGCTGCTGGAGCTGCTGCTGCGCAACGCCGGCCGGGTGCTGACCCGCGGCCAGCTCATCGACCGGGTATGGGGTGCCGACTACGTCGGCGACACCAAGACGCTGGACGTGCACGTGAAGCGGCTGCGCTCGAAGATCGAGCCGGAGCCGTCGACCCCGCGCTACCTGGTGACGGTACGAGGACTGGGCTACAAGTTCGAGCCGTGATCCTCGGCCGTCGCCGCACCAGCCGCCCGCCCGCCTCAGTCCCCGCCCCGCCTTTCATAAACGTTGGCCTATCTCATCGACTCCGAGAAGATCGAACTCGATGAGATAGGCCAACGTTTATGAAAAAACGGTGGGAGACCGGGTGCCACGGCGGGGCTGGTGCCCGGGTGGGTCAGTACAGGTCGCGCAGTGCCTCGGCGATCTGGTCGATCTCGCGCAGCTGTCCGGTGGACACCGCGATGACCAGGTCGTACGCCGTGTCCTGGTCGAGTGCTGCCAGGCGGCGGCGGGTCACCGCGCCGTTGACGGTCAGGAACGCCGTCGCCGCGATCCAGCCGATGCGCTTGTTGCCGTCCACGAACGGGTGGTTGCGCACCAGCGACTGGAGCAGCGCCGCGGCCTTGGTCCACAGGTCCGGGTAGGCGTCGGCGCCGAAGACGGTGCTGCGCGGCCGGGCGACCGCGGACTCGACCAGGCCGGGGTCGCGCACGGCGACGCCGAGCCGGGCCGCGATCGCCATGACGTCCGCGTACGACGGGACGAAGAGCTCGCTCACTGGGCCAGCCGCGCGAGCAGGTCCTCGTGCAGCGCGACGATGTCGTCGACCGCCGCCGCGAACGCCTCCGTCGAGGCGTCGACCGTCTCGGGCAGGTCGTCGAGGGCAGCCAGCCGCTCCTCGTCGACGGGCCCGGATTCGACGGGTACGGGGCGCTGGCGGGTCTCGTCGGTCATGAGTCGAGGTTAGCGCCGGGGGCAACCGTGTTGCCGCGCTCGCGGGCGGCGACGGTGGCCGGGTGCTCGGCGATCAGGCCGTGCTTCTCGCGCTGGGCGCACAGCTCGGCCAGGCGCGCGTACGCCTGCGCGCCGATGAGCTCGGTCAGCTCCGGGGCGTAGCTGACGTACATCGGTTCGGCGCCGGTGTGCGCGTCCGGGGACGAGGTGCACCACCAGTGCAGTTCGTGGCCGCCCGCGCCCCAGCCGCGCCGGTCGAACTCGCCGATCGAGGAGACCAGGATCCGGGTGTCGTCGGGGCGCTTGGTCCACTGCTGGTCGCGCCGGACCGGCAGCTGCCAGCACACGTCGGGCTTGTAGCGCAGCGGGTGCACGCCGTCGCGCAGTGCCTGGGCGTGCAGGGCGCAGCCGCCGCCGCCCGGGAAGTCGTCGTCGTTGAGGAACACGCACGGGCCGTGCTCGCCCTGGGTGGCGGTGCGCCGGGCGGGCTTCTCGTCGTGCAGTTCGTCGAGCTCGGTCCACTTCTCGAAGCCGCGTACGTGGTGCTGCCAGGTGGTGCGGTCCAGTCGCTTGACCGCCGCCTTGACCCGCTTGACGTCGTCGTTGTCGGTGAAGAACGCACCGTGCGAGCAGCAGCCCTCGCGCTCGCGACCTTCGATGATGCCCCGGCACTTGCTGCCGAACACGCAGGTCCACCGCGACAGCAGCCAGGTCAGGTCGGCCCGGATCAGGTGCTTGGGGTCGGCCGGATCGGCGAATTCGAGCCATTCGCGCGGGAAGTCCAGCGGGGTCTCGCCCTCGTGCTCCATCCGTCCAGGGTACGGCGGCGCCGGGGAGTGCCCGTCCCTGCCGCGCCGCCGGGTATCCGAGACGATCTTCCGTACCGCCGGGCGCGGGCCACCGCTAGGTTATGGGGCATGCGGCTCGGGGTGCTGGACGTCGGGAGTAACACCGTCCATCTGCTGGTGGTGGACGCGCATCGGGGTGCCCATCCGTGGCCCGCGCATTCGCAGAAGGAGCGGCTGCGGCTGGCCGAGCAGCTCGGTGAGGCCGGGGAGCTGACCCGGGCCGGGGCGGACGCCCTGGTCAAGGCATGTGTGCAGGCGCGGGTGGCGGCCCGGGAGCTGGCGGTCGACGAGCTGATGGCGTTCGCGACCTCGGCGGTGCGCGACGCCACGAACTCGGCCGAGGTGCTGCGCCGCGTACGCGAGGAGGCAGGGGTCGACCTGCGGGTGCTCTCCGGCGAGGACGAGGCCCGGATGACCTTCTTCGCGGTCCGCCGCTGGTTCGGCTGGTCGGCGGGGCGGATGCTGGTGCTCGACATCGGCGGCGGCTCGCTGGAGATCGCGGCCGGGATCGACGAGGAGCCCGCCCATGCCGTGTCGCTGCCCCTCGGCGCGGGCCGCCTGACCAGGATGTTCTTCCAGAGCGACCCGCCGTCCGCGGCGGAGCTGGCGGAGCTGGAGTCGTACGTGGACGCGCAGTTGCAGCACCGCGAGCTGGCCGCGCTGCGCGGCTGGAAGATGGCGGTGGCGACGTCGAAGACGTTCCGGTCGCTGGCCCGGCTGGCGGGCGCGGCGCCCAGCGGCGACGGGCTGTGGTCGCCGCGGTCGATGACCCGGCAGGGGCTGCACCAGGTGCGCGGGTTCATCCAGCGGATGGCGTCGCCGGCGCTGGCCGAACTGGACGGGGTCAGCGCGAGCCGGTCGCATCAGCTGCTGGCGGGTGCCGTGGTGGCGGAGGCCACGATGCGCCGTCTGGGCATCGACGAACTGCGGATATGCCCCTGGGCGCTCCGGGAGGGGGTCATCCTCGACCGCTTGGACCAGCTCACCGGCAGGTGATGGGGCTACCCTGGACAGCGTGTCCATTCCCGTACTCCTGTCCAGTTCGTCCGTTTTTCCGGAGCCGACCGCGGCCGCTTTCGAGCTGGCCGCCGCGCTGGGTTATGACGGCGTCGAGGTGATGGTGTGGACCGACGCGGTCAGCCAGGACGCGGGTGCGCTGCGCGGTCTGTCGCGCCACTACGGCGTGCCGGTGCTGTCGGTGCACGCGCCCTGCCTGCTGGTCACGCAGCGGGTGTGGAGCTCCGACCCGAAGGAGCGGCTGCGCCGGGCGGTGGTGCTGGCCGACACGCTGAGCGCCCCCACCGTGGTGGTGCACCCGCCGTTCAGCTGGCAGCGCGACTACGCCCGCGCGTTCGGCGACACCGTCGCGGACCTGGCGCACCGGCACACCGGCATCCGCGTCGCGGTGGAGAACATGTATCCGGTGCGCATGGGCCGCCGCCAGTTCGTGCCGTACGCCCCGGGCTGGGACCCGACCGAGACCGGCTACGACTCGTACACCCTGGATCTGTCGCACTGCGCGGCCTCGCGCTCCAACGCGATGATCATGGCGGACGCGATGGGGGCCGGGCTGGCCCACATCCACCTCGGTGACGGCACCGGCGAGGGCCGCGACGAGCACCTGGTGCCCGGCCGCGGCGGCCAGCCGTGCGGGGCACTGCTGCGTTCGCTGGCCGGGCGGGGGTTCACCGGTTCGGTGGCGCTGGAGGTGGCGACCCGCAAGGCCGGCAGTCGCGCCGAGCGCGAAGCCGACCTCGCGGAGTCACTGGAGTTCGCCCGCACGCACCTGAGTCAGCCGGTCACCCGACCGGCGTGAGGACCGGGGTCAGTTCCTTGGCCCGCTCGGCGGGCTGGGGGAGGCGGGCCGCCGGGGCGGCCGCGCTGGCGGCCTTCTTGCGGGCGCGGTGCGCGGCCACGTGCGAGCGGGTCGCGCAGCGCTCCGAGCAGAACCGGCGGCAGTTGTTGGACGAGGTGTCCAGGTAGACGTTGCCGCAGCGCTCGTCGGCGCAGACGCCGAACCGGGCGCTGCCGTATTCGCACAGCCACACCGACAGGCCCCAGACGGCGCCCGCCAGGTATTCGGCGCTGACCGCCGAGCCGCGGCTGGTGACGTGGATGTGCCAGTTGCCGGAGTCGTGGCCGGAGATGCGCGGGTGCACGGGATGCGCTTCGAGCAGCGAGTTCAGCTCGTTGACAGCCTCGTGCTCGCGGCCGGTGGCGCCATGCTCGAACACCTCGCGCAGACGGCGCTGGGCCTTGCGAAAGACCTGCAGGTCGCGCTCGGTGGCGTCTTCGCACATCCAGTCGGGGCCGGGCAGCATGGCGCGAAGCTGGATGAGGTCGTCCAGCGGCGCGTTGACAAGCTCAACAGCCGTTCGGGCGTACGCATCGAAGTTCACCCGACAAAGGTAGAGCACCCGCGCCTTTTCCGCAGTGTCAACATAGGCGGCCCCCGAGCGGCGGTGACGGACCGTGTTCAGGCTGCTGCGCTCGGGCGATGTAGGGGTCACGGACGGTGTGCCGCCGCCGGTCGGCCCGAGGGGCCGGGAACGTCGGCGGGGCACCGCTCCCGCGGCCGGGCCGTCCTTTCGCCACCGCCACCGTCGGTGACCCGCGCGCGGGAGGCAGTGACGATGGGCACAGCCGGGCGCGAGCTGCCAAGACATAGAAGGGTGTTCTTGTATACAAGTGGCGGTGGTCCCGGCAGGCGGCGGCCGCAGGGGAGTTACGCTGCCATCATGCTTCGCTCCGTGATCCTTGCCGCCGCTCGCTCCCACAAGGTGGAGCGGCTGGTCGAGACCGCACCGGTCAGCCGTGATGTGGTCAAGCGCTTCGTCGCCGGCACCGGCACCGCAGAGGCCCTCGACACCACGTCGGAACTCGCCGACAAGGGACTCTGCATCACGCTGGACAACCTCGGCGAGGACACGCTGACCCCGGAGCAGGCCGAGGTCACCAAGGGGGCCTACCTGGAGCTGCTGAAGGCGCTGGGCGGGGCGGGGCTGACCGCCGACCGGGCGCCCGCCGGGGCCCAGACCATCGCCACGGCCGAGGTGAGCCTGAAGCTGTCCGCGCTCGGTCAGGCCTTCGACGAGCAGCTGGCCGAGGCCAACGCGCGGGAGATCTGCGCGGCCGCGACCGCGGTGGGCACGACGGTCACCCTGGACATGGAGGACCACACCACCACCGACTCGACTTTGGACATCCTGTCCCGGCTGCGCCGCGACTTCCCGGCCACCGGCGCGGTGGTGCAGGCGTACCTGCGGCGCACCGAGAGCGACTGCCGGGAGCTGGCCGTCGCCGGGTCGCGGGTGCGGCTGTGCAAGGGGGCGTACAAGGAGCCCGAGCACGTGGCCTACCAGGGGGCGCTGGAGGTCGACAAGTCGTACGTGCGGTGCATGAACATCCTGATGGCGGGCGAGGGCTACCCGATGCTCGCCACGCACGACCCGCGGCTGATCGCCATCGGGCAGGACCGGGCGCGCTGGTTCGACCGCTCGCCGAGCCAGTTCGAGTTCCAGATGCTGTACGGCATCCGCCCCGACGAGCAGCAGCGCCTGGCCCGGCTCGGGCACACCGTCCGCGTCTATGTCCCCTACGGCACGCAGTGGTACGGCTACCTCATGCGCCGACTCGCCGAGCGCCCCGCCAACCTGGGCTTCTTCGCGCGGGCGCTGGTGTCGAAGAAGTAACTGATCGGCTGATCATAGGTGGTTGACCGGGCAGGGTAGCGTCCACGTCCGTGCAGCCCGAGGACGCGACTTCTCCGTATCAACCGCCCGTCCCCGACGAAACGGCAACGCGGCACCTCCCGCTCGACGGTGAGGAACCCACCCCCAACGCCGTGATCGCGGCTGCCCAGGCGCCGGTCGTGCCGACCCAGGCCGTCCCGCAGTATCCGGCCGTGCCGCCGGTGATGCCGCAGGGCCCGCCGCCGACGTACGGGGTGCCGACGCAGGCGGTGCCCGTCCAGCCGCTGCCCGAGCAGCCGACCCAGCCGACCCCGGTGACCTCGGTGCCGCCCGCCCCGGCGCAGTACGGACCGCAGTACGGCCAGCCGACCTACCCGGCGGCCTACCCGCAGCAGCCCTACGGCCAGCAGCCTTACGGCCAGCAGGCTTACGGCCAGCAGCCTTACGGCCAGGAGGCTTACGGCCAGCAGCCCTACGGCCAGCCGGGCCAGCCGACGTACGGCCAGCAGCCCTACGGCCAGCCCACCGCGCCGCAGTACCCGGGCTACCCGGCCCCTGGGCAGCCTGTGCCGGGACAGGCCGTGCCGGGGCAGCCTGTGCCGGGGCAGCCGGTGTCGGCGCCCGTGCCGGGGCAGCCCGTGCCGGTGCAGCAGCCGTGGCAGTACCAGCAGCAGGCGCCGCAGCCGGCCGCCTGGCCGCAGCCCTATCCGGGCACCGCGCCCGCGCAGTGGCCCGGGGCGCCGGTGCCGCCGCCGCGCAAGCGGCGCGGCAAGCTCGTCGCGATCGTTGCGGTGGTGGTGGTCCTGGCCTGCCTGGGCGCGGGCACCCTGGTCGTGCTGGGCGTGCCGTGGCTGGTCAAGCAGGCTGACAAGAACCCGAGCGCGAACCCGAGCACGGCGCGCAGCCCGAAGCCGGGCGACCCGGTGAGCGTGGCCCAGGCCTGGGTGGCCGACAAGATCAGCAAGGCGCTGGCCAAGCAGGACGAGGCCCTGATCAAGGGCGACGAGTCCGGCTACCTGAGCGTGGTCGACCCGGCCGCGACGGCCGCGGTCGAGACCCTGCAACGGCAGTTCCAGTCGCTGCGGGCCATGAAGGTCTCGCTCATCGCCGACAAGGCGGACCGGCCCTCGCCCGTGGCGACCGCGGACGGCGAGTGGCGGACCGAGGTCACGACGCAGACCTGCTTCGTGGTCACGCCGTGCGAGGACGCCGAGGCCAAGTCCGGCACCCGCTGGCGGATCGACAACGACCAGGCCGTGATCGTGGAGTGGACGCCGCGCACCGGCAACCCGTCGCCGCACCCGTGGCAGGTCAGCGAGCTGGTCGCCAGCGCGGGCGAGCGGACCGTGGTGGCGACCACCCCGACGTACGCCGCGAAGCTGCCCACGCTGCTGCGCGAGGCGGAGAAGGCGGCGCAGGTCGCCGACCGGTTCGTCCGGCCCGACCACAAGCCGAGCCGGTACATCGTCTACTACGCGGGTAAGCGCGAGTGGAAGAGCTGGTTCAACTGGGGCCCGCCGGACTGGGCCGGCGGCGTGGCGATCGACGTCAGCGACGACCGATACGAGTTGGTGCTCAACGCGGACGTGCTGCAGCCGAGCTTCCTGGACAACATCCTGCGCCACGAGCTGACCCACGCCTCGTCGCTGCCCGGCCGCTACACCGACCGCGACGACCTGTGGTGGCTGGTCGAGGGCCTGGCCGAGGTCGCCGAGATGTCCGGCCTGCCGGTCAAGCAGTACGAGGGCCTGCCGGACGTGAAGCGGTACCTGAAGGGCTGGGACGGCAACGTCGAGGTCGAGCCGCCGGGTGACAAGACCGACGAGTGGATCGTGGGCGCCCGCTACGGCATCGGCTTCCTCGCCCTGCGCCATGTGAGCGAGAAGTTCGGCGAGAAGAAGCTGGTCGAGTTCTTCCACGCGATCGTGCACGACCACCAGTCGATCGAGAACGCCGCCACGAAGGTCCTGGGCGTGTCCTGGCCCGCGCTGGAGAAGGAGTGCGCCGACTACATCAAGCGCAATGCTCGCTGAATCAAGCGCAATGCTCGCTGATCTTGACGAAAGCCTCGCATCGGTCACAACCGTCCCGGTACCGTACTCAATACACAGGAAGGTACGGCCGCGACACTTCCACCACGGCCGTCCTGTGCTGGAGGAGGTGGGGCTGGTCATGATCGGATCAGCACGACAGGACGCCCGCCTGGCGGAAGTCAGGTTCCTCACCGTGGCCGAGGTGGCCACGCTCATGCGGGTGTCGAAGATGACCGTGTATCGCCTGGTGCACTCCGGCGAGCTGTCGGCGGTACGTGTCGGCAGGTCGTTCCGGGTGCCCGAGCAGGCGGTTCAGGAGTATCTGCGCGCGGCGCTGTGACCGTCCGCGCTCAGGCACAACCCCCTGGACGTGCAAGTGCGGCTGCTCGGCTACCCTGAACGGGTTCCACCACCGTCAACGTCGAGAGGGATGCCGTATGGGCTCCGTGGTCAAGAAGCGCCGCAAGCGCATGGCGAAGAAGAAGCACCGCAAGCTGCTGCGCAAGACCCGCGTTCAGCGTCGTCGTCTCGGTAAGTAGTGCGTGTGCCCGGGCTGTGACTGTTCCGGCTCGGCGTCCAACTTCGCCGCCCCGGGGAGGCGCGTCATGACCACGGTAGACACCGGCATCGCCGGAGACCGTGTGCGCGCACCCCGGGTCGTCATCGTCACCGGCATCAGCCGGTTCCTCGGGGCGACCGTCGCCGCCCGCATCGCGGCCACCCCCGGGGTGTCCCGCGTGATCGGCGTCGACCGCGCCGACCCGCCCAGCGAGCTGCGCCCGCTGCTGCGCGGCGTGCGCGTGCACCGCATCGACCTGAGCGACGGCGCGGGTGAGCTGGTCGAGCTCGGCGCCGAGGCGCTGGTGCACCTGGCCGTGATGTCCTCGCCCGACGGCAGGGGCGGCCGGGCGGCGATGAAGGACCAGAACGTCATCGGCACCATGCACCTGCTCGCCGCGTGCCAGCAGATGCCGTCGCTGCGGCGGCTGGTGCTGCGCTCGTCCACCGCCGCGTACGGCGCGTCGTTCCGCGACCCGGCGGTGTTCACCGAGGACACCGAGCCCCGGGCGGTGCCGCGCGGCGGCTACGCGCGCGACATCCTCGACATCGAGGGCTACGTGCGGGGCTTCCGCCGCCGCAACCCCCGGGTCACCACCACCGTGCTGCGCTTCGCCCCGTTCGTCGGGCCGCGCGCCGACACCGGGCTGCTCCAGCTGCTGGCGCAGCCGGTCGTGCCGACGGTGCTGGGCCGCGACCCGCGCCTGCAGTTCATCCACGCCGACGACGCGCTGGAGATCCTGTGCCGGTCGGTGCTGGAGGACCACCAGGGCGTGTTCAACGTGGCCGGGCCGGGCACCATCACCCTGTCCCAGGCGATCCGCCGCCTCGGGCGCGTCGCGCTGCCGGTGCCCGAGGGCACCCTCCAGTCCGCCACCGTGTACGCGGGCGGCGTCGGCGGCCTGAGCAGCCTGGACCAGGTCGACCTGTTCGTGCACGGACGGGTGGTCGACACCGCCCGCCTGACCGCGCAGTACGGCTTCACCCCCCGGTCGACCGCCGACGCGTTCGACGACTTCGTCCGGGCCCAGCACGGCGGCGCCGTCCTCACCCCGGACCGGATGGCGCAGACCGAGCAGCGCATCCTCGACATGATCAGGTCGGTCCGGGCAGGGAGGACCCCGTGACCACTCCTGAGCACACCCCCGAGGTCGCCGACGAGTTCGACCAGCGCGTCGCCTCCGGCCTGGCCTTCCTGCGCCGCCGCCTGTCCGGCCAGTACCAGGTCGACGAGTTCGGCTTCGACCCCGAGCTCACCGAGCAGGTGTTCCAGCCCGTGCTGCGCCTGCTCTACCGCGACTGGTTCCGCACCGAGGTGCTCGACGTCAAGAACCTGCCCGCCGAGGGCGGTGCGCTGGTCGTCGGCAACCACTCCGGCACCATCGCCCTGGACGCGCTGATGCTGACCGTGGCCTGCCACGACGAGCACCCGGCCCAGCGGCACCTGCGCCTGCTCGGCGCCGACTTCGTGTTCAAGCTGCCGTTCGTGTCGGAGCTGGCGCGCAAGTCCGGTGCCACCCTGGCCTGCAACCCGGACGTGGAGCGGCTGCTGGAGGCGGGCGAGCTGGTCGGCGTCTTCCCGGAGGGCTTCAAGGGCGTCGGCAAGAAGTTCGCCGACCGGTACAAGTTGCAGCGGTTCGGCCGGGGCGGGTTCGTGTCGGCGGCGCTGCGCACCCGCAAGCCGATCGTGCCGGTCGCGATCGTCGGCGCCGAGGAGATCTACCCGCTGCTGGGCGACGTCAAGCCGCTGGCCCGGCTGATCGGGGCGCCGTACTTCCCGATCACGCCGACGTTCCCGTGGCTGGGGCCGCTGGGGCTGCTGCCCCTGCCGAGCAAGTGGCTGATCCGGTTCGGCGAGCCCATCGACACCGCGCCGTACGCCGACCGCGCCGACGACCCCGCGGTCGTGTTCAACCTGGCCGACCACGTGCGCGAGACGATCCAGGGCATGCTGCACGAGCTGCTGGAGCTGCGGCCGGACGCGTTCGGCCCGTAGGCCGCGCGCGGGTTCACAGCGCCAGCGCGCGCAGGTCCAGCACGTGCCAGACGAGGGTCTCGTTGTCGCCGGTGGACCACCACAGCATCCCGTCGCGTGCCACGACCTGGTTGGAGACCGGGGCGACGCGGGTCAGCTTCGCGGTCTTCAGGTCGTACAGCAGCAGTTCCGTGGCGGCGTAGTCGGCGCTGGAGCGCGAGTAGACCTCGTACCGGTCCAGCAGCGCGATGTCGGTGACGGCCGCCGCGACGCTGCCGACGGCGGTGCGCACCGTGCCGCTGCCGTCGGGCTTGCGCAGCTCGATCGTGGTGGTCGCGGCGTCGTCGCCGCCGATGGTGACGGCGCGGCACCAGGCGGGGGAGCAGGACAGCATCTCGCCCGGCTGCGCCGGGACGGCGGTCTCGGCGCCGCTGCCCAGGTCGTGCAGCCGCACCGGGGTGCCGTCGGCGGTGTCCTCGCTGACCAGCCATGGCCAGGCGCTGATCGACCAGGCGCCCGGGACCTCGCGCCGCTGCGGCTTGCCGCCCGCCAGGGGCACGGTGAAGACCGCCGACACGTCCGGCTTGCCGATGTCGGAGATCCAGCTCAGCAGCCCGTCGTGCAGGCTGAGGTCGCCCTGCTTGTCGAACAGCACCACGTTGCCGGTGTCCGGGGTGACCACGCGCGGCGCCCCGGCGGCCAGCGGCGCCGCCATCACCCGGGTGTGCGCGGCCCCGTCCTTGTCGCTGGTCAGCTCCAGCCAGGCCAGCGTCGTGCCGTCGGTGGTGAACCCGGCGAACTCGGGCGCCCGCTCGCGCGGCACCGTGACCAGTTCCCGCTGCTGGCCGCCGCTGAGCAGCAGCAGCCGGATGCCGTTCTCGTCGGCCGTGGGCGCGGTGCCGACCGACCGCTGCGGGTCGAGCAGATACACCGGGGTGTACGGCGCGCCGTCGGGCAGCAGGCCGGGCAGCTGCGACAGCGCCGCCCCGGCCGCGAGCTCCGGCGTGCCGTTCTCCGGCCGGGCCGGGCCACCGGGCCCGCCCGGGTCCAGCGTCAGCATCACCGCCGCGGCGCCCACGGCCGCGACCAGCGCGACGGCACCGCCGACCCGTCTGGACCGGGCACTCGTACGGCGCTCGCCCGCAGACTGTCCCTGCTCGTCCGCCCCCCGCGGCCGTACGGTCTCCGTCACAGGCTCTTCTTCCTCCGTCGGCTCAGCGCCATCCCGCCGACCACCGCGCCGGCGACCATGCCCGCGCCCAGGACCATCGGCACGGCCACCTTGGCGGCGTTGCGGCCGCTGCGGAAGTCGCGCATCTCCCAGCCCTGGCTGCGGGCCATCCGGCGCAGCGCGCTGTCCGGGTTGACCGCGACCGCCCGGCCGACCGTGGTCAGCATCGGCACATCGTTGATCGAATCGCTGTACGCGGTGCACCGCGCCAGGTCCAGGCCCTCGGCCGCGGCCAGCGCCTCCACGGCGTTGGCCTTGTTCGGGCCGTGCATCATCTCGCCGACCAGCCGCCCGGTGTAGGCGCCGTCGCGGATCTCGGCGACCGTGCCCAGCGCGCCGGTCAGCCCGAGCCGGGCCGCAATGACCCGGCCCAGCTCCACCGGGGCGGCGGTGACCAGCCACACCCGCTGGCCCGCGGCCAGGTGGGCGTCGGCCAGCGCCCGGGTGCCCGACCAGATCCGGTCGGCCATCAGCTCGTCGAAGATCTCCTCGCTGAGCCGCTGCATCTCCTCGACCTGCCAGCCCTTGACGAACGACAGCGCCGCCTCGCGGGCCTTGGCCATGTCGCCCGCGTGCTCGGCGGCCAGCAGCCGGAACCGGGCCTGGCTGATCGCGAACCGGGCCAGGTCGATGGTGGTGAAGTAGCGCCGGGCGGCCAGGCCGCGGGCGAAGTAGTACAGCGACGCGCCCTGCATCATCGTGTTGTCGACGTCGAAGAACGCGGCCGCGGTGCGGTCCTGGGCGGGCCGCGCGGTCGGCGCCAGCTCGGCTGCGGCCAACGGCGGCTGTGCCGTCATCACCGCCTCCTCGAGCGGGGCTGACCTCTGCCTGCGCGCCATCCGACCTCCTCTGCCGTGCCCGCGCCCGGTTGTGGCGAGCCTTCTCACAGCGTAGGGGCGCGATGCCCGTTCGGCATCGCGCCCCAGTTCCGTGCCATGACGTCCGATCAGCCGAGCAGGCCTCCGAGGATGCGGCCCAGCTCGTCGAGCAGGCCCTCCTCCTGCTGCGGCGCCGGCGACTGCCCGGCCGGGGCCGGGGACGCGCTGGCCGACGGGGCCGGGGAGGCCGACGGGTTGGGCCCGTTGCCGGCCGGCTTGCCGTTGTTCTCCTTGACCGGGTCCTGCGGGCGCTGCTGCGTCGGCTGCTCCGGCTGCGGGCTGGCGTTGGCGCAGGTGCCGGGGACGGCACCCAGCTTGTCGCTGCCGACCGAGGCCGCGCCGCAGGCCATCGCCGTACGGGCGTCGGCTGAGCGCTTCTCGATCTGGTCGAGCAGGCGCAGCGAGTCGGTCACCTTGTCGCGGCCGGTGCCCGTGGCGTCGTCGAGCAGCTGCGCCACCAGCATCCGCTGGTCGCCGACGAAGCGGTCCACCGAGTCCAGCGCGCCGGTGTCGCCCCGCTCGATCGCCGACGTGAGCAGCATCTTGATGCCCTGGCGGGTGTCGCCGTCCATGTCGCGCAGCGCGTCGGTGAAGCCCTCGGCCCCGCGTACGGCGTGGGCCTCCTGGAGGCGGGTGCGGGCGAACTCCAGGTAGAGGCGGCCGCGGCTCAGGTCGGACCCGGCCAGGGCCAGCTGCGCCTTCTCGGTCGAGCGCTTGACGCCGTACAGCGTGTCGCCGGGTATCGCGTCACCGCTCGCCACCGACACGCCGGACAGTGCCAGCGTGCCGGCGGCGATGCCGACCACGATCGCGCCCCGGGCGCGGGCCCGTCCGGTGCGCGCCGACCAGCCGGCCGTGGAGCGCCGGTCGTCGACTTCGGGTCGGGCGGTGACGCCGATGCCTTCGCGTTGCGCGGTGGCGATCAGCTGAGCGCGGAGATCGCGCTTGAACGTGGCGTCGGGCGTGCCGGGCAGCGTGACGGTCTGGAGCTGCTGCCCGACCGCGACCAGCTCGGTGAGCTGGTCGTCGACGCGGGAACGCGTGTGGTGACGGCGGCCGCCATTGGCCTCGTCGAGTAGCTGGGCGAAGCGCTCGGCGCGCCGGCGATCGAACAGGGAGGTGTTCACCGCGGGCACCCCCCTTCGCTGATCGCGGTGACTGATACGGCGAGGGCGGTGGAGATTGCCGCTCGCACCCGGTCAAACGCGATCAGGGCACGATCAGTTACGCCCGCCGCGGTGGTGCCACCGCAGAGAGTGATGTGAATCACGTTCACGGCTGGAAACCCTCCGGGAGCAGTCGGGCCAGGGCGCGCACCGCGCGGTACTGCAGCGCCTTGATCGCGCCCTCGTTCTTGCCCATCGCCTGCGCGGTCTCGGCGACCGAGAAGCCCTGCAGGAACCGCAGCACGATGCACTCCTGCTGCTCGGGGTTGAGCTGCTTGACCGCCGTCAGCAGGGCGACGTTGGTGATGTGGTCCACCACCGCCGTCTCCGGGCTGCCCTCGGGGCCGCGGTCCTCGCGGTCGGCGTCGAGCACGTCGCCCGTGGTGACCTCCAGCCGGTAGCGGCCGGACTTGAAGTGGTCGGCGACGAGGTTGCGCGCGATGGTCACCAGCCAGGCGCCGAGGTCGCGGCCCTGCCAGGTGAAGCTGCCGATGCGCTTGAGCGCCCGCAGGAACGTGTCGGAGGTCAGGTCCTCGGCCAGCGGGCGGTTGCCGACGCGGAAGTAGATGAACCGGAAGACGGTGTCGACGTACCGGTCGTAGATGAGGCCGAACGCCTCGGCTTCGCCCTGCTGGGCCCGCTCGACCAGCGTCCACACCTCGTGCGCGGCGTCGCTGGGGTCGGGCCGGTCGGGGAAGACCGGGCTGCCGCCACCGCCGGTGCCCTGCTCCTCGACCTCGGGCAGCACCGCGGTGTCACCCTCGGCCGTGGCGCCGTGCGGCCCGGACTGGGTGGGCATGCCGCGGCCGCCGACCCGGCCGCCGACGGGCTTGGTGCCGGGAGGCTGGTGCCGGGTCGCGGCGTCGTTGGCCTGCCGGGTACGGATGCGCTGCGTGCCGCCGTCGCCACGTACCGCGGTGGCGAGCATCTCGTTGAGCGAGATACGAAGGGCTGCCAGACCGTCGACCAGGGCCCGGCGGGCCGCTGCCACCTCGCTGGTGATCAGCTCATCGCCGTAGAACAGAGAACTCATCCCGCCACCTCCGCGTGCCCCCAGTCCGATACGCCCCGCGCCGCCGGCGGTCGCGCGCGACCACCGGCATAACGGGCAATACCCACCATAAGCCGCTGAACACCCATGGGGCACGCGTTCAGTGCGATAACCGGCACAAAGGCCTCCTCTGGCTGAGGGGTGTCGACTCATGGCAAAACGGGCGAGTCGACCCTGGTGATGATAAGGGCCAACGTCACCCAGCGGTATGGAGCCAGTTACACGCTGGACCGAAATGTTGCCGCCTGCGGGAAGACCTCGTCGCACAACGTGTGCGGCATAGCGCCCTCGGTGTGCCAATGTGGGGCCGACTCACCCGCCTGGGTGAAGATCGCCCAGCTCGGGCCGCCGACAGGGGTTGCCGGACCGGGTCGGGGGCGTGAACGGGGCTGGGCGGGCCACCCTCCGCTGTGGAAAACTCAGCCCCCGTGAACCTCGCCACACTGCTGCGCAACCAGGCCGCCACCCAGCCGGACCGCATCGCGCTGCGCGCGGGCGAGCAGACGCTGACCTGGGCCGAGTGGGACGCCCGCACCGACGCCGCCGCGCACGGGCTGGCCGCGCTGGGCCTGCCGGCCACCGGCGGGCACGCCGCCCGGGTCGCGATCGCGCTGCCGAACACGGTCGAGTTCGCGGTCGCGCTGACGGCCGTGCTGCGGGCCGGGCTGATCGCCGTGCCGTGCAACCCCGGCCTGACCCCGCGCGAGCTGCGCCACGTGCTGGCCGACAGCGGCGCGCAGGCACTGCTGGCGACACCGGACCTGCTGGCGGGCGTCGCCGGGGCGGTGCCGCACGAGCTGTCGGCGCTGCCGACCGCCGCCGCGGCGGGCGAGCTGCCCGCAAGCGCCGACGAGCAGGTGGCGGTCCTGCTCTACACCTCCGGCACCGAGGGCGCGCCCAAGGGCGCGATGCTGCCGCACCGGGCGCTGCTGGCCAATCACCGGCAGCTGGGCGCCGTCGAGCCGCCGCTGCTGGGCGCCGCCGACACGGTGCTGCTGGCACTGCCGCTGTTCCACGCGTACGGCCTGAACACCGGCCTGGGCTCGGTGCTCTGGCACGGCGCCACCGGCGTGCTGGTGCCCGACTTCGACCCGGCCGGCACCGCCGGGGCCATCGCGGCGCACGGGGTCACCGTCGTCGTGGGTGTGCCGCAGATGTTCCTGGCCTGGAGCACCCTGCCGGACGTGCGGGAGCGGCTGGCCTCGGTGCGGCTGGCGGTGTGCGGCGCGGCGGCGCTGGAGCCCGCCGCCGCGACCCGGTTCGCCCAGCTCACCGGCATCACGGTGCAGGTCGGCTACGGGCTGACCGAGACCGCGCCCGTGCTGGCCGCGACCGTGGCCGCGCCGTCGGCCAAGCCCGGTTCGATCGGGCGCCCGCTGCCGGGCGTGGAGCTGCGGCTGGTCAACGCTGCGGGGGAGGACGTGTGGCGCGGCGGCTCGGCGCTGCTCGACGACGATGACGACGACGACCCGGACCTGGCCGTGCCGGACTCGCCGGGCACCGACCCGGGCGAGCTGGTGGTGCGCGGCGAGAACCTGTTCCTCGGGTACTGGCCCGACGGGCGGGGCGGGCCGGACGCCGACGGCTGGTGGCCCACCCGCGACGTGGCGTACGCCGACGGCGACGGCGACCTGTTCCTGGTCGACCGGCTCGGCGAGCTGATCCTGGTCAGCGGCTTCAACGTGTACCCGGCCGAGGTCGAGCAGGTGCTGCTGGCCCACCCGGGCGTGGCGCAGGCGGCGGTGCTGTCCGCCCCGCACCCGCTCACCGGCCAGCAGGTGCGCGCGATCGTGGTGCCCGCGCCGCGCGCCGAGCTGACCGAGGCGGAGCTGGCCGCGCACTGCGCCCGCAACCTGGCCCGGTTCAAGTGCCCGGCGCGCATCGAGTTCGCCCCGGAGCTGCCGCTGTCGGTCATCGGCAAGGTGCGCAAGTCGCTGCTGCGAGAATGACCGGGTGACCCGACTGACGCTGTACACCCGGCCGGGCTGCCATCTGTGCGAGGTGGCCGCCGAGACGCTCGACCGCATCGGCGAGCCGTACACCGAGATCGACATCTCCGGCGACCGCGAGCTCGAAGCCGACTACGGCGACCGCATCCCGGTGATCATGCTGGACGGACGGGAGCACGGCTACTGGCGGGTGGAGGAGGACCGGCTGCGCCGCGACCTGGCCAAGCAGTGATCACCCGGTACTCTGTCCCGATGGGAAGGCATCTCGTCTGGGACTGGAACGGCACACTGCTCGACGACCTGCACCTCGTGGTCGCCGCGACCAATGCGGCGTTCGCGACGGTCCCCGGCCCGGCCGGGCCGGTCTCGGTGAGCGTGCACGAGCACCGCCGCGACTTCCGCCGCCCGATCAACGAGTACTACGGGCAGGTGCTGGGCCGCGAGGTGAGCCGCGCCGAGTTCGCCGTGCTCGACCAGGTCTTCCACGACAGCTACCGGACCAGCCTGACCACCGTCGCGCTGGCGGCCGACGCGCTGGCGGCGATGGCGGCCTGGCAGGGCACCCAGTCGCTGCTGTCCATGTGGTTCCACCACGAGCTGGTGCCGCTGGTCGACCGGTACGCGCTGACGTCGAAGTTCCTGCGGGTCGACGGGCTGCGCGAGAACACCGACGGCGGCTTCAAGGCGATCCACCTCAAGCGGCACCTGGCCGAGCTGAGCATGGACGGCGCGAACGTGGTCATGATCGGCGACTCGATCGACGACGCGGACGCGGCGGCCTCGGTCGGCGCGAGGTGCGTCCTCTACAGCGGCGGCCTGACCGACCCGGACCGGCTGCGCGCCTACGGCGTGCCGGTGGCCGACAGCCTGCTCGACGCGGTGACGGTGGCCACGACCCTGTCCTGAGCGGGCGGTGACCTCGGTCGCATCCCCTGGTCCCGGGCAGTGAGATCGATCACTGCCCGGTTTCTGTTTTCGTGCGCACTTCGGGGCGCGAGACGATCAGCGTGACCGATGGGGATGGGCGTGTTTTGTCGCTGGTTGTCATAGTTGCGACATAATCGCGGAGCAGCGCCCATCCGGACTGCCGCGACGAACCGCGCACGAGCGCGCTCGACGAGCCCGGCAGACGCCTGACGAGCCAGAGTGGGGGCACCATGCCGCGGGGGCATTCTGGCCGTTGAGCGAGTCCCGGATGGGCGCGCTTTCAAGATCGCGATTTGTGCACCCGTTCACAAGCGCCTAGGCTGTTGCCTCGACGTTCCCCGCTAGCACAGAGCCGATCGGCCATGTGATCCGGGGGTCTAAGCCTTGTTCGGCACGGAGTCTCATGAGTCAGCAGCGCACCGGTCACGAAGCCGGGATCACCGGCCGTGTCGGCGCGGCCGCCGGAGGATCAGACCCGGATTTTCCGGATCTGCCCGAGGCCACGGTGGCCCGGCTGCCGGAGTATCTCCGCGCCCTGCACCACCTCGCCGAGACCGGCCACGACACCGTCTCCAGTGAGGGTCTGGCCAGCGCCGCCGGGGTCAACTCGGCCAAGCTCCGCAAGGACCTGTCGCACCTGGGCTCCTATGGCACCCGCGGCGTCGGCTATGACATCGAGCCCCTGATCAGCCAGATCGAGTACATCCTCGGGCTGAACAAGCGGCGCGCCGTCGCCCTGGTCGGCGTCGGCAACCTCGGCCACGCCCTGGCCGGCTACGCCGGGTTCGTCAGCCGCGGCTTCCGCATCGCCGCGCTGTTCGACGCCGACGTCACCCGGGTCGGCGAGCTCATCAACGGCATCCCGGTCCGGCACGTCGACGACATCCCCGAGGTCGTGGCCGCCGAGGGCATCTCCATCGCCGTGCTCGCCACCCCCGCCGGTGCCGCCCAGATGGTCGCCGACCAGCTCGTGGCCGCCGGTGTCACCAGCATCCTGAACTTCGCCCCGGTCGTGCTGAACCTGCCCGACCAGGTGGACGTGCGCAAGGTCGACCTCGCGGTCGAGCTGCAGATCCTGTCGTTCCACGAGCACCGCAAGTCGGCGCGCAACGGCGCGCGGGCGGCCGAGGACGGCGCCCGTGACGGCGGCGGCGAGCCGGGCGGACCGCGCCTGCGCAGCGGCGCGAACAGCACCGCGCGGCGGGGCGCCCCGGCAGTGGCGCGCTTCCTGGCCGCCGAGAGCGGCACCGGCCCCGGCCGGACCGCGCGTGGGGAGGTCGCCGCATGAACCTGATCGTGGTCGGTGCGTCATACCGCACCGCGCCGGTGGAGCTGCTGGAGCAGCTGTCCCTGGTCGACGGTGCGCGGGCCCTGCCGCGCCTGCTCGCCGACGGGCGGGTGGGCGAGGCCGTGGTCCTGTCCACCTGCAACCGGGTCGAGGTGTACGCGGCCGTGCCCGCGTTCCACCCGGGCCTGAGCCACCTCGGCGACGTGCTCGCCGAGCTGACCGGCCTGCCCGCCGAGCGTCTGGCCTCCTCGCTGTACGTGCACCACGGCGACGACGCGGTGCGGCACGTGTTCCGGGTCGCGGCCGGGCTGGACTCGATGGTGGCGGGCGAGGCGCAGATCCTCGGCCAGCTGCGCGAGGCGTACCAGTCGGCCACCGACGCCGACGCCACCGGCCGGGTGCTGCACGAGCTGCTCCAGCAGGCGCTGCGGGTGGGCAAGCGGGCGCACGCCGAGACCGGCATCGACCACGCGCCGCGCAGCATGGTCAGCGCGGCCCTGGACCACGCCGTCGCTCAGTCTGAGCAGGCCTGCGACTGGCTGGTCGTGGGCGCGGGCGCGATGGGCGCGCTGGCCGTGGCCGAGCTGACCCGCCGCGGCGCGGGCACCGTCACCGTGGTCAACCGCGGGCACGAGCGGGCCGAGCGGCTGGCCCAGGCGTACGGTGCGCAGGCTGCCCCGTTCGAGCGGCTGCCCGAGCTGCTGGCCGCCGCCGACGTCGTCATCACCGCCACCGCTTCGGTGGACCACGTGCTCACCGTCGACAACGTGTGCGCGGCGCGCACCGGTGCCGCCAAGATCCTCACTATCATCGATCTGGCGCTGCCGCGCGACGTGGAACCCGAGGTCGGTGGGCTCGACGGCGTACGGCTGGTGGACGTGGCGCGCCTGGGCGCCGTCGTGGCGCAGCCCGCCGACCGCGAGGTCCTGGCGGTCGAGCGGATCGTCGACGCCGAGGTCGAGACGTACGCTGGGTGGCTGCGCGGGGCCGAGGTGGCCCCGACGGTGGCCGCGCTGCGCGCCCGCGCCGACGACGTGGTCACCGCCGAGCTGCGGCGGCTGACCCAGCGCCGCGCCGACCTGACCGACGAGCAGCGTGCCGAGGTCGCCCACACGGTGCACCGCATCGTGCAGCGGCTGCTGCACCAGCCGACGGTGCGCGTGCGCCAGCTCGCCGCCGAACCCGGCGGTGAGGCGTACGCCCAGCTGCTACGTGACCTGTTCGACCTGTCGGTGATCCCCGGATCGCCGGCGAAGACCACGGTGGCCGACGTGCCGGACGTTTCCGGGCGGCCGGTGACGGAAGAGGGTGCCCGATGAGTTCTCCCACTGGTGTGCTGCGCCTGGGCACCCGGGGCAGTGCCCTCGCCCTCGCGCAGTCGCAGATGGTCGCCGACGCGCTCACCAAGAAGACGGGTATGGCCGTCGAGCTGGTCGAGATCGTCACCCCCGGTGACCGCTCCTCCGCGCCGGTGCAGCAGCTCGGCGTGGGCGTGTTCGTCTCCGCGCTGCGCGACGCGCTCGGTGCCAAGGAGATCGACTTCGCGGTGCACTCGTACAAGGACCTGCCCACCGCGCCCGCTGACGGCCTGGCCATCGCGGCCGTGCCCGAGCGGGCCGACCCCCGCGACGCGCTGATCGCCCGCGACGGGCTCACCCTGGCCGAGCTGCCCTCCGGGGCGGTCATCGGCACGGGTGCGCTGCGCCGCATCGCGCAGATCGCCGCGCTGGGGCTGCCCGTCACGACCGTGCCGATCCGCGGCAACGTCGACACCCGCCTGCGCAAGGTCGCCGACGGCGAGCTGGACGCGGTGGTGCTGGCCCGCGCCGGCCTGGCCCGGCTCGGCCGCGCCGGCGAGGTCACCGAGATTCTGGACCCGATGCTCATGCTGCCCGCGCCCGCCCAGGGCGCGCTGGCGATCGAGTGCCGGTCCGCCGATACCGCTCTGGTCGAGGCGCTGGCCGCACTCGACCACCGGGCCACCCGCGCGGCGGTCACCGCCGAACGGGCCCTGCTGGCCACGCTCGAGGCCGGGTGCAGCGCGCCCGTCGCGGCGCTGGCCGAAGTCACCGAAGACGACGAGATCTACCTGCGCGGTGCCGTGATCAGTCCGGACGGGCGGTTCTCCCTGCGGCTGTCACGCACCGGAACGCTCGCCGAGGCCGAGCAGATCGGGCGGCTGCTCGCCGCCGACCTGCTCGAAGACGGTGCCGAGAATGTACTTGGGAGTGCAGAATGACCCGCACCCGTAAGCCCGCCGGGCACGTCGCGTTCGTCGGGGCTGGACCCGGCGACCCTGGCCTGCTCACCCGCCGCGCCTACGAGACGCTGCGCGAAGCCGACCACATCGTGTACGACCGCAGCGTCCCCGACGCGATGCTGGAGTCGCTGCGCACCGAGTTCGGCGAGCAGACCGAATACAGCCCCGCCGAGGGCGTGCCCGGAGACGTGGCCAAGGTGCTGCTGTCGGAGGCCCGCTCCGGCCGCAACGCCGTCCACCTGGTCGCCGGTGACCCGTTCGGCCACGACGCCGTGGTCAAGGAGGTCCAGGCGGTCGCCCGCACCAACGTGCGGTTCGCCGTCGTGCCCGGCATCGGGCAGGCCGCGGGTGTCGCGACGTACGCGGGGGTGCCGCTGACCGGCGTGCGCACCTCGACCGACGTCGACGACATCGCCGCGGTCGACTTCGACGGGCTGGCCTCGGCGCTCAAGCACGGCTCGGTGGCGCTCGCGGTCGACGCGGGCGACCTGGCCTCGGTGCGCGACGGGCTGCTCGCGGCCGGCGTCGAGGGCACCGCCCAGGTCGCGATCACCGGTGACGGCACCGGCGAGACGCAGTACACGACCATCTCGACCGTCGACAGCTTCGTCGCCGCCGCGCTGGGCTTCTCCGGCCGCGTCGTGGTGACCGTCGGCTCCGGCGTGGCGAACCTGGACCGGCTCGGCTGGTGGGAGGCGCGCCCGCTGTACGGCTGGCGCGTGCTGGTGCCGCGCACCAAGGAGCAGGCGGGCGTGATGAGCGCGCGGCTGCGGGCGTACGGGGCGATCCCGTGCGAGGTGCCGACCATCGCGGTCGAGCCGCCCCGGACCCCGGCCCAGATGGAGCGGGCGATCAAGGGCCTGGTCGACGGCCGGTACGCGTGGGTCATCTTCACCAGTGCCAACGCCGTGCGCGCGGTGTGGGAGAAGTTCGGCGAGCACGGGCTCGACGCCCGCCACTTCGGCGGCGTCAAGATCGCGTGCATCGGCGAGTCGACCGCCGAGGCGGTGCGCTCGTTCGGCATCCAGCCCGAGCTGGTGCCCGGCGGCGACCAGTCCAGCGAGGGCCTGCTGGCGGAGTTCGCGCCGTACGACGAGATCTTCGACCCGGTGGGCCGGGTGCTGCTGCCCCGCGCCGACATCGCGACCGAGACGCTGGCCGCGGGCCTGACCGAGCGCGGCTGGGAGGTCGACGACGTCACGGCCTACCGGACCGTGCGGGCGGCGCCGCCGCCGGAGGAGATCCGCAACGCCATCAAGTCGGGCGGGTTCGACGCGGTGCTCTTCACGTCGTCCTCGACCGTACGCAACCTGGTCGGCATCGCGGGCAAGCCGCACACCCGCACCGTCGTGTCCGTGATCGGCCCGAAGACGGCCGAGACCGCGGTCGAGTTCGGCCTGCGCGTCGACGTCCAGCCCGAGCACGCCTCCGTGCCCGACCTGGTCGAGGCGCTGGCGATGTACGCCGTCGAGCTGCGCGAGCGCCTGGCGGCGATGCCCGCCAAGCAGCGCCGCGGCTCGAAGGTGCAGGGCCCGACCGCGCTGAGGTTCCGCTGACCGTCTGAACCGCCGGTATCGGCATAGGGGGTAGCCATGTCCTTCCCGAACATCCGCCCGCGGCGGCTGCGCACCAGCGCGGCCATCCGGCGCATGGTCAGCGAGACCCGGCTGCACCCGGCCGAGCTGGTGCTGCCGCTGTTCGTCAAGGAAGGGCTGGCCGAGCCCCGGCCGGTCAGCTCCCTTCCGGGCGTGGTGCAGCACTCGCGCGAGTCGCTGCGCAAGGCCGTCGCCGAGGCGGCCCAGGCCGGGGTCGGCGGAGTCATGCTGTTCGGCATCCCCGAGCGCAAGGACGCGACCGGCTCCGGCGGCACCGACCCGGGCGGCATCCTCAACGTCGCCATCCGCGACGTGGTCCACGAGGTCGGCGACGCGGTCGTGGTGATGAGCGACCTGTGCCTGGACGAGTTCACCTCGCACGGGCACTGCGGTCTGCTGCGCGAGGACGGCGTGGTCGACAACGACGCGACGCTGGCCGCGTACGCCCGGATGGCGGTGGCCCAGGCCGCCGCCGGGGTGCACGTGGTCGGCCCGTCCGGGATGATGGACGGCCAGGTCGGCGTGGTCCGCAAGGCCCTCGACGAGGTCGGCTACACCGACGTCACCATCCTCGCGTACGCCGCGAAGTACGCCTCCGCCTTCTACGGCCCGTTCCGGGAGGCGGTCGAGTCGTCGCTGGACGGCGACCGGCGCACCTACCAGCAGGACCCGGCGAACCTGCGCGAGTCGCTGCGCGAGGTGGCGCTCGACGTCGCCGAGGGCGCCGACATGGTCATGGTCAAGCCGGCCCTGGCCTACCTCGACGTGATCAGCGCGGTACGCGCCCAGTTCGACGTGCCGGTCGCCGCCTACCAGGTCAGCGGCGAGTACGCCATGGTCGAGGCGGCCGCCGCCAACGGCTGGATCGATCGCGAGCGGATCATGATGGAGACGCTGCACTCCATCCGCCGCGCCGGCGCGCAGATCATCCTGACGTACTGGGCCACCGAGGCCGCCCGCCGCCTCCGCGCGGAGTACTGAGCCCGGCTCCTAGGATCAGCTCATGATCGCTGAGCTGCAATGCGTCGTGCTCGACTGTCCGGAACCCGCCCGGCTCGCGGCCTTCTACCAGGCCGTACTGGGCGGTGACGTGGACCGGCCGGATCGCCGCTGGTCGCTGGACGCCGACTGGTCGACGCTGCACCTGCCGTCCGGCCTGGTCCTGTGCTTCCAGCGGGTGGTCGCATACCAGCCGCCGCAGTGGCCCGACCCCACCCGCCCGCAGCAGTTCCACCTGGACTTCGGCGTCCCCGACCTCGACCGCGCCGAACCCGACGTACTCGCCCTCGGCGCCCGCCTGCTGGACGGCACGTCCAACCGTGGCTGGCGCGTCTACGCCGACCCCGCCGGCCACCCGTTCTGCCTGGTCCGCCACTAGCGCGGCGTCAGGCCGCGGGTCGGCTGCGGGCGGAGATCGCGATGGCCGGTCAGAAACTGTCGCCTGAGCGGCTCATGTGACCGCAGACAGCGATCTTGCTGCCACCCCGGTCAGCCGCAGCACCCACCGCCGCAGCAGCCGCCACCACCACCGGAGGGCGCGGGCGCGGCACCGCCGCGGCCGCCCAAGCCGACCGTGCTGAGCAGCTTGACCGTGTCCTGGTGCCCGGCCGGGCAGGCGGCGGGCTCGCTCGCGGCGGCCATCGGGCGGTCCACCTCGAACGTGTCGCCGCAGGCGCGGCAGCGGAAGTCGTAACGCGGCATGCGGATCAGTCTAGGCCGAGGTTCCGGCGATGCCGAGCCGCTGTGCGAGGGCTGCGACGTCGCCCTCGTACTCCAGCCAGGGGCGGTCGGCGATGAAGCCGAGCTCCTGGTTGACCTTGATGAGCGGCTCGTTGACGGCGGCGTTCCAGGTCTGCACCTCGGTCAGCTTCGGCTCGGCGGAGCGAAGCTCGAACAGCATCCGGGCCTTGATCGCCCGGCCGACGCCGTAGCCGCGGTGCCGGGGGACCACGACGGTGTCGTACTGGTCGGCACGGCCGGGGCGCTGAGCGGGCACCACGACCTCGGTCAGCCCGGCGATCTCGCCGGTCTTCTCCACCACGGCGACGACCACGTAGAGCTTCAGGCCGCGCGCGTCCAGGGTGTTCAGACTGGCCTGCAGCCGCTGCGGCTCGTATGAGCTGGGCCGCAGCTCCAGGTCGCCGAGCTCGTAGTCGTCGCGCACCTCGGCCTTGGCGGCCGCGTACGCGGTGAGCAGGTGGTCGGGCGGGCCGCCCGGGTAGAACTCGATCTGGTAGCCCGCGCCCACCCCGGCGGCGAGGTCGCCGAGGGTGAACCAGTCGACCGTGCCGAGGTTGAGCACGCTGCGGATCTCGGTGAACGCCAGCGTGAAGCCGTACGCCTCGAAGAAGTCGACCGTGACCGTGCCGCCGGCGACCTCGACCCCGAGCAGGTCGAAGCCCTCGGTGTGGGCCAGCCGCACCTGCTCGGTGAGCAGCAGCCGGCCGATCTGCTGCCGGCGGGCCTTGGGGTGGACCAGGATCTCGACGACCCCGATGTCACCCAGTAGGAGGATGCTGCCTGCCCCGAGCGGGGGCACGCCGCGGGCGGCGTCGCCGGGCTTCTCCTCGACGAGCCAACTGGTCTTGCGTTCGCCGGGCATGGTCACCGACAGGTAGTCGCGCATGCGACCGTCGTGCCACAGGGGATCATCCGGCAGGTCGACCGCACTGACCTCGTTGAGGAGGGCGACCAGAGAGGCGATCTCAGTGGCGGACGCGGTACGGGGATCCCATTCGCGCACCTTCACCCGTCCAGCTTGCACACTGCGGCCGGGAAACGGAAGGGTCCTACCTGTCATCGTATGCAAACCATTACTCTGAGTGGCGTTCGTCGCGCGGCCAGGTTGCTGTCGGTAGCGTGGATCGTCGCTTCCCATCCTCGCCGGTCAGCGGCTCGGGCGGGCGGTCAGGCCCGGCTCTTGGCCCCGTACGCCTGGGCGGTGTCGTAGACCTTCTGAAGGTAGACGCCGATGTTGTTGTATGACAGCACGACGGCCTTCCAGTTCGCGACCACGGACAGGTCCTTGTTCGGCGCACACAGATAGTAAGCGGCGGCCAGGGACGCGTCGTCCAGGTCGTGCGGGTCGGCGAGCTGGTTGGCGTCGGCGTCCACCCCGTACGACCGCCAGGTCGCCGGGAGGAACTGCATCGGCCCCACCGCGTGGTCCCAGACCCTGTCGTTGTCGAACGCCCCGGCGTCGGTGTCCGGGACCCGGCCGACGTCGCCCTTGCCGTTCAGCGCCGGGCCGATGATCGGCGGCAGCGCCCGGCCCTGCTCGTCGAGTTTGGCACCCTTCGCGCGGCCGTGGTCGGACTCGACCTGCCCGATCGCGGCCAGCGTGGTCCAGCTCAGATGGCAGGCGGGCCGGGTGCTGAGCAGCACCCACTCGGCGTACGCGTACGCCTCCAGCGCCGGGACGGGCACCTGCACCTTGGGCGACTGCTGCTCGGCCCAGCGGTGGAACGCGGCGGCCGGGCGCGGCACACCCGTCGGCAGCGGCGACAGCGACGGCAGTGGGAGCTGGCTCGGGCTGGGCAGCCCGGTCGGCGCGGCGCTGGCCGAGGCGCTCGGCGCCGGAGCGGCCTTGGCGGAGACCAGCGCGGGCACCAGGAGCGCACCGGCGGTGGCGGTCGCCGCGACGACGGCGATGATGGTCAACCCGGCAGTGGTCAGCCGCCCGTACGGCTTGCGCGCGCCGCGCCGCAGGCCGCCCCAGGCGGCCCGTCCGCCCCGCATCGCGCCGTCACGCAGCTTCGGCAGCCCGGCCCGCACCGTGGCCACAGCCCGCCCGGCGAGCCCGGTGGGCGGGCTGGCGGGGTCCGCGGCCGCGTCATCGGGCGCCGCCGGTCCGCCCGGCGTCACCGCCGGCTCCGTGTCACCCGCCGCCTGCTTGGCCCCGTCACCGTCACGCACGCCGACGAGTATGTCTCACGTGTGGACCCGCTGTCGCGCCACGCAGGTCAGGTCGGCAGTTCTGCCTGGGTTTCCCCGAACCGGGCGCGTCGGGTGATCCAGATCTGACCTGTCGGCCCACATCCGCCCCGCGGTGTCGTCGTTACGACGGTTGGCAGTGCGCGCGCCGGGGATCGCATCGACCCGGGGCGATGCCTCGACACCCGCCCGCAGTTCGGGCGGCTCGATCAACCCGTTCTCACGATGTCCGGTGCAGGTGGGGGTACGGCAGCATGAACCGCGACTTCCAGGGGGGCGGAGGTTATCCACGCGTGCCGCAGCGTTCACACCTGCCGCGTGGGCAGGTGACGTTTCTCTTCACCGACATCGAGGGGTCGACCCGACTCGCCCAGATGCTCGGCGACGGCTACCGGCCGGTGCTGCACGAGCACCGGCGGGTGCTGCGTGCTGCGCTCGCCACCGCGGGCGGAGTGGAGCTGTTCACCGAGGGCGACTCGTACTTCTTCGTCTTCGCCGAGGCCGCGCACGCCCTGCGGGCCTGCGCGCAGGCGCAGCGGGCGCTGGCGCAGCACCCGTGGGACGACCCGAAAGCACAGCCCCGGGTACGGATGGGCCTGCACACCGGCACCGCGCACCCGCACGGTGGTGAGTACGCCAGCCCCGAGGTGCACCGCGCCGCCCGGGTCGCCGCCGCCGCCCACGGTGGACAGATCCTGCTCTCCGCGTCGACCGCCCAGGCCGCGTGCACCCTGCCCGAGGAGGGCTGGCTGCTCGACCTCGGCCTGCACCGGCTGCGCGGCTTCGACGGCCGCGAGCGGCTGTACCAGCTCGTCGCGCCCGGTCTGGAGCAGCACTTCCCGCGCCCGCGCACCGAGCAGGCCGCCCCGCACAACCTGCCCAGTCACCTGACCTCGTTCGTGGGGCGCCGCAGCGAGCAGGCCGAACTCGGCGCGCTGCTCGGCGCGCACCGCCTGGTCACCGTGGTCGGGGCGGGCGGTGCGGGCAAGACCCGGCTGGCCGTCGCGGTCGCGGGCGAGCTGGTCGAGTCCTACCCCGACGGCGTGTGGTCGGTGGACCTGGCCACCGTCACCGACCCCGGCCTGGTGGCGTTCACCGTCGCCACCGTGCTGGGCCTGCGGCCCGAACCGGGCCGCCCGGTGACCGAGACGCTGGTCGACTTCCTGAGCTCCCGCCGGATGCTGCTGCTGCTCGACACCTGCGAGGCGCAGCTGTCGGCGGTGGTGCCGCTGCTGGCGCGCCTGCTGACCGGGGCGGCCGAGGTGAGCGTGCTGGCCACCAGCCGCGAGCCGCTGGGCCTGGCGGGCGAGCTGGTGTGGCGGATCCCGCCGCTGTCGCTGACCGAGGGCGAGGACGGCACCAGTGACGCGGTGACACTGCTGGCGCAGCGTACGGTGGCCGCGCGCGGCGGGCGGCCGGTCGAAGCCGCAGAGCTGGCCGGGCTGGCCCGGGTCGCCGCCCGGCTGGACGGGCTGCCGCTGGCGATCGAGCTGGCCGCGGCGCGGTTGCGCGTGCTGTCCGCGGGCGAGCTGGCCGGGCGCCTGCACGCCGAGCTCACCGCCGACGAGGCCGACCCCCTGCTGGCGCTGGACGCGGGCGGCCACACCGCCGCGGCGCACCCGCGGCACGCCACCATGCAGGCGACGGTGACCTGGTCGTACCGGACGCTGCCCGAGGACGCGGCCCGGCTGCTGCGCTGGCTGTCGGTGTTCGCCGGGCCGGTGCGCCTGTCCGGGGTGGAGTCGCTGATGGACGCCGACCCGCTCTGCCCGCTGACGGTGCTGGTGGACAAGTCGCTGGTGCAGGCCGAGCCGGGACCGCACGGCACGACATACCGGATGCTCGACCCGATCCGGGGGTACGCGGCGCGGCGGCTGACCGAGCAGGGCGAGGAGGCCGCCGCCCGGGACCGGCACGTGGCCTGGGCGCTGAGCGAGCTGCGCGAGATGCACCACGGCGCCGACGGGCAGCCGGTGACGCTGTCGCTGTACTCGATCGACCCGTTCGCCGCCGAGTTGCGTGCCGCGCTGCGCTGGTGCGGCACGGGCGGCAGCGCCCGCGACGGCCTGCGCCTGTCCTGCCGCCTGGACCAGTGGTGGCGCGAGCGCGGTCTGGCCCGCGAGGGCCGGCTGTGGCTGTTCCGCCTGTACGCCCGCCTGTCGGAGACCGGCGAGGCGGTGCCCGACGCCGAGCTGGCCCGGGTCTACCACGCCCATTCCGGGCATGCCGCCGTCGACGGCGAGTTCGCCGAGGAGCTGCGGTTCAGCCGCCGCGCCGAGGCGTCGGCCCGGCGTGCGGGCGACCCCGGGCTGCTGGCGCGGGTGCTGGCCGGGCGGTCGGGGGCGCTGCGCGACGCGGGCCAGCCCGCCGACGCCGAGACAGCCTGCCGCGAGGTGATCGAGTGGGCCGAGCGGCACGACGTGGCCGCCGACGCGCTGTTCGCGGTGTGCAACCTGGCCGAGCTGCTGTGGCTGCGGGGGGCGCTGGACGAGGCGGCGGACCTGCTCGCCGCGTCGCGCCAGCTGGAGCAGCTGCGTCCGGCCGAGCGCGGCCGCCGCACGCTGGACCTGCTGCTGGGCATGGTGGCGCTGCGCCGCGGCGACCTGGTGGCCGCGCACGAGCACCTGACGGTGGCGCTGCGCTCGCGGATGGCGTACGGCTTCCACGGGCGCGCCTGTGTGGCGATCAAGGCGATGGCGGCGCGCTGTGTGCAGGGCGGCGACGCGCGGACCGCGGCGACGCTGTTCGGGGCGGCCGAGTTCACGACGGTGAAGCTGCACTGCGGCCCGGGGATCTTCGCCGCGTACTGGACCGCGCAGCAGGATGCGGCGCGCAAGGCGCTGGGTGACGCCGCGTTCGACGAGGCGTACGCCGAGGGAGCCCGGTTGTCACTGGGGGAGACGGCGTCGCTGGCGCTGGCGGTGGAGCACCCGGACCTGTCGGCCGACTCCAGCCGCTTCGCCGAGCTGCCTGCCGCCTGAGCACCCCGACCGTCCCGGCGCGACTGCGCCGGGACGGTGCGTCCCTGCGCTGGCATCCCGGAGACGGATCGGGACGCACGCGCAGGCTGTCAGGGGTGCGGCCCGGTCAGTCCAGGCCGCCGTTGGCGCGGATCGCGTCGCGCTTCATCCGCTGCGCCCGGGCCAGCTCGGCGTCGCTGACCGCGATGCTGCCGAACTCCTTCACCGCCTGGTAGTAGGTCCAGGCGAGGCTGTAGCAGGCCGGGCGCACGATCGCGTTGTACGTCGCGCACCTGCGCTTGAGATCCTCGTAGAAGGCGCTGTCCAGGCGGGCCTTGCTCGCCGCGAACAGCCCCATCTCCTTGTGGTTGCGGTAGCCGAAGTCGTGCCGGTAGCACGAGAGCTTGAAGTCGAACCCGATGGGGTTGTCCGGGCTGGACGAGCAGTAGTCGGTGGACCAGTTGAACGCGTACGCCGCCCAGGCGCCCTGGTTCTGCCGGGCCGCGTTCCAGGCGTTGTAGCTGGCGGCGCTGGTCTGGGTCCAGCTGGACAGGACCGACACCTTCTCCTCGGTGGTGACCGCGGCGGCGGGGGAGGCCACGGCGAGCACGGCGGCGAGGGCGGTGAGGGGCACGAGCAGCAGGCGGAGGCGCTTCACGGGGGGTCACCTCGGGTTTCGAGTCGGCACGGGGGGCGTCGGGCAACTCGGGCGATGCTGGGGGGTGTGCATCGGTTGTGGTGAATCTAGCTGTTGCAACGATGTTTCGGAAGTGTTGACTTGCGGCTACTGGACAGCCGGCGCCCGACCCTGGCCGCGCGCGGGTCCCGTCGGCGGCGCGGTGCCGCTAGGATCCCCTGGCCGGTGCGAATCCGCGCCGTTCTCACGTTGCCCGGAGGGCGAGCCGATGTCCTACTCCGACCCCGACTTCGATCCCTGGGGCGACCAGCCGGGTCAGGGCCGTCCCCGGCACGGCCAGGACCAGTACCCGCCCGGTCAGCCCCCGCAGGGCGGTTATCCACAGCAGGGTGGATACCCACAAGGCGGTTATCCACAGCAATCGGGTGGTTACCCACAGCAACCCGGTGGATATCCGCAGGGCGGACAGGGCCAGGGCGGCTACGGCCAGCCTCCGCAGTACGGCCAGCAGGGTGGATACCCGCAGCAGCAGCCCGGTTACGGGCAGCAGGGGTACGGCCAGGGCGGTTACGGCCAGCAGCCCGCCCAGCCCGGCTACGGCCAGGGCGGCTACGGCGGCCAGCAGGGCTACGGCCAGCAGGATGGCTATGGACAGCAGGGCGGCTACGGGCAGCAGGACGGTTACGGGCAGCAAAGCGGATACGGCCAGCAGGGCGGATACCCGCAGCAGGGCTACGCGCAGCAGGGCGGTTATCCACAGCAGGGTCAGGCCCAGCCCGGCTACGCCCCCGCCGGGCGCCAGGACGACGGCTTCCCCGGTTGGGGCGAGGATGTCGCCGCGTCCGAGCGCAGCCGGCGCCACCCGATCATCGAGAAGCGCCGCAAGAAGTCCCGCAAGGGCCTGTGGATAACGCTGGTGATCCTGCTGCTGCTGTGCGGCGGCGGTGGCGCCGCGGGCTACTGGGTCTACAACAAGGCCAAGAACACCGTCGAGGACGTCGCCGACAAGCTGGACGACGCCGACAAGACCTCCGTGGTCGAGCCGAAGACTCTCGGCGGCCGCGCGAGGAGTACGGACGCGGGCCTGGCCAAGACGGTCAACGACATGAAGTCGGGGTTCGCCTCCGCGCTGCCCGGTGCCACCTCGTCGGTGGCGGCCTACTACGGCTCGGCGGAGAAGAAGAACCTGGCCATGGCGTTCGCGGTCGCGATGCTGAATCCGGCGCCGCAGACCACCCTCGACCAGTTCGCCTCGGGAGCCGCCTCCTCGCTCGGCAAGATCACGTTCGAGAAGGTGGAGCCGGGGCCGCTCGGCGGGGTGGCCCAGTGCGGCCAGGGGACCTCGGATGGGGTGCCGGTGGCGATCTGCCTGTGGTCCGACAACGGCAGCCTAGGCATGATCATGTATTTCGGGCAGAACTACGCCGGCATCAAGACCAAGTTCGCCGCCGAGCGCGGCGAGATCGAGAAGAAGGCGACCGCCTGACGTGCCCGTCGCGCTGTCCTGATCGCTCCGCGAAGCGACATGGGCCTCGCTGTCGCCCACACCTCATACGGTGTCGATACACCGTATGAGGTGTGGGCGCGTTCGGCTTCATGGCGCCGGATCGCGCGCGCCTGACGGCGGGTCGCCGACGCGGGAAAGTCGAACGCGCCCGTGGCCGGTAGACCCGGCCACGGGCGCGTTCGCTGCGTGACGGTTACAGGATCGTCCAGGTGTCGCCCGAGTTGAGCAGGGCGGCCAGGTCCTGCTCGGGCTCGCCCGCCTTGGCCTTCGCCGCGTCGAGCTGGTTGCGCACCAGCTCGTCGTAGGACGGGCGGCGCACCGAGCGGAACACGCCCACCGGGGTGTGCCGCAGGTCGGGCCCGGCCAGCCGGGACAGCGCGAACGCGTACGCCGGGTCCTCGGCGTGGGCGTCGTGCACGAGCACGTCACCCGCGGCGGTGTCGGCGGCCTCGCCGACGGCCAGCCCGAAGCTGCCCGCCGGGTGGGTCACCACGTGCTGGTTGTCGGACCCGAAGGTGATCGGCTGCCCGTGCTCCAGCCGGATCAGGTAGTCGTCGCGGGTCGCGGGCTCCTTGAGCACGTCGAAGGCGCCGTCGTTGAAGATGTTGCAGTTCTGGTAGATCTCCACGAACGCCGAGCCCTGGTGGTCGGCGGCCTGCCGCAGCACCGACTGGAGGTGCTTGCGGTCGGAGTCGATGGTCCGGGCCACGAACGAGGCCTCGGCGCCCAGCGCCAGCGAGATCGGGTTGAACGGCGCGTCCGAGGAGCCGGACGGCGTCGACTTGGTGATCTTGCCCAGCTCGCTGGTCGGCGAGTACTGCCCCTTGGTCAGGCCGTAGATCTTGTTGTTGAACAGCAGGATCTTCAGGTTGACGTTGCGGCGCAGCGCGTGGATCAGGTGGTTGCCGCCGATGGACAGCGCGTCGCCGTCACCGGTCACCACCCACACCGTCAGGTCCGGTCGCGACACCGACAGGCCGGTCGCGATCGCCGGGGCACGCCCGTGGATCGAGTGCATGCCGTACGTGTTCAGGTAGTACGGGAAGCGCGAGGAGCAGCCGATGCCCGAGACGAAGACGGTCCGCTCGCGGGGGATGCCCAGCTCCGGCAGGAAGCTCTGCATCGCGGCGAGGATCGCGTAGTCACCGCAGCCGGGGCACCAGCGCACCTCCTGGTCGGACTTGAAGTCCTTCGCCGACAGCTGGACCGGAACCGCGTTAGACATTCTTGATCACTTCCTCGAGCATGGTCTCCAGCTGGGTGGAGGTGAAGGGAAGTCCGCGGACCTGGTTGTAGCCGACGACGTCGACCAGGTAGCGCGCCCGGATCACCTGGGCGAGCTGGCCCAGGTTCATCTCCGGGATGACCACCTTGTCGTACGAGGCGAGCACCTCGCCCAGGTTCTTCGGCAGCGGGTTGAGGTGCCGCAGATGCGCCTGAGCGATCTTCACGTCGCGCTGGCGCAGGGCCCGCGCCGCCGCGCCGATCGGCCCGTACGTCGAACCCCAGCCCAGGACCAGCACCTTCGCCTCGCCCGAGGGGTCCTCGACCTCGACGTCGGGGACGTCGATCGCCTCGATGCGGGCGGCCCGGGTGCGCACCATGAAGTCGTGGTTGCCCGGGTCGTACGAGATGTCGCCGGTCTTGTCGGCCTTCTCCAGGCCGCCGATCCGGTGTTCCAGCCCCGGCGTGCCCGGCACCGCCCACGGCCGCGCCATGGTCTTCGGGTCGCGCAGGTACGGGTAGAACTTGCCGTCCTCGCCGTTGGGCCCGGTGGCGAACTCGACCCGCAGGTCGGGCAGCTCACTGACCTCCGGCAGCAGCCACGGCTCGGAGCCGTTGGCCACGTAGCCGTCCGACAGCAGGATCACCGGGGTGCGGTAGGTCAGCGCGATCCGGCACGCCTCGATGGCGGCGTGGAAGCAGTCCACCGGGGACTGCGCCGCCACCACGGCCACCGGCGCCTCGCCGTGCCGCCCGAACAGGGCCATGCTGAGGTCGGCCTGCTCGGTCTTGGTCGGCAGACCCGTCGACGGCCCGGCCCGCTGCACGTCCACGACCACCAGCGGCAGCTCCAGCGCCACGGCCAGGGAGATCGTCTCGCTCTTGAGCGCGACGCCCGGACCGCTGGTCGAGGTGATGCCGAGCGCGCCGCCGTACGAGGCGCCCAGCGCCACGCCGACCGCCGCGATCTCGTCCTCGGCCTGGACGGTGGTGACGCCGAACTTCTTGTGCTTGCTCAGCTCGTGCAGGATGTCGCTGGCCGGGGTGATCGGGTACGCGCCGAGCACGATGGGCAGCTGCGCCCGCACGCCCGCCGCGACCAGGCCCAGGGCGAGCGCGGCGTTGCCGGTGATGTTGCGGTAGTTGCCCGGGGCCATCTGGGCGGGCGGCACCTCGTACCGCACCGCGAAGCCCTCGGTGGTCTCGCCGAAGTTCCAGCCCGCGGCGAACGCGGCCTTGTTCGCGGCGACCAGCTCGGGCCGCGCGGCGAACTTCTTCTCCAGGAACGCCATCGTCGACTCGTGCGGGCGCGAATACAGCCAGCTCAGCAGGCCGAGGGCGAACATGTTCTTGGCGCGCTCGGCGTCCTTCTTGCTCACCGGGTGGTCGGCCAGCGCCCCGACGGTCATGCTCGTCAGCCCGACCTTGTGCACCTGCCAGCCCGCCAGCGAGTCGTCCTCCAGCGGGTTGCTGTCGTAGCCGACCTTCTGCAGGTTGCGCTTGGTGAACTCGTCGGTGTTGGCGATGACCGTGCCGCCCTTGGGCAGGTCGGCGATGTTCGCCTTGAGCGCGGCCGGGTTCATCGCGACCAGCACGTTGGGCGCGTCGCCCGGCGTGAGGATGTCGTAGTCGGCGAACGCCACCTGGAAACTGGACACGCCCGGCAGGGTGCCTGCTGGTGCCCGGATCTCGGCGGGGAAGTTCGGCAGCGTCGAGATGTCGTTGCCGAGCTGTGCCGTCTCCGAGGTGAACCTGTCGCCGGTGAGCTGCATGCCGTCACCGGAGTCACCGGCAAACCGGATCACCACCCGGTCGAGCTGGTGAACCTCCTTGGCGCGGTGCCCGTGCTCGTCGGGACCCGGGTGCTCGCTGAGCTGCCCGGCGCCCTCACGTTGTTCGGCCACTGGACGCGACCTCCTGCTGGGGTGGTGTGCTGTTACGTCTCGATTAAGGTCAGCCTACGTCGGCGGTAGGGAATCGCGGTGACAAGGGTGCCCAGGCCAAACCGGCGATGAACGTGATAAAGGCGACACAGCACCGGGTGCCGAGTCGCCCAGATCACTCACTCATCCCAAAAGCTGACACGAACGAAGAACCACGTTGCGCGGATCGAACCTTGTCGCGCGGATCGGGCCGGGGCTCAGCGCGCGAACGCCAGACCGGTCCACGTGTACGTGACCTCAGCGGCCGCCGACACCGTCAACCTGCCGTCGGGCTCCATCCGCCAGGAGCCGATCCCCTCCCCGTCCGCGATGGGCACCGTGGCCAGCGCGCGCCAGCCGTCCGCGGCGGCGTCGAACACCACCAGGTTGTCGCCGGGCGCCGCGCCGCCGGTGCCGCCGGGCGCGCACGAGATCTGGAGCAGCAGGTAGGGACGCCCGGCCGGATCGAGCAGCACCAGGTGCGGGCCGTTGGAGGGCGCGCCCCGCACGATCGTCCAGGTGCGGTCGCCGCCACCGGCGATGCCGTCGGCATCGAAGGCGGGCCGGACCGGCCCCGTGGGCGCGGGCAGGCCGCCGCAGTGGACGCGGTCGGCGACCGGGGTCAGGTCCAGGACGCGGCCGGGTCCGGACGGAAACGCCGGGGGGTACGCCGCCGACACGTCCGCCGCCGCGAAGGTCGAGCCGGTCCAGCGGTAGCCGTACGCCATACCGGGACGGTGCCCCTCCGGGCCCCGGTGCCAGGGGTGCATCTCGACGTTGACGACACCGCCCGCGATCCAGAAACCGGGGAACAGCGCCCCGCGGATGCCGACCCAGCCCAGTGCCCGCAGCGCCCCGCCGGAGTCCCTGGTGACCGCGAGCAGCTGACCCTCGGCGTCCAGACTGTCCTCGGCGTCCTTCTTGCAGTACGCGTACAGCACGGCCTCGGCCCGGCCGTCCCCGGTCAGGTCCCCGTATACGACCGTGTCGGGCGAGATGCCGGTCCGCGGGTAGGCGGTGCCGGAGACGTACCCCTCGCCGGAGTTGCGGAAGGCCAGCCGCCCGGAGGCGCACCCCTGCTGGGCCGGCACGCCGCCGATCGTGGCGCTGCCCCAGTCCACCCGGCCGATCGGGTCGTCGCCCACCGGCCGGCCCAGCGGCGGCAGGCTCGGGCCGGGCACCGCCGGGCCGGACGGGCTCGGCGTCGCGGTCACCGACGGGCTCGGGCTCTCGGCCGGGGGCACCGGCTGGTGGCCGCGCGGACCGAACAGGTCGAGCCCGAGCAGCGCCAGCACCGCGACCACGGCCGTGACCGCACCCGCCAGCGCGCCGCGCCGCACCCGGCGCTGCTGCTCGCCGCGCCGGCGCACCTCGGGCGCGGGCGCCCGGCGGCCGGCCTGCGGGTCGGCCAGCAGGACCGCCAGTTCCGCCCGCCCCCGCGACAGCCAGGACTTGACTGTGCCCGTCGGCACGCCCATCTCCCGGGCCACGTCGCCGACCGGCAGGTCCACCAGGTGGTGCAGCACGATCGCCTGCCGCTGGTCGGCGGGCAGTTCGCGCAGCGCGGCCACCAGCGCCACGTGCTCGGGGTCGGGCGGCGCGGTGTCGTCGGGGCGCTGGCGCACCAGGTGCGCGGCGGCCACCCGCAGGTGCCGCCAGCGGGACCGGGCCAGGTTGGTGGCGACCCGGTACGCCCAGGCGGCCGGGTTGTCGTAGCGCGACAGCTCGCCCCAGCGCTGCCACGCGCGGCAGTACGCCTCCTGGGCCAGGTCGTGCGCCTCGGCCCGGTCGCCGGTCAGTGCGTACACCGCGGCCACGGTGCCGGGATAGTGGGCCTGGTAGAAGGCGTCGAAGTCGGCGGCGGACGCGTCGGCGCGCGGTCGCGGCGCGAGCGCGAGATCGCCGCGGGCGGCGCCGCCGGGCGGGGTGACGGGCACAGTCATGCAGGGTCACACACGTTGCCCCGGCGTCCGGTTGCACGAGTCCCAACCGTTACCGGAAGCGCTAGGCTGCGTCCGTGGACGGATACCTCGGCCCGTACGCGACCGTCGGGCTGCTGCTGCTGGTCGGTGTGCTCATCCTCGGCGGGGCGTTCACCGCCAACCGCCTGCTGCGCCCGTCGCGGCCCAACGACGCGGCCGGCAAGTTCGACACGTACGAGTGCGGCCTGGACCCCGTCGAGGGCGGCTGGGCGCAGGTGCACATCCGTTACTACGTCTATGCGTACCTCTACGTCCTGTTCGCGGTCGAAGCGGTGTTCCTGTTCCCGTGGGCCGTGGTGTACCTGTCGGGCGGGGCGAAGGTCGTCGTCGAGATGGCGCTCTTCGTGGCCGTGCTCGCGCTCGGGCTGCTCTACGCCTGGCGCAAGCAGGCACTGCGCTGGCTCTGAGGCGCCCGGTCCCGGGGGCGTCCCGCACCGCTTACTGGGAGCGTCCTGCACCTCGTTCCGGGGTCATCCCACACCCCGTTCCGGGGTCATCCCACAGGGTGGACGGATCGGCCCGGACAGGTCGCATGGCAGGGTCGCGCTGAAGCGCGACACGTGCCACGATCGTGGGCATGGGCAACCTGCTGCTTCTGATCGTCGTCGCGCTCACCGTGGGCGCCGTGGTGTTCGGGGTGATGACGCTGGTCACCGGGGGTGACCCGGGACTGACTCCGGCCGAACCCGACGAGCGCGCCACGCCGTTGCCCGCCGATCGGCCCCTCGTCGAGGGCGACATCTCCACGGCGACGTTCGACGTCGGCTGGCGCGGATACCGCATGGCCCAGGTCGACCAGACGCTGCGCCGCCTGGCGTACGACATCGGCTACAAGAGCGAGCTGATCCAGGTGCTGGAGGCCGAGGTCGCCGCGCTGCGCGAAGGCCGCACCGAGGACGCCGAGACGCTCGCCCGCACCCGGGCCACGGCGCTGGGCCAGTCCGTGCCGTCGGCCGGAGCGCTCGCGGCCGCCGCCGGATCCGACGCCGAGCCGGTCGAGGACGAGGCTCCGCAGCCGGTCGACGCCGAGCACGACACCGACACCGACGGCGACGCCCCGGCGGAGACCACCCCGGCGCCCGCCGCCGAGCCGGTCCGGCGGTGACCGGGAGCGACCCGGCCGCACCCGGCTCCGGCGAGGTCACCGCGACGATCATCGTCGCCGCCCCCGCCGAGCGGGTCTACGCCGCGTTCACGGCCTGGGAGCGCCAGAGCGACTGGATCCCGCTGACCAAGGTCCGGGTGATCGAGGGCGACGGCGGCGAGGGCAGCCTCATCGAGGCGGTGACCGCCGCCGGGCCGGCGACGCTGCGCGACGAGATGCGCGTGGTGAAGCTCGACCCGCCGTACGAGGTGCGCGTCGTGCACTGCGGCAAGGTGCTGCGCGGCCCCGGGGTCATGCGCTGCACCCCGATGGCCGGCGACCGCACACAGGTCGTCTGGCACGAGTGGTTCCACCTGCCCGGCGGGGTCGCCGGACGGGTGGCGTGGCCGCTGCTGTGGCCCGGTTCGAAGGTCAGCCTCAAGCAGGCCCTGAAGCGCTTCGCCCGAATGGTCGAGTCCGGCCGCCTCCCGTGAGTGAATCCTCGTCGGGACTGCCGTGGAAGGTCGAGGTCGACCTGCCCGCCCTGGCCGCGCGGATGGCGCGTTACCGCAGGCCTGCCGCAGGCGCCTGAGTCAGCTGACCTGGGCCGGGGTTATCGCCTGTACGGCGGGCCGTTCGGCGGGAGCCCAGCCGGGGCCGCGCAGCAGCGTGGCGGGCCAGTGCCATACGCGGCGGGTGCGCAGGTCGCGGACGATGGCCGCGTACTCGTGATAGGCCACGCGCAGCGGGTTGTGGGTCGCGATGTTCGTGGTGAGGCCGTACACGGGGCGCTCGGTCTCCGGCGCGAAGCTGCCGAACATCCGGTCCCAGATGATCAGCATGCCGGCGAAGTTGCGGTCCAGGTAGCCGCCCTGTGAGGCGTGGTGCACCCGGTGGTGCGACGGGGTGTTGAACACGAACTCGAACGGCCGCCACATCTTGTCGATGCGCTCGGTGTGGATCCAGAACTGGTACACCAGGTTGATGCCGCCGCAGAACGCGGTGATGCGCGGGTCGACGCCGACGGCCGCCAGCGGCAGGTAGAACAGGAAGCCGGTGAAGCCGGTCCAGCTCTGCCGCAGCGCGGTGGACAGGTTGAACGTCTGCGCCGAGTGGTGCACCACGTGCGAGGCCCACAGCACGCGGATCATGTGGTGGCCGCGGTGCGACCAGTAGTAGCAGAAGTCCTGTGCGATCAGGAACAGCGGCAGCGCCCACCAGTGGAACTCGATCCGCAGCGGCGTGGCCAGGAAGACCGCGCTGGTGACGACCGCGGTCCCGAGGCCCCACAGCACGTCCCAGCCGAGGCTGCCCAGACCCATGCTCAGGCTGGTCGCGGTGTCCTTGCCGCCGTAACCCACCTCGTCGGAATCGGGATGGAACCAGTAGGACACCCGTTCGAGGACCATGAGCAGAATGAACAGCGGGACCGAGTACAGCACGACAGACGGGAAGTGCGGCAGTTCCATGGGTTCCGAAGAGTATTCGCGTATGGCAGAGGGGGCAATAGGGTGAGCGTGGTGATCGGCGCGGACGGGCTGGCGCGATGTGCCTGGTCGGGCAGCGCCCCGGAGTACAACGCGTACCACGACGACGAGTGGGGGCGGCCGCTGCACGGCGACGACGCCCTATTCGAGCGGCTGAGCCTGGAGGCGTTCCAGTCCGGGCTGAGCTGGATCACCATCCTGCGCAAGCGGCCCGCGTTCCGGCAGGCGTTCGCCGGGTTCCACATCGCGTCGGTGGCCGCGTTCGGGCCCGCCGACGAGCAGCGGCTGCTGGCCGATCCCGGCATCGTGCGCAACCGGATGAAGATCGAGGCGACGCTGCACAACGCGCGGGTGGCGCTGGAGCTGGAGGGCGGGCTGAGCGCGCTGCTGTGGTCGTACGCCCCGGACGCGGCGACCCGGACCCGCCCGGCCACGATGGGCGAGGTCCCCGCGACCACCCCGGAGTCGGTGGCGATGGCCAAGGCCCTGAAGAAGCGCGGGCTGCGCTTCGTCGGCCCGACCACCGCGTACGCCCTGATGCAGGCCACCGGCATGGTCGACGACCACGTCGCGGGCTGCCATCGCGCCGCGCTGTGATGGGATGAGGCTGTGGAGAGAGAGTGGCTGGTCAGCGTGTCCTTGCCGATCGAGGCGGCCACGCCCGCCGAGGCGGTCGCCGAGTTCTGGCGGTACGTCGTCGAGCTCGGCCCCGCCGAACTGCCCGCCTTCGTGTCCCCCGCAGGTGACGAGCTCGCCATGACCGCCTACGTCTCCGACGGCCCCGCCCCCCTCGACCCCGAAGAGGATTGAGCCGCAGGCGCCCTGCCCGCGCAGGGCGCCTGTGCTGCTAGCGGCCCTCGAAGCGCGGGGTTCGCTTCTCGACGAAGGCGTTCGTCGCCTCGCGGTGGTCGGTGGTGCTGCCGGCGGCGGTCTGGGCGGCGAGCTCGACCGCCAGCGCGTCGGCCAGGGTGCCGGTGGCGCCCTCGAACAGCTCGCGCTTGATCTGGGCGTACGCCACGGAAGGCCCCGCCGCCAGGCGGGCGGCCAGCTCCTGGGCCGCGGGCAGGACGTCGTCGTCGTAGTCGAGCAGGCGGGTCAGCAACCCGAGGCGGTGCGCCTCCTCGCTCCTGACCGGCTCGGCCAGCAGCAGCAGCTCGGTGGCCTTGGCGTGGCCGACCAGGCGCGGCAGGGTCCACGACACCGCCGAGTCGGCCGCCAGCCCCACCCGCGCGAACGCCATCAGGTACGACGTCGACGGCCCGCCGATGCGGAAGTCGGCCAGGAACGCCAGGCCCGCACCCGCGCCCGCGGCGGCGCCGCGCACCGCGGCCACGACCGGCTGCGGCAGCGCCGCCAGCGCGGTGACCATCGGGTTGTAGTGCTCGGACACGGTGTCCAGCGGCGCCTTGGTCTCCAGCGCGGACAGGTGCTCGCGCAGGTCCTGCCCGACGCAGAAGGCCCGCCCGGCACCGGCGAGCACCACGGCCCGGCAGGTCGCGTCGGTGGCGAGCTCCAGGAAGGTGTCCCGCAGGGCCTCCTTCAGCGCCACGTCCAGCGAGTTCAGCGAGTCGGGGCGGTTCATGGTCACCGTGGCGACGCCGTCGGTGCGGTCGACGAGCAGCGGTGCGGACATCAGTTCTCCCTGAGGCAGTGATCGACGAAACGGTCGGCGGCGGGCCGCAGCCGGGCTGCGTGCCGGTCGAAGAACGCGGCCGCCGCGGTGCCGGGCCAGTCGGGCGGCAGCACGGAGGCGGGCAGCTGGGGGTCGCGGAAGAGGAACGCGCGCCAGGCGTGGACCAGGGCGCAGCGGGTCGCGTACGCGCTGCGGTCGTCGGTGAGCCTGGTGACGGCGCTGACGGCCGGAGTGAGCTGTGCCACGAACCCTGAGTATGCGGCGCCGACGGCGGAGATGTTCCAGGCTCGGGAGATCATCGCGGCCGAGTCGCCGCCGGTGTGGGTCGCCGAGAACCGGTCGAAGCGCACCCCGGCGTCGACGAGGAGCTGGTCGGCCTCCCCGGCCGGGCGGGCGGCGATCCAGACCGACTGCTCCAGGCGGCCGTACCCGAGGAAGGCCAGGTCGGCGGCGAGGCGGTCGCGTTCGGTGCGCCGCAGCGCCGCCGGTTCCGGCAGCGCGACGACGATCAGGTCGAAGCGGCCGTCCCAGCCGCCCCGGCCGGTGCGGTAGATGCGCGCCGCGGCCTCGTCGAGGCGGCGCACCGCGCGCGGCGTCAGCTGGTATCCGGGGCCTGAGGGCAGGCGTACGGGCGCGAGCCAGCCCTGTCGCACCATCCGGGACACCGCCGTACGGACGGCGGGCGCCGCGACGCCGAGCGGCGCGAGCAGCCGGATCAGGGCCGCGATCGGCGCCCTTCCGCCACGTTGTCGCAGGTGATCACCGTAGAGGTCGAAGAGTGCGGAACGGGCCTGCATGAGGGGTGATTGTGACAGATGTGAACTGTGGTGGCGAGATGATGTCACAACGTGACCGGCCCGGTTTGGGCTTCGCGTGGTCCATCAGGGAAAATCATTGGTCGGCACCCACGCACGGCTCACCCAACCGTGACGGGTGCCGGACAGCGTACGACGGCGCGCGGCCGCGACGGGCAGCCTTCGGGCAGGTCCGCCAGGCCGGATGTCGGGCGTTGCAAGGCGGGGAGGCCCGCCGAAGTCTTGCATTCCAACCCGGGTGCAGGTCTGGCAAGTCTGAGGGGAGACACACATGGCGGCGATGAAGCCGCGGACGGGCGACGGTCCGCTGGAGGTCACCAAAGAGGGCCGGGGAATCGTCATGCGCGTGCCGCTGGAGGGCGGCGGGCGGCTTGTGGTGGAGATGACACCAGACGAGGCCACTGCCCTGGGCGAGGCGCTCAAGCTCGCCGTCGGCTGACGACGGCTCAGTAACAAGCAAGGCACACCCCCCGCCCGGGTCCGCCGCCGTGCCGACGGCGCTCCCGGTCGGCTCGCCCCCTCCACGGCAACTGTGCTCCGGGTGCCGCGCGCGAGCGCGCGGCACCTCGCCCTTTGCCCCGAAACCGCTGCCTGACCTGGCGGCGGCGTTCCGCCTCGGCCGCGGCCGGTGGCCGGGTGGAACGCGGTAGGGTCAGGCGGCTGGTTACGTGGCGGTGGAGGTGCGAATCATGATCGACATTCGACTCGGTGGCGCGCGACCGGAGTCGGCGCAGGGCTGCGTGGCGGTCCCGGTGCCGGCGGCGGACGGCGGAGCGCCGGTCGCGATCACGCCTGGCCTGCTGCCCGACGACGTCGCCGCCGAGGCGGCGGCCTACCTGGCCGAGACCGAGCACAAGGGGGCGGCCGGCTCGGTGCAGTCGCTGCCCCGCCCGCTGCGGCAGCCGTCGAAGCTGCTGCTGGTCGGCGTCGGTGCCGGTGACGAGGCCGGCTGGCGGACCGCCGGCGCGGCGCTGGCCCGTGCCGCCGTCCGCGAGGCGGAGCTGACCGTGCTGGCCCCGGCCGAGCTCACCGACGCGGCCCTGCGCGGCCTGGCCGAGGGGCTGTGGCTGGCGTCGTACCGGTTCGCGATGATCGAGCCGAAGGCCGACGCCGCGCCGAAGCTGGCCCAGGTCACCGTGGCGGTGGCGGCCACGCCGGAGCGCGAGGCGGCGCTGGCGGCCGCGCGTACGGTGTCCGACCTCACCCGCTTCGCCCGGGACCTCACCAACACCCCGTCGCAGCTCAAGACCCCCGCCTGGTTCGTCGAGCAGGTGCTCGCCCGCACCGGGGCCCGCGTCACCGCGACCGTGCGCGACCAGGACCAGCTCGCGGCCGAGGGCTTCGGCGGCATCCTCGCCGTCGGCGGCGGCTCGGCCCAGCCGCCGCGCCTGCTCCAGCTGAGCTGGGCGCCCGAGGGCGCCACCCGGCACGTGGTGCTGGTCGGCAAGGGCATCACGTTCGACACCGGCGGCATCGACATCAAGCCGACCGAGGCCATGCAGCTGATGCGCAAGGACATGGGGGCCGCCGCGACCGTCTGCGCCACCATCCTGGCCGCGGCCGAGCTGGACCTGCCGGTGCGCGTCACCGTGCTGGCGCCGCTGGCCGAGAACATGGTCTCCGGCAGCTCCTGGCGCTCCGGCGACGTCGTCACCCACTACGGCGGCCTCACCTCCGAGGTGCACAGCACCGACGCGGAGGGGCGGGTCGTGCTCGCCGACGCGATGGCGTACGCGGTGGCCCGCCTGGAGCCCGACCTGCTGCTCGACCTGGCCACCCTGACCGGGGCGTCGCGGGTCGCGCTGGGCAAGAAGACCGCCGCGGTGTTCAGCGACAACGAGGAGCTGGTGGCCGGGATCGGCACCGCCGCCGCGCAGGCGGGCGAGCTGGTCTGGCGCCTGCCGCTGGCCGACGAGTACGTCAAGGACGTCGCCGCCGAGATCGCGGACCTCAACAACGCCGCGGGCAACCCGGGCGCCATCACGGCCGCGCTCTACCTGCGCGAGTTCGCCGGACCGCTGCGCGACCGGTGGCTGCACGTGGACATGTCGGCCCCGTCCTGGAGCGGCGGCACCGACGGCGAGCTGGTCAAGGGCGCCACCGGCTGGGGTGTGCGCACCCTGGTCCGCTGGTTGCAGGGGCTCGCGGCCTAGGCCTTCACCGCGGCGAGCAGGCCCTCGCCGATCGGCAGCACGGCGGGCTGCCAGCGCTCGTCGTCCCGGATGGCCAGGGCCACCTCGCGTACGGTGAACACGTCGCGGCCGGTGGTCAGCACGCCGTGCAGCACCACCAGGCCGCCGGGGCGCAGCAGCCGGAGCGACTCGTGCACGCACGACGCGTACTCGGTGGGCTCGGCGTCGACGAAGACCAGGTCGTATGCCCCGTCGGCCAGACGCGGCAGCACCTCCAGCGCCCGCCCGGTGATCACCCGGGTGCGCGAGGCCGGGAACCCCGCCTCGACGAACAGCCGCCGGGCCATGCGCTGGTGCTCGGACTCCCGCTCGATGGTGGTGAGCACCCCGTCGGGGCGCATGCCGCGCAGCAGCCACAGCCCGCTGACCCCGGTGCCCGTCCCGATCTCCACCACGGCGCGGGCGCCGCACGCCCCGGCCAGCATCCGCAGCGCCGCGCCGACCGCCGGGGACACCGGTTGCAGGCCCACCTCCACGGCCAGCCCGCGGGCCGTCTGCGCGATCAGGTCCTCCGGGACGAAAGACCCCGGGAAGTCCGAAGCGGGTCCAGGCTGGCGCTGCAGCGTCGTCATGTGCGCACCTTCCGCGAACAGTGATTTTTCACGTTAGAACCGTGCCATCCTGGAGCCGGGGACGGACGGGGGGCTGGTCAGTGACCGACGGCTGGGTTTATCGCCGACCGGATGACGAGGATCGCGCGGCGGCACGCAGCACGCCGCCGGCTGTCGCACCGGCGTCGCATTGGTGGTCCGATGCGCTCAACGATCCGTGGCGTGATCCGCACTCGCCGGCGACGCTGACGCCGCCCGTGGAGCGGACGCACGAGCCCTCGCCCGAGCCGCTGGCCGAGCCCGACCATACCCGACGTCGTACGTTGTGGACAGTCGCCGGAGCGGCGGTGCTCGCGGGGCTGCTCGCCGGAGTGCTCGGCGGCGCGATGGGCGTACGTTTCAGCGACGATCCGGTCACGGTCCGCTCGGTGCTCGGCGCCCCCGGCAGCTCGCCGGTGCAGCGCGCCCCCGATTCCCTGGCCGCCGTCGCCCGCATGGTCCTGCCCAGCGTGGTGACGGTCCGGGTGCCGGTCGACGGCAGCGTCTCACTGGGCTCCGGCTTCGTCGTCACCTCCTCCGGATACGTGGTCACCAACGACCACGTGGTCTCGGGCGGCTCCGGCGTGGCCACCGTGATCTTCGACGACGGCAGCACCTCACCCGCCAAGCTGGTCGGCTCCGACCCCGAGTCCGACGTCGCCGTGCTCCAGATCCAGGGCAAGCACCAGGTGACACCCGCCGTGCTGGGCGACTCGGACACGGTCGCGGTGGGCGACGCGGTGGTCGCGGTCGGCTCGCCGCTGGCGCTGCGCGGCACGGTGACCGCAGGCATCGTCAGCGCGCTGGACCGGCCCATCGCCACCGCCGCCGACAACGGCACCACCCGCTACTACGCGGCGATCCAGACCGACGCCGCGGTCAACCACGGCAACTCCGGCGGCCCGCTGGTCGACGCGGCCGGGCAGGTCGTCGGCATCAACGCCGTGATCAAGTCGATGGCGGGCAGTGAGGATTCGGCGGGCAACATCGGCCTGGCCTTCGCCATCCCGATCAACCACGCCCGCCGCGTGGCCGACGAGATCATCGCGGAGGGCCGGGCGCACCGGACCGTGATCGGCGCCGAGCTGGAGGACTCGTTCCGCGGCCCGGCGGGCGGGGTGAAGCTGGGGCAGGTGGTGTCCCTGGGGCCGGCCGCCGAAGCGGGCATGCGTACCGGCGACGTGGTGGTCGCCTACGGCGGGCACGTCGTCAGCGAGCCCACGGATCTCATCGCACTTGTGCGGAAAGCTGCACCGGGTGACGTGGTCAAAGTGACCTATAAACGAGGGTCTACCAGGCACGATACGTCGGTGACCCTCGTCGCTGACGCCGACTGAGGGGTGGCCCGCCGGGCTGGGGCAGACGTACCCTTGCCGATGCGGAACTCAGTCGGGAGGCAGCAGTGCTAGACAACCTGAACAGCTGGGAGTTCATCGGGCTGCTCCTGCTCGCCCTGCTGATCTTCGGCGAGAAGTTGCCCAAGGTCATCCAGGACGGGATGCGCATGCTGCGCAACCTGCGCGCCATGGCGACCAACGCCACCGGCGACCTCAGCCGCGAGCTCGGCACGGACATCCGCATCGAGGACCTGAACCCGAAGGCGTTCGTCCGCAAGCACCTGCTCAGCGAGGAGGACGAGGCCGCGCTGCGCAACCCGCTCACCGGTCTCTACCAGGACCTGCGCAACGAGGTCGACGGCGTGAAACGCTCCGCCCAGGAGACCCGCACCTCGATCAGCGCGATGACCTCGACTACCCCGTCGCCCGAGGTGGCCGCGACCCCCGCCGCCCCCGCCCCGCGGGTCCACAACTTCGACGACGCGACCTGACCCCGTCGTCCCCTTCGCTACCTGAAACGGCGATCACCCGGGTTTGCCCCGACGGTGATCGCCGTTTTCGGTCGAATAGCGCGCCCAAAGGCCGTTTCCTGACCGCAGACAGCGATCAAACCGGCCAGCCCGCGGGCAGGATCGCCGCGGCCAGCGCCGTGCCCGTCGGCTGCCAGGCATGGTCGCCGCGGCCAGCCTGGAGGCATGATCGCCGCTTGCGGTCAGGACCTGGCCGTGGGGCACAGGTTTGGACCGCAGGCGACGATCATGCCGGGCAGGCTGCGGGAGGAACTGGGCCGCGGGCTACTTGCGGGCGGGGGACAGGCCCAGGGACTTGCCGATGAGGGAGTCGCGGCGGACGGCCAGGCGGTCGGCGATGGCGTTGAGGGCCTTGCCGGCGGGGGAGTCGGGGGCGCTCAGCACCACGGGGGTGCCGTCGTCGCCGGCCTCGCGTACGCCGGTGTCCAGCGGGATCTGGCCCAGCAGCGGCACCTGCGCGCCGGTGAGGCGGGTCAGCGAGTCGGCCACGGTCTGGCCGCCGCCGGAACCGAACACCTCAAGGACGGTGCCGTCGGGCAGGGTCAGCCCGGACATGTTCTCGATGACGCCGACCAGGCGCTGATGGGTCTGCAACGAGATGGCACCCGCGCGCTCGGCGACCTCGGCCGCAGCGGCCTGCGGCGTGGTGACCACCAGGATCTCGGCGGTGGGCAGCAGCTGGGCCAGCGAGATGGCGATGTCGCCGGTGCCGGGCGGCAGGTCGAGCAGCAGCACGTCGAGGTCGCCCCAGTAGACGTCGGCGAGGAACTGCTGGAGGGCGCGGTGCAGCATCGGCCCGCGCCACACGACGGCGGCGTTGCCGCTGGTGAACATACCGATGGAGATGACCTTCACGCCGTGCGCCTGCGGCGGCATGATCATGTCTTCGACCTGGGTCGGGCGGCCTTCCACGCCGAGCATGCGCGGCACCGAGTGGCCGTAGATGTCGGCGTCGACGACGCCGACGGACATGCCCCGGGCGGCCAGCGCGGCGGCCAGGTTGACGGTGACGCTGGACTTGCCGACCCCGCCCTTGCCGGAGGCGACCGCGTACACGCGGGTGCGGCTGCCGGGCTGCGAGAACGGGATCACCGGCTCGGCGGCGGCACCGCCGCGCAGGCGCTTCTGCAGGTCCTGGCGCTGGTCGGGACTCATCACACCGAAGTCGATCTCGACGGCGGTGATGCCGGGGACCGTGGTCGCGGCGGCGGTGATGTCGGTGCGCAGGGTGTCCTTGAGCGGGCAGCCCGCGACGGTGAGCAGGATGCGGACATGCGCCGTGCCCGAGTCGACCTTGACCGACTCCACCATCCCCAGCTCGGTGATGGGACGGCGGATCTCCGGGTCGTTCACGGAGGCGAGCGCCGTGAGGACGGCCTGCTCGTCGGTGTTCACAGCAGCGGCGGACATGCGCCCATGCTACCCGCGGTATTGATCATCACTGCCCATCCGGTGGGCGCGGTGGCATGCGCAACATTCCCGCGTACGGCTGAGTGATTCTCGCGTACCGGATGAGCTAAACCGCGCGGCGTGGCAGGATCGATGGGGTCGGCCGCGCGCCATGCCCCTTGCGGCGCGCGGCCCCTTCCATGCCCGCAGCGGCGGCCCCTCACGCGGTCCGGTTGCCACGCTGTTCGAGCTGGTGGCGGCGCTGCGCCGCGTCGTCGAGCTCCTCGGCCAGCTTGGCCAGCTCGGAGCGGATGTAGTCGCGGGTGGCGACCTCGTTCAGCGCCATCCGCAGCGAGGCGATCTCGCGGGCGAGGAACTCGGTGTCGGCTTTCTGCGCGGTGGCGCGGCGGCGGTCCTCGTCCAGGGTCAACCGGTCCCGGTCGGCCTGCCGGTTCTGCGCGAGCAGGATCAGCGGCGCCGCGTACGACGCCTGCGTGCTGAAGAACAGGTTGAGCAGGATGAACGGGTACGGGTCCCAGCGCATCCCGAACACGCCGATCAGGTTCAGCAGGATCCACACGATCACGAAGATCGTCATGTAGACGATGAACTTGGCCGTACCCATGAAGCGGGCGAACTTCTCGGCGAAGTCGCCGAACGCCTCCGGGTCGAGCCGGGGCAGCCGTACCCCGCTGGCGTCGCGCGGCTGGTCCAGCCGCCCGCGCTCGCTCATCGCGCCCCGCTCACGACGGGCTCCGCGGGGTCTCGTGCCGTTCCCGCCAGTCGCGCGGCAGCAGGTGGTCGAGCACGTCGTCGACGGTCACCGCGCCCACCAGCCGGTCGGCCGAGTCCACCACCGCGATCGCCACCAGGTTGTACGTCGCCATCCGCCGGGTGATCTCCGCCAGCGGCAGGTCCGGCGGCAGCGGCGCGATGTCGCGCTCCAGCACCCCGCCGAGCAGGTCGGAGGGCGGCACGCGCAGCAGTCGCTGGAAGTGCACCGTGCCCAGGTAGCGGCCGGTCGGGGTGTCGATCGGCGCCCGGCACACGAACACCTGCGACGCCAGCGCGGGGGACAGGTGCTTCTCCCGGATGCGGGCCAGCCCGTCGGCGACCGTCGCGTCCGGGGTCAGGATCACCGGCTCGCTGGTCATCAGCGCGCCCGCGGTGTTGGGCCGGTAGTGCATCAGGGCCCGGACCGGGGCGGACTCCTCCGGCTCCATCAGGTCCAGCAGCAGCTGGCGCTCGACCGGGGGCAGCTCGGCGAGCAGGTCGGCGGCGTCGTCGGCGTCCATCTCCTCCAGCACGTCGGCCGCGCGTTCGCGGTCCAGCCGGGCCAGGATGTCGACCTGGTCGTGCTCGGGCAGCTCCTCCAGCACGTCGGCGAGGCGCTCGTCGTCCAGGGCGGCGGCGACCGCGTGGCGGCGCTGGTCGGGCAGGTCCTGCAGGGCGCTGGCGAGGTCGGCGGGGCGCAGCTTCTCCAGCACGGTCAGCAGCGAGGCCGTGCCCTGGATCACCGACGGATCGATCAGGCCGGTGAGCTCCTCCCACTCGAACTGGTGCAGCTGCCCGCGCCGGCCCAGGCGGCTGGTCACGTCGCGCACCGCGACCCGGCCCAGCTGCCACTCCCCGGCCCGGTCGGACTCCATCGCCACGTCGACCACCATCGCCACGCTGCCGTTGGGCGTGGTCACGCGCCGGTCCAGCAGGTCGGCCAGGACCAGCAGCTCGGTCGCGTTCTTGGCGAACCGGCGCAGGTTGATCTGCCCCGAGCTGAGCACCACGCTCTCGGTGTCGATGCCGGTGATCCGGCCGATGGGCAGGAAGATCTGGCGGCGCAGCGGCATCTCCGCGACGATGCCGACGACCTGCGGGGGATGGGTGCTGCGTACCCGGACGACCACGTCGCGGACCCGGCCCACCTGGTCGCCGTTCGGGTCGAAGACGGCGAGGCCGGCGAGCCGGGCGACGAAGACCCTGGTCACCGTGGCCATATTGGCATGTTATGCGTATTTATCACATGGTTGGCGGCGTTCCACCAGCCCCGTGGCGCGGCAGCCTCAGCGGCGGCGTACCCGGTGCAGCCGGAACGGCTTGCGCGTCGCGTTGGCCGCCGGGGTGGGCCGGACCTCGGCCCGCTCGGATGCGTCACCCCGGGGCACCGGCTCGCCCGCCGGGCTGAGCGCCAGGAGCACGCACTCGTCCGCCCACCGCGCCGCCAGGGCCTCGGCCGTGCCGGGCGCGTTCAGGCGCTTTCCCGCCATGGTCACCGCGACCGACGCCCAGCGCTCGTCCTGCGGCCCGATCCGCTCCACCGCCGCCGGGTAGGTCGCCACGGCGCCGCCGTGGTCACCGCGCAGCGTCACGGTGGCCGACCCGGCCTCCGCGAGTCCGGGCGCGGACTGCTCGCCGGGCCCCAGGACCACGTGCAGTCGGCCGTCCTGGGGCAGGCACCACAGCGCGTACGCGGGGCCGCCGGCCACGGCCACCCACGCGATCGCGGCCTTCTTCCCGGCCTCTTCCACCAACGGATCGGTCATGCCCACCATTCTCACCCGCCCCACCCCACCCGACACCAGCCCCGCCCACCCCGCCCGCCCCCGCGCCGTTCCGGTCCGGTCCGGTCCCAAGTTGCCGGGCAATCGGGCGTATGCGGGCGCAAGATACGCCCGATTGCCCGGCAACTTGCCCCGGCCCGCCCCGCCCCGGCCCACGCGGCCCGGCCCCACCTGGCCCACCCGGCCCGGCTGGCCCTGGTGGGGCAGGGGCGGGGGCGGTTATGGGGGCGGGTGGGTCAGGGGAGGGTGGCGGGGGTGGGGGCGAGGGCGAGGGCGGTGGCGGCGGGGAGGGTGGGGGCGGCCGGGCCGGTGAAGGCGTCGTCGGTGGCGAATACCAGGTGGTCGACCAGGTCGGGGGCGGACAGCCGGATCGCCCGGATGCCCAGCGCCTCCGCGCCGCTGAGCTCCCGCGACCCGCCGTCGCCGACGAACGCGCAGTCCCGCGGGTGGACGCCGAGCTGCTCGCAGGCGGTCAGGTACATCTCCGGACGCGGCTTGCAGTGTCCGACGTGTACGGAGAAGACCTTCGCGTCGATCAGGTGCGTGATCGGCAGGCTGCGCATGATCTCGGGCAGCTCCCAGGCGCAGTCGCTCACGACGGCGAGCCGGACGCCGCGCCGTCTCAGCTGCCACAGGGTGGGGAAGGCCTCGGGGCGCAGCCGGGTGTCGGCGCGTACCGCCATCAGCCGGGCGGCCTGCGCGGCCCGCAGCCGGGAGGCGCTGGGCGCGACGCCGAGCTCGTCGGCGATCCAGCGCAGGGTCTCCAGCGCGTCGCCGTAGGCGGCGCGGCAGCGGGGGTAGAAGGACGTGTCGAGCACCGCCCGGTACTCGGCCGGATCGCAGCCCAGCAGGCGGGGCACCAGATCGTGTGCCGGGCCGCGGGTGCAGGCGCTGGTCAGCGTGCCGTAGAAGTCGAGCAGCAGCGCGCGCGGGGAACCGGGATAAACCGAATGGTATGGATCCATTCGGTTGAGAGTAATCATACGGTCACGTGAATGACATAGGATGATCGCTCACAGTGTCCACAAGATCGCACAGAGTGGTATGGCAGGATCGGGCGACGTGCGCCCCAGGCTCGACACGCTCACCATCGCCGCCGTGACGGTCGCGATCATCGCCGTCTCCTCGTCGGGCGCGCTCATCGCGTACGCCGCGGCCCCCGCCCTGGCGATCGCCTTCTGGCGCAACGCCCTGGCCGTCGGCGCGCTCGCCCCCGTCGCCGCCGTACGCCGCCGCGACGAGCTGCGCGGTCTGCGGGCCAAGGGCGCGCTGCGCTGGTGCCTGCTGGCCGGGGTGGCGCTCGCGGCCCACTTCGCCACCTGGGTGCCCGCGCCCAAGCTCACCACCGTCGCCACCGCCACCGCCCTGGTCGCCACCCAACCGGTGTGGGCCGGTCTCATCGCGCTCGGCCAGGGGCGCAGCCTGGGCCGCTGGACCTGGTGCGGCATCGGCGCCGCCGTGGCCGGGGCGGCGCTCACCGCCGGCGTCGACTTCACCAGCGGCGGCCACACCGCGCTGCTCGGCGACGTGCTGGCCGTCGTCGGAGGGCTCATGGCGGCCGTCTACACCTCGCTGGGCGAGAAGGCACGCGCCCAGACCAGCACCACGACCTACACCACCGTCTGTTACTCGGTCTGCGCGCTGCTGCTGCTCACGGTCTGCCTGATCTTCGGCGTCCCGCTGTCCGGGTACGCCGGTTCGACCTGGCTGGCGCTGCTGGCGCTCACCGGCGGGGCCCAGCTGCTGGGCCACTCGCTGCTCAACTACGCCCTGCACAAGATCTCGGCGACCACGATCAGCGTGCTGGTGCTGCTGGAGGTGCCCGGCGCCGCCCTGCTCGGCTGGGCCTGGCTCGGCCAGGCACCTCGCCCCGCCGCCTGGCCCGGCATCATCCTGCTGGTCAGCGGCGTGGCCCTAGTCGTGCTGGGCGCCCGCCGTACCCCCGTACCCCCAACGCCAGACCCGCTCGACCTAGACACCGACCCGCGATCGGCCGCCGACCGCATCGGTGAAGGAGCGTGACATCGCCGAAGGCGATGCAGCGACGCGCCGATGCGGTCGGCTGAAAGGCCGATCGCCGCGCCCGCGGAGGCGGGCGCCGACAGCAGAGCTCAGCCCTGGCGGACGCTCTGACCGCCGTCGACCACGAGCATCTGCCCCGTGATGTATCCCGCCGCGGGCGAGCACAGGAACGCGATCGTCGCCGCGACCTCGTCCGGGGTGCCGGGGCGGCCCATCGGGGTCTCGTATCCCTGCTTGAGCTCGACCAGGGTCGACGCCGAGGTGTGGATGGTGCCGGGCGCCACCGCGTTGACGGTGATGCCGTCGGCGACCAGCTCCATCGCCAGCGCCCGGGTCAGGCCGAGCACCCCGGCCTTGGCCGCGGCGTAGCCCGCCTCGGCGGGCAGCGCGTTGACCGGGCCCGCGGTCGCGGACAGGTTCACGATGCGGCCCCAGCCGCGCTCCGACATGCTGCTCAGGAACGCCCGGCTGCACAGGAAGGCCGTGGTGAGGTTGCGGTCGATCTCGGCGCGCCACTCCTCGAAGGACAGCTGCGCCACCGGCCGGATCACCTCGGGCATGGCCCGGCTGGTCAGGCCGGCGTTGTTGACCAGGATGTCCACGTCGCCGAGCTGCTCGGTGACGGCGTCGGCGAGGGCGCCGACCTCCTCCTCCAGGGTGAGATCGGCCACGAAGCCCAGCACGCCCAGCTCTCCCGCGCGCTCGTGGATGCGCCGGGTCGTGGAGACCACGGCGACCTTCGCACCGAGCGCGGCGAGCTGGCGAGCGGTGGCGAAGCCGATGCCGTGCGGGCTGCCCGCGCCGGTGACCAGGGCGATCCGGCCGTCCAGCCGGAAGGGATCCATCCGCTCGTTCATGGTTCGATCCTGCCGGTTTGTCCGAGCTGACGCTAGTAGGCAACACCCCTTACTCTGACGGGACCTCTCTCTACCTGGAGTTCCCGCGATGAGCGACCCCACCGCGTCCCCGCCGCCCAGCCCCGAGCCCGGCTCCTCGCCGGTGTTCCCCGAGCCTGTGCCGCTGACGTTCGGCGATGCGGCCGGTGCCCCCGCCCCCGCGGCGGCAGAGGCCGCCCCGCAGCCCGCCAACCCGTACGGCACCTGGGCAGGCGCCTTCCCGGCCGCGCCCGAGGGCGCCCCGCAGTCCGGCCCGGCCACGGTCGTGGGCCAGTACCCGCCCGGCCAGCCCACCTACGCCCAGCCCGGTTATCCCCAGCCCGGCTACGCCCAGCCGGGTTATCCCCAGCCCGGCTACCAGGCCTACCCGTACGGCTACGCGTACGTGCAGCGGCGCACCAACGGCATGGCGATCGCGGCGCTGGTGGTCTCCATCGCGGGCTTCTTCGTCTCGTGCTTCGTCTACATGGCGCCCGGGGTGATCATCGGCCCGATCGGTGCGATCCTCGGCCACGTCGCCCGCAAGCGCCTGCGCGCCAACGGCGAGGACGGCGACGGCATGGCGCTGGCGGGCATCATCGTCGGCTGGATCCTGACCGGCCTGGGCCTGCTCGCCACGATCGGCATCGTGATCTTCTTCTACTACATCTCGCAGATGCCCGACTACACCTCCGACCCCTCGACGTTCTGAGGCCGGTGCGAAGCGGGCGTGGCGCCTGCCACGCCCGCCCGCGACCGCCGGGGCGCATCGCGCATGCTTGAGGCATGGCGACTGCACCCTCCGGAACCCTCGTACAGGCCCTGGCCGAGGTACGCGACCTGCTGCTCGGACCCGACCTGGTCCGGGCCACGGCCAGCGGCGCCCGCCGCGGGCAGGCCCCGGCGGTGCTGAAGGCGACGCTGCGGCCGGTGACCCTCAAAGCGGGCGACCGCCTGCAACTGGTCACCGAGGACGGGCAGCGCCCCACCACGGTCAACCTCGCCCCCGGCGACGAGGCCGCCGCCCGCGTCGACGAGCTGCTGGCCGAGCCGTTCGCCAGCTGGGTGGTGGAGACCGGCCACGGCTCGCTGCGGCTACAGGCCACCAAGAAGGGCGCCGTGCTGCACCGGGGCGCCGCCGTCGCGCCACCGGCCGGCACCGGCCACGACCGGGCCAAGGAACACCTGATCGACCCCGGCGACCCGCTGTACGACGTGATCGGCGGCGACGCCGCCAAGCGCCGCCAGGTCGACGCGTTCCTGCGGGCGCTGGCCGCCACCCTGCCCGATCCCGAGCAGCTGCCCCGGCCGCTGCACGTGGTCGACCTCGGCTGCGGCAACGCGTACCTGACCTTCGCGGCGTACCGCTACCTGTCCGGCCAGGGCGTCGACGTGCGCCTGACCGGCGTGGACATCCGGCCCGACCAGCGCGAACGCAACACCGCGCTGGCCCGCCGGCTCGGCTGGGAGGAGCACGTCACCTTCGTGGCGGGCAGCATCGCCGACGCGCCGGTCGACACCGCCGACGTGGTGCTCGCGCTGCACGCCTGCGACACCGCCACCGACGACGCCCTGGCGCGGGCGATCACCTGGGACGCCCGGTGGATCCTGGCCGCCCCGTGCTGCCACAAGGACATCTCGCGGCAGCTGCGCAAGCGGCCGCCGCAGGGGGCGTACGCGATGCTGACCGAGCACGGCATCCTGCGGGAGCGCTTCGCCGACGTGCTGACCGACACGGTGCGCGCGGCGCTGCTGCGGCGGCACGGGTACGCGGTGGAGGTGGTGGAGTTCATCGACTCGGCGCACACCCCGCGCAACGCGATGATCCGTGCCCGCCGTACCGGTGCGGCCCCTGCCGCCGACCCGGACCTGGACAGCCTGCTCGACCAGTGGCACATCCACCCCCACCTGGCCACCCTGCTCACCGACCCGTCCTGACCGCGCCGACCGGCCCGGAGGGCTGGTCAGGACAGGCTGGTGGGGGCCGTCGCGGGTGTCTGCGGGGCCGGGACCGTGGCGGTGGCCCGGGGGGACAGGGCGGCGGCCAGGGCGGTCGCGGTGTCCGCGAGCAGCGTGTCGGGCCGCATCCGCTCACCGGCCAGCTCCGAGACCAGCGTCGCGAAGCCGGGCAGCGCGAACCCGTCCTCCTCGCCGATCGCCGGTGCGATCTTGGCGAGCGACGCCCGGGTACGCCCCCACGCCTCCAGCAGCTCGCGCCGCGACGGCACACCGAACCCGTGCCCGACCGGCGCGCTGTGCCGCAGCCGCACCACCGCCGACCCGTTGAGCATTTCGGCCAGGCGGCAGCCGTACGTGACGACCTCGGCCTGATGTGCGTCGAGGCGGCTGTACACGGTGCAGCGGCGGTGGCAGCCGACCGCGCACACCGACAGCGCGTGGGCGGTGTTGGAGTGCTGGCGGTCCAGGTACGCCCGCCAGCCGGCGGTGTTCTCGTGCGCCACGGTCAGGGCGCGGCGCGCGGCGGACTTCTCCGGCTTGGTGTGCGGGCACTCGCGGTCGTCGAAGTCGCCCCAGGCGCTGCCGTCGCCGCCGACCGAGGCGGGCATGCGCACCGGGTCGGCGGCGTGCTTGAGGACCCGTTCCCAGGCCAGCAGCGCGGCGTACTCGCTGGCGATGTGCACGCCCGCGACGACCGCATTGGTCTCGCCGCGGTCGAACCGGGCGCCGATGACCTCCAGCAGCAGCCGGTACGCCGGGCGCATGCTGCCCAGGGCGCCGCGGTGCTGCTCGCGCGGCGCCTGGGGCATCCGGCAGGCCAGGGCGCGCTCGCGCAGCGGCTCGGGCACCTGGTCGCCGTCGACGGTGTCGGCGACGGCGTGCTCGGTGTTGGCGTCGGCCGCCGCGTTGCTCTCGCCGAAGTCCTCCGCGTCGAGGTCCAGCAGCCGCTGGCCGAACGCGCAGAGCTGCTGCACGCTCGCCACGTCGTGGACGGTCAGCGCCGCACCGGCCGAGACCAGTGCGGCGACCTCTGCGAAGGCGTATCGCCTGGCCAGCGCGACGAGTACCTCGTGAGCCGTCTCCACCTGCCCAGTCTTCCACGACCGGGCACGCCGGGACGGTCAGCGACGGCGTACCGCTAGCGCGCTGGCACGCCCAGGACCTGGCACGCCTCGCGGTACAGCCGCGTGACCTCGACGCGGACCTGCGCCCGTTCGGTGAGCCGCTGCGCGAACGGGACCCGGATCGGCGTGTCGACCCCGTCGACCACCGCGCGGAACTCCAGGCCGACGGCGTCCATCCCGGACATGACGGCGGCCGAGGCCTGGGGCCGGGTGTGCTCGGGCAGGGCGGCGCGGCAGATGAGCAGCGAGTCCCCGGCGTGGTCGTCGTTCATGTGCCGCATGATCTGCGCGATGACCTCGGGCGGGAACGGGTTGGGGTGGACCCGGCCGAGGTCGGCGAGCACCTCGGTGTTGAGCCGGTACGCCAGCCGCACCTCGTCGACGATCCGCTCCTGTTCCGCGCCGTCCCAGGGGGCGGCGTCGAGGGCGGCGCGGTAGCCGTTCTTGAACGCGTCCAGGTCGCCGAGCGGGGTGAAGTCGTAGAAGCGCAGGCCGTCGCCGTCGAGGTGGTATGCGCGGGCCAGGGCGCGGGCGACGTACTGCCCGCCGGACAGGTCGCCCAGATAGCGGTTGTAGTGGTGGGCCACGTAGCCGCCGGGCCAGGTGAACGCGGTCTCGCGCAGGCGTGCGGTGTACTCGGCGGTGGCGGGCACGGGACTGAGCGCGTCGCGCCAGTCGGCGCCGAGCAGGAACTCCAGGTCCGCGGCGAGGGCGGGCAGGCGCGTGAGCCCGTCGTGGTGGAACGCCCCGGCGACCGGGTGCCCGGCCCAGGGGCGGGCCGCCTCCTCCAGCACCTCGTAGATCAGGTGGTGCTGGGCGGTGAGGGCGGCGTGCGCGGCCAGCGGCAGACGGCCCCGGGTGAGGTCGTCGAGGAACGTCGTCTGCTCGGCCGCCTTGTGGTCGGTCCAGGTGGCGGTGCGCAGGCGGGCGGAGAAGGGTTCACTCATGGGCTGGACCATACGTTAGTAAGGTAAGCCTAACCTCAAACTTTTGGTTGACCCTCGGTCCGTACACGCCCGCCCCGTCCGTCCGTACCCACGAGAAAACGCCCCCCAGCCGGTTCTACCGGCTGGAAGGCGTCATCGTGTGCGCAAGCGTGAAGAAAGGCACCTTCTACCGCGTACGGCGAGTGGAAGGTGCCTTTCCTCGCCTCAGTCGGTGGTCGTGGTGGTGGGGCGGCGACGGCGACGGCGCGAGCGGGCGGGCGCCTCCGCCGGGTCGGCCGGGGCCGCGTTGTCGGAGAACTCGACGACCAGCGTCGGCTCGCGCGGCGGCGCCGGCTCGGTGCTGCCCTCGTGCTCGTGCGTCACCGAGGCGGCCGCGGCGGCACCGCTGCGACGGCGGCGACGCCGGCTGCGGCTGCGGCTGGTGCCGTCGGCCGTGCCGGCCTCCTCGGCCGGGTCCGACGCCTCGGCGTCGGCCGGGACGGCCTCGACGTCCGCCTCGTCGGTGAGGCGACGGCGGCGGCGCGGGCTGCGCTCACGCGGGGGAGCAGCCTGCTCGGCGGGGCCGCGCTTGTTGCGCACGCCCCTGCGGCTGCCGCCCAGGTCCTCCTCCACCTCGGCCGACAGCCCGGCCCGGGAGCGCTGCGCGCTGGGCAGGGTGCCGGTGATGTCGGTGGGGATGTCCAGGTCTGAGTAGACCCACGGCGAGGTGTGGTATGTCTCGACCGGGCCGTCCGGACCGGTCAGCTCCAGGCTGAGCGTCTTCTCGACGATCCGCCAGCGGGGCATGTCCTCCCAGTCGACGAAGGTCACCGCGACACCGGTGGCTCCGGCGCGGCCGGTGCGGCCGATGCGGTGCACGTACGTCTCCGGGTCGTCCGGGCAGTCGTAGTTGATGACGTGGGTGACGCCGGAGACGTCCAGGCCGCGCGCGGCGACGTCGGTGGCGACCAGCACGTCGATCTTGCCGGCGCGGAACGCCCGCAGTGCCCGCTCGCGGGCACCCTGGCCGAGGTCGCCGTGCACGGCCGCAGCGGCGAAGCCGCGGAAGTCCAGGTCCTCGCTGACGCGGTCGGCGTTGCGCTTGGTGCGCGTGAAGATCATGGTGAGGCCGCGGCCGTTGGCCTGGAGCACGCGGGCCAGCAGCTCCAGCCGGTTGAGCTGGTGCGTGCGGTAGACGACCTGCTTGGTCTGCGGGCTCACGCCCGGCTCGGTGGTGTGCCCGGCGTGCACCGTCACCGGCGTACGCAGGAAGCGGCGCGACAGCGCCACGATCGGGTCGGGCATGGTCGCCGAGAACAGCATGGTCTGCCGCTCGACCGGCAGCATCGACAGGATCTTCTCGACGTCGTCGAGGAAGCCCAGGTCGAGCATGCGGTCGGCCTCGTCGAGCACGAGCGCGCGGACCTTGTCGAGCTTCAGGTGCTTCTGCTTGCACAGGTCCAGCAGGCGGCCGGGCGTGCTGACCAGGATCTCCACGCCGGACTTGAGCGCATCGACCTGCGGCTCGTACGCGACGCCGCCGTAGAGGGCGAGCACGCGCACGCCACGGGACTTGCCGGCCCCGGCGAGGTCCTTGGCGACCTGGAGGCCCAGCTCGCGGGTGGGCACGACGACGAGCGCCTGCGGCGCGCCGGCGCCCTCGCCCTCGCCGGGCGCGGTCACGCGGTCGATCAGCGGGATGCCGAAGCCGAAGGTCTTGCCGGTGCCGGTGGGCGCCTGTCCGATCATGTCGCCGCCGCGCAGCGCGATCGGCAGCGCGTACTCCTGGATGGCGAAGGCGCGCTCGATGCCCATCGCGGCCAGGCTGGCCACGGTCTCCGGGCGTACGCCGAGCTCGGCGAAGGTGGGCGCGAGGGTGGGTGTGCTGTTGTTCGTGATGTCGGTCATCGGGTGCTGGGGTGCCCTCTCAGTGATCCGCTGCGGCTACCGGGCGGCGGCCGTGCTGCGGATGTCGGTACGCCCAGTTCATCGAAGGGCGCTTATTCAGTCACGAAACGCGGGGCGCTGCTGGCGGAGGCGGAGATGAATCCGATCCACAGGCACGACCGCTGACGATCGCGGCGCCGCACACGCGATGACATGGGCGCTCGCCCATGTCAGCTCACCTATCGTACGACCACGTTCGCGTCTGGTCACCTGGTGCGGGCCGATTGACCGCAGATTAGTGGGATATCACACGCAAATCGGTCAGTTGTTGAGGCCGACCGCCGTCATCCGGGTCGTATGAGCGCTCGTCAGGCGCCCGAACAGGCTCTCCACAGCCTCGCCGTCGTCCCCGTCGAGCAGCAGCGAGGCCAGCGGGGTGCGCTCCTGGGCCACCTGCTGCGCCTGCGACAGCGCCTCGCCCACGAGGCGGCGCGCCCACATGGACAGGCGGTCGGCCAGGACGGGCTCGGCGGCGATGCTGGCGCGGATCTCGCGGGCGGCGAAGACGGCGTAGTCGTCGTGGTGCAGCACGTCGAGCACGAGCGCGCGGTCGGCGTCGGACAGCGCCGCGGCGGGCACCAGCCGGGCCACCTCGCGGAAGAAGTCGTCGCTGATCCCGTCCCCGACGTACGCCTTGGTCAGCGCCTCGGCCCAGTCCGCGGGCTCGGTGTTGTCGTGGTACGTCCGCAGCGCCGCCGTGAACGGGGCCATCGCGTCCTGCGGGTCTGCCCCCAGCGCGGTCAGCCGGTCGGCCAGCCGCCGGTAGTTGCCGATCTCGGCGGCCGCCATCTGCGCCAGCAGCGCCTGGCGGCGCAGGTCGGGTGCGAGCCGGGCGTCGGCGGCCATCCGGTCGAAGGCCAGCAGCTCGCCGTACGCGAGCATGCCCAGCAGATCGATCACACCAGCATCAGCCGCCACCGCGGCAGTATATGTCGCGACATGATGAGCGACACACCTCGTGACCGGCCACCGCCGCACACCGGCCACCACCGCAGACCGGCCACCGACCCGCGATCGGCCGCCGACCGCATCGGTGAAGAAGCGTGACATCGCGAAGCGATGCAGCGCCGCGCCGATGCGGTCGGCTTGAAAGGCCGATCGCCGCGCCCCGCGAAGGCGGGGCGCAGACAGCACAGCCGATCGCCGCGCCCGCGCAGGCGGGCGCCAGCAGCTCAGCGGGTGAAGCCCACGCTGCGCGTGGTCGACTCGGCGATCTCGACGTATGCCAGCTTGTCCGTCGGCACGATGATCCGACGGCCCTTCTCGTCCACCAGGGTCAGGATCCGGGTGTCCGACGCGAGCGCGTCGGCCACCAGCTTCTCGACCTCGGCGGGCGTCTGCGCGCTGTCCACCACCAGCTCACGCGGGGCGAACTGCACACCAACCTTGACCTCCACACAACCTCCTCGGCTCGTGAGCGAGACTACCGCGCTGTCGCGGCAGGACGGTCCGAAAGCCCGGCGGCGCCGCGTGCCGCGCCGTCGGGCTCACGTCAGAGCGGGGAGTCGCGGCGTCAGTGCTCGCCGGTGAGCGGGAAGCTGCTGATGCCGCGCCAGGACAGCGCGGCGACCAGGCCCTCGGCCTCGTCCTGGTCGATGACACGGCCTGCCGCCAGCCACCACCGCGCCGAGACCTGGGCCGCGCCGCTGAGCCCGGCCGCGAGCACCTCCGCGCGGGCCCGGCTGACGCCGGTGTCCGCCATGATCGTGGCGGTTATGGCCTCGACACTCATCCGCTCCATCCGGTCGACCCGCTCGGCCACCGCCGGGTCGTGGCGCAGATCCGACTCGAACACCAGCCGGTACGCCTCACTCTCGTGCGAGACGAAGTCGAAGTAGGCGCGCATGGCGCCCTGGACGCGCTCCTTGTTGTCCGTGGTGGCGGCCATCGCCGAGCGGATGCGCTCGGCGAACGCGTCGCAGTGCGTGTCCAGCAGCGCCAGGTAGAGCTCCAGCTTGCCGGGGAAGTGCTGGTACAGGACGGGCTTGGACACGCCGGCGCGCTCGGCGATGTCGTCCATCGCCGCCGCGTGGTAGCCCTGGGCGACGAAGACGTCCTGAGCAGCGGCAAGGAGCTGCTTACGTCGTGCCGACCGGGGCAGCCTGGTCGGCCGGCCCGTGGCTGTGGCGCCGTTCGGGTTGGCCCCGCTGGTGGCCGCGGTCATGGAATCTCCTCACCCTGCGGACGGACCTTTGACGGATCTTGCAAACTGGCCCGTCGTTGCAACTTATCGTCATTCGCCGTTCACGGTAGCCTCAGCGTGGGCGACGGAGGAGCGCACGGTGGATGTAACTGGGCAGACCGACAACGCGGGGCGAGCAGATCTGCCCCCCGTCGGCGGAGCCGACGAATCCGCGACGGACGGTGTCGCAGCAGCCACGACCGCCGGGCAGGCTCAGCCTACCCGGGCCGAAGCAGACGGCGTCTGGTCGAGCGCGGGCGCGGCCCTGGAGCCCGGCTTCGAGCCGTTGACGCCGTGGCGTGCCGCGGTGGCGGACCGGCGCGGCATCGACGCGCTGACCGGAGCCGACCCGTACGCCGGGTCCGTGGCGCGCCCGGTGCCGCCGATACCCGCCGCCCCGAACGGGCACCACCGGCCGATGGCGCCGTCCCCGGCGGGCGAGCGGCACGCGTACGCCGACGGCCCGCTCGCCGAGGATCCGTACGCCGACGAGCTGGCCCAGGCTTCGGCCGAGTTCGCCCGGTTCGCCGCGTTCGACGAGCCCACCCCGGCACACGGGCTGCCCCACCTGGGCGCCCCGCCGGTGTTCACGCCGTACCAGCCGACGCCCCTGGTGCCCCCGGCCGAGGTGACGCCGATCCCGGTGATGCCGCCGCTGGCCGCTGCGGCGCAGTCGGCGCTGACCATGCCCACCGGCGCCTATCCGGTCCCGCCGCCCGGCCTGCGCCCGTCGCTGCCCGCCGAGCTGTCCGGTCCGGTCCCCAGCGCCTCCGCCACCGACCCGCCGCTGGCCGCCATGGCGGAGGCCGCCACCCGCGCCGTCCCCACGGCAGAGCCGCCGCAGCCGGAGCAGTCGATGACGCAGCCAGATCCGCAGCAGACCCCGCCGAACCCGGCACCGGCCGAGCCGCGTGCGGTCGCCCCGAGGATCGGCGACATCCGCGCGATCGACCACGACGCGGCCGATCCCGACGACAACCTGTCACTGGGGGCCCGCTGGGGCCGGGCGTTCGCGGACGCGCCGCTGCCGACCCGGCCGCCGGTGGTGCCGGAGCCGGCCACGCCCGCGCCGCCGCTGCCCGCCGCCGCGCAGCAGCCGCCGCCGGAGCGCGTGCCGGGTCCGGGCCGCCCCGACGGCCGCGCCGGGTACGCCATCCCGGCTCAGGACCCGTTGGGCCGCGCCGCCGACGGCACGGCGCCGCAGGCCGCCCACGGTGCCGCGCCGCAGGCCGCCCACGGTGCCGCGCCGCAGGCCAACCATGGTGCCGCGCCGGACGCCGCCCACGGTGCCGAACCGGACGCCGACGAGGACGACGAGCACCTGCCGCAGCGGGTGCCGGGCGTGCCGGACGTGCCGCCGACCACGCATCCGCTGGCCGAGACCGACAACCATGCGGGCACCCCGCAGCTGGACCGGATCGCCTCGCACCTCAAGCGCGACGACCTGCCGGCCGAGCAGCGGCCCGACGGATTCGACGTGGACGCGGTGCTGAAGGCGGTGCGCGGGGTCGCCGGCGTACGCGACGCGGCGCTGCGCACCACCGCCACCGGCGCCCACCACCTGCGGCTCGACCTGGCTGAGGGGGCCGACCCGGCCGCCATCAGCCGGATGGTCGCGCGGATGCTCCAGGAGCAGATGGGCATCGACGCCGCCCCGGCGGGCGGTCTGCTGCCCCGGCACCCGGCGCAGCCCGCCGAGGCGCCCGCGCCGACGGCCACGCTGCCCGCGCCGCGCTCCGGCGCCGGTGCCGCGCCGCCGCCCGGCCTGACCGGACTGCCCGACCACACGGACCCGCCGCTGCGCGAGCCGCGCCGCCGCCACCCGGTGACGGTGCCCCGCCGTGCCCCGGGCGAGCTGCGCGGCAGTGAGCGGGCGCCTTCCCTGCGCGCCGTCAGCAGCGAACCGGAGCTGCCGCAGACGGCCTCGCCGCCGCCGCTGCACACCGAGCGCGACCAGGGCCCGCGCCCCATCATCGAGCACGTCCAGACCAGCACGTTCGGCCTGGACGCCACGGTCGAGGTGCGGCTCAACACCGGCAACCGCACGGCGACCGGCGTGGCCAGCGGACCCGCCGTCGACGCGTACGTGCTGCGCCTGTGCGCCGCGGCCACCGCGGTCGCCGTCGACGACCTGCTGCGCGAGGGCACCACCACCGGCGAATCCGGACGGTGCTTCGTCGAGCAGGCCACCATCGTGCCGATGGGCAGTTGCGAGGTGGCCGTCGTGGTCGTGCTGCTGGTCTGCGGCGGATGGGTCGAGCAGCTCGCGGGCTCGGCACTGGTGTCGGGCGATCCGCGCCGTGCGGTGGTCCGGGCCACCCTCAGCGCGGTGAACCGCAGGCTCGCGGCGCTGCTGCCGTAGAGATATGGCAGGCTGTCACGATGCGCACCGCCCCCTCGCCCCGTGCGGCCCGGAATCGGGAGATCGACACGACGGGCGTACGGGCGTCCAGGGCTGAGGCCGGGCGCCTGGCGCGGGCCCGGATGCGGCAGCGGCGACGCCGCACCGCCGTGCTGTGCCTGCTCGTCGGCGCGGCCGCCCTGGTCGGCATCGACCTGCTGCGCGGCGCGCCGGAGCCGCCGCCGACCCGCCCGGTCTCGGCCACGCCGGTCTCGCCGAGCGCGGTGGCGAGCCCGTCGCCCGCGCCCAGCCCGTCGCCCGCGCCGGAGCCGGTCTACCAGATGGACGGCCCGACGCCCGCCTCCGGGCCGGGGACCTGGACGTACGCGACCACCGCCGGGAAGGTGCTGGGCACCGCGGGCAGCATCAAGCGGTTCCGGGTGGCGGCGGAGTCCAACGTGGCCAAGGACGAGCTGCCCGAGTTCACCCGCATGATCGACGAGACGCTGGGCGACCCGCGCAGTTGGATCGCGGGCAAGCAGTTCCGGTTGCAGCGGGTGCCGTCGGGGTCGGCGTACCAGTTCACGGTCTATCTGGCGACCGGGGAGACGACCCGGAAGCTGTGCGCGCAGGGCGGCATGGACACCCGGATGAACGGCGGGGTCTCGTACACCTCGTGCCGCCTGCCCGGCCGGGTCGTCATCAACCTGAACCGCTGGCGCGGCTCGGTGCCGGACTACATCGACAACCACATCGAGCTGCACACCTACCGCAACTACGTGATCAATCACGAGGTCGGGCACGAGCTGGGCCACTACCACGAGGCGTGCCCGGGGCCGGGCAAGCTCGCCCCGACGATGCAGCAGCAGACGCTGGGCCTCAAGGGCTGCGTGGCCAACCCCTGGCCGTTCGTCAACGGCAAGCGCTACGCCGGACCCGGGATCTCCTGATGCACTCCGACCTGGACACCCATCCATCACGGCGGTCCGACGGCGGTCCGCAGACCGACGACGGCGCCGGGTTCCGCGCCCGGCGCCGGGCCCAGATCCGGGCCGCGCGGCGCCGCAACATGATCATCGTGCTGTCGCTGCTCGGCGTGGTGGTGGGCCTGGTCGGCATCGATCTGGCCCGCGGCGCGGACGGGGTGCTGCTCGACGGCCCCGCCGCCACCCCGGCGGCCGCCCCCGGTGACGGCTCCCCGTCGGGCGGTCCGTCGGCCGCGCCGCAGCCCTCCGGCCGCGAGGAGAGCACCCAGGCGCCCGCGCCCGCCGACCCGGCCGGCGTGCCCACCGCCGGCACCGGCAAGTTCGCCTACGTCGGCGGCACCGGCCAGCCGCTGGGCGCCAAGGGCACCGTGCGCAAGTTCCGCGTCGCCGTCGAGCAGGGCACCGACCAGCAGGCCAACCCGTTCGGCGGCGAGGTCGAGCGGATCCTGGGCGACCCGCGCGGCTGGACCGCGGGCGGGGTCTACCGGTTCCAGCGGGTCGCCGAGAAGGCCACCGCCGAGTTCACGGTGTACCTGGCCAGCGCGGAGACGTCGAAGAAGATGTGCGCGGCGGGCGGGCTTTACACCGACGGGTTCGTCTCCTGCCGCCTGCCCGGCCAGGTGATCATCAACCTGTCCCGCTGGCTGGCGGGGGTGCCCGACTACGGCGCCCCGCTGGGCGACTACCGGGCGTTCGCGCTCAACCACGAGGTCGGGCACCAGCTCGGGTTCGGGCACGAGGCCTGCCCGGGGGAGGGCCAGGACGCGCCGGTGATGCAGCAGCAGTCGACGGGGCTGAAGGGATGCAAGGCCAACGCGTGGCCGTACCGCAGCGGGTTGCTGTATCGAGGCCCCGCTATTCCCTGACGCGCCTGTCAGCGCAGGTGACACACCTCGCAGTCCGCGAGGTGGTCGATCATGGCGATCGGCGGGCGGCCGAGCGAGAATGAGCACATGTCATTGCCGCCGCTGGTGGAACCCGCCGAGTCGCTCTCGGTGGACGAGATCCGCCGCTACAGCCGTCACCTGATCATCCCGGACGTCGGGGTTGCCGGGCAGAAGCGGCTCAAGAACGCCAAGGTGCTCTGCGTCGGTGCCGGGGGCCTCGGCTCGCCCGCGCTGATGTACCTGGCCGCCGCGGGTGTGGGGACGCTGGGCATCGTCGAGTTCGACACCGTCGACGAGTCCAACCTGCAGCGCCAGATCATCCACGGCCAGTCGGACATCGGCCGCCCCAAGGCCGAGTCGGCCGCGGCCAGCATCCGCGAGATCAACCCGTACGTCAACGTGGTGATCCACAACACCGCGGTCGACCGGGACAACGTCTTCGACATCTTCAGCCAGTACGACCTGATCGTCGACGGCACGGACAACTTCGCCACGCGCTACCTGGTCAACGACGCCGCGGTGCTGCTGGGCAAGCCGTACGTGTGGGGCTCGATCTACCGGTTCGACGGGCAGGCCAGCGTCTTCTGGGCCGAGCACGGCCCCTGCTACCGCTGCCTCTACCCCGAGCCGCCGCCGCCCGGCATGGTGCCGTCGTGCGCCGAGGGCGGCGTGCTGGGCGTGCTGTGCGCCAGCATCGGCTCGATCCAGGTGACCGAGGCGATCAAGCTGCTCACCGGCACCGGCGAGCCGCTGGTGGGCTCGCTGATCGTGTACGACGCGCTGGAGATGACGTACCGCAAGATCAGGGTCCGCAAGGACCCGTCCTGCGTGCTGTGCGGGGAGAACCCGACCGTCACCGCGCTGCTGGAGGACTACGAGGACTTCTGCGGTGCCGTCTCCGTCGAGGCGCAGGAGGCGGTGGTCGACGCGACCATCACCGCCCGCGAGCTCAAGGAGTGGCAGGACGCGGAGAAGGACTTCCTGCTGGTGGACGTCCGCGAGCCCGCCGAGTTCGAGATCGTCCGCATTCCGGGCAGCGTGCTCATCCCCAAGGGCGAGATCCTGTCCGGCGAGGCTCTGGCCAAGCTGCCGCAGGACAAGCAGATCGTGCTGCACTGCAAGTCGGGTGTCCGGTCGGCCGAGGCGCTCGCCGCGCTGAAGGCGGCCGGGTTCAAGGACGCGGTGCACGTCCAGGGCGGCGTGCTGGCCTGGGTGAAGACGGTCGACCCGAGCCTGCCCGGTTACTGAGCCCGCCCCGGTTACCGGGCCTGACCGGCTACTGATAGCGATCTTCGAAGAACTGTCGGTAATCTGACGAAAGGCCGACGGCGGGATGCCGCCGTCGGCCTTTCGCGCTCTCAAGCGCTGGTCGGAGACGTATTCCGGCCTAGCGTGCTGTTGACCTTGACCGACCTCCTGAGGTCGACTACCGGATGGGACACGTACCCTCGATGACCGTGGTGGATCTCGACGCGGCAATCGGTTTCGTGGTGAAGAAGGGTGACCCGGTGGACCGGGCACGCCTGTCGTACCTGCGTACCGGGGTCATGCCGAGTGATGACGTCGTCTCGGCCATGGAAGCCGGTCAACTTCCCAGTGGCGGCTGGCCGACCTCGCAGCGCGGGAAGATCGCCTCGATCGACGTCACCTGCTACCGGATCGACCAGCTGGACGACCTCGGCGCCCTCGGGCGTCCGGCGGCCCAGCGCGCGCTGGACTGGCTGGGCGGCCGCCAGGCACCCGACGGCAGCTGGCAGGAGGTCAAGGAGCTGGCGCCCGAGGCCCCCGAGTGGGCGCAGCCGGGTGACCCCGAGGCCACCCTGTACATGACCGCGACGGCCACCTTCTGGCTGACCGTGTTCGGCCTCGACTTCCGGGCCACCCTGCCCTACGGCGACAACACGCCCATCCCGTACGCGGACTCCGCCGCGCGCGGCGCCGACTTCATCAAGAACAGCCTCAACGCCGACGGCACCTGGCCGTCGTACCTGATGACGGGCTGGCTGGGCGCCGCGGTGATGTACCGGCAGGACATGTACTACGAGGCCGCCCGGATGCAGTCGGTGCTCGGCGAGCGGCTGCCCCGGATGGCGCCGGTCGACGCGGCCGCGATGGCCGCCACGATGCGCCGGGTCGGCGTCTCCGCCGACGACTGGACCATGATCGCGGCGAAGAAGCGGCTGGCCGAGACGCAGCGCACCGACGGCGGCTGGGACTCCGAACAGGGTGACGCGTTCGACGTGCACCTCACCCTGAACGTCATCCGCGCGATCCGCTAGCCGCGCACCTGCCCCTCGCCGGTGATCACGAACTTGGTGCTGGTCAGCTCCGGCAGGCCCATCGGGCCGCGCGCGTGCAGCTTCTGCGTCGAGATGCCGATCTCGGCGCCGAAGCCGAGCTCGCCGCCGTCGACGAACCGGGTCGAGGCGTTGACCAGCACGGCGGCCGCGTCCACGTGCGCGGTGAAGCGGTTCGCGGCCGGCAGCGAGGTCGTGATGATCGCCTCGGAGTGGCCCGAGCCGTAGCGGCGGATGTGCGCCACCGCCTCGTCCAGCGACGGCACCACGCGCGCCGACAGCTCCAGCGCCAGGTACTCGGTGCCCCAGTCCTCCTCGGTCGCGGGCACGACGGTGCCGTCGTACGCGGCGACCTCCGGTGAACCGTGCACCGTCACGCCGTGCCCGCGCAGCGCCGCCAGCGCCCGGGGCAGGAACGCGTCGGCCACCGCCGCGTGCACCAGCAGCGACTCGGCCGAGTTGCACACCGACGGCCGCTGCACCTTCGCGTTGAGCAGGATGTTCAGCGCCATGTCCAGGTCGGCCGACTCGTCGACGTAGATGTGGCAGTTGCCGACCCCGGTCTCGATCACCGGCACCGACGACTCCTCGACCACGGTGCGGATCAGCGACGCGCCGCCGCGCGGGATCAGCACGTCGACCAGGCCGCGGGCGCGCATCAGCTCCTTGACCGTGTCCCGGGTCGACGAGTCGACCAGCTGCACCGCGTCGGCGGGCAGGCCGGCGGCGGCCAGCGCGTCGCGCAGCACCGCCACGATCGCCGCGTTGGAGCGGGCCGCCGAACCCGAGCCGCGCAGCAGCACCGCGTTGCCCGACTTCAGGGTCAGCCCGGCGGCGTCGGCGGTGACGTTCGGCCGCGCCTCGTAGATGATGCCGACCACGCCGAACGGCACCCGCAGCTGGCGCACCTGGAGCCCGTTGGGCAGCGTCCCGCCCCGGACCACCTCGCCGACCGGGTCCGGCAGGCCCGCGATCTGGCGCAGGCCCTCGGCCATCCCGGCCAGCCGCGACGCGTTCAGCGCCAGCCGGTCCACGGTCGACTCGGGCGTGCCCTGCTCGCGCGCCGCGGCCACGTCCAGCTCGTTCGCCGCCAGGATCTCGGCGGTACGCGACGACAGCGCCTCGGCCATCACCAGCAGCGCCGCGTCCTTCACCGCCCGCGACGCCGTCGCCAGCACCGTGGCGGCCTCCCGGGCCCGCCCCGCCTGCTCGATCACACTCATGCGCACCGCTCCTCAGTCACTCGCCGCACTCCGCCGCCCGCCCCGCGCTCCCTCGCGCCGAAAGCGATGGGAAAGTGCCCTTCCGCCACGTATTGCGATAACAAGGTGCCCTTCTCACGCCTGGAGCAGGACGAGGTCGTCGCGGTGGACGACCTCGCGCTCGTAGGCGGGACCGAGCGTCGCGGCCAGCTCACCGGTGGAGCGGCCCAGCAGGCCCGGCAGTTCGAGGGCGTCGTAGTTGACCAGTCCCCGGGCGACCGGGCGGCCGCCGGAGTCCACCAGGTCGACCGGGTCGCCCGCGGTGAACGCGCCGTCGACGGCGGTGATCCCGGCCGGCAGCAGCGAGGCGCGGCGCTCCACGACGGCGGAGACCGCGCCCGGGTCCAGGTGCAGGCGGCCGCGCGCCGTGGTGGCGTGGGCCAGCCAGTGCAGGCGGGCGGTGGCCCGTACCCCCGCGGCGTGGAAGAGCGTGCCCACCGACTCGCCGGACAGGGCCGCGGCGGCCATGGGCGCGGCCGTGAGCACCACCGGGATGCCCGCGTCGCTGGCGATCCGGGCCGCCTCGACCTTGGTCACCATGCCGCCGGTGCCCACCCCGGCGCTGCCCGCGCCGCTCACGTCGACCGACCGCAGCCGCGCGAAGTCGGTGACCTCGTCGATCCGCCGCGAGTCCGGGTGCGAGGGGTGGCCGGTGTACAGCGCGTCGACGTCGGACAGCAGCACCAGCAGGTCGGCCTGCACCAGCGCGGCCACCAGGGCGGCGAGCCGGTCGTTGTCGCCGAACCGGATCTCCTCGGTGGCGACCGTGTCGTTCTCGTTGATGATCGGGACGGCGTTCATGTCGAGCAGCTTGCGCAGCGTCCGGTACGCGTTGCGGTAGTGCGCCCGCCGGGTCACGTCGTCGACGGTCAGCAGCACCTGGCCGACGGTGCGCCCGTGCCGCCCGAACTCCTCCGTGTACGCGTGCATCAGCCGTCCCTGGCCCACGCTGGCCGCAGCCTGCTGCGTGGCCAGGTCCCGCGGTCGCCGGGCCAGCCCCAGCGGCGCCAGCCCCGCCGCGATCGCCCCGGACGACACCAGCACGACCTCCCGCCGCGCCCCGCCCGGCCGCTCGGCCGCGGCCACCGCCGCCACCAGCGCCCCGAGCCTGTCGGGGTCCAACCCCCCGGCAGCCGTCGTCAGTGACGACGACCCCACCTTCACCACCACGCGCTTACTCCGCGTGACCACGTCCCGCATGCCCCCATTCTGCCCACCCCACCCACCCCCACCCCGCCCCCATCCCACCCACTGGCCCGCGCCCTTCCCTCAGCGTTGATCATGAACTTATGGCACGGTTCGACGGCGTGTCCCGTGCACAGGCTCCTGATCGACCGAGCGGCGGACGCTGGCGGGGCGGGTCGGCGGCGGCGGGCTGGGAACTAGCCTGGCGGCATGACGCCCGAGGAGTACACCGAAGCCGTGCTGCGCCTGGTGGAGCAGATTCCACCTGGACGGGTGATGACCTACGGGGCGGTGGCGGACGCTCTGGCCGACGAGTCCGGCCGCAACTCGGCCCGCCGGGTCGGCACGATCATGGCCCGCCACGGCGGCGGGGTGCCCTGGCACCGTGTCGTCGGGGCGGGCGGCCGTCTGCCTCCGGGGCACGAGAACGAGGCCCGCCGCCGCCTCCAGGCGGAGGGCGTCACCTTCCGCGGCGCCCACGTCGCCGCCACCCACATCAACTGAACCCCCGACCGCGCGCCCACCGGCCGCCCATCTGTCGATCAGGAGGCTGTGCCCGCGACACACCGTCGAGCCGTGCCACAAGTTCATGATCGACGGGGAGGCCGGTGGGCGGGGGCCGGTGGGCGGGGCCGTGGGCGGTGGGGTTAGAGGAGGAGGGCTGTTCCGCTGCGGCGGGGGTCGGCGGCGGCGCCGGACAGGCCGATGGCGGACACCCCGCCGAAGTAGTGGTTGAGGGACGGCCAGCGGTTGACGGTGTAGCCGGCGGCGGTGAGGGCGTCGGCGGCGTCGGCCGGGTACCCCGGTTCGACGTGGACGACCTCGTCGAGCGGGTGCAGCCGGGCCGCGGTCACGGCGGCAGCCACGTCCAGCTCCTCGATCAGTACGCCCACCAGCGTGTTCAGCAGCGCCGACCGGATCCGCGAGCCGCCCGCCGAGCCCAGCGCGAGTTGCAGGTTCCCCCGGTCGAGCACGATCAGCGGGCACATCATCGAGCCCATCCGCTCGCCGGGCGCGAGATCGCCCGCGATCAGCTCGCCCTCGCCGAGCATCGAGTTGAGGTGGATGCCGAGGCCGGGCAGCCAGATGCCGGAGCCGAGCCCGAGCGTGGTGGTGACGACGCAGGCGTTGCCCGCCTCGTCGACGGCGGTGACGTTGGTGGTGTTGCCGAGCTTGTCCAGTCGCCGGCGCACGTCGAGGGCGTCGGCCAGGGCGACGGCGCGGCCGCCGCGGTCGAGTTCGGCCAGGTCGGCGGGTAGTGAGCGGATGGTGTCGATGACGCGGTTGAGGTCGGCGCGGCCGAGCACGGTGCGCCCGCCGAGCGGCGCCCCGGCCACCTCGCGGTCGAGCACGCGGTATGACGCGAGGTCCAGCGGTCCGAGCGCGCCGCCGTCGGCGCGGACCGCCTCGACGATGCTCGCGCCGATCTTGCCGGTGTAGCAGGCGGACGGGCCGTCCGAGGCGATCATGGTCAGCGCGTCGGCCAGCCCGGCGTGGTAGAGCATCTCGCCGCCGCGCAGCAGCCGCCCGCCGGGGGCGTACGCGGGCAGGCCCTGGTCGAGCAGCATCGCCTCCAGCAGCGACGGCAGCGTGACGGCGTGCGCCTCGGGGATCGGCGTCCCGGTGTGCGCCAGTTCGACCGCGGGCGCGACGATCTCGGACCAGGGCAGCACGCCCCAGCGGGCGTGAATCTCGCCACACCCGGCGGGCACGCCGGGCACCGCGACGGACGCTCCGCCGATCTCGTACGGCAGCGGCACCTCCCCGAAGGCGACCGAGATCGGCCGCATCGGCCCTGACTTACGATCCGCATCCAAACCAGGCATTGCGACGAAGAAATCAAGGCAGGAAACCCGCCCTGTCGAAGCTTCGAAGTATGTGGCGAAGCCGCCACCGCTCAGGCCAGTGAAAACGGTCTCTCCCACGCAGGCGGCGAAGACCGCGGCGACCGCCGCGTCGGCGGCCGATCCGCCCATCTGGAGTATCCGAAGGCCTATTTCAGCGGTAGCCGGATGGCCCGCTGCCACACCGGCAGGTACCCGCATTCAACTGCCTCCCGTACCATCCGCCCTCATGACATCCAGTGTGGAGGTGATGGAGGCTCCGGGCGAAGCGCTTCCCACGCATGTTCGCATCGGATATTCCCTCGGTTCGCTGACGACCGGGGCGTTCGGCACCGTGCCCGGCCTGCTGCTGCTGCCGTACCTGACCGACACCCTCGGTGTCGCCGCAGGTCTGGCGGGCCTGCTGGTGCTGCTGCCCAAGGCCTGGGACGTGGTGCTCAACCCGGTGGTGGGCCGGCTCTCCGACCGGACCCAGACCCGCTGGGGCGCCCGCCGGCCGTACCTGCTGTTCGCCGGGCTCGCCATGGCGGCGCTGTTTGCCGGCATATTCGCTGCTCCTCTCGGGTTCTCCGACCTGTCGGGGCTGTACGTCGTGGTGATGTTCCTGCTCACCGCGACCGCGTTCGGCTTCTTCCAGGTGCCGTACGTCGCGATGCCCGCCGAGATGACCTCCTCGCCGGACGAACGCACCAGGCTGATGACCTGGCGGGTCGCGTTGCTCGCCACCTCGATCCTGGTCTCCGGCGCGCTCGCGCCGATCATTCGAGACTCCACCGGCGGCGGCCTCCCCGGCTACCGCTGGATGGGCATGTTCGTCGCCGCGATCATGGTCTGCGGCACCCTCTTCGCCTTCTTCAGCACCGCCAAGGCGCCGACCGGCGTGATCACCGCCAGCGAGCCGTCGCTGCGGGCGCAGCTCAAGGTGGTGGCGGCCAACCGCCCGTTCCGGGTGCTGGTCGCCTGCTTCGTGGTCCAGGCCACCGGCGTGGCCTGCATGCTCGGCGGGGTCGAGTACTTCGCCCGGCACGTGCTCGGCGACCCCGGCACCACCACCACGCTGTTCGTGGTCGTGGTCAGCCCCGCCCTGGTGGTCATGCCGCTCTGGCGCCGGGTGGGCGAGCGGCTGGGCAAGCTCAAGGGGTACGTGGTCGCCTCGATCACGCTGACCGTGGCGACCCTGGCGCTGGTCGCGGCACCGGTGCTGCCGCACTGGGCCGTGTACGCCGTCATCGCCGTGATCGGCTTCGGCTATGCCGGGCAGCAGCTGTTCGGCCTGGCCATGCTGCCCGACTGCATCGCCTACGACACCGCCCGCACCGGCAAGCGGCAGGCGGGCGTGTTCACCGGCGTGTGGACCGCGGGGGAGACCCTGGGCCTGGCGCTGGGCCCGTTCATCTTCGGGGTCGTGCTCCAGCTGTTCGGATACATCTCCACCACGGCCGGAACCGCGGTCGCGCAGACCGACTCCGCGCGGACCGGAGTCCTGCTCGGATTCACAGTTGTGCCGGGCCTTATCGTGGGCATCGCACTGGTGCTGCTCCGCGGATACGACCTGGGCGACATGCCCGCGGTGACCGATCCCGAACCGGCTGCCAGCCGCAGGTGACAGTCGGCCCGTGGCGTACGGGCGAGCCACGGAGGGGTGCCATGTTCTCGCAGCAGGTGCAGCAGTTCCATCAGCTGGTGCTGGGGCGTGACCCGATGGCCGCGCTGACGGCCGTGGCCCCGCTGGTGCGCGCCGCGCAGCAGGTGCCCCCGGCCGAGCTGACGCCGGCGGTGGCCTACCTGGCCCCGGCGATCGCGGCGGCGCCGCTGCCGTTCGTGGCCGCCAACGCCGCCACGGCCGCGGGCGCCATGGTCGAGCTGGGCGCCGACCCCGGCCCGCTCACCCGGATCGTGCTGGAGCGGCTGAACGGGGCGCTGACCGGCACCCACGCCTTCCTCGACGCCTGGCTGTCCCGCTTCCCCGGGCGCCCGCTGCCCGAGCGGGACCAGGCCGGCATGACCGTCGCTACCGGCATGCTCGGCGCTGCGATCGGCCCGGCGCCCGCGATGCCGCTGCTGGCGGCGTGGCGCGACGGGCCGCACTGGGCGCTGGCCGCGGTGGCCTGCCTGCACCACGAGACCGCCCGCACGCAGCTCGGCGACCGTGCCGCCTGGATGGCGCAGGTCGACCCGCTGCACTCGACGGCGCCCGCGTTCATGCGGCTCATCCTGGCCCTGCGCATCCTCGACGAGCACGTGCTGGTGGTGCACCGGCCCAGCCGCCACGGCGCGATGGTCTGGCTCGGCGGCATCGCCGACAACTTCCAGCTCCAGGTGCTGCTGGCCGACGCGCTGGTCGGCGCGGGCCTGGTCGAGGGGCGGCGGCCGGAGCAGCGCTGGGTCAACGTGATGCGGTTCGGGCCCGACGGCACCGAACTGGAGCACGTGGACGACTACTTCCACATGTCCGACGCGACCGGCGCGGTGCTGCGCAACGAGACCGGCCCGGCCGACATCTCGGCGATCAGCGGCACCCGGATCCTGATGCTGGACACGCCGCGCTACAGCCGCCACTGGCGGCCGGGGCGCCGGTTCCCGATCACCGCCCAGGCGCGGGTGGACCGCATCCTGACCCAGCAGGAGGTCGACGCCTGGCTGGGGTATGTGGCACCCGCCCAGTGAGCCGCGGGTCTGTGGCCGGGCACCGGTGGAGGTCTAGGCTGGGCCCATGGCCCTGCCCTCGGTGCTCGGAGACCCGATCAAGTTCGTGCTGAACTGGGGTCGGCGCTACTCGCTGTGGGTGTTCAACTTCGGCCTGGCCTGCTGCGCGATCGAGTTCATCGCCAGCAGCATGAGCCGCCACGACTTCATGCGGCTGGGCGTGATCCCGTTCGCGCACGGGCCGCGCCAGGCCGACCTGATGGTCGTGTCGGGCACGGTCACCGACAAGATGGCCCCGGCCATCAAGCGGCTCTACGACCAGATGCCCGAGCCGAAGTACGTCATCTCGTTCGGGGCGTGCAGCAACTGCGGCGGGCCGTACTGGGACTCGTACTCGGTGACCAAGGGCGTCGACCAGATCATCCCGGTCGACGTGTACGTCCCCGGCTGCCCGCCGCGCCCCGAGGCGCTGCTGCACGGCATCCTGCGCCTCCAGGAGAAGATCGCCGCCGAGCAGTCGGGCCTGGGCGGCGTGCACCGTCCCGACACGGCCGCCCTGCTGGCGCCGCCGGTCAACCCGGGCCGCTGACGGTCCGGTTCAGCACGGCGTCCAGAACGTGGCGGACAGCGCGTCGTCGCCGTAGGCGTTCTGGTCTCCTCGCGCGATGGTCTGCCGGATCGATCGCCCGCCCGCGACGAAGTACAGGTCGCCGTGGCAGTCCGCAGGCTCGTCGATCGTGGCGTACACGGTCGGGTTCGCGTAGGTGAGCAGGTAGACGTGCGAGGCGTACAGCTTCTGCGACCCGTCGGGCTCGTAGCGGTACTGCGCCCAGAAGACGCGGATCGTCTCACCGGGGCAGATGCGGTAGTAGAGCTGGCCCTGCTCGATGCCGGACAGCTGGTAACCGCGATCGCCGGGCCCGGTGATCCAGACGTACCCGCGCTTGACACAGCGTGGGGTTCCCTTTGGCTGCGGCGATCCCGGGGCCTGCGCTCCCCCCTTGAGCACCTCGCTGGGCGACAGGCTCGGGCCGGCGGAATCGGACGCCACCGACCACCACGGGTTCGACGATCCAGCCGGCGAAGGGCTGGTGTCCACCGCGGGAAGGCCGCCTCGGCCGGGTATCAGCGGGCTCAGGCCGAGCACCGCGACCACGGCGAGCACGGCCGCGGCGGCGGGCCGGGTGCGCCTGCGGCGCCGCAGCGTGCGCCGCGCCGCGTCCGCCCCGGGCGGGGTGAGCAACGGCCGCACCGCGTCGGCGGTCCCGGCCAGCGCGTCGCGCAGCGGGTCGCGGTCAGACACGGTCCACCTCCTCCGCGTGCTCGTCGGCCAGGTGCCCGGCCAGCGTCGTCCGCGCCCGGTGCAGCCAGGACTTGACCGTCCCCTCGGCCACCCCGATGACCTCCGCGACCTCGGCGACCGGCAGATCCTCCAGATGGTGCAGGATGACGGCCTGCCGCTGCCGCTCGGGCAGCAGGGCCAGCGCCGCGACGATCGCGACCCGGTCCGGCTCGGGCCCGGCCGTGGTGTCCTCCACCCGGCCCCGGGTGACCAGCTCCAGGCCGCGCCGCATCCGGCGCCAGCGGCTGGTCGCCAGGTTCCACGCGGTGCGCCGCACCCACGCCTCGGGCTGCTCGTCCTGGATGCTCGGCCAGCGCGACAGCGCCCGGATCATCGCCTCCTGCACCACGTCCTGAGCCTCGGCCAGGTCGCGGGTGTGCACATAGAGCGAGGTGGCCAGCCGGTGGAACACCGCGCCGTAGAACTCCGCGAAGTCGCGGTGTCCGGTCACGGTCTGCTCCTGGAGTTGTCGGGGTGGCCGCAGCATAACGGGGCTCGCCAATCCCGGTGCGCAAGCGAGTGGTCGAGCGGCGGGCACCGGCGGGCATAGGATGCCGGGCATGACGCCGGAGGAGATCGGGGCACACCTGACACGGCTCGTCGAGGGCGCGCAGGCGGGCGTGTCGAGCGGCGGCGCGTACGCGCGGGCCGTCGTCGACGTGCCGCCGCAGGCGTGGCCGGTGGCGCTGGCCGCCGCCCGCGACGGGCTGGGCTGCGACTTCTTCGACTGGCTGACCGCTGTGGACGAGCTCGACGCCGGGTTCGACGTGGTGGCGCACCTGTGGTCGACCGTCGCCCGGCACGGGGTGCTGCTGCGCACCCGGGTGCCCGCCGACGCCCCGACGCTGGCCTCGGCGGTGCCGGTGTACCCGGGCGCGGCCTGGCACGAGCGGGAGACGTACGAGATGTTCGGCATCGGCTTCCCCGGTGAGCTGGAGCCGCTGCTGCTGCCGCCGGAGTTCGAGGGCCACCCGCTGCGCAAGAGCTTCGTGCTGGCCAGCCGGGTCGCCAAGCCGTGGCCGGGGGCCAAGGAACCGGGCGAGTCCGAGACCGGCACCAGGCGCCAGGCGGTCCGCCCGCCCGGCGTGCCCGCGCCGGGGGAGTGGGGGCCGGCGTCATGACGTGGGAGATCGTGCTGCGGGTGGTGCTGGTCGCGGTGGCGTTCCTGACGCTGCCGCTGCTGGTCGGGCAGACCGAGCACAAGGTGATGGCGCACATGCAGGCCCGGGTCGGCCCGATGTACGCCGGGGCCTTCCACGGTTGGGCGCAGCTCATCGCCGACGGGGTCAAGTTCGCGCAGAAGGAGGACCTGACCCCGCGCGAGGCCGACGGGCCGGTGTTCCGGCTGGCCCCGGCGGTGGCGCTGCTGCCGTACCTGCTGGTGCTGCTCGTGATCCCGCTCGGGCCGGGCGACCTGGTCGGGCAGCCGCTCGACGTGGGCCTGTTCTTCGTGCTCGCGATCGTGGGCGTAGGCGTGGTCGCGGTGCTGATGGCGGCGTGGTCGTCGGCGAACAAGTACGCCCTGCTCGGCGGGCTGCGCGCCGCCGCCCAGCTGCTCGGGTACGAGCTGCCGTTCGTGCTCGCCGCCGCCAGCGTCGCGATGGCCGCCGGCTCGCTGAGCCTGCCTGAGATCGTGGCGTCGTGGCGGCCCTGGTGGCTGCTGTGGCAGCTCCCGGCGATGGTCGTCTTCTTCGTGGCGGGCCTGGCCGAGATCCGCCGCCCCCCGTTCGACATGCCGATCGCCGACTCGGAGCTGGTCTTCGGCTACCTCACCGAATACACCGGCCTGCGCTTCGCCTTCTTCCTGCTCGCCGAGTACGTCGGCATCGTCGTGATCTCGGCGCTGACCGCCGCGCTGTTCCTCGGCGGCTGGCACGGGCCGTGGGCCGACTCGGTCGGCTGGCTGTGGATGCTGCTGAAGACGGGGCTGGTCGCGTTCGTGGTGATCTGGCTGCGGGTCGCGTGGCCGCGGCTGCGGGAGGACCAGTTGCAGCGGCTGTGCTGGCTGGTGCTGGTGCCCGTGGCACTCGCGCAGCTCGTCCTCACCGCCGCCGTGCGCATCGCCCTCCAGTAGGGAAGGGCGCCTTCTCCTCGGTTCACGTGGAGGAAGGGCGCCTTCTCCACCGCCAGGACGGGCTCCTACTCGCGCGGGGGACGGCGACACGGCAGGATGGTGCGTATGAGCATTCCTGGCGCGGGACTGGGCAAGGGGCTGGCTGTCACGCTCAAGACGCTCGTCGCGCCGAGCATCACGCAGCAGTACCCGGACGTGGCTCCCGAGCTGCCGCCCCGCTCGCGCGGCGTGATCGCGCTGCGGGAGGAGAACTGCACGGTCTGCATGCTCTGCTCGCGCGAGTGTCCCGACTGGTGCATCTACATCGACTCGCACAAGGAAGAGGTCGTCGTGCCCGGCGCGGCCCGCCCGCGCCAGCGCAACGTGCTCGACCGCTTCGACATCGACTTCTCGCTGTGCATGTACTGCGGGATCTGCATCGAGGTGTGCCCGTTCGACGCCCTCTACTGGTCGCCCGAGTTCGAGTACGCCGAGTACGACATCCGCGACCTGCTGCACGACAAGGACCGCCTCGGCGAGTGGATGGCCACCGTGCCGCCCCCGCCGCCGCACGACCCCCACGGTGAGCCGTCGAAGGAGGAGACCGCCGTGGCCAAGCGGGCAGGCACCTCGTGACGCTGCTGGACGTGGCGCTCACCGTCGCGGGCCTGCTCGCCGTCGCCGGCGGGGTCGCGGTGGTGAGCACGAAGCAGCTGGTCCGCGCCGGGTTGTGGCTGGTCGTCGCGCTCGGCGCGGTCGCGGTCGAGTTCCTGCTGCTCGGGGCGGAGTTCGCGGCCTGGGTGCAGGTGCTCATCTACGTCGGCGCCGTGGTGGTGCTGCTGCTGTTCGCGGTGATGCTGACCCGCGCCCCGATCGGGCGCAGCCCCGACCTGGACCGCCCGCTGCTGCCCGCGCTGCTGGTCGGCGCCGCCGCCGGGCTGGGCCTGGCCGGGCTGTTCGCCGCCGCGTTCGGGCGGCTGACCGTCCCGGCTCCGGCGCCCGGCACCGCGCAGAAGCTGGGCACCGCGATCTTCGACGACTGGGCGCTGCCGTTCGAGGTGCTGTCGGTGCTGCTGCTGGCGGCGCTGGTCGGCGCGATCGTGCTCTCGCGGCGGGAGACGGCCCGATGATCCGCCCGGTGATCCCGCTGGTGACCGCGGCCCTGCTGTTCGGCCTCGGCACGTACGGCGTGCTGCGGCGGCGCAACGCGGTGCTGGTGCTGATGTCGGTCGAGCTGATGCTCAACGCCGTCAACCTGATCCTGGTCACCGGCGACGTGCTGCGCCCGAAGGTGACCGGCCAGGTGTTCACCCTGTTCGTGATCGTGCTCGCGGCCGCCGAGGTCGGTGTCGGCCTGGCGCTGGTGCTGCGGCTGTTCCGGCTGCGCCGCGACATCAACATCGACCAGGTGCCGCTGGACGAGCCGGGCACCGCAGCGGCGCCCGATCCGGCGCCCGCGCCCGTGCTCGACGAGGAGCCGACGCGATGACCGAGCTGCTGGTGCTGGCCCCGCTGCTGTGCGGGCTGGTCGGCCTGCTGGTGCCCATGCGGAATCGCCCCGTCGCGGCGGCGCTGGGCATCGCCGGGGCGGCCGCGAGCCTGATCGCGGTGGTCGCGCTGCTGGCGCGCGGGACGACCGGCGAGCAGACCCGCTCCTGGGCCGGCTTCGGGGACCTCTCCGTGACGCTGACGTCGCTGCTGGACACGCGGGCGCTGCTGGTGGCGCTGGCGGTGGCCGTGGTGGCGCTGTGCGTGCAGGTGTACTCCAACGGCTACCTGCACGGCGACGAGCGGTACGGGCCGTACGCGGCCCAGATCTCGATCTTCACGGCGGCGATGCTGACCGTGGTGTGCTCCGGCGACCTGATCCTGCTGCTGATCGGCTGGGAGGTCATGGGCGCCTGCTCGTACCTGCTGATCGCGCACGACCGCGCCCTGCCCGAGGCGCCGCGCGCCGCCGTCAAGGCGTTCCTGGTGACCCGGGTCGGCGACGTGGGCTTCCTGCTCGGCATCGCCCTGCTCGGCGTGCACGCGGGCAGCTTCCAGCTCACGAAGGTGCTGGCCGCGGTGCCGACGATGGGCACCGGCACGGTCACCGCGGCGGCGCTGCTGCTGCTGGCGGGCGTGTTCGGCAAGAGCGCCCAGTTCCCGCTGCACACCTGGCTGCCCGACGCGATGGCCGGCCCGACCCCGATCTCGGCCCTGATCCATGCCGCGACGATGGTCGCCGCCGGGGTGTACGTCGTCGCCCGCCTCTACCCGGTGTTCGAGGCCGCGCCGGCCGCACGGATCGTGCTCGGCGCCAGTGCCGCGATCACGCTGCTGCTCGGGACGCTGGCCGCCACCGCCGCCGACGACCTCAAGCGGGTGCTGGCCTGGTCGACGGTGTCGCAGCTGGGCTACATGATGGCGGCGCTGTCGGTGGGCGCGGTGAACGCGGCCCTGTTCCACCTGCTCGCGCACGCCGCGTTCAAGGCGCTGCTGTTCCTGTGCGCCGGATCGGTGATCCACGCGGTGGGCAGCAACCTGATGTCGCGGATGGGCGCGCTGCGCAGGCCGATGCCGTGGACGTTCTGGACCATGACGATCGGCCTCGGCTCGCTCGCGGGCCTGCCGCCCCTGGTCGGCTTCTTCAGCAAGGAGGCCGTCGTCGGCTCCCTGCACGAGCAGCCGGTGCTGTGGGCCGTCGCGCTGGTCGGCGTCGCGCTGACCGCCTGGTATGCCACCCGCGCCTGGCTGCGCGTCTTCTTCGGCCGCGGCAGCGAGCACACCGCGCACGCGCACGAGCCGAACTGGTGGCTGCGCGGCCCGCTGGTGCTGCTGGCGGTCCCGTCGGCCGGGCTCGGCATCGGCGTGCTGCTGACCACCTCGGACCTGATCCACCTCGACCTCGCCGTCCTGCTGCCACTGGCGCTGGCCGTGCTCGGCGGGTGGGCCGCCTGGTGGGGTTGGCGCCGCGCCGGTGCAGGCGACCCGGCGCAGGTGCTGGGCAGTGCCGGTCCGTTCCTGGCGAGCGGGCTCGGGCTGGACGCGGTGCAGGACGCGCTGGTGGTGCGCCCGGTGCGGGCGCTGGCCCGCGCGGTCACCGCGATCGACACGGCCGGGGTCGACGGCGCGGTCAACGGCCTGGGCCGGGCCACCGTCGCGGCCGGTGGCGAGGTCGTCGCCTGGCACCGCGCCCCGCTGCCGCGCGCACTCGCGGCCGTGCTGCTCGGCGCGGTGGTCGTGACGGTTACGGCGGTGATGTTCGGATGAGCGAGCGGAGCGAGCGAACAATGGGCTCAGCGCGGCCTGTGCCTCATGCCGGTTGCTCGCGCAGCGGGGAACCGGCATGAGCGACTCGGTTCTCCTGATCGGCCTGCTGGCGGTGCCGCTGGCCGGAGCCGTGCTGGCCGCCGCGCTGCGCGGCCGCGCCGGGGTGGTCGCGGCCACGGCGGTCTCCGCGCTGACGCTGCTGCTGGCGGTGCCGCTGGGCTTCGACCGGGCACCGGCGCCCCCGGGCCGCGGCATCCACCCGTGGCACGCCGTCGACCTGTCCTGGGTGCCCGCGCTGCACCTGCGGCTGCAACTGGGCGTCGACGGGATCTCCTACCCCCTGGTGCTGCTCACCGCGCTGCTGACCCTGCTGTGCTGCGGTTTCCTGCTGTGGCAGCGCCCCGACCGGGCGCATCTGCTGGCGGCGCTGCTGCTGGTGATCGAGGTCGGCATCCTCGGCACCTTCCTGGCCCTGAACCTGGTGCTGTTCTTCCTCGCCTTCGAGGTGGTGCTGCTGCCGATGGCGGCGGTCATCGCGGGCTGGGGCGGCCCGGCCCGCCGCGCGGCCGCGCTGAAGTTCGCGCTCTACACCCTGGCCGGGTCGGTGCTGCTGCTGGTCGGCGTGGTCGCGGTGGTCGCGCAGACCGACACCGCCGATCTGGTATCGCTGACCGCCCAGCCCTCCCTCGGCCACACCGCCCAGCTGTGGATCTTCGGACTGTTCGCGCTGGCCTTCGCGGTGAAGAGCCCGCTGTGGCCGCTGCACACCTGGCTGCCCGACGCGCACACCGAGGCCCCGACCGTCGGCAGCGTCATCCTGGCCGGCGTGCTGCTGAAGATGGGCACGTACGGGCTGATCCGGGTCGGGCTCGGCGTCACCCCGCAGGGCGCGGCGAGCTTCGCGACACTGCTCGGGGCGCTGGCCGTCACGGCCATCCTGATCGGGTCGCTGGTCTGCCTGCGGCAGACGGAACTCAAGCGGCTCATCGCGTACTCGTCGGTCGGGCACATGGGCTTCGTGCTGCTCGGCATCGCCGCGGGGGCCGCGGGCAGCGCCATCGGCGTGCAGGCCGCCCTGATCGGCAACATCGCGCACGGCGTCCTGACCGGCCTGCTGTTCTTCCTGGCCGGGGCGATCAAGGACCGGGCGCACACCGGCCTGCTGGGCGACCTCGGCGGGCTGCGCGAGCGCCAGCCGTGGCTGGCGGGCATCCTCGGCCTGGCGGCGCTGGGCAGCCTCGGCCTGCCCGGCCTGGCCGGGTTCTGGGGCGAGGCGTTCGCCGTCGTCGCGGCGGTGCGGCTCGGCGGCACCGGCTGGCTGGTGCTGGCGGTGCTGGCCGCGATCGGCGGGGCGCTGACCGCGGCGTACCTGCTGCGGCTGCTGCGCCGGGTCAGCCACGGCCCGGCCGCTCCGGCGCTGGCGGGCGCGGCCGAGGTGCACGTGCCCGAAGTGCTGGCCTGGGCGCCGCTGGTGCTGCTCGCGCTGCTGATCGGCGTGCTGCCGGGGCTGGTGCTGACCGCGTCGGCCGGTGCGGTCGACGCCCTGACCATGGGGGTGGCACCGTGACCTGGTCCCCGTTGACACCCCTGGTGGCCGCCGCGGCCACGGTGGTGCTGGCCCTGCTGTCCGACCTGTTCGCCCCCGGACGCTGGCGCGTGCCGTACGCGGTGGCGCTCGGCGGGACCCTGGTGACGCTCGCCGCGGCGCTGGCCACCCCGGCCCGCCAGGCGGGCAGCGTCCTCTGCGCGGGCACCTCCACCGGCGGCGACGCGATCTTCCCCGTCGACTGCGCGTACGTCTACGACGGCCGGGCCCGGGTGGTCGCCGTCGTGGTCGTCGCGCTGACCGCCGCCGCGCTGCTGCTGTGGGCACCGGCCCTGCGCCGGGGCGAGGCGCCGGTGGGGGAGGCGGTGTTCCTGCTGACCAGCGCCATGACCGGCGGTGTCGCGCTGGCCGGCGCCGGTGACCTGATCACCCTGATCGTGGCCCTGGAGACGCTGACCGTCCCGCTGTACGTCCTGGTCGCCCTGCACCGGCGGCGCCAGTCCGAGGCCTCGGCCGCGTCGGTCACCTTCTTCGCCAACAGCGTGGTGGCCACGGCGGTCAGCCTGCTCGGCGCCGCCCTGCTCTACCTGTCCACCGGCACCGTCCAGCTGCGCGGCCTGACCTCGGTGCCAGAGCAGATCCCCGCCGAATGGCACCCGGTGGCGCTGACCGGCCTGGTCCTGGTGCTGGTCGGCCTCGGCTTCAAGGTCGCCGCGGCACCGCTGCACGCCTGGGCGCCCGCCACGTACGACGGCGCGCCCGTGCCGGTCGCCGCGTTCCTGTCCACCGCCTCGAAGCTCGGTGGCGTGGCCGCGATCCTGATCGTGCTCCAGGGCGTCCTCCAGAACGGCCCGAACGGCCCGGACCGGGGCATGTTCGTGGCGGCGGGGGTGGCGCTGGCGATGCTCGCGGCCCTGTCGATGGTGCTCGGCACCCTGGGCGCGCTGCGCCAGAGCCGCACCGTGCGGCTGCTGGCGTGGTCGTCGGTGGCGCAGGCCGGCTTCGTGCTCGCCCCGCTGGGCGGCGTGTCCGGGCTGGCGGCGCTGGGCCCGGCGATCGGCCTGATGGACGCCGCGCTGGCCTACGCGGTCTTCTTCGTCGTGCTGGAGATCGCCGCGTTCGGCGCGGTGGTGGCGCTGCGGCCGGGGGAGCCCGACGGCGGCAGCCTCGACGATCTGCGCGGGCTGGGCCGGGGCGCGCCGTGGCGGGCCGCCGGGCTGGCGTTCGCGCTGGTCGGGCTGGCCGGACTGCCGCCGGTGCTGGCCGGGCTGTTCGCGAAGATCACGGTGGTGCAGGCGCTGGTCGACGTCGACTCGTACCGCCTGGCGGTGCTGGTCGCCCTGGTCTCGGTCGCGGGCCTCGCCGTCTACTGGCGTCCCGTCACCGCGCTCTACCGCGGCGGCGACGCGACCGCGGCCGCGCCCGGCTGGGCCCCGGTGACGGCGCTCACCGCGGCCGTGGCGGCGGGCGTGCTGCTCACCGTCGCCCCGCAGCTGCTGTACACCGCGATCAGCGCCTGGCACTGACCCTCACCTTCGGCACGAGTCGGCCCATACCGGCTGTGATCAGGCAAAACGTGCCGTCGCTGTACGGTGGCTAGAATTTCTTTCAGTCGACTCACAGCGCGTGAGGGGAAGGGCACCGGGGTAACCGCCGGTTGCACCTGGTGCGCGGGGACCCACCGCGCCAGACGTGGAGGGAATGGATGCACAGCCACAACGGCCTCAAGACGGCGGCACTGCTCGGCCTGCTCACCGCGATGATCCTCGGGGTCGGCTACTGGCTGGGCGGCAGCGGCGGCCTGGTCATCGCCGTGCTCATCTCGCTGGTCATGAACGGTGTCAGCTACTTCTTCTCCGACAAGCTGGCCCTGCGCTCGATGCACGCGCAGCCCGTCACCGAGGCGGATTTCCCGCAGCTCTACCAGATGGTGCGGGAGCTGTCCCAGCAGGCCGGCCAGCCCATGCCCCGGCTGTACGTCAGCCCCACCATGCAGCCCAACGCCTTCGCCACCGGCCGCAACCCGCAGCACGCCGCGGTCGCCGTGACCGAGGGCATCACCCGCATCCTCGACTACCGCGAGCTGCGCGCCGTCATCGGCCACGAGCTGTCGCACGTGTACAACCGCGACATCCTCATCTCCAGCGTGGCTGGCGCCCTGGCGGGCATCATCACGATGCTGGCCAACCTGGCCTGGTTCCTGCCCATCGGCGGCGACGACGAGGACGGCCCGAACCCGCTGGTGCTGATCATGATGCTGATCCTGGGCCCGATGGCGGCGTCGATCATCCAGCTCGCCATCAGCCGCAGCCGCGAGTTCCAGGCCGACGCCTCGGGTGCCCAGCTCACCAACGACCCGCTCGCCCTGGCCAGCGCGCTGAAGAAGATCCACAACGGGGTGCAGCAGATGCCGCTGCCCGCCGAGGGCCAGCTCGCCAGCTCGGCCCACCTGATGATCGACAACCCGCTGCGCGCGGGCGGCATCGCCTCGCTGTTCTCGACGCACCCGCCGATGGAGGAGCGCGTCCGCCGCCTGGAGGCCATGGCCGCCAGCTCCGGCCCGATCCAGTACATGCGCTGAGGCGCGAAGATCGCCGTTTCCGGTCACCACGTGAGGTCAGAGCCCACGTGGTGGCCGGAAGCGGCGATCTTCTGCGTTGCCGATCGTCAGCGGTAGTTGGTGAACTGGAGGGCGACGCCGAAGTCGCCGCCCTTGAGCAGGGTGATGACCTCCTGGAGGTCGTCCTTCTTCTTGCCGGTGACGCGAAGCTGGTCGCCCTGGATCTGGGCCTGCACCCCCTTGGGGCCCTCATCCCGGATCTTCTTGGAGATCGCCTTGGCCTTCTCCGCGTCGATACCCTGAACGATCTTGCAGTCGATCTTGTACGTCTTGCCGGAAGCCCTCGGGTCGCCCGCGTCCAGCGACTTCAGGGAGATGTTGCGCTTGATCAGCTTCTCCTTGAAGACGTCCAGTGCGGCCTTGACCCGCTCCTCGGAGCTGGCCTCCAGGGCGACGTCCTCGCCGGACCAGGCGATGGAGGCTCCCGTGTCGCGGAAGTCGAACCGCTGCGCCAGCTCCTTCTCGGTCTGGTTCAGCGCGTTGTCCACCTCCTGCCGATCTACCTTGCTGACGATGTCGAAGGACGGGTTAGCTGCCATGCGTTCCGTTTTAGCAGATCCCGCAGCGCGCCGTGCCCATGGTCCGACCCGGTTGCGCATCGGGCCCCTGATACCGCTATCCTTATCGAGCCACGCTGCCCCAGGGCGGCGCTGGCAACGCTGTACCAGGCGGGTTGCCCGAGCGGCCAATGGGAGCGGACTGTAAATCCGTCGCGAAAGCTACAGAGGTTCGAATCCTCTACCCGCCACCACAGCGCGAGTGCGGCCCCCGACCGACAGGTCGGGGGCCGCACTCCTTTTCCGGGCGAGTGCGCCGTATTTCCGGCGAGTGCGCCGTGCAGTTTCCGGGAAGCCGTGCAGTTTCGGGGAAACTGCACGAATCCGGGCCAAGATTCCAGCACTTTCCCCGAAACTGCTGCTTACGCAGGCGGGTTGTGGGGGCTGGTTAGCCTGCCGGGGGTGGGGGTATTCAGTCGGGCGCCCTATGTGGCGACGATCAACGGTGAAGTGTTCCGGTGTGTCGTCTGCCAGGGCGGGCTGTTCACCAGCCGCACCATCAAGCTGAACACGGCCGGGCTGGAGTTTCTCGACCTGGCGTGGGCCAACAAGTCGTCGCTGGGCGTCATCTGCACCAACTGCGGCTACGTCCACGAGTTCCTGGGTGACGCGGTCCAGCTGTGGGACTCCGAGTCGGGCGCCAGCGCCTCCTGACATTCAAGATCATGCTTGCGGGCGGGAGTACCGTCCAGGCATGACTGACGGCGAGCGCGCATCCGGCGAACGGGCCCCGACCGAGAAGTGGCGCACCCTGCCGGAGCGGGTCGATCTCGACCAGTTGGTGGAGACGGTCGACCTGGAGCCGCGGGTCGAGCACGTCCGCGCGGTCAACTACGGCGCCGAGTTCATCCGCATCGACCACGCCTGAGCTGGGCGGGTCAGCCGGGCCGGGCGGGCCGGGCGGGCGGGCGGGCCGGGCGGGCGGGCCGGCCGGGCGGGGCGGCCGGGTTCGGGGGCGTGTCGGCGGGTGGGGGTGCGGATGATCGTCGTGTCCGGTCAGAAGGCGAACTCAGACGGCACTTTCTGACCTCGAACAGCGATCACCGCGGCAGCCCTCGCCGTGCGCGGCAGCCCTCGCCGTGAAGTGACCGCAGACGCCGATCAAGCAGCCGGACAGCCCGGCGCAGCCCGGTCCCGGGTCGGGTGGTGATCCCGGGCCTACTCGGCGGCGTACGGGACCAGGGCGGTGATCTCGGCCCCGCCGTCGGGGCTGTCGCGCACCTCGACCTCCACGCTGTCGGAGAACGTCCGGACCAGCCACAACCCGCGTCCACCGGTCGCACCCGGGCCGGGCCGCCGGATGTTCAGCGCCTCGGCGGGCGGTCCGCTGCCCGGGTCGGACACCTGGCAGGCGATGGTGTCGCCGTCGCGCCACAGCCGCAGCCGCCCGTGTCCGCCACCGTGCCGGACCGCGTTCGTGGCCAGCTCGTACGCGACGAAGACGAGGACGTCGATCCGCTCCTCGGGCATGCCCGACTCGCTGGCGTGGGCGGCGACGGCGGCGCGCAGCCCGACCAGCTCCGGCTCGGTGAACGGCAGGTCCAGCAGCAGCCGTCGCTGTCCGGGCCGCGGCGTGTTGCCCGGCCTGTCGCGCGAGGGCCGGTCAGTCACCATGCTCGACGGCCATCAGCGTGACGCCGGGAATGTCCCGCAGACCCAGCGCGGCGAGGATCTTGTATGGCATCCCCTGGCAGCGGACGGTCATCCGCTGGGCCGGGGTGAGCCCGACCGCCGCCTGGGCCACCACGCCCGCGGCGACGGTGTCCAGGAAGACGAGCCGGGTGAGGTTGACGTCGATGTGGTCGTCGAGGGCGAGCGCCTCGGTCATGGCCCGGGTCAGCGGCTCCGCGGCGCGGTAGTCGATCTCGCCGGCGACGCGCACCCCGGTGGGCACGTGCTGGCGGCAGATCCGCAGCAGCGCGTCGTCGTGGTAGGTGATCGCCGCGACGGTGCGCCCGTGCGCCTCGGCCGCGGTGGCCAGGGTGACGGTGTCGAAGCACTGGCGGTCGTACTGGCAGACGGCGGTGGCGTTCTCCTGCGCGAGCATCCGGCTCAGCTGCGACTCGTACGCCATGAGCCCGGCCGCGCCGCCGACCGGCCGCAGCGCCCAGCACATGTCGCTGGTGACCCGCAGGCCCTGGTAGCCGTCGCGGCCGGCCCGCTCGATCTGGGTGCGGACCGCGCCGAGGGCGCTGCCCGGGTCGAACACGCCCTGCGGCACGAAGAACTCGCCCGCGGACGCGATGTGCAGCTGTCCCGTCTCGGCGGCCGTGGCCGGCTCGAAGCCGCGCCGGGCCAGCTCCTCGGTGAGCGCGGACGGGCTCAGCGACTCGGTGAGGCAGACGACCTTCTGCCCGGCGCGCAGCCCGTCGCGCACGAACGCGGCGACGATGTCCAGCCGCTCGTCGCTGTCGGAGAAGGTCAGGCAGGCGTGATCGCCTGGCCGGAGCTCCTCCACGGACGTACCGCTCACCGGTCCCTCCTCGACCCAACCCCCGCAGCGCCGCGCATCCCGCAGAGCTGCGCAACACGGTAACCCGGTATCAAGCGTGCCATCGAGCTACCCATGGTGCAGGCCGGTCAAACTTCGCGGACGGGGCGGTGGGGTCCGGGGGCGGTTCAGCGGTGCAGATGCTCCAGGTTGCGCCACTGGCCGATCGCGCACAGCCCGTCGGCGACCCGGCGCGCCTCGCCCTCGGTGGCGTACTCCCGCATGATGGACCTGCCGTGCTGGCGGTGCTCGACCTCCCAGGGCCCGGCCGGGTTCGCGCGCAGGAACACGTCCTGACGTGCATAGCTGGTGGTGGTGCCGTTCCATCGGTGCTCGACCAGACGCATCATGGCGGTATCGTACACACGTTCGAACAGCAGGCAAGGACTGTCTTGACGGCGCCGGGGGACGTACAGTGTGGTTCCGCATTCCTGAGGGTGAGCTGCCGCTGCGGCCGGTCCAGCCCGTCCTCACCGAACGGCTATAAATTGGTCGGACCGCGGCGTGGCACGCCATGCGGGCTTCCTCTTGTGCCGGAACCTGTGGCACGATCCTTGACAGCCCCTGGTTTTCCTCTGTCACCCGTGGAGTCGATGATGCGAACGAGCAAGCTTGCCCGGTGGATGGGCAGCGGCGCGCTCATCGTGGCGCTGGGAACCGTGCTGGGTGGTGTCGCAGAGCCGACGATGTCGGCGCAGGAGTTCCAGTGGAGCGCCGGTGAGACCGTCCTTCCGGACGAGTTCCAGTGGAGCTCTCTGCCCAGCGGTGACGACACCGCGGGTGCCACGGCGCTGACGGGCCGTGAAGAAGCCGAATTTCAGTGGAGCTGACCGGTAGCCGGTCAGCCCCCTAGAGAGCGGACCAACGGCGTTGGCCAGAGCTGAACGAGGCGTGCGGCGCTCCGCCGAACTGGCCTGGTTGATCACGGGCCCGGCAGCGGTGCTGGCCCTCGGACTCTCGGCGCTGGCCGCCAATCGTTCGACGGCACACCTTGCGCACTGGTGGCTGATCCCGCTCTTCTTCGCCCTGTGGGTCGGCGCGGAGACGACCGTCCTCCAGTTCGAGGTCCGGCGGCACGGGTTCTTCCTCACCCTCGCCGAGATCCCATTCCTCCTCGGGCTCTTCTACCTGCCCCCGGTGCCGCTGCTGCTGACCCGCATCGCGGTGCAGTGCATCGTGCAGTGGCGGCGCAAGGTCGCCCCGGTCAAGGCGGCGTTCAACGTCGCGGTCATGTCGCTGGGCACCGCGGCCGCCAGCCTGCTGGTGCTGATCGGCGGCCCGATCGACCTCGAAGATCCGCGCAGCTGGCTGGTGCTGGTCGTCGCGGTGATGGTGAGCGTGCTGGTCTCGCTCGTCAGCGTGGTCAGCGTGATCACCCTCGTGCAGGGAAGGTTCGCGCCGCAGGAACTCGCCGCGGCGGTGCCCGGCGTCGTCATGGCCGGCATCAACACCGCCGTCGGGCTCGCGGTCCTTCTGCTGCTACAGCAGGGCATCGGCGCGATCATCCTGATGGCGGTCCTGATCGTCTGCTTCGCCCTGGCATACCGGTCGTACAACCGGTCGATGAACCAGCACCGCACGCTGACCGAGATCTACGACCTGACCGGCGCCATCTCCGACACCCCGCACGACGGCACCCTGCCCGACGTCCTGCTCGCGCGGGTCCGGCAGCTGCTCCAGGCCGAGTACGCGACGCTGTGGCTGCCCGCGCAGGGGCGCCACCCCGAACTGCTGCTCAGCGCGCGGCCCGACGACAAGGGCCTGCTCGACGTCGCCGGCGCGCCGGACTCGATGCGCAAGCAGGCGGTCGGCACGGGGCGGACCGTCGCCGGCGGTGCCAAGCTCGGCGACGACCAGCTCCGCGCGGAGCTGCGCGAGTCCAGCGTCAAGGACGCGATCGTGGTGCCGCTGCGGGCCAGCTCCGCGGTGATCGGAACGCTGGAGGTCGCGGGCCGCCTCGGCGACAACATGCACTTCGGCCCGGCCGACGTGCGGCTGCTGGAGTCGGTCGCCGCGCACGCGGCGGTGGCGGTGGAGAACAACCGCCTGGTCGACCGGCTGCGCTACGACGCCTACCACGACGCGCTGACCGCCCTGCCCAACCGGCGCCGGGTGACCCAGGCGCTGGAGGAGGCGGTGCGGGTCCGCGCTCCCGGCGAGGTCGTGGCCCTGCTGATGTTCGACGTGGACGGGTTGCGCGACGTCAACGACTCGCTCGGCCACGCCGCGGGAGACCAGCTGCTGGCCGAGGTGGCCACCCGGCTGCGCACGCTGGCGCCGCCCGCGGCCCTGGTGGGCCGCTCCGGCGGCGACGAGTTCGTCGTCACCCTGCGCCTGCCCCACGCCGAGGCCGCCGTCGACCTGGCGACCGAGCTGCGGAGCCTGCTGCAGGACCCGATGACCTTCGGCTCGCTGACCCTCGACGTCAACACGGCGGTGGGGATCGCGCTGCATCCCGAGCACGGCTCCGATCCGGCGACGCTGATCCAGCGCGCCGACGTGGCGACGCACGCGGCCAAGGGCCTGGCCAGCGGCGTGCAGCTGTTCGACGTCGGGCTGGAGTCGCGGTCGATGCGGCGGGTGGGCCTGGCCGGCGACCTGCGCCGCGCCCTGGACAACGGCGAGCTGGAGGTCTTCTTCCAGCCCAAGGTGTCGCTGCGGGACCGGCGCCTGGTCGGGGTGGAGTGCCTGGCCCGCTGGGAGCACCCGACCCACGGCGCGGTCGCGCCCGAGGACTTCGTCGCGGTGGCCGAGCACACCGGCCAGCTGTCCCGCCTGACCGACGTGGTGCTGCGCGAGGGCCTGCGCCGGGCGCGGCAGTGGGTGGACGCCGGACGGCCGCTGTCGGTGGCGGTGAACCTGTCCCCGCGCACCCTGGTCGACCCGTCGTTCCCGCAGCGCGTCGACGATCTGCTCCAGGAGTACGGCGTATCGCCCGACCGGCTGACGCTGGAGATCACCGAGGACGGGGTGGTCGACGGCGTCGACCGCCTGCTGCCCACCCTGCGCCGCCTGTACGACCTGGGCGTGCACCTGTCCGTGGACGACTTCGGCACCGGCTACTCGTCGCTGTCGTACCTGCGGCGGCTGCCGGTGCACGAGGTGAAGGTGGACCGCTCGTTCGTGCAGGGCATGGCGACCGACCCGGGCGATCTGGCGATAGTGCGGGCCGTGGTGGACATCTCGCGGCACTTCGGGCTGACCGTGGTGGCCGAGGGTGTCGAGAGCGAGCTGACGCTGGAGCTGCTGGAGGAGATCGGCTGCGACATCGGCCAGGGCTTCCTGTTCAGCCGGCCGCTGCCGTACGAGCGGCTGGAGGCGTGGCTGGGCGCCCAGACCGACGCCGAGCCCACCCCGCTGGGCGAGGTGCGCCGCCTGCGCGCGGTCGGCTGAGGCCGTCCGCCGGATGCCGCGGCAAGGTTGTGGCGCGCCACACCGAACCCGATTTCCGCCAGGGCCCGATGTTGTGTACTCTTACCAAGGCGCGCGGCGAGGTGGGAAACCACCAGGCAGCGAGCACGCCCCCTTAGCTCAGTCGGCAGAGCGTCTCCATGGTAAGGAGAAGGTCTACGGTTCGATTCCGTAAGGGGGCTCGACCGGACTGCCGGATATTCTTCCGGCAGGGCTCGCCAGGCGGTGTAGCTCAGTTGGCAGAGCAAGCGACTCATAATCGCTGTGTCGCCGGTTCAAGTCCGGCCATCGCTACGCATTAGACACCCGGGCGTCAGCCGCCGGAGGGTGCGCGACCAGGTCGGGCAGCAGCTCCGATGGTCGAGCGGTGTAAGGATCGCCACTGGTGACCCTTTTGCAGATCGGGACGGACTCTGTCTATCCTGAAATGCCGGTAATTCAAAGCAGCTGTTTCAGAAAGGCACTCCCGTGGCCAAGGCGACTGACGTACGTCCAAAGATCACCATGGCGTGCGTGGACTGCAAGGAGCGGAACTACATCACCAAGAAGAACCGGCGTAACGACCCGGATCGGATTGAGCTGAAGAAGTTCTGCCCGCGCTGCGGCAAGCACACCGCGCACCGCGAAACCCGCTGAGCGACTCAGCGCGAGACCCGATGACGGCGGTCTCACCAGATCTTCGAGCAGGGGGTGGCCCACCAGGGCCACCCCCTGCTGGCATAGGTTCACTGGCATGCCGATGGATCAGTCGTTCATCGGTCGGACATACCCGCCGACCGAGCCCTATCAGGTGGGGCGCGAGAAGATCCGGGAGTTCGCCGACGCGATCGGCGCCCCGGACGCCCTGTACCACGACGTGGCGGCCGCGCACGCGGCCGGCTACCGCGACGTGGTGGCGCCGCCCACCTTCCCGATCATCCTGAGCTTCGCCGCGATGGAGCAGATCGTCACCGACCCCGAGCTGGGCATGGACTACACCCGTGTGGTCCACGGCGATCAGCGCTTCAGCTACCGCCGCCCGATCGTGGCCGGCGACGAGCTCGTGGTGGTGAGCAGCATCGACGACATCACCCACCGGGGCGGGCACGACTTCCTCACCACCCGCGCGGAGCTGTCCACGCCGGCCGGGGAGCCGGTCGTCACGGTCGTGTGCAAGCTGGTCGTCCGAGGGCACGGTGAGTGAGATGGCGTACGAGACGGGGCAGCAGCTGCCCTCGCAGACCTTCCGGGTGACCCGCGCGGACCTGGTCCGCTACGCGGGGGCCTCCGGGGACCTCAACCCGATCCACTGGAGCGAGCGTACCGCGGTCGGGGTGGGCCTGCCGGGGGTGATCGCGCACGGCATGTACACGATGGCGCTGGCGGGCCGGGCGGTCACCAACTGGGTCGGCCGGGCGGACGCGGTGCTCGACATCGGGGTGCGGTTCACCCGCCCGGTGCCGGTGCCGGACACGGACGAGGGAACCGCGGTGGACTTCACCGCGGTGATCAAGTCGGTCACCGCGGAGGGTCTGGTCACGTTCGACCTGACCGCCACGTGCGGTGGCGAGAAGGTGTTGGCGCAGGCCAGGGTCGTGATCCGGCAGGACTGACGGGCCGGTGGGGGGTCGGCGAAACAGGCCGGACAAAAAAGGGCCGAGCCCAGTTGGCTCACTCGCCCGGATACCCGTACACTGGTCCGCCGTGGGGTTAGTGACCTCTGACGGTTAGCTTAGGCGGCCGTTCAGGTGACTTTCCCGCACAGGGGTGTGGCGCAATTGGCAGCGCAGCGGTCTCCAAAACCGCAGGTTGCAGGTTCGAGTCCTGTCGCCCCTGCGGCTTCGGCCTACCGGCCCTCGGTGGGCGATCCGTGGAAACTGGCCGTCGGCATGGCCGACGGCGCACCATGGGTCGTATGGCCCTCTCGGCCCCACCTGGGGCAGGGGCCAGCGTGACAGGTGCCCCTCGACAGCGAGGGCACACGGGCCCGTGTCCCTGCACGGACCCGACACCACCCCGCGAGATGGAAGTAGGGCGCAGTGGCCGAGAGCAACCGACGTGGCGAGGACGCCGCGGCCGAGCACGTCGACGACGTGTTCGACGACGCTGTCGACGATGACGCCCTGACCGACGAGGACGCTGCCGTCGGCGGCGGACGCGGCACGGCGACCAAGGCCCGGCCGGTGGACGGCAAGGGCGCTCGCGCGGTCAAGAAGGCGGACGCGACCGAGAAGGTCGGTTTCTTCGGTCGAATCGGACGTTTTGTCCGTGAAGTCGTCGCCGAGCTGCGTAAGGTCATCTGGCCGACTCGTAACGAACTGCTCACCTACACCGCGGTCGTGCTCGTGTTCGTGACCGCCATCATGGCGATCGTGACCGGCCTCGACTACCTGTACGCCAAGGGTGTGCTGTTCGTCTTCGGCGACCACAACGCCAAGTAACGAATACGGAAGTGAGCGAGCTACGTGCCTGAGTACGACGAGACGGCCCAGTCCGACGACATCGAGGTGACCTCCGCGGTCGCGGTGTCCGACGAGCCGGCGCACGGGGCGGCGGAGCACGCTGAAGACGAGTTCGACCCGGCTGCCGAGCTGCGGCAGAAGCTGCGGTTCGCCCCGGGCGACTGGTATGTCGTGCACTCGTACGCCGGTTACGAGAACAAGGTCAAGACCAACCTCGAGACCCGCATCACCAGCCTCGACATGGAGGAGTACATCTTCCAGGTCGAGGTGCCGACCCGCGAAGAGGTCGAGGTCAAGAACGGCAAGCGCACCCAGGTGCAGAGCAAGGTCTTCCCCGGCTACCTGCTGGTCCGGATGGACCTGACCCCCGAGTCGTACTCGTGTGTGCGCAACACGCCCGGGGTGACCGGGTTCGTGGGTGCCACCGACCGCGCGGACCGGCCCGCGCCGCTGAGCCTCGACGAGGTGCTCAAGTGGCTGCTGCCGTCGGTCGAGGCGCCCGGTGCGCAGAAGAAGGCCAAGGCCGAGATCAGGGTGCTCGACTTCGAGGTGGGCGACTCGGTGACCGTCACCGACGGCGCCTTCGCCTCGCTGCCGGCGACGATCAGCGAGATCAACGCCGACCAGCAGAAGCTCAAGGTGCTCGTCTCGATCTTCGGCCGGGAGACCCCGGTCGAGCTCAACTTCAACCAGGTCACCAAGATCTGACGAAGCTCTCCGGACGCGGCGGGTGGCCTCTGGCCCCCGCCGCGTCGGCGTTGCGGGCGCGCGCCGCCGCGCCGCGTCCGCGGTCACACCGACCTCGGCGAATAGGCGCGGACCAGTATGCGGTAGCCTTGAACGTCCGGCCTGTGCCGCGCGCTGACCGTGCGCGCATCGCACCGGCCGGTCCGGTGTAAACCACCCTGATCCGGCGTTCGATGCCGGGTCGACAAGTCCCAGGAAGTAGACATGCCTCCGAAGAAGAAACTCGTCAAGACGTTCACGCTGCAGCTGAAGGCCGGCCAGGCCACCCCGGCTCCGCCGGTGGGTCCGGCGCTGGGTCAGCACGGCGTGAACATCATGGAGTTCTGCAAGGCGTACAACGCCCAGACCGAGTCGCAGCGCGGTGACATCGTCCCGGCGCAGATCAGTGTGTACGAGGACCGTACGTTCACGTTCATCCTGAAGACGCCGCCCGCCGCCCGGCTCCTGATCAAGGCCGCCGGCGTGCCCAAGGGCTCCGGCGTGCCGCACACCACCAAGGTCGGTTCGGTGACCCGCGCCCAGCTCCGGGAGATCGCCGAGAAGAAGATGTCCGACCTGAACGCCAACGACATCGAGATGGCCGAGCGCATCATCGCCGGCACCGCTCGGTCGATGGGCATCACCGTCAAGGACTGACGCCGTCGTACGGCGCTGCGCGCCGACGGTGACCCATTTCGTGGGAGGGCCCGCAGGGGCTCGACACAACCACAGGAGAACTGAGAAATGAAGCACGGCAAGTCTTACAACACGTCCTTCGAGCAGGTGGACCGTACCAAGCTGTACGGCCCGCTCGAGGCGATCAAGCTCGCCAAGGACACCACCAAGGTGAAGTTCGACGCCACGGTCGAGGTCGCGATGCGCCTCGGTGTCGACCCCCGCAAGGCGGACCAGATGGTCCGCGGCGTGGTGAACCTGCCCCACGGCACGGGCAAGACCGCCCGCGTCATCGTCTTCGCCTCCGGCGAGAAGGCCGCCGAGGCGACCGCCGCCGGCGCCGACGCGGTGGGCACCGACGAGCTGGTGGCCCGGATTCAGGAGGGCTGGCTGGACTTCGACGCCGCGATCGCGACGCCGGACCAGATGGCCAAGATCGGCCGTATCGCGCGGATCCTGGGCCCGCGCGGTCTCATGCCGAACCCGAAGACCGGCACCGTGACCATGGACATCGCCAAGGCGGTGGCCGACATCAAGGGTGGCAAGATCACCTTCCGGGTGGACAAGCACTCGAACCTGCACCTGATCATCGGTAAGGCCTCGTTCTCGCCCGAGCAGCTGGTCGAGAACTACGCCGCGGTGCTCGACGAGGTCCTGCGCTGCAAGCCGTCCGCGGCCAAGGGCAAGTACCTCAAGAAGGTGTTCGTCACCACCACGATGGGCCCGGGCATCCCGGTCGACCCGAACGTGACGCGCAACTTCCTGGAGACCGAGGCCTGATCCGCCCCGCTCCGTCACGGCGCCGTCCGCACACCGCGGGCGGCGCCGCTGCTTTGCCGGGGTACGTCACAGCACCCCGATTTGGTGGCCCGATACCCGGTCACGTAGAGTCGCCGTAACAGTTCCACCCAAAGACCGCTGGTCATCGTCCGGGCAACCGGGCGATCGAAGGACCCGCCGCTCGGCAACGAGCGGGAGAACGGGCGGCCCGCGCAGGGAAGGACGGTAGCCTCGCCTGCGGCGCCCAGCGCCGCGTGAAGCCCCGTGCGCCCTGCGCCGGGGCGTTTTTCGTTCTCCCATTCGCTGCCGGGACCAGGGTCCCCGCGAAACCAGCCTGGAGTACGAGAGAGGAGGGGACATGGCGGACAAGATCCGTGCCGACAAGGCCGGCAGCGTTGCGGAGCTCACCAAGCGCTTCCAGGAGTCCAACGCCACGGTGCTCACCGAGTACCGCGGCCTGACCGTGAAGCAGCTGACCGATCTGCGTCGTTCCATGGGCGGTGCCGAGTACACCGTCGCCAAGAACACGCTCGCGAAGATCGCCGCGACCAACGCCGGTCTGACCGGTCTCGACGCTCTGTTCACCGGTCCTACCGCGCTCGCCTTCGTCTCCGGCGACGTCGTCGACGCGGCCAAGGGCCTGCGCGACTTCGCCAAGGCCAACCCGCTGCTCGTCATCAAGGGCGGCGTCTTCGAGGGCAAGGCCATCTCGGCCGCCGAGGTCGGCAAGCTCGCCGACCTGGAGTCCCGCGAGGTGCTGCTGGCCAAGCTGGCCGGCGCGATGAAGGCAAGCATGAGCAACGCCGCTGCCCTGTTCCAGGCGCCGCTGGTGAAGGCCGTCCGTACGGCCGCCGCTCTGCAGGACAAGCTCGAGAAGGAGGGCGCCGACGCGTGAGCGTCGCCGCCTTCTGTCCCAACTTTGCTCGCGGCGTCCTGCCGCAGCTGATGAACCACGTACGAAAGGACGCCTGACATGGCGAAGCTGAGCACCGACGACCTCCTTGCCGCGTTCAAGGAGATGACCCTGATCGAGCTCTCCGAGTTCGTGAAGCAGTTCGAGGACACCTTCGACGTCAAGGCCGCCGCCCCGGTCATGGCCGGCCCGGTCGGCCCGGCCGTCGTCGCCGAGGCGCCGGAGGAGAAGGACGAGTTCGACGTCGTCCTCGACAGCGACGGTGGCAAGAAGATCCAGGTCATCAAGGTCGTGCGCGAGCTGACCGGCCTGGGCCTGAAGGAGGCCAAGGACGTCGTCGAGGCCGCCCCCAAGGCGATCCTCGAGAAGGTCAACAAGGAGACCGCCGAGAAGGCCAAGGCGAAGCTCGAGGCCGAGGGCGCCAAGATCACCCTCAAGTGATCCGGCGCCGCGTTCCGTCAGACGGGACGCGGCCTACCGCGCAGATGCGCTAGTCGAGAGGCGGGCACCCGACAGGGTGCCCGCCTCTTGCGCTTCTGGCTGCGGATACGGGCGCTCCGTTGCATAGTTGACGCCGTACGTGACACTGGAACAGTCGTCGGGTCTTGACTGGGACCGCGACGCCAGGCAGTCTTTCTTCAGTACGACCTTCCGAGTTAGTAGCGGCAGGAGTGCGGAGCGTGGCGACACCGATCTGAAGGTGGGCTGGACCACGTTCTGCGGAAGCCTGCCGTGGAGACTCGACAGCGGTCGCTGCTTCGGCTACACTGCTAGTTTGCGCTGCCCTTCGACTTTTCCCGTGCCCAGAATGTCCGATGTCGGATGCTGGTCAGGGGTCGTCGGGATGTTCGCGTAACGGCCGTTGCACCACCGGTCCTCGGAAGGACGTATCTTGGCAGCCTCCCGCCCTGCGAAGACCAGTCGATCGTCGAGCGCGTTCGCTCCTCGCCGGATCTCGTTCGGCAGAATCACCGAACACCTCGAAGTACCAAACCTGCTCGCAATTCAAACCGAGTCTTTCGACTGGCTTGTCGGCAATGAGTCCTGGCAGATCCGTTCGGTGGATCTCGTCGCAGACGCCCGATCGGGCCTTGCGGAGATCCTCGAGGAGATCAGCCCGATCGAGGACTTCTCCGGCACCATGTCGCTCAGCTTCTCCGACCCTCGCTTCGACGAGGTGAAGGCTTCCATCGAGGAGTGCAAGGAGAAGGACCTCACCTACTGCGCGCCGCTGTTCGTGACGGCGGAGTTCACCAACAACTCGACTGGCGAGATCAAGAGCCAGACGGTGTTCATGGGTGACTTCCCGATGATGACGCCGAAGGGCACTTTCATCATCAACGGCACCGAGCGCATCGTGGTCAGCCAGCTCGTCCGTTCCCCGGGTGTGTACTTCGCCAAGGAGCCGGACAAGACCTCGGACCGCGACCTCTCCAGCGTCAAGGTCATCCCGAGCCGGGGTGCCTGGCTGGAGTTCGACATCGACAAGCGCGACACCGTCGGCGTGCGCATCGACCGCAAGCGCCGCCAGGCCGTGACCGTCCTGCTCAAGGCCATCGGCTGGACCAATGACCAGATCCGTGAGCGGTTCGGCTGGTCCGAGCTGCTCATGACCACGCTGGAGAAGGACCACATCGCCGGCCAGGACGAGGCGCTGCTCGACATCTACCGCAAGCTGCGCCCTGGGGAGCCGCCGACGCGGGAGAACGCCCAGACCCTGCTCGACAACCTCTTCTTCAACCCGAAGCGGTATGACGTAGCCAAGGTCGGCCGATACAAGTTCAACAAGAAGCTGGAAGTCAACGTCCCGATCACCACCGGCACGCTGACCGAGGACGACATCGTCGCCACCGTCGAGTACCTGGCCCGCCTGCACGCGGGTGAGGAGGGCTACGAGGCCGACGACATCGACCACTTCGGCAACCGCCGCCTGCGCACCGTCGGCGAGCTGATCCAGAACCAGGTTCGGGTCGGCCTCTCCCGCATGGAGCGCGTCGTGCGTGAGCGCATGACGACGCAGGACGTCGAGGCGATCACGCCGCAGACCCTGATCAACATCCGCCCGGTGGTGGCGGCGATCAAGGAGTTCTTCGGCACGTCGCAGCTGTCGCAGTTCATGGACCAGACCAACCCGCTCGCGGGTCTGACCCACCGCCGCCGCCTGTCGGCGCTCGGCCCGGGTGGTCTGTCGCGTGACCGCGCCGGCTTCGAGGTCCGGGACGTGCACCCGTCGCACTACGGCCGCATGTGCCCGATCGAGACGCCGGAAGGCCCGAACATCGGTCTGATCGGTGCGCTCTCGACGTTCGCGCGGGTCAACCCGTTCGGCTTCGTCGAGACGCCGTACCGCAAGGTCGTCGAGGGCCGGGTCACCGACCAGATCGACTACCTGACCGCCGACGAGGAGGACCGGTTCGTCAAGGCGCAGGCCAACGCCGTGCTCCTGTCGGACGGCTCGTTCGCCGAGGACCGCGTCCTGGTCCGCCGTAAGGGCGGTGAGGTCGACTACGTGCCGCCGACGCAGGTCGACTACATGGACGTGTCGCCGCGGCAGATGGTGTCCGTCGCGACCGCGATGATCCCGTTCCTCGAGCACGACGACGCCAACCGCGCGCTCATGGGCGCGAACATGCAGCGTCAGGCGGTGCCGCTGGTCAAGGCCGAGGCTCCGCTGGTGGGTACGGGTATGGAGTACCGTGCCGCCACCGACGCCGGCGACGTGGTCGTGGCCGAGGTGGGCGGCGTGGTCGAGGACCTGTGCGCCGACTACATCACGGTGCACCAGGACGACGGCTTCCGCCGGACGTACCTGCTGCACAAGTTCCGCCGCTCCAACTCCGGCTCCTGCGTGAACCAGAAGCCGACGGTGCTGGAGGGCGCCCGCGTCGAGGCCGGCCAGGTCATCGCCGACGGCCCCTGCACCGACAACGGCGAGATGGCGCTCGGCCGCAACCTGCTGGTCGCCTTCATGCCGTGGGAGGGCCACAACTACGAGGACGCGATCATCCTCTCCCAGCGCCTGGTGCAGGAGGACGTCCTCACCTCGATCCACATCGAGGAGCACGAGGTCGACGCCCGCGACACCAAGCTGGGCCCGGAGGAGATCACCCGGGACATCCCGAACGTCAGCGAGGAGATGCTGGCCGACCTGGACGAGCGCGGGATCATCCGCATCGGTGCCGAGGTCGTGCCGGGCGACATCCTGGTCGGCAAGGTCACGCCCAAGGGCGAGACCGAGCTGACCCCGGAGGAGCGGCTGCTGCGCGCGATCTTCGGCGAGAAGGCGCGCGAGGTGCGTGACACCTCGCTGAAGGTGCCCCACGGCGAGACCGGCACGGTCATCGGCGTGCGCACCTTCTCCCGCGAGGACGGCGACGAGCTGCCCCCGGGCGTCAACGAGCTGGTCCGGGTGTACGTGGCCCAGAAGCGCAAGATCCAGGACGGTGACAAGCTCGCGGGCCGCCACGGCAACAAGGGCGTCATCTCCAAGATCCTGCCGGTCGAGGACATGCCGTTCCTGGAGGACGGCAGCCCGGTCGACATCGTGCTCAACCCGCTGGGTGTGCCGGGCCGTATGAACATCGGCCAGGTGCTGGAGGTCCACCTCGGGTGGGTCGCCAAGACCGGCTGGAAGGTCGAGGGCGACGACGCGGAGTGGAAGAAGGCACTGCGCTCCATCGGGGCGCACGAGGCCGAGTCCAACACCAACGTGGCGACCCCGGTCTTCGACGGCGCGCACGACGACGAGATCGCGGGCCTGCTGGCCAGCACCCTGCCCAACCGGGACGGGCTGCAGCTGATCGGCGAGTCGGGCAAGGCGAAGCTGTTCGACGGCCGGTCCGGCGAGCCGCTGCCGGACCCGATCTCGGTCGGCTACATGTACATCCTCAAGCTGAACCACCTGGTCGACGACAAGATCCACGCTCGGTCGACCGGCCCGTACTCGATGATCACGCAGCAGCCGCTGGGTGGTAAGGCGCAGTTCGGTGGCCAGCGGTTCGGCGAGATGGAGTGCTGGGCCATGCAGGCCTACGGCGCCGCGTACGCGCTGCAGGAGCTGCTGACCATCAAGTCCGACGACGTGCTGGGCCGCGTGAAGGTCTACGAGGCCATCGTCAAGGGCGAGAACATCCCCGAGCCGGGCATCCCCGAGTCGTTCAAGGTGCTCCTCAAGGAACTGCAGTCGCTGTGCCTGAACGTCGAGGTGCTGTCCAGCGACGGTGTGGCCCTGGAGATGCGCGAGACCGACGACGAGGTGTTCCGGGCCGCGGAGGAGCTCGGCATCGATCTGTCCCGGCGTGAGCCGAGCAGCGTCGAGGAAGTCTGATGAAGGCGATCCCCGGGGCTGGCAAGACCGCCCCGGGGATCGCTTTCCCCATCAACTGATCCTGACGAAGACACGAGCAAAGAGGGACTTACAACGTGCTCGACGTTAACTTCTTCGATGAGCTTCGGATCGGCCTGGCCAGCGCTGAGGACATCCGGCGCTGGTCGCACGGCGAGGTAAAGAAGCCCGAGACCATCAACTACCGCACCCTGAAGCCCGAGAAGGACGGACTCTTCTGCGAGAAGATCTTCGGTCCGCAGCGGGACTGGGAGTGCTACTGCGGCAAGTACAAGCGGGTCCGGTTCAAGGGCATCGTCTGTGAGCGCTGCGGCGTCGAGGTGACCCGGTCCAAGGTGCGCCGCGAGCGCATGGGCCACATCGAGCTGGCCGCCGCGGTCACCCACATCTGGTACTTCAAGGGTGTGCCGAGCCGGCTGGGCTACCTGCTGGACCTGGCGCCGAAGGACCTCGAAAAGATCATCTACTTCGCCTCGTACGTGATCACGAGCGTCGACGCCGAGGCGCGTCACCGCGACATGAGCACGGTCGAGAACGAGCTCTTCGCCGAGAAGCGCCAGGCCGAGAACGCCCGTGACGCCGAGGTCGAGAAGCGCGCGGTCAAGCTGGAGTCCGACCTGGCCGAGCTGGAGGCCGAGGGCGCCAAGGCCGACGTGCGCCGCAAGGTCAAGGAAGCCGGCGAGCGCGAGATGCGCCAGATCCGCGACAAGGCGCAGCGCGAGATCGACCGCCTGGACGAGGTGCTGGACACGTTCCGCAAGCTCGACTCCAAGCAGCTGGTCACCGACGAGCTGCTCTACCGCGAGCTGCGCGACCGCTTCGGCGAGTACTTCACCGGCGGCATGGGCGCCGAGGCCATCAAGGCCCTGGTCCAGAACATGGACCTGGAGGCCGAGGCCGAGTCGCTGCGCGAGACCATCCGCTCGGGCAAGGGGCAGCGCAAGCTGCGCGCGCTCAAGCGGCTCAAGGTCGTGGCCGCGTTCCTGTCCACCGGCAACTCGCCGCTGGGCATGGTGCTCGACTGCGTGCCGGTCATCCCGCCGGACCTGCGTCCGATGGTGCAGCTCGACGGTGGCCGCTTCGCGACCTCCGACCTCAACGACCTGTACCGCCGCGTCATCAACCGCAACAACCGCCTCAAGCGTCTCATCGACCTCGGCGCGCCCGAGATCATCGTGAACAACGAGAAGCGGATGCTGCAGGAGGCCGTCGACGCGCTGTTCGACAACGGCCGCCGCGGCCGGCCGGTGACCGGCCCGGGCAACCGCCCGCTCAAGTCGCTGTCCGACATGCTCAAGGGCAAGCAGGGCCGGTTCCGCCAGAACCTGCTCGGCAAGCGCGTGGACTACTCGGGCCGTTCCGTCATCGTCGTCGGCCCGCGGCTGAAGCTGCACCAGTGCGGTCTGCCCAAGCAGATGGCGCTGGAGCTGTTCAAGCCGTTCGTGATGAAGCGGCTGGTCGACCTGAACCACGCCCAGAACATCAAGTCGGCCAAGCGCATGGTCGAGCGCCAGCGCCCGGTCGTGTGGGACGTGCTGGAAGAGGTCATCACCGAGCACCCGGTGCTGCTCAACCGCGCGCCCACGCTGCACCGTCTGGGCATCCAGGCGTTCGAGCCGCAGCTGGTCGAGGGCAAGGCCATCCAGATCCACCCGCTCGTCTGCACCGCCTTCAACGCGGACTTCGACGGTGACCAGATGGCCGTGCACGTGCCGCTGTCCGCCGAGGCCCAGGCCGAGGCGCGCATCCTGATGCTGTCGAGCAACAACATCCTCAAGCCGGCCGACGGCAAGCCGGTGACCATGCCCACCCAGGACATGATCATCGGGCTGTACCACCTGACCCACCAGCGGACCGGCATGGTCGGCGAGGGCCGGGTGTTCAGCTCCGAGGCCGAGGCGATGATGGCGTTCGACAACGGCGAGCTGCACCTGCAGGCGCCGGTGCGGATCCGTCTGCGCGACGTCACGTCGGTCGACAACGGGCCGTCGGTCGCCAAGTGGGAGGCGCCGGAGGGCTGGGAGTCGGGCGACGTCCTGTTGCTGGACACCACGCTGGGCCGGGTCCTGTTCAACGAGACCCTGCCGGTGGGCTACCGCTTCGTCAACCACGAGGTGCGCAAGAGCCAGCTGTCGGGCATCGTCAACGACCTGGCCGAGCGCTACCCGAAGGTGGCGCTGGCCGCGACGCTGGACGCGCTCAAGGAGGCCGGTTTCCACTGGGCCACCTGGTCGGGCGTGACCATCGGCATGGAGGACGTCATCTCGCCGCCGCGCAAGGGCCAGATCCTGGAGCGGTACGAGAAGGACGCCGAGCGGATCGACAAGTCCTACCAGCGTGGTCTGATGACCGCCGAGGAGCGCCGCAGCGAGCTGATCGAGCTGTGGACCAAGGCGACCACCGAGCTGGCCAAGGAGCTGGACACGGCGCTGCCGCAGGAGAACCCGCTGTGGCGCATGATCCACTCCGGCGCGCGAGGCAACATGCTGCAGCTGCGTCAGATCGCGGCGATCCGTGGTCTGGTGGCCAACCCCAAGGGTGAGATCATCCCGCGGCCGATCAAGTCCTCGTACCGCGAGGGCCTGAGCGTGCTGGAGTACTTCATCTCCACGCACGGCGCCCGCAAGGGTCTGGCCGACACCGCGCTGCGTACCGCCGACTCGGGTTACCTGACCCGTCGTCTGGTGGACGTGTCGCAGGACGTGATCATCCGCGAGGACGACTGCGGCACCGACCGCGCCATCCCGATGGTGATCGGTTCGCGTACGCCCGGCGACCCGAACGGGGCGCTGCACGTGCACGAGCACGCCGAGACCGGGGCGCACGCCCGCACGCTGGCCGAGGACATGTCGGACCCGTCCGGCAAGCTCGTCGCGGCGCGGGGCACCGACCTCAACTCGATCGTGGTCGACGCGCTGGTCCGCGCCGGGATCGAGACGGTGCGCGTGCGCAGCGTCCTCACCTGCGAGAGCAAGCTCGGCGTCTGCGCGGCCTGCTACGGCCGGTCGCTGCCGGCGGGCAAGCTGGTCGACGTCGGCGAGGCGGTCGGCATCATCGCGGCCCAGTCCATCGGTGAGCCCGGTACGCAGCTGACGATGCGTACCTTCCACACCGGTGGTGCGGCCTCGGGTGAGGACATCACCCAGGGTCTGCCGCGTGTGCAGGAGATCTTCGAGGCGCGCGTGCCCAAGGGCAAGGCGCCGATCGCGGACACTCCGGGACGCATCCGCATCGAGGCCGGGGACCGGTCGAAGAAGATCATCATCGTGCCGGACGACGGCAGCGAGGAGATCGTCCACGACAAGATCTCCAACCGCGTGAAGCTGAAGGTGCACGACGGCGCCCACGTGGAGGTCGGCGAGAAGCTCACCGAGGGCACCATCGACCCGCACGAGCTGCTGCGCATCATGGGCCCGCGCGCGGTCCAGGTCCACCTGACCAACGAGGTCCAGGAGGTCTACCGCTCGCAGGGTGTGATGATCCACGACAAGCACATCGAGATCATCATCCGCCAGATGCTCAAGCGCGTGACGATCATCGACTCGGGCGCGACGGAGTTCCTGCCGGGCGTCCTGGTCGACCGGGCGCAGTTCGAGGGCGAGAACCGCCGGCTGGTGTCCGAGGGCGGCGAGCCCGCGGCCGGCCGTCCGGTGCTGATGGGTATCACCAAGGCGTCGCTGGCCACCGAGTCGTGGCTCTCGGCCGCCTCCTTCCAGGAGACGACCCGGGTGCTCACCGACGCGGCGATCAACGCGCGCAGTGACTCGCTCATCGGCCTCAAGGAGAACGTCATCATCGGAAAGCTCATCCCGGCGGGTACCGGCATCAGCAAGTACCGCAACGTCCGGGTGGAGCCGACCGAGGAGGCCAAGGCGAAGGTCTACTCGATGACCTCGTACGGCGAGACCGACTACGGCTTCGGGCCGGCCAGCGGTGTCGCGGTGCCTCTGGACGACTTCGACTTCGGCTCGTACCGGTAGCGAGGGCGTCGGCCCGGTTTCCCGGGCCCTCAACTGAATGAACGGTGATCGTGGCGTCACCCGTGTCGTTAGAAACGGCATGGGTGACGCCACGATCGCTTTCTCCGGCCGGGATCCGGCCGACCCCGAGCCGGTCGCCGACAGCAAGGCCACCGCGGCGTTCGGGCTCGGCCTGCTGGCCGTGGTGACCGGCCTGGCCCTGGGCGGCATGGTGCCGGGCACCATCGCCCTGGCGCTGGCCCGGCAGGCCCGCGCCGAACTGCGCGAGGGCCAGGGGTGGCGCACCGGGGCGGGCCGGGTGCGCTGGGCCGAGCGGCTGGCCTGGACCGGCATCGTCCTGGCGGCGGTGAGCGCGCTGGCGCTGACGGTGCTGCTGGTGCTGCGCGGGGTCCGGTTCGGGCGCCAGGACTACCCGCCCACGGTCGACTGAGACGGGCCGGGCCGCGCCATGGCAGGATCGCGGGTGTGAGTCAGCAGCCGCCCCCGTTCCCGCAGTGGCCCGCGCCGCAGCCGGTGCCGCAGCCGCAGCCGCAGTGGACCCCACCGCCGCCCGCAGGCCCGGCCCCGGTGGCCTACCCGGCCCCGGTGCGCGTGGAGCCGGTGCCCGGCACGCCGTACGCGGTGGCCGTGCTGCCCGCGCCGTCGAGCGTCTCCGGCGTGGGCATCGGCGCGCTGGTGACGGGGATCGGCTCGGTGCTGGTGTCGCTCGTGGTGTGGTGCCTGGGCCTGGTCGGCAGCCAGGCCGGCTGGGGCGCGCTCGTCGCGGGCGCCTTCACCGTGCTGTCGGTGCTGCTGGGCGCGGCCGGGATCGTGCTGGGCCTGCTGGCCCGGCGGCAGATCCGGGCCGCCGCCGCGGGCGGCCAGGCGAGGCTCACCGGATCGGGGACGGCGCTGACCGGGCTGATCTGCGGTGCCACCGGTGTCGCGCTGGCGCTGACCGGGGTCCTGGTGGCGACCTTGCTGGTCCTCGGCGACAGCGCGCCGACCGCCCCGAAGCCGCGGGTGAGCGCCTCTCCGTCGCGGTGACTCCGCTCACGGGTGCCGTCTCGTGCAAGGCCGCCGAGGCGAGGAGGTAGACTGTTTCCGGAGTTCGTGTCGAAGGCGGACTGGCATGGCTGGGCACCACTCCCGGCATCGATGAGTCAGCGAAGAGGTCATCGACGGGCGTGGGCTCACCCCGTTTTGACCAGTCGGCCCTTGGTTCGGTACTCTTTCCCCTCGTGCCCGGGCATGCCCGGGCCCCTCGTGCGTGCACCAAACGCGGAGCGGCGAGGTCCTTGGGACCGCGCAGACCGCAGCACCCACGACAACGACAGACTCCGACAGCTCGAGCAATCGAGCCGCCGGGCCCGTGCGCCGGACGACACGCCCGACCGCGGGGGTCGAGCGGCGTCGCGGATCACACCGTGACAGCGCCGACCGCAGCAGTTCGGGTCGCGTACGCGGCCAAGGCCACATAAGTTTCCGCGGTCGGACCGCGGAGAGAAGCAAAGGGAGCGGAGAAACCCGGTGCCCACCATCCAGCAGCTGGTCCGCAAGGGCCGCCAGGCGAAGACGAGCAAGACCAAGACGCCGGCGCTGAAGGGAAGTCCTCAGCGGCGCGGGGTGTGCACGCGTGTGTACACCACGACCCCCAAGAAGCCGAACTCGGCCCTTCGGAAGGTCGCTCGCGTCAAGCTGAGCAGCCAGATCGAGGTCACCGCGTACATCCCGGGCGTCGGTCACAACCTGCAGGAGCACTCCATCGTGCTCGTCCGCGGCGGCCGTGTTAAGGACCTGCCGGGCGTGCGTTACAAGATCATTCGTGGTTCGCTGGACACCCAGGGCGTCCGCAACCGCAAGCAGGCACGTAGCCGCTACGGTGCGAAGCTTGTCAAGGAAGGGAAGAAGTAATGCCGCGTAAGGGCCCCGCGCCGCGTCGGCCGCTGGCCGCTGACCCGGTTTACAGCTCGCCGCTGGTCACCCAGCTGGTGAACAAGATCCTGCTCAACGGCAAGCGCCAGCTCGCCGAGCGCGTCGTGTACGACGCCCTCCAGCGCTGCCACGAGAAGACCGGCACCGACCCGGTCGTCACGCTCAAGCGCGCGATGGACAACGTCAAGCCGACCCTCGAGGTCCGCAGCCGCCGTGTCGGTGGCGCGACCTACCAGGTGCCGGTCGAGGTCCGTCCGGCCCGTGCCACCACGCTGGGTCTGCGCTGGCTGGTCACCTACTCCCGCGCCCGCCGCGAGAAGACCATGGTCGAGCGGCTCATGAACGAGCTGCTGGACGCCAGCAACGGCCTCGGTGCCGCCGTCAAGCGGCGCGAGGACACCCACAAGATGGCCGAGTCGAACAAGGCCTTCGCTCACTACCGCTGGTGAACTGCCGTGGAGCCGGTCCCGGAATCCGGGCCGGCTCCACAACCTTGACTTTCGGGACACCGTCCCGTTCTTGAAAGGATCGTGAAGTGGCCGCCGCAGACAGCGCCCTCGCCAAGACTCGCAACATCGGCATCATGGCGCACATCGACGCCGGTAAGACCACGACTACCGAGCGGATCCTGTTCTACACCGGTATCACGCACAAGATCGGTGAGGTCCACGAGGGCGCGGCCGTCATGGACTGGATGGAGCAGGAGCAGGAGCGTGGTATCACCATCACCTCCGCTGCTACCAAGTGTGAGTGGAAGGGCCACACGATCCAGATCATCGACACGCCCGGCCACGTCGACTTCACCGTCGAGGTGGAGCGTTCGCTGCGCGTGCTCGACGGTGCCGTCGCCGTGTACGACGGTGTCGCCGGCGTGGAGCCGCAGACCGAGAACGTGTGGCGCCAGGCTGACAAGTACAACGTTCCGCGTATGTGCTTCGTCAACAAGCTGGACCGCACCGGTGCGGACTTCTTCCGCTGCGTCGACATGATGATCACGCGCCTCAACGCGACCCCGCTGGTGCTGCAGATCCCGATCGGTCTCGAGGGTGACCACATCGGCGTCGTGGACCTGCTGGGCATGCGCGCGCTGACCTGGCGTGGCGAGACCCAGAAGGGCGAGGACTACGCCATCGAGGCGATCCCCGCCGACCTGCAGGCGCAGGCCGACGAGTGGCGCGTCAAGCTGCTCGAGACCCTGTCCGAGGCCGACGACGAGATCATGGAGCGCTACCTCGAGGGTGGCGAGTTCACGATCGAGGAGCTCAAGGCCGCGATCCGTCGCGCCACCATCGCCGACAAGCTGAACCCGGTCGTCTGCGGCTCCGCCTTCAAGAACAAGGGCGTGCAGCCGATGCTGGACGCCGTCATCGACTTCCTGCCCTCGCCGCTGGACATCCCGGCGATCGACGGCACGATGATGGACGGGGAGACCCCGGCGGTCCGCCACGCGGACCCGAAGGAGCCCTTCTCCGGCCTCGCCTTCAAGATCCAGACCGACAAGCACCTGGGCAAGCTGACCTACGTGCGCGTCTACTCGGGCACGCTCGAGTCGGGCTCGCCCGTGATCAACTCGACCAAGGACCGCAAGGAGCGGGTCGGCAAGATCTACCAGATGCACGCCAACAAGCGCGAGGAGCGCGCGTCGGCCAGTGCTGGTGACATCATCGCCGTGCAGGGTCTCAAGCAGACCACCACCGGTGACACGCTGTCGGACCCGGCGAACCCGGTGATCCTGGAGTCGATGACCTTCCCGGACCCGGTCATCTCGGTGGCCATCGAGCCGAAGACGAAGGCCGACCAGGAGAAGCTGGGCACCGCGATCCAGAAGCTCGCCGAGGAGGACCCGACCTTCCGCGTGAAGCTCGACGAGGAGACCGGTCAGACCGTCATCTCCGGCATGGGCGAGCTCCACCTGGAGATCCTGGTCGACCGGATGAAGCGCGAGTTCAGCGTCGAGGCCAACGTCGGCAAGCCGCAGGTGGCGTACCGCGAGACCATCCGCCGCAAGGTGGACAAGATCGAGTACACCCACAAGAAGCAGACCGGTGGCTCGGGTCAGTACGCGAGCATCATCATCAGCATCGAGCCGCTGCCGCTGGACGCCCCGGCGCAGTACGAGTTCGTCAACGCCGTCACCGGTGGCCGCATCCCGAAGGAGTTCATCCCCTCGGTCGACGCCGGTGCCCAGGACGCGATGCAGTACGGCGTCCAGGCCGGCTACCCGCTGGTCGGCGTGAAGCTGACGCTGATCGACGGCAAGTACCACGAGGTCGACTCGTCGGAAATGGCATTCAAGATCGCCGGTTCGATGGCGCTGAAGGAGGCGGCCCGCAAGGCCGACCCCGCCATCCTCGAGCCGATGATGGCAGTCGAGGTCGTCACCCCCGAGGACAACATGGGTGACGTCATCGGCGACCTGAACTCCCGCCGCGGCATCATCCAGGCCATGGAGGAGCGCAGCGGCGCTCGTATCGTCCGCGCCCTGGTCCCGCTGTCGGAGATGTTCGGCTATGTCGGCGACCTGCGGTCGAAGACCCAGGGCCGGGCGAGCTACAGCATGGTATTCGACTCCTACGCCGAGGTTCCCGCGAACGTCGCGAAGGAGATCATCGCTAAGGCCACGGGCGAGTGATGTGACGGTGGCGCCGGTTCCGGCCGGCGCCACTGCTGCGAGCTCCACCAGCTCCAGCGAAGGTAAAAGCGCCGGTGACCCCCGGCGGGCAGATGTCCTAAGCGCCAGTCGGCGCCGTCGGGCGAACGAACCAACAGTCCACAGGAGGACACCAGTGGGGAAGGCGAAGTTCGAGCGGACTAAGCCGCACGTCAACATCGGCACCATTGGTCACATCGACCACGGTAAGACGACGCTGACGGCGGCAATCACTAAAGTTCTGCACGACAAGTTCCCGGCTCTCAACCCGTACACCCCGTTCGACGAGATCGACAAGGCGCCGGAGGAGAAGGCTCGTGGCATCACGATCTCCATCGCGCACGTGGAGTACCAGACGGAGGCGCGGCACTACGCGCACGTCGACTGCCCGGGTCACGCTGACTACATCAAGAACATGATCACCGGTGCCGCCCAGATGGACGGCGCCATCCTGGTGGTCGCCGCGACCGACGGTCCGATGCCGCAGACCCGCGAGCACGTGCTGCTGGCGCGTCAGGTCGGCGTTCCCTACATCGTCGTGGCGCTGAACAAGAGCGACATGGTCGACGACGAGGAGCTCCTGGAGCTCGTCGAGCTCGAGATCCGCGAGCTGCTGTCGAACCAGGAGTACCCGGGTGACGACCTGCCGGTCGTCCGGGTCTCCGCGCTCAAGGCGCTCGAGGGCGACGCCAAGTGGTCCGAGGCGCTGCTGGGCCTGATGGACGCGGTCGACTCCGCGATCCCGCAGCCCGAGCGTGAGATCGACAAGCCGTTCCTCATGCCGATCGAGGACGTGTTCACGATCACCGGTCGTGGCACCGTCGTCACCGGTCGTGCCGAGCGTGGCATCCTCAAGCCGAACGAGGAGGTCGAGATCGTCGGCATCCGCGAGAAGTCGATGAAGACCACCTGCACCGGCATCGAGATGTTCCGCAAGCTGCTCGACGAGGCCCGCGCGGGCGAGAACGTCGGTCTGCTGCTGCGCGGCATCAAGCGCGAGGACGTCGAGCGCGGCATGGTCGTGGTCAAGCCCGGCTCGACCACCCCGCACACGGAGTTCGAGGCGTCGGTCTACATCCTCTCCAAGGAGGAGGGTGGCCGTCACACCCCGTTCTTCCAGAACTACCGTCCGCAGTTCTACTTCCGTACCACGGACGTCACCGGCGTCGTCACGCTGCCCGAGGGCACCGAGATGGTCATGCCCGGCGACAACGTCGAGATGAACGTGAAGCTCATCCAGCCCATCGCGATGGAGGAGACCCTCCGCTTCGCGATCCGCGAGGGTGGCCGCACGGTCGGCGCCGGCCGAGTCACCAAGATCCTCAAGTGATCTGAGCGGGCGCCCCGCTTCGGCGGGGCGCCCGCAACCATGAACCTGGCCCGCCACCGGTGCCGCCGAAAGGTGCACCAGGGACAGCCACGTTCTCTGTACACGCAGGTCGGGCCCACTTTAGTGAGGCCCGGCACCCTGATTTCACAATGACGTACCTGGTACGGCATAATGAACAGGTTGCGTTGCGAGCGGTCACCTCGTGTGGGTGAGCCGCGTCGCGCGGCGTCAGAGGTAGACATCGATCCGGGTTAACGATCCCGGGGTGAAGTCAGGCCTCTGGCGGGAAGCTCCTGTGATCGGGCGTGATGCCCGTTGAGCCAAGCAAAGCGGCCCCCACCAGGGCGGCAGTCTGGCTCAGCGCGCGACACGCCCGACCGCGGGGGTCGGAGAAGGGTCGGTGCGTCGGCAGACTCGCCGGCGGGGATCGCAATAGAGAAGGAAACAGAAGCCACCATGGCGGGACAGAAGATCCGCATCCGGCTCAAGGCCTACGACCACGAGGTCGTCGATTCCTCGGCGCGGAAGATCGTCGAGACGGTGACCCGTACCGGGGCGCAGGTTGCTGGCCCGGTGCCACTGCCCACGGAGATCAACCGTTTCTGCGTGATCCGTTCGCCGCACAAGTACAAGGACTCGCGCGAGCACTTCGAGATGCGCACGCACAAGCGTCTGATCGACATCATCGACCCGACCCCCAAGACGGTCGACTCGCTCATGCGACTCGACCTGCCGGCTGGCGTCGACATCGAGATCAAGCTGTAGGGACCGGACACTGATGGACAGGCAAGTTAAGGGCATCCTGGGCGCCAAGCTCGGCATGACCCAGGTCTGGGACAACAACAAGGTAGTCCCGGTAACTGTGGTTCAGGCCGGCCCGTGCGTCGTCACGCAGGTCCGCACCGCGGACAAGGACGGCTACTCGGCCGTCCAGCTGGCCTATGGCGCGATCAACCCGCGCAAGGTGAGCCAGCCGAAGGCCGGTCACTTCGCCAAGGCGAACGTCGCGCCGCGCCGTCACATCGTCGAGCTGCGCACCACCGACGCCGGTGAGTACGAGCTCGGCCAGGAGGTCACCGTGAACACGTTCGCGGCCGGTCAGGCCATCGACGTCACGGGCAAGACCAAGGGCAAGGGCTTCGCCGGTGTCATGAAGCGGCACGGCTTCCACGGCCTCAAGGCCAGCCACGGTGTCGAGCGCAAGCACCGCTCGCCCGGCTCGATCGGCGCTTGCGCCACGCCGGGCCGCGTGTTCAAGGGCGTTCGCATGGCCGGCCGCATGGGTGGCGTGCGCTACACCGCGCAGGGCCTGACCGTGCACGCGGTGGACGCCGAGAACAACCTGCTGCTCGTGCGGGGCGCCATTCCCGGCCCCAAGGGTGCGCTGGTGCTCGTGCGCAGCGCCGCGAAGCTGAAGAAGGGTGGTGCCGCGAAGTGACCACGGTTGACGTTATCAACGCTGAGGGCGCCAAGAGCGGTTCGGTCGAGCTGCCCGCCGACGTCTTCGACGTCCAGGCGAACATCCCGCTGATGCACCAGGTCGTCGTGGCCCAGCTGGCCGCCGCGCGCCAGGGCACGCACAAGGCGAAGAGCCGCGGCGAGGTCGCCGGTGGCGGCAAGAAGCCGTACAAGCAGAAGGGCACCGGTCGCGCCCGTCAGGGCTCGATCCGCGCGCCGCAGTTCACCGGTGGTGGCGTCGTCCACGGCCCCGTGCCGCGTGACTACAGCCAGCGGACCCCGAAGAAGATGAAGGCCGCCGCCCTGCGCGGTGCGCTGTCGGACCGGGCCCGCAACGGCCTGGTGCACGTGGTGTCCGCGTTCGTCGACGGGGAGACCCCGTCGACCAAGGCCGCCCTGGCCACGATCAAGGCGACCGCGGGCGAGGCCCGCCGGGTGCTGGTCGTGCTGGGCGCCGAGGACGAGGTCAACTGGGTGAGCCTGCGCAACCTGCCCGAGGTGCACCTGCTCGAGGCCGGCCAGCTGAACACGTACGACGTTCTCGTCAGCGACGCGGTGGTCTTCACCACCGCCGCGCTGGAGGAGTTCCTGGGCGTGCCCGCTGAGGAGGGTTCCAAGTGACCACGATTGCCGACCCGCGCGACATCATCGTCGCTCCGGTGGTCTCGGAGAAGAGCTACGGCGAGCTCAACCGCAACTGGTACACCTTCCTGGTGCACCCGGACGCGAACAAGACCGAAATCAAGATCGCTATTCAGCAGATCTTCAATGTTCGGGTGCTGACCGTGAACACGCTCAACCGCGAGGGCAAGCGCAAGCGCACCCGCACCGGCTGGGGTCAGCGCAAGGCGACGAAGCGCGCGATGGTGAAGCTCGCCGACGGCGACCGCATCGAAGCCTTCGGCGGACCGGTGAGCTGAAGGGTTATAGAAGACAATGGGTATCCGTAAGTACAAGCCGACGACGCCCGGTCGCCGCGGCTCCAGCGTCGCCGACTTCACCGAGATCACCCGGTCGACGCCGGAGAAGTCGCTGCTCGTTCCGCTGCCGAAGAAGGGCGGGCGCAACGCGCACGGCCGGATCACCACGCGGCACCAGGGTGGCGGTCACAAGCGTCAGTACCGTCTGATCGATTTCAAGCGGGTGGACAAGGACGGCGTGCCGGCGAAGGTCGCGCACATCGAGTACGACCCCAACCGCACCGCGCGCATCGCGCTGCTGCACTACGTCGACGGCGAGAAGCGCTACATCATCGCGCCGAAGGACATGAAGCAGGGCGACCCGATCGAGTCGGGTCCCGGCGCGGACATCAAGCCGGGCAACAACCTGCCGCTGCGCAACATCCCGGTCGGCACCACGGTCCACTGCGTGGAGCTGCGTCCGGGCGGCGGGGCCAAGATGGCCCGCTCGGCCGGTGTCGGCATCCAGCTGCTGGGCCGCGAGGAGGACTACGCCACGCTGCGTATGCCCTCGGGCGAGATCCGGAAGGTGGACGTGCGCTGCCGCGCCACCGTCGGCGAGATCGGCAACGCCGAGCAGTCGAACATCAACTGGGGCAAGGCCGGCCGTATGCGCTGGAAGGGCAAGCGCCCCTCCGTCCGCGGTGTCGCCATGAACCCGGTCGACCACCCGCACGGTGGTGGTGAGGGTAAGACCTCCGGCGGTCGTCACCCGGTCAACCCGCAGGGTAAGCCCGAGGGCCGTACCCGCAAGAAGGGCCAGGCGAGCGACAAGATGATCGTCCGCCGCCGCTACGCCACCCGTAAGCGCGGGTAAGGGAGACTGACATGCCTCGCAGCCTGAAGAAGGGCCCGTTCATCGACGACCACCTGCTCAAGAAGGTGGAAGCGCAGAACGAGAAGGGCACCAAGAACGTCATCAAGACCTGGTCGCGCCGCTCGACCATCGTGCCGGACATGCTGGGTCACACCATCGCCGTGCACGACGGCCGCAAGCACATCCCGGTCTTCGTGTCGGAGGCGATGGTCGGGCACAAGCTCGGCGAGTTCGCGCTCACCCGCACGTTCAAGGGCCACGAGAAGGACGACCGGAAGAGTCGCCGTCGCTGACGGCGGACCGTAACAGGAACAAGGGGAAACACGATGCCTACGAATGACGCGCAGGCCGCGCCGGGCGCCCGTGCGGTCGCCCGCCACGTGCGCCTGTCCGCCAGCAAGGCGCGCCGTGTGGTCAACCTCGTTCGCGGTCTGCCCGCGAAGGAGGCACTGACGGTGCTGCAGTTCGCGCCGCAGGCCGCGAGCGAGCCGGTCTACAAGGTGCTGGCGAGCGCCATCGCGAACGCCGAGAACAACGAGCGCCTCGACCCGGACGCCCTGCTGGTCAGCGCGGCGTACGTCGACGAGGGCCCGACGCTGAAGCGGTTCCGGCCGCGGGCGCAGGGCAGGGCGTACCGGATCCGCAAGCGGACCTGCCACATCACCATCGAGGTGGAGGCTGTGGCGCCGAAGACCCCGGTCCGCAAGGCCACCGCCGCCGCGAAGGCGACGCCGGCCAAGGCCACCAAGGCCGCCGCGAAGACCGCTGAGGCCCCGGCCGCCGAGCAGGAGGAGACCAAGTAATGGGTCAGAAGGTTCACCCGATTGGGTTCCGGCTCGGCATCTCGACCGACTGGAAGTCCCGCTGGTACGCCGACAAGCTCTACAAGGACTACATCGGCGAGGACGTCAAGATCCGTCGCATGATGGCCAAGGGCCTGGAGCGCGCCGGCATCAGCAAGGTCGAGATCGAGCGGACCCGTGACAAGGTCCGGATCGACATCCACACCGCCCGGCCGGGCATCGTCATCGGCCGTAAGGGTGCGGAGGCCGACCGCCTGCGTGGCGAGCTGGAGAAGCTCACCAAGAAGCAGGTCCAGCTGAACATCCTCGAGGTCAAGAACCCCGAGTCGGACGCGCAGCTGGTGTCGCAGGGCATCGCCGAGCAGCTCACGGGCCGCGTGGCGTTCCGCCGGGCGATGCGCAAGGCGATCCAGTCGGCGATGAAGAACCCGATGGTCAAGGGCATCCGAGTGCAGGTCTCCGGCCGTCTCGGCGGCGCTGAGATGAGCCGCACGGAGTTCTACCGTGAGGGTCGCGTGCCGCTGCACACGCTGCGCGCCAACATCGAGTACGGCTTCTTCGAGGCCCGTACCACCTTCGGCCGGATCGGCGTGAAGGTGTGGATCTACAAGGGTGACGCCGTGCCGGGTCGCGAGACCCCGGCCGAGTCCGCGGGTCGTCCGCGTCGTCAGGAGCGGGGTGGCGAGCGGTCCGAGCGTCCGCGCCGCGGCCGTTCGGGCGCGACCGGCACGACCGGCGCGGGCACCGAGGCTGGCCGTGCGGCCGCCGCGGAGCTCACCAAGGACAGCGCCGACGCGGCTCCGGCCGCGGCGGTTGAGCAGGAGGGCTGAACCAATGCTGATGCCGCGTAAGCCTCCGAATGGCTTCCGCAAGCCGCATCACCCCGACCGTTCCGGTCGGAGCAAGGGCGGCAACCGGGTGGTGTTCGGCGAGTTCGGCATTCAGGCGCTCGAGCCGGCGTACGTCACCAACCGGCAGATCGAGTCGGCACGTATCGCCATGACCCGTCACATCAAGCGTGGTGGCAAGGTCTGGATCACGGTCTTCCCGGACCAGGCCCTGACCAAGAAGCCCGCCGAGACCCGCATGGGTTCCGGTAAGGGCTCGCCCGAGTGGTGGGTGGCGAACGTCAAGCCGGGACGCATTCTCTTCGAGATGGCGTTCCCGAACGAGGAGACTGCTCGTGAGGCCATGCGTCGCGCGATCCACAAGCTCCCGATGAAGTGCCGAATCGTGAAGCGCGAAGTGGGTGAGTCCTGATGGCAGCGGGCACCAAGGCCGGCGAGATGCGTGAACTCTCCGGTGAGGAGCTGGTCACCAAGCTGCGCGAGGCCAAGGCGGAGCTGTTCAACCTCCGCGTGCAGGGCGCGACCGGTCAGCTCGACAACAACCGTCGGCTGAACGTGGTGCGCCGGGAGATCGCCCGGATCTACACGATCATGCGCGAGCGTGAGCTGGGGCTCTCGGCCGCGCCTACTGAGGTGGCGTAACGAACATGAGCGAGACCAACGAGAACGCTGTCGACCGCAACCGGCGTAAGGTACGCGAGGGCCTGGTCGTCAGCGACAAGATGGACAAGACCGTCGTCGTGTCGGTCGAGGACCGGGTCAAGCACTCGCTGTACGGCAAGGTTCTGCGCCGTACCGCGAAGCTGAAGGCGCACGACGAGCAGAACGCGTGCGGCATCGGCGACCGGGTGCTGCTCATGGAGACCCGCCCGCTGTCCGCCACCAAGCGGTGGCGCGTGGTGGAGATCCTCGAGAAGGCCAAGTGACCCTGCCTCCGGCAGGTTCGCCGGCCGCCTAGCGGCCGAAGATCAGATAGCTGGACGGGGCGTCCTGCGGGGCGCCCCCGAAGGTTCGAGTTCCGCCAGGCTCCGCCCGTTCGACCCCGGACGGGCGGAGAACCGGCAGACATACAGGAGTTGACGTGATCCAGCAGGAGTCGCGACTGCGAGTCGCCGACAACACGGGTGCCCGGGAGATTCTCTGCATCCGCGTTCTCGGTGGTTCGGGTCGGCGCTACGCGAGCATCGGCGACGTCATCGTGGCCACCGTCAAGGACGCCATCCCCGGTGCCGGTGTCAAGAAGGGCGACGTCGTCAAGGCGGTCGTCGTCCGCACCGTCAAGGAGCGGCGCCGTCCGGACGGCTCGTACATCCGCTTCGACGAGAACGCCGCCGTCATCATCAAGGACGGTGGCGACCCGCGCGGTACCCGCATCTTCGGCCCGGTGGGCCGCGAGCTGCGTGACAAGCGCTTCATGAAGATCATCAGCCTTGCCCCGGAGGTGCTGTGACCATGAAGGTCAAGAAGGGCGACAAGGTCAAGGTCATCGCCGGCAAGGACAAGGGCAAGGAGGGCACCGTTCTGGCCGCCTTCCCGCGCACCGAGAAGATCCTGGTCGAGGGCGTTAACCGGATCACCAAGCACGAGAAGATCCGGACCACCCAGCGTGGCGCCAAGACCGGCGGCATCGTGACCCAGGAGGCGGCAATCCACGTCTCCAACGTCATGCTGCTCGAGGACGGCAAGCCCGTCCGGGTCGGTTACAAGATCGACGAGAACGGCGTGAAGGTCCGTATCTCGCGTCGTACCGGCAAGGAGCTGTGATGTCGACGGCCACCACTACGAAGAGCATGCCGCGTCTGAAGGAGCGGTACCGCGCTGAGATCGCCGGCCAGCTGCGTGAGCAGTTCGGCTTCGCGAACCCGATGCAGGTGCCGGGCCTGGTCAAGATCGTGGTGAACATGGGCGTCGGCGAGGCGGCCCGTGACTCGAAGAAGATCGACGGTGCGGTCAAGGACATCACCGCGATCACCGGCCAGAAGCCGCAGATCCGCCGGGCGACCAAGTCCATCGCGCAGTTCAAGCTGCGCGAGGGCATGCCGATCGGTGTCAAGGTGACGCTGCGCGGCGACCGGATGTGGGAGTTCCTCGACCGACTGCTGTCGATCGCGCTGCCCCGTATCCGCGACTTCCGCGGTCTGGACGGGCGCAAGCTCGACGGTCACGGCAACTACACCTTCGGTCTGACTGAGCAGTCGGTTTTCCACGAGATCGACCAGGACCGGATCGACGCGGTCCGGGGCATGGACATCACGCTGGTGACCACCGCCAAGACCGACGATGAGGGCCGGGCGCTGCTCAAGCTCCTGGGCTTCCCGTTCAAGGAGAACTGAGCAGATGGCCAAGAAAGCGCTGATCATCAAGGCTGCGGCCAAGCCGAAGTTCGCGGTGCGCGCCTACACCCGGTGCCAGAAGTGCGGCCGGCCGAAGGCCGTCTACCGCAAGTTCGGGCTCTGCCGTGTCTGTGTTCGGGAGATGGCTCACCGCGGTGAGCTTCCCGGCGTGTCCAAGGCTTCCTGGTAAGGATCCCGCGCCCGGTGTGAGACCGGGTGAGGATCTGAACCGGCAAATCCAAGGCTTCCCCTTCGCCGTAGGCCTGGCACTGACCTGGGAACCGCGGCGAGAAAGGCTGATAAACCATGACGATGACCGACCCGATTGCAGACATGCTCACGCGTCTGCGCAACGCCAACCAGGCGTACCACGACAAGGTGACGATGCCCTACTCGAAGATCAAGGCGAGCATCGCCGAGGTCCTCAAGGCCGAGGGTTACATCGCCAGCTGGATCGTGGAGGAGCCCACTGAGGGCGCCGTCGGCAAGAGCCTGACCGTCGACCTGAAGTTCGGCCCGAACCGGGAGCGGAGCCTGGCCGGCATCCGGCGAGTCTCCAAGCCCGGCCTGCGGGTTTACGCCAAGTCTCCGGAGCTGCCCCGAGTGCTGGGTGGCCTGGGTGTGGCGATCATTTCGACGTCTCAGGGGCTGCTCACCGACCGGCAGGCCCGTAAGCGCGGGGTGGGCGGGGAAGTCCTCGCCTACGTCTGGTGAGGAAGGTCTGCAATGTCGCGAATCGGACGTAAGCCAATCCCGGTGCCTTCCGGCGTCGAGATCACCATCACGGGCCAGACCGTCAAGGTCAAGGGCCCCAAGGGCGAGCTCCAGCACACGCTGAGCGAGCCGATCGTCGCGGAGCGCGGTGAGAGCGGCGAGCTGCTCGTCACCCGCCCGAACGACGAGCGCCGCGCCAAGGAACTGCACGGCCTCTCCCGTACCCTCGTCGCCAACATGATCGTCGGCGTCACCGAGGGCTACAAGAAGAGCCTGGAGATCAACGGCACGGGTTACCGCGTGACGGCCAAGGGCGCCGACCTCGAGTTCGCGCTCGGGTTCTCGCACCCGGTCGTCGTGAACCCGCCGGCTGGCATCACCTTCGCGGTGGAGAAGCCGACGCTGTTCCACATCTCGGGTATCGACAAGCAGCTTGTCGGCGAGATCGCGGCCAACATCCGGAAGATCCGTCCGCCGGAGCCGTACAAGGGCAAGGGCGTCAAGTACCAGGGCGAGGTCATCCGTCGTAAGGCCGGTAAGGCTGGAAAGGCTGGTAAGAAGTGAGCGCCACGCTGCTCAAGCGCCGTAACGGTGTCGGCGCCAAGCGCGCCGTCGGGAAGGCGCGTCGCCACTTCCGCATCCGCCGGAACCTCAACGGCACGGCCGAGCGTCCGCGCCTGGTCGTCACCCGGTCGCTGCGTCACATCTGGGTCCAGATCGTGGACGACACCAAGGGTCACACCGTGGCGTCGGCTTCGAGCATGGACGCGTCCATCCGGGGCGGCGAGGGCGACAAGAGCGCCATCGCCGGCAAGGTTGGTGCGCTCATCGCCGACCGGGCCAAGGCCGCCGGCATCACCAAGGTCGTCTTCGACCGCGGTGGCAACCGCTACGCGGGCCGCATCGCGGCTCTGGCGGATGCCGCTCGCGGTGCCGGACTCGAGTTCTAGGAAAGGTGGCTGGGATAATGCCAGGACCACAGCGCCGGGGCACGGGTTCCGGTAACACTGAGGGCGGCGGCGACGGTCGCGGTCGCGGCGAGCGTCGCGGTCGCGGCGAGGGCCGCGGCAACGCGCCGGTCGAGAAGACCCCGCACCTCGAGCGGGTCGTCACGATCAACCGCGTGGCGAAGGTCGTCAAGGGCGGTCGTCGCTTCAGCTTCACCGCGCTCGTCATCGTCGGCGACGGCGACGGCAACGTCGGCGTCGGCTACGGCAAGGCCAAGGAGGTGCCCGCGGCGATCGCCAAGGGCGTCGAGGAGGCCAAGAAGCACTTCTTCCGGGTTCCCCGGATCGGCAGCACCATCCCGCACCCGGTGCAGGGTGAGGCCGCTGCCGGTGTGGTGCTGCTGAAGCCGGCCAGCGCCGGTACCGGTGTCATCGCCGGTGGCCCGGTGCGTGCCGTGCTGGAGTGCGCGGGCATCCACGACGTGCTGTCGAAGAGCCTCGGCTCCTCGAACCCGATCAACATCGTGCACGCGACCGTGGCCGCGCTCAAGATGCTGGAGTCCCCGGAGGCCATCGCGGCCCGCCGCGGGCTGCCGGTCGAGGACGTCGCGCCGGCCGCGCTGCTGGCCGCGCGTGCGGGAGCGGGTGCGTAACGATGGCACGTTTGAAGGTCACCCAGCTGCGGTCTGAGATCGGGTGCAAGCGCAACCAGCGCGAGTCGCTGCGTTCGCTCGGGCTCAAGCGGATCAACGACGTGGTGGTGAAGGAAGACCGTCCCGAGATTCGTGGCATGATCTTCGCGGTCAACCACCTCGTGAAGGTCGAGGAGGTCGAGTAATGACGATCAAGATCCACCACCTCCGCCCGGCGCCCGGGTCCAAGACCGCCAAGACCCGTCTGGGTCGCGGTGAGGGCTCCAAGGGCAAGACCGCCGGTCGCGGTACCAAGGGTACGAAGGCCCGCTACCAGGTGAAGCCGTCGTTCGAGGGTGGGCAGATGCCCATCCACATGCGGCTGCCGAAGCTGAAGGGCTTCCGCAACAAGTTCAAGGTCGTGTTCCAGGTGGTCAACCTGGACCGGCTCGCCGAGCTGTTCCCCAACGGCGGCCAGGTCGGCCCGCTGGAGATGGCCGAGTCCGGCGCGGTCCGCAAGGGCCAGCCGATCAAGGTCCTGGGCACCGGTGAGCTGGGCGGCGTGAAGCTCCAGGTGAAGGCGCACGCATTCAGCGCCTCCGCCAAGGAGAAGATCGCTGCCGCCGGCGGCTCCGCGACGGAGCTGTAGGACGACAGGCATAGTGTGGCGCTCGACCGCTTCGGCGGTCGGGCGCCACACTCGCCTATGGGCCTCTTCCGGTGGGCATTCCGCCTGCGGGGGCCTACGCTGGCACGGGCAGGTCGCAGCCTGGCACAGATATGTGCGGCGCAGACCTGACCATTGAGGGTTGGGACTGTTAGAGTCCGATCCCAGCTACGCGTAGAATGCGCGTGGCACGGTTGCGGCCGCCCGCAGACGAACGGCCAATACCACCGCCTGAAATACCGTTCCGCCCCTTAATCAGCCCACCGGCTCCCGGTGCCGCGCGCAGGAGGAAGAAGTTGCTCTCCGCTTTTGTCAGTGCGTTCAAGACGCCTGACCTGCGCAAGAAGATCTTGTTCACACTCGGGATCATCGCGATCTACCGACTCGGTGCCACGCTGCCCAGCCCCGGCGTCTCGTACGGGAACGTGCAGAAGTGCATCCAGTTGATGGAGGCCGGTGCCGACAACGGGGTCTTCACGCTGCTCAACCTCTTCTCCGGCGGCGCCCTGCTGTCCCTGTCGGTCTTCGCGCTCGGCATCATGCCGTACATCACCGCGTCGATCATCCTGCAGCTGCTCACCGTGGTCATCCCGCGGCTGGAGGCCCTGCGCAAGGAGGGCCAGGCCGGCCAGGCGAAGATCACGCAGTACACCCGTTACCTGACCCTCGGCCTGGCGGTGCTCCAGTCGTCGGCGTTCGTGGCGCTGGCCAAGTCCGGCCAGCTGTTCCAGGGCGCGTGCGACGACTTCCCGATCGTCCCGAAGACCTCGCTGCCCGAGTGGGCCACCCTGACCGCCCTGGTGGTCACCATGACCGCCGGCACCGGCGTCGTCATGTGGCTGGGTGAGCTCATCACCGACCGTGGCGTCGGCAACGGCATGTCCGTCCTGATCTTCACCTCGATCGCGGCCCGCCTCCCCAGCGAGGGCTGGACCCTGAAGGAGTCCAAGGGCTGGCCCGGCTTCTTCGGCGTGCTCGGCCTGGTCGTCGTGGTCATCGCGCTCGTGGTCTACATCGAGCAGGCGCAGCGCCGCATCCCGGTGCAGTACGCCAAGCGCATGGTCGGCCGGCGCATGTACGGCGGCACCTCGACCTACATCCCGCTGAAGGTCAACCAGGCGGGTGTCATCCCGGTCATCTTCTCGTCGTCGCTGCTCTACCTGCCCACGCTGGTGCTGCAGTTCATGGACAAGAACAACCCCAGCGCCTTCTACACCTGGGTCAGCCGCTACCTGGCCAGCCCGGCGTCGTGGAGCTACATCGCGCTGTACTTCGTCCTGATCATCTTCTTCACCTACTTCTACGTCTCGATCACGTTCAACCCGACCGAGATCGCGGACAACATGAAGAAGTACGGCGGCTTCGTGCCGGGTATCCGCCCGGGCAAGCCCACCGCCGACTACCTCGACTTCATCCTCGGCCGGATCACCCTCCCCGGCGCGCTGTACCTGGGCATCATCGCCGTCCTGCCGAACCTGTTCTTCCGCTGGCTGGACGCGACGAGCTACCAGAACTTCCCGTTCGGCGGCACCGCGGTGCTGATCATGGTCGGTGTGGGTCTGGAGACGGTCAAGCAGATCGAGAGCCAGCTGATGCAGCGAAGCTACGAGGGATTCCTTCGATGATCATCCGGGCGCATCGGGTCGGTGGCGCGTTCGCGCGTCACCGGCTCGCCCTTTTGTGTGAGGTGCGGTAATGAGGCTTGTGCTGGTGGGTCCGCCGGGAGCGGGCAAGGGAACGCAGGCGGAGTTCATCGCCTCGCACCTGTCCGTCCCGAAGATCTCGACGGGCGACATCTTCCGGGCCAACGTCTCCCAGGGCACGCCCCTCGGCCTGGAGGCCAAGCGGTACATGGACGCGGGCGGCCTGGTCCCGGACGAGGTCACCATCAACATGGTCCGCAGCCGCCTGGCCGAGGAGGACGCCGCCGACGGCTTCCTGCTCGACGGCTTCCCCCGGACCGTGCCGCAGGCCGTGGCGCTGGACAAGATCCTCGCTGACACCGGCGCGATGCTGGACCTGGTGCTTGAGCTGATCGTCGACAACGACGAGGTGATCCGGCGCCTGTCGGGCCGGCGGACCTGCCACGGCTGCAAGAAGATCTGGCACGTCGAGTTCGACCCGTCGTCGCACGAGGGCGTCTGCGACCGCTGCGGCGGCGAGCTGTACCAGCGCGACGACGACAAGGCCGAGACCATCGCCGAGCGCCTCAAGGTCTACGCCCGCGACACCTCGCCGCTGATCGACCACTACGGCGCCCAGAACAAGCTCGTCGGGATCGACGCCACCGGGCCGGTGGAGGATGTCACCGAGCGGGCCATCAACGAGCTGCGCTCGTTCAGCGCGTAGCATTGGCGGGGGTGATCCCCGGACGGTGGGCTCCCCGCCCGCCGGAACACAGCTTGAACAACGCCCGCGGGCCGGTGCCCGCGGGCGTTGTCGTGTGCGGGCCGGTGCGCGCCGCTTCCCGGCCTGCCAGGGGCCTGGGGCGGTGCTGGACGCGCGCACGAGCGAACTCCGGGCGGGGCGACCCCGAAGAGCGATGCCCGTAGGGCAAGGCAACCAGGAAGGCGAAGGCCGCAGCACATGGAAATCGAGATCAAGACTCCCGAGCAGCTGCGCCTGATGCGGGCCGCGGGCCTCGTCGTGGCGGCCGCGCTGGCGGCGACCCGGGACGCGGTCAAGCCGGGCGTGACCACGGCCGACCTCGACGCCGTCGCCGAGGACGTGATCCGGTCGCACGGCGCGGTGCCCTCGTTCAAGGGCTACCACGGCTTCCCCGCCACCATCTGCTCATCGGTTAACGAGCAGGTGGTGCACACCATCCCGAACGCCCGGCACGTGCTGGCCGAGGGCGACCTGATCTCGATCGACTGCGGGGCCATCCTGAACGGCTGGCACGGCGACGCCGCGATCACCGTCGGGGTGGGGGAGACCCGTCCGGAGCTGCTGCGGATGGCCGCGGTGGCGGAGGACTCCATGTGGGCGGGCATCGCCGCGGCGGCGCGCGGGGTGCGCGCCGGGACCGGGCGGCTGACCGACGTGTCGTACGCGATCGAGTCGTCGGTCCGCAACGGCGGCGGGCCGTACGCGCGGGCCACCGGGACGCACCGCAAGTACGGCATCGTCAAGGGCTACGGCGGCCACGGCATCGGCACCGCGATGCACCAGGAGCCGCACATCCACAACCACGGCCGCCCCGGCCGCGGCCCGAAGCTGATCCCCGGTATGGCGCTGGCCATCGAGCCGATGATCACGATGGGCTCGGCCCGCACCGTCGAACTGTCCGACGGCTGGACCGTGGTCACCAGCGACGGCTCCGCCGCGGCGCACGTCGAGCACTCGATCGGCCTGTTCGAGGACGGGGTGTGGGTGCTCACCGCCGAGGACGGCGGCCGCGACCGCCTGGGCGACCTGCTCACCGCCCAGGCCGCCTGACCTAGCGCCGACCTCGCGCGACCCCGGCCCCGTCCGCACGCCTGTGCGGTGGGGACTCGTGCAGTTTCGGGGAAAGTGCGCGAATCAACACCAGGATTCGTGCACTTTCCCCGAAACTGCACCCTTCCCCACCTGCGGTGCGCCGTATGAGGGGGACGTGGGGGCGGTGGGGGGATGAGATCCGACACACCCGACCGCGGGTTCGCACACCGCGGTTTGGTATCGATGCCCACCTGGGCGTAGACTGACCAATCGGCGCACCGCGTCCACTCCTTCGTGCTCCCCGCGCTTCGGGGGCCGATCGAACCGCGGCTGGCGCGGCCGGGACTCCCGGTCGTGATGGACCAGGTGGGCCGACCCAATTCACCCTATGTCAGGTAGCGGAGGACATGCCGAAGAAAGACGGGGCCATCGAGATCGAGGGCCGAGTTATCGAGCCGCTCCCGAACGCAATGTTCCGGGTAGAGCTCGCTAACGGTCACAGAGTCTTGGCCCACATCAGCGGCAAGATGCGTCAGCACTACATTCGCATCCTGCCCGAGGACCGAGTCGTCGTCGAACTCTCGCCGTACGACCTCACCCGCGGGCGGATCGTCTACCGCTACAAGTAACCACTGGCTCACAGGGTGAGTCCGTGTCCGTCTTTCCCTGCTCCGGGTCGCCCGGGGTGGGAATAGCAGCAAAGGCGAGCCGTGAAGGTCAAGCCGAGTGTCAAGAAGATCTGCAACAAGTGCCGCGTCATCCGTCGGCACGGCCGCGTCATGATCATTTGTGACGACCCGCGCCACAAGCAGCGCCAGGGCTGATCCCAGTCCCTGACGACTGCTGAGGCAGTTGCAGCACCACCAGCAATAGCTCGTTCCAGCCGCGGGAACGCTCCGACTCGTCGGACAGCTGCGCGGAACAACCCCCGGTCGGAGGCCGGGGCCCCTCCTGGGCAGGAGGGGGTTGGATCGGGCGCAGACCTCCGCGATTTACGAGGAGCAGCCCAGAGATGGCACGTCTCGTCGGCGTCGATCTCCCCCGCGAGAAGCGGGTCGAGATCGCGCTCACCTACATTTTCGGCATCGGCCGCACCCGCTCGGTGGAGCTGTGCTCCGCCACGGGCATCGACCCGAACAAGCGGGCCAAGGACCTCACCGACGAAGAGGTCCTCCAGCTTCGTGAGTACATCGAAGCGAACTTCAAGGTTGAAGGCGACCTGCGCCGCGAGGTCGCCGCTGACATCCGCCGCAAGGTGGAGATCGGTTGCTACGAGGGCATCCGGCACCGTAAGGGCCTGCCTGTCCGTGGGCAGCGCACCCGCACGAACGCTCGTACCCGCAAGGGCCCGAAGCGCACCGTGGCCGGCAAGAAGAAGCCCGGCAAGAAGTAATCCAGGGCGCCTGTAGCAACCGCATCGAGAAGGAGCGCACAAAGATATGCCACCCAAGGCACGCACCGGGGCTGCTGTAAAGAAGGTCCGGCGTAAAGAACGTAAGAACGTCTCCCACGGGCAGGCGCACATCAAGAGCACGTTCAACAACACCATCGTGTCCATCACGGACCCGACCGGTGCTGTGATCTCGTGGGCCTCCGCCGGCCAGGTCGGCTTCAAGGGCTCGCGCAAGTCGACCCCGTTCGCCGCGCAGCTGGCCGCCGAGGCGGCCGCCCGTCGCGCGATGGAGCACGGCATGCGCAAGGTCGACGTGTTCGTCAAGGGTCCGGGCTCCGGCCGTGAGACCGCCATCCGTTCGCTGACCGCTGCCGGTCTCGAGGTCGGGCAGATCTCCGACGTCACGCCGCAGCCGCACAACGGGTGCCGTCCGCCGAAGCGCCGCCGGGTCTAAGGGAGATATAGAAACATGGCTCGTTACACCGGCGCAGACTGCCGCCGTTGCCGTCGCGAGAAGGTCAAGCTGTTCCTCAAGGGCAGCAAGTGCGATGGGCCGAAGTGCCCGTTCGAGTCGCGCCCCTTCCCGCCCGGCCAGCACGGCCGCGGTCGCACCAAGGAGTCCGAGTACCTGCTCCAGCTTCGCGAGAAGCAGAAGGCCCGCCGCATCTACGGCGTGCTGGAGAAGCAGTTCCGGGGCTACTACGAAGAGGCCAACCGCAAGTCCGGCAAGACCGGTGAGGTTCTGCTCCAGATCCTCGAGTCGCGCCTGGACAACGTCGTCTACCGGGCCGGCCTGGCCAAGTCCCGTGACCACGCCCGCCAGGTCGTGAAGCACGGTCACTTCCTGGTCAACGGCAAGAAGGTCGACATCCCGTCGTACCGGGTGACCGAGCACGACATCGTCGAGGTCCGGGACAAGTCCCGTCAGCTCACGCCGTTCGTCGTGGCGCAGGCCGAGGCCGGCTCGCGCGGCGTGCCGGCCTGGCTGGAGGTCATCCCCAGCCAGTTCAAGGTCCTGGTCCACACGCTCCCGGCCCGCCAGGTGATCGACACCCAGGTCCAGGAGCAGCTGATCGTCGAGCTCTACTCCAAGTAAGTAGTGCTCCTGGCCGGTGCGGCGTCATGCCGCACCGGCCGACCCGTCACGTGTGGCGTCAAATAGCGGACGCCCAACGTAAGGAGATCACCAGTGCTCATCTCTCAGCGACCGACTCTCACCGAAGAGACGATCAACGAGACCCGCTCCCGGTTCACCATCGAGCCGCTTGAGCCCGGATTCGGCTACACCCTCGGCAACTCGCTGCGTCGCACGCTGCTCAGCTCGATCCCGGGCGCGGCCGTGACCAGCATCAAGATCGACGGTGTGCTGCACGAGTTCACCACGATCCCCGGTGTCAAGGAGGACGTGGTCGAGCTGGTCATGAACGTCAAGGACCTGTGCGTCTCGTCGGAGCACGACGAGCCGGTCAGCATGTACCTGCGCAAGCAGGGCCCTGGCGACGTGACCGCCGGTGACATCCAGCCCCCGGCCGGTGTCAGCGTGCACAACCCGGACCTCAAGCTCGCCACCCTGAACGGCAAGGGTCGGCTCGACATGGAGCTGACCGTCGAGCGGGGTCGTGGCTACGTCACGGCGGCGCAGAACAAGAACGCCGGTGCCGAGATCGGCCGCATCCCGGTCGACTCGATCTACTCGCCGGTGCTCAAGGTGACCTACCGGGTCGAGGCGACCCGTGTCGAGCAGCGCACCGACTTCGACCGTCTGATCATCGACGTCGAGTCGAAGGCGTCCATCCCCCCGCGGACCGCGCTGGCCTCGGCCGGCTCGACCCTGGTCGAGCTGTTCGGCCTGTGCCGCGAGCTGGACGAGACCGCCGAGGGCATCGACATCGGCCCGTCGCCGCAGGACGCGCAGCTCGCTGCCGACCTGGCACTGCCGATCGAGGAGCTGGACCTGACCGTCCGGTCGTACAACTGCCTCAAGCGCGAGGGCATCAACAGCGTTGGTGAGCTCATCGGGCGTACCGAGGCGGACCTGCTCGACATCCGCAACTTCGGGCAGAAGTCGATCGACGAGGTCAAGATGAAGCTGGCCGGAATGGGTCTGGGGCTGAAGGACTCGGCCCCGAACTTCGACCCGGCGCACGTCGTGGACACCTACGGCGAGGCTGACTACGACACTGACGACTACCGTGAGACCGAGCAGCTGTAAGCCTGCCTCGGCAGCTCGGTAAGACATCAAGGAGCACCAATGCCCACGCCCACCAAGGGTCCCCGCCTCGGGGGCAGCCCCGCGCACGAGCAGCTGATCCTGGCCAACCTGGCCACGTCGCTGTTCAAGCACGGGCGCATCACCACCACCGAGACCAAGGCCAAGCGGCTGCGCCCGCTGGCCGAGCGTCTGATCACCAAGGCCAAGCGGGACGACCTCGCGGCCCGGCGTGACGTCCGCAAGACGATCGGCGAGCGGGACACCTTCGTGGCCCTGTTCGAGACGATCGCGCCGCGGTACGCCAACCGCAACGGCGGTTACACCCGGATCGTGAAGACCGGCCCGCGCAAGGGTGACGCCGCTCCGATGGCGATCATCGAGCTGGTCGAGGAGCTCGTGGTGGCGGCGCCCGCCGCGCCGGCCAAGGCCGCCAAGGCCCAGGCCAAGAAGGCTGCGCAGGAGGACAAGGTCGCCGTCCTGTCCGGCGAGGCCGCCGACGAGCCGGCTGCCGACGCGGACGCCGACAAGTAAGGCGCACGTCCGATCCGAAGCTCCTCTCCCGCCGCGCCACGCGGCCGGGGGAGGAGCTTCGGTCCATTTAGGGGGAGGTCAAGAGGCGATGAGGGTACGGCTGGACGTCGCGTACGACGGCACCGACTTCTCCGGCTGGGCCGCCCAGCCGGGACGGCGCACCGTGGCCGGGGTGCTGCTGGCCGAGCTGGAACGGATCGCCGGTCCCGGCAACCCGACCGGCCTGACCGTCGCCGGGCGCACCGACGCCGGGGTGCACGCCACGGGCCAGGTCTGCCACGTGGAGCTGCCCGACGACCGCTGGGCCGCCCTGGCGCCCACCCTGGTCCGCCGCCTGGCCGGGCTGCTGCCCGCCGATGTGCGCGTGCTGCGGGCCGCCGCGGTGCCCCCGGAGTTCGACGCCCGCTTCTCGGCCCTGTGGCGCCGCTACGAGTACCGGGCCAGCGACGCCGAGGCCGGGCCGAACCCGCTGCGGCGGCTGGACACCCTGTTCTGGCAGCGCCCGCTCGACCTGGACCGGCTCAACGCGGCCGCGGCCGGGCTGTGCGGCGAGCACGACTTCGCGGCGTTCTGCAAGCGCAAGGAGCACGCCACCACCATCCGGCAGATCACCGCGATGTCGTGGCGGCGTGAGCCCGACGGGGTGCTGATCGCCACCGTGCAGGCGGACGCGTTCTGCCAGGCGATGGTGCGCAGCCTGGTGGGCGCGATGCTGACCGTGGGCGACGGGCGGCGCGAGCCGGGCTGGCCCGCCTCGCTGCTGAGCCGCACCGAGCGGTCCAACGACGTCGTCGTGGCGCCCCCGCACGGGCTGAACCTGGTCGCGGTCGGCTACCCGGAGGCGGCCGAGTTCGCGGCACGGGCCGAGCAGACCCGCAACCTTCGCGGCACCCCGGCCGGGGCCCGCGGAAGCGTCTGAGGCCGTCTCAGCCCGCGGACGGGGCCGGGGTGGCGCTCGGGTCGGCCACGCCGCTGGCGGCGATCGGGTCGAACGCCCGGTCCTCCAGCACCTTGCCGCGCAGGTAGAACTCGATCACGTCGTAGAGGATCTGCTTGGCGAACGGGTCGCCGACGGCGATCTCGTCGCCGTCGGAGCGCGCGATCACGCAGTAGACGAGGTAGTGGCCCTTGATGTTCCACCCGGCGTGGGTGGAGGACAGGGCCAGCGGCCGGGTCTTGCTGTCGGGGGCGTATCCGAGGAAGCGGCCCTTGCCCGCGTCGACGATCGGCTTGATCGCCTCGTACGCCTGCTCGGCGCTGGCGACGGTGTCGAGGTTGACGATGCCGCCGGTGACCAGGTACTGCCCGTTGGGGGAGCGCAGCGTGCCGCGCACGACCTGGCTGCAGCCCAGCTTCGCGATCAGCTTGGTGAGGTCGCCGTTGGTGGTGGCCCGGCAGTCCTTGAGCACCTGCGCCTTCACCAGCGTGTACGCCTCGGTCGGCTTGTTCACGTCGATGACGATCTTCGAGGCGGGGAAGACCTCCTGCGTGGTCAGCGGCTTGCCGTCGACCTCGCGCGAGGAGATGTCGACGGGCGTGGCCGTCGGCGGGGGCGAGCTGTTGGCCTGCGCGCCGCTGCTGTTCTTCTCGTCGAGCACCATCAGGAACGAGCCCACCGCGCACACGGCGAGCACCGCGACGACGCCGAGCACGCTCAGCGTCTTCTTCCACCGGTTGGACATGTTCGGGTTGATCGGCAGCCGCTGGAACCGGCCGCCCGCGTCGGCCGGGCGCATTCCGCCGGTGCGCTGCGGGGGCGGCGGCGGGGGCGGCGCCGTGATCGACGGCCGGGTCGGCGGCGGGGTGACCCGCACCGGGTTGGCCGGGCCGACGGGCGCGGCGGTCCGGCTGCCCGGCCCGCCGCCCGTGCGTGCGGGCAGCCCGGGGGACACGGGCGCGGGCAGGGTGCCGGGACGCTGTCCGGGCTGCTCGGTGCCGCGGCGCGGCGGTGCGGCGGGCGCGCCGCGCCCGGCCTGCACCGGCGGGGGCGGCGGGTCGCCGACGCCGCGCGGGCGGGCCAGCGAGCCGTTGCGGGCGCCCGGCGGCTCGCCGGGGACCGGTCCGCCGGGCGCGGGCCGCCGGCCCGTACCGGGCGGTGCGGACTGGCCGCGGCCGGGTTCGGCGGTGCGGGGCGGTTCGGCGCCGCGGCGGCCGCCGTCGTATGCGGTCGGTCCGCCGGACGACGGGGGCAGGCCCCGGTCGAACCCGGCGCCGCGGCCCGGCGAGCCGGTGCGGTCCTGGGTCCCACGGCCGGGCGTACCACGATCCGGGGTGCCGCGATCCGGGGTGCCGCGATCCGGGGTGCCCGCGCGGTCCGGCGCGGCGCCCCCCCGGCCGAAGCCCCGGCCGGAACGGTCGGGGCTGCCGAAACGGTCCTGGGTGCCACCGCGCGATGGCGGCGGCTTGTGCTCGGTGAAGCCGTTGAACCGGTCGGGCGCGCCACCGGAGGTGGGCGCCTCGGGAGCCCGGCGGCGGCCCGAACCCCGATCGCCACGATCTGGTGACTCTGCGTCATGGGTGTCGCCGCGCTGGGTTCCATGCCGACTCGCCCTGGTCTCGCCTGGTGTACGCGGATCCTGGGGGTCGCGGTCGCGCGGGTCGCGCCGGGAGGACGGAGTCCAGTCCCCTGCGCCAGTCCCGTAGCCGTGAGCCATGTCGCACAGCGTAATGGACGACACAGTCGCCCTTAACCCTGCGGCGCGGGAGTCCGTCCGTTCGGGGGAGAATGGGCCGGTGGGCGAGCATTATTTCACCGCGGAGCCGGGCGCGCCGGTCCGTCCGCGAGAGGTCGAATTCAGCATCGGCGGCGACGAATACACCCTGACCTCGGCAGGCGGCGTGTTCTCCGCCGACCGGCTGGACACCGGCACGACCGTACTGCTGAAAAAGGGCGATCTGCCCACCGCCGCGACTACCGGCACCCTGCTCGACCTGGGCTGCGGCTACGGGCCGATCACGATGGTGCTGGCCCGCCGGGCGCCGCAGGCCCAGGTGTGGGCGGTCGACGTCAACTCCCGTGCCCGCGAGTTCACCGAGGCCAACGCGCAGCGGCTGGGCGTGTCGGAGCGGGTGCGGGTGGCCGAGCCCGACGCGGTGCCGGAGACTGTCGAGTTCGCGCAGATCTGGTCCAACCCGCCGATCCGCATCGGCAAGCCCGAGCTGCACGAGCTGCTGCTGCGCTGGCTGCCCCGGCTGGCCCCGGACGGGGTGGCCTGGCTGGTCGTGGGCCGGCACAAGGGTGCCGACTCGCTCCAGGCCTGGCTCAACGAGCAGGGCTGGCACACGGACCGGCACGCCAGCGGGTCCGGTTTCCGGGTGCTGAAAGTGACTCGCCCGCAGGCCCTCTGATCAGGCAGGATTCCCGCGTGGGTTATGTGGATGTCTCGGGCGTGTCGTGGACGCTGCCCGACGGGCGGGTGCTCTTCTCCGAAGTGTCGTTCCGGGTCGGCGAGGGCGCCAAGGTCGCGCTGGTCGGCCCGAACGGCGCGGGCAAGACGACGCTGCTGAAGATGGTCGCGGGCGACCTGCCGACACCGGTCGGCGGCATCGCGCGCGCCGGCGGCCTGGGCGTGATGCGCCAGTTCATCGGCATGTACGGGTCGTCGGCGGCGACCGGCGCGGCGGGCGGCGGCGACGCCACCCTCGCCGAGCTGGCGTTCTCGCTGGTCGAGCCGCGGTTGCAGGCGGCCGGGGCCAAGCTGGTGCGCGCCGAGCACGCGATGCGCGAGGCTGAGGCGCAGGGGCCGCTCAGCAGCATCGCCCAGCAGGCGCAGCTGCGCTACGCCGAGGCGCTGTCGGCGTTCGGCGAGGCGGGCGGCTACGAGGCCGAGGTGCTGTTCGACACCGTCTCCACGCTCATCCTGGACAAGCCCTGGGACGAGACCCGGGAGCGGCCCGTGCGCACCCTCTCCGGCGGCCAGCAGAAGCGCTTCGCGCTGGAGCTGCTGCTGCGCGGCACCGACGAGGTGCTGCTGCTCGACGAGCCCGACAACTTCCTCGACGTGCCCGCCAAGCGCTGGCTGGAGCAGCGGCTGCGCGAGTCGAAGAAGTCGGTCCTCTACGTGTCGCACGACCGCGAGCTGCTCAACCAGACCGCCGACCGGGTGGTCGCGGTCGAGGGCGGCAGCGCGTGGACGCATCCCGGCAACTTCGCCTCCTGGCACGAGGCCCGGGTGGCCCGGCACGACAGCATGGAGGAGCGCCGCCGCCGCTGGGACGAGGAGCACGAGAAGCTGCGCACGCTGATGCTGATGTACAAGCAGAAGGCGGCGTACAACGACGGGCTGGCCTCGCGCTACCAGGCCGCCCAGACCCGGCTGCGCAAGTTCGAGGAGGACGGCCCGCCGCCGCTGCCGCCCAAGGACCAGCAGATCCAGATGCGGCTGCGCGGCGCCCGCACCGGCAAGCGCGCCGTCATGTGCGAGCAGCTCGAACTCGACAACCTCACCTTCCCGTTCGACCTGGAACTCTGGTACGGCGACCGCCTGGCCGTGCTCGGCGCCAACGGCACCGGCAAGTCGCACTTCCTGCGCCTGCTGGCGCAGAGCACCGACGACCCGTCCGGGCGCTCGGCCGACGGCGCCGAGCACGCCAAGGTCGGCCACCAGGGCAGGTGCCGGCTGGGGGCGCGGGTCGTGCCGGGGCACTTCTCGCAGACCCACGACCGGCCCGACCTGGCCGGGCGGGAGCTGCTCGACATCCTGTGGCGCGGCGACGCGCACCGGCCGTCGCTGGGACGCGAGGCCGCGTACAAGGTGCTCGACCGGTACGAGCTGGCCAAGCAGGGCGAGCAGCGGTTCGGCACGCTGTCCGGCGGGCAGCAGGCCCGGTTCCTGGTGCTGCTGCTGGAGCTGTCCGGCGTGACGCTGCTGCTGCTCGACGAGCCCACCGACAACCTCGACCTGGCCAGCGCCGAAGCGCTGGAGCAGGGCCTGGAGAGCTTCGAGGGCACGGTCGTCGCGGTCACGCACGACCGCTGGTTCACCCGCTCCTTCGACCGCTTCCTCGTCTTCCAGAACGACGGCGAGGTCGTGGAAACCCCCGAACCCGTCTGGGACGTCCGCTGAGTCCATGCAGTTTCGGGGAAAGCGCTGGAATCTTGAGCGTCGTAGCCGCACTTTCCCCGAAACTGCACGATCCCGCCCGCCCCGTCTGGCGGTAGCGTGTGCGCCATGGGGTTGGGGCGGCTGCATCTGGTGACCGACAGCAGGCCGGGACGTGATCCGGTCGCGATCGTGCGGGCGGCGCTCAGCGTCGCCACCCCGGACCTGGTGATCCAGTTCCGGCCGGCCGACGACTGGACCGACCGCTACTGCTACGACCTGGCGGGCCAGATCGTCGCCCTGTGCCGCCCGCACGGGATTCCGGTGCTGGTCAACGACCGGCTGCACGTCGGCTTGGCGGCGGGCGCGCGCGGCGGCCACGTCGGCGCCGACGACCTGCCCGTGGCGGCCGCGCGGCGGCTGCTCGGCCCGGACGCGATCCTCGGCGCCACCGCCCGGGTGCCCGCGACGGCGCTGCGCGCGGTCGGCGACGGGGCCGACTACCTCGGCGTCGGCCCCTGCTTCGCCACGGTGACCAAGGACGACCTGCCGGTGGCGATCGGGCCGGAGGGGCTGCGGGCCGTGGTGCGGCAGTGCGCCGGCACCCCCATCATCGCGATCGGCGGCGTGACCGCCGCCCGCGTGCCGGCCCTGCTCGCGGCCGGGGCCCACGGCGTCGCGGTGATCGGCGCGGTCTCCGAGGCCCCCGACCCGGCGCAGGCAGTCGCCGACCTGCTCGCCGCCGTCGCGGCCTGACGCTAATTGTCAGCGGGAGCGGTCAGGCCCTGCCCGGGGTGTGACCGTCCGACACGGTGGTTCCTGTCGGGCTACCACCATGAGGGCTATCTGCGCTGGTGTGCCGAGGTTCACTGCGCGGCCTGCGGCAGCCGGTTCGCCGTCGAGCTCGGTCGTTGTCTGAACGAGGCCGCCCGGGCCTCGATCGCGGCGCAGGAGGGCTGGTTCGGGCTGGTGCTGGCTCCGGCCGACAGCGTCGACGTCCGCGTGCGCAGCGTGGTGCGGCAGGAGCTCGGGTTGACGTTCGCGCAGGTGCTCGCCCTGTTCCGGGAGTGTCCACAGCGGCCGGTGCGCGGATTGTGGCAGGAGATGGAGCGTCTGTCGTACCTGATCCGTCGCGCGGTGCCGACAGCCGAGCCGCAGGTTATGCCGTTGCCGTGACAACGGCATCGGATGATCGGCGAGTTTGGATGCCATACGAACACGTGGTTGCCAGTCGGTGCGGGCAGGGTTACGCTGCGCTCGGCTGGCCTGAAAACTGACGGGTAGCCTACGTAACACACACGCAACACACTGCATGAAACCCCACGGGAGCCCAGTGAACTGGGCTGAGAGGGGAGCTGATTCGCTCCCGACCGTCGAACCTGATCCGGATAATGCCGGCGCAGGGAGGAGAAGCGGATGATTCCGCGCAGGGTATCCGTCGTCGGCGGCGGCATCATCGGACTCTCCATCGCCTGGGAGTGCGCGCGCCGCGGCCACGAGGTCACCGTCTACGACCCCGATCCCGGCAGCGGTGCGTCCCATGTGGCCGCCGGGATGCTGGCGCCGGTCGGGGAGTCCTACTTCGGCGAGCAGGAGCTGACCGAGCTGCTGCTCGAATCCGCCCGGCGCTGGCCCGCGTACGCGCGGGAGCTGGCCGCGGCGTCGGGACACGAGCTGGGACACCGCACCGAGGGGACCCTCCAGGTCGGGCTGACCGCCGACGACCTGGCGCAGCTGCGGCGGCTGTGGACCCACCAGCGGGAGCTGGGCACCCCGGTCGTGACGCTGGACAGCGACCAGCTGCGCGAACGCGAGCCGCTGCTGCACCCGCGGGCACGCGGGGTCCTCGTCGAGTCCGACCACCAGATCGACCCCCGCAAGGTCGTCGCCGCGCTGCGCTCGCTGGTCCCGGTCCGCCGGGCGGCGGTCGCGTCGCTGGCCGACCTGGACACCGCCGCCGACACCGTGGTGCTGGCCGCGGGCTGCGCCAGCGCCGAGCTGGCCGGGCTGCCGGTCCGGCCGGTGCAGGGCACGATCGTGCGCCTGCGCGGGCCGGTGGTGCTGCGCCACGTCATCCGGGGGTACGCCGACGGCCGCGCCGTCTACCTCGTTCCCCGCGCCGACGGCGAGGTCCTGGTCGGGGCGACGGTCGAGGAGCGCGCCGACGGGCACGCCACCGCCGGCGGCATCAGGGATCTGCTGCGCGCCGCCACCGACCTGGTGCCGGAGCTCGGCGAGCACGCGCTGGTCGAGGTGTCGACGGGCCACCGCCCCGGCACCGAGGACAACGGCCCGATCGTCGGCGAGCTGGAGCCGGCCGGGGCGTCGCCCCGGTTGCTCGTCGCGACCGGGCACTACCGCCACGGGGTGCTGGCCGCCCCGTACACCGCGCACGCCGTCGCCGACCTGGTGGACGGGCGGGCGCTGCCCCTGCTGTGGGCGCCTTTCACGCCGCAACGCCTTTCCGCCGGAGGTGCCAGATGATCACAGTCGTCGTGAACGACGTTCCCCGCCGGACCGACAACACCGAGACCGTCGCCGAGCTGCTGAACAACCTGCCGGTGCCGCCGCGCGGGGTGGCGGTGGCCGTCAACGGCGAGGTGGTGCGCCGCGCCGACTGGCCGCAGACCCGCCTGGTCGACGGCGACCGGGTCGAGGTGCTCACCGCCGTGCAGGGCGGCTGAGGTGGACGACAGGTTCTCCCTCGGCGGGGTCGAGTTCAGCTCGCGCCTGATCCTGGGCACCGGCGGCGCGTCCAGCCTGCACAGCCTGGAGCAGGCGCTGGTGGCGGGCGGCACCGAGCTGGTGACCGTGGCGCTGCGCCGCATCGACCCGACCACCCCGGCCGGGCTGATGGACGTGCTGGAGCGCTGCGCGGTCCGGGTGCTGCCGAACACCGCCGGCTGCTTCACCGCCGCCGACGCCGTACGCACCGCGCACCTGGCCCGGGAGGCGTTCGAGACCGACTGGATCAAGCTTGAGGTGATCGGGGACGACCGGACCCTGCTGCCGGACGCGGTCGAGCTGCTGCGGGCGGCCGAGCGGCTGGTCGGCGACGGGTTCACGGTGCTGCCGTACACCACCGACGACCCGGTGCTGGCGCGGCGGCTGGCCGATCTGGGCTGCGCCGCCGTGATGCCTGCGGGCGCCCCGATCGGGTCGGGCCTGGGCATCAGCAACCCGCACCACATCGAGCTGATCCGCGAGGCGGTGACCTGCCCGGTCATCCTCGACGCCGGGATCGGCACCGCCAGCGACGCCGCCCGCGCCATGGAACTGGGCTGCGACGCGGTGCTGCTGGCCAGCGCGGTCACCCGGGCCGCCGACCCGGCCGCGATGGCCGCGGCGATGCGCCACGCGGTGCTCGCCGGACGGCTGGCCGCCCGCGCCGGGCGCATCCCGGTGCGCCGGTACGCCCTGGCGTCCACCTCGACCGACGGCCTGCCGTCATGGTGAGCCCGGTGCGCGGGGTGGTCGTGGTGACCGACCGGGCCGTGGCCGCCCGGCCACTGACCGAGGTGGTCGCCGCCGCGGTCGCGGGCGGGGCGCGGCACGTGCTGCTGCGGGAGAAGGATCTGCCGCGGCCGGCGCGGCTGGAGCTGGCGTACGCGCTGCGCGCCCTGCTCGAACCCGTCGGCGGCCTGCTCATCGCGGGCGGGCAGGACGTGCTCGAAGGCGAGGCGCTGCACCTGAGCGCCGGTGCGGTCGCGCCGCTGGGCCGCCCGCACGTGCTCGGCCGCTCCTGCCACGGCGAGGCCGAGCTGGCCCGGCTGACCAACGAGGACTACGCGACCGTGTCCCCGGTCTGGCCCACCGCCACCAAACCCGGCTACGGCCCGGCGCTCGGCCCGGCCGAACTGCGGCGGCTGTGCGGCCTCGCGGGTCGCCCGGTGCTCGCGCTCGGCGGGGTGACCGCCCCGGAGCAGGTCGCGGCGTGCCGGGAGGCGGGCGCGGCCGGGGTCGCGGTGCTCGGCGCGGTCATGCGCGCCGACGATCCGGCCGAGGCGACCGCGCGGCTGTGCGCGGCGTGGGACGGCGTGTGCGACGGCTCCGGCCGCCGCCGGGCGACAGTGATCGCATGACCCCTCATGAGACCCCGCACGTCGTGCTGACCATCGCCGGGTCGGACAGCAGCGGTGGCGCGGGCATCCAGGCGGACCTGAAGACGTTCGCGGCCCTGGACTGCTACGGCGCCAGTGTCATCACCGCGGTGACCTCGCAGAACACGAAGACCGTCAGCGACGTGCACGCGATGCCGCCCTCGGTGGTGGCCGCGCAGCTCGGCGCGGTGCTGGAGGACCTGCCGATCTCGGCCGTGAAGATCGGCATGGTGGCCACCGGCGAGATCGCCGCGAACATCCGCGCCCGCGCCCGCAACGGCGAACTGCCGCGCATGGTGCTCGACCCGGTGCTGACCGCGTCGACCGGGCGGCGGCTGGGCATCGTCAGCGCCATCGAGCGGCTGCTGCCGTACGCGACGGTGGTCACGCCCAACATCGACGAGGCGTCAGCGCTGCTCGGCTGGCAGGTCGCCACCCCCGCCGACATGGCCGGGGCGGCGGCGCAGCTGGCCTCGCAGGGGCCGCCGTGCGTGGTGGTCACCGGCGGCGACCTGGGCGGCGCGGAATCGGTCGACGCGGTGTGGACGGCCAACGGCACGCGGTTCATGCGCGCGCCGCGCATCCCGACCGGCAACACCCACGGCACCGGCTGCACGTTCTCGGCCGCGATCGCGGCGCGCCTGGCGCAGGGATACCCGGTCGAGGACTCGATCGCCTACGCCAACCGGTACGTGCGCGCGGCGCTGCTCGGCGCGCAGGACTGGCGGATCGGCAGCGGGGCGGGCCCGCTGAACCACTTCCCTCGGCTCAAGGAGGCAACATGAGACGCAAGGTCTACGTCGAGGGCTCGCGCCCCGACATCCAGGTGCCGTTCGCGGAGGTCGAGCTGACCGACGGCAGCACCCCCGTGCGGCTGTACGACACGTCGGGGCCGGGCGTCTTCGCCGACCTGCCGCGTACGAACTGGGTCGAGGACCGCCGCCTGCACGGCGCGCCCGTCACCCAGCTCGGCTGCGCGCGGGCCGGGATCGTCACGCCGGAGATGGAGTTCGTGGCCGTCCGCGAGGGCGTGACCCCGGAGTTCGTCCGCGACGAGATCGCCGCGGGCCGGGCCGTGCTGCCCGCCAACGTCAACCACCCCGAGATCGAGCCGATGATCATCGGCAAGGGGTTCCTGGTGAAGGTCAACGCCAACATCGGCACCTCGGCGGTCACCTCCGACGTCGCCGAGGAGGTCGACAAGCTCACCTGGGCCACCAAGTGGGGCGCCGACACGGTGATGGACCTGTCCACCGGCCCGCGCATCCACGAGACCCGCGAGGCGATCGTGCGCAACTCGGCCGTGCCGATCGGCACCGTGCCGATCTACCAGGCGCTGGAGAAGGTCAAGGGCGACCCGCTGAAGCTGACCTGGGAGGTCTACCGCGAGACCATCATCGAGCAGGCCGAGCAGGGCGTCGACTACATGACCGTGCACGCAGGCGTGCTGCTGCGCTACGTCCCGCTCGCGGCCGACCGGGTCACCGGCATCGTCTCGCGCGGCGGCTCGATCATGGCCGCGTGGTGCCTGGCCGGGCACCGGGAGAACTTCCTCTACACCCACTTCGAGGAGCTCTGCGAGATCTTCGCGAAGTACGACATCACGTTCTCGCTGGGGGACGGGCTGCGCCCGGGGTCCATCGCGGACGCCAACGACGAGGCGCAGCTCGGCGAGCTGCGTACGCTCGGGGAGCTGACCGAGATCGCGTGGCGCCACGACGTCCAGGTCATGGTCGAGGGCCCCGGCCACGTGCCGATGCACAAGATCAAGGAGAACGTGGACCTCCAGCAGGAGTGGTGCCACGAAGCGCCGTTCTACACGCTCGGCCCGCTGACCACCGACATCGCCCCCGCGTACGACCACATCACCAGTGCCATCGGCGCCGCGATGATCGCCATGTGGGGCACCGCGATGCTCTGCTACGTCACGCCGAAGGAGCACCTGGGGCTGCCGAACCGCGACGACGTGAAGGCGGGCGTGATCGCGTACAAGATCGCGGCGCACGCCGCCGACCTGGCCAAGGGGCACCCCGGCGCCCAGGCCTGGGACGACGCGCTGAGCAAGGCGCGGTTCGAGTTCCGCTGGGAGGACCAGTTCAACCTGGCGCTGGACCCCGACACCGCGCGGGCGTACCACGACGAGACGCTGCCCGCGCCCGCCGCGAAGACCGCCCACTTCTGCTCGATGTGCGGGCCGAAGTTCTGCTCCATGCGCATCAGCCAGGAGCTCAAGGAGTACGCCGCCAAGGGCATGGCCGACAAGTCGGCCGAGTTCGTCGAATCCGGCGGCAAGGTCTACCTCCCGCTGGCCTGACGTGTACCCCACCGCGCCCGCCCCGCCGCCACGCGGGGCGGGCGCGGTGCGTTCGTGCAGTTTCGGGGAAAGCGCTGGAATGGACGACGGAATTCGTGCACTTTCCCCGAAACTGCACGAGCGCCGCCGCTCTGCGGCGACGGGGGGCGGTCACCAGCTCGGGTCGTCGAGGGGGCGGAGCAGCGGCAGGCCGTCGAGGGTCTGCGCGATCAGTTTGGCGTTGCCGGTGGGCAGGTGGCTCATCCGCAGGTTGCGGTGGACCGGGCAGTCGCAGGCGGGGTCCAGCGGCGCCGGGCAGGCCGCGCGGGCCAGCCGCAGCGGCGCGATCGCGGAGTCGTCGAGGAACCACAGCCGGTCTCCGGGCCGCACCGTGTCCGCGTCGCGGATCCGCTGGCCGAGGATCACCTCCTCATCGCAGGCGCAGGCGAACAGCCAGGTCTCCATCGAGCCGTCGGCCGAGATCGCGAACCAGGCGCCGAACTGGAGGTCGCAGTCGTCGAGTGAGGCGTGCTCCGAGGACCGCCCGAGCACTGCGGGACGGTCCAGGCGGATGCGGTCCTCGCCCCATACCGCCTCGCGGGTGGAGGCCGTCCTGACCTGCTCGGCCGCGTCCACGGCGTCCTTCATCAGGGCGATCAGGTCGCCGGCCGGTGCGGACAGGTCCTCCGTGGTGGCGACCGTGAGCCGCACCGTGCAGACCCCGACCGCGTCGAGCTGCACCGACAGGCGCCCGCCCCGCCCGGCGACGGCCACGTCCCGCCCGCTCAGCTCGGTGTCGACGGGCAGCGGCTCGACGAGCGCGGTGGCGGGCAGGCCGAGCTCCCGGCACAGCGGCTCCAGGCGGTGCCGCGTCATCCAGCGCACCCGCTCGACCCACACCTGGCGGCCGTCGACGCGCAGCGACGGGGCCCGGCGGTGGCTGCGGTCCCGGATCTCCCGCTCGGTACGCCAGAAGACCTCCCGCACCGTGTCCGGGTCCGGCAGCGGCGTGGCGCCCTCGATCCGCGCGGCCAGGGCAGCCGCCTGCTCGGGCCGGACCGGGTCCCAGGTGTCGTCGAACTCGGGGCGCAGGGCGCGGCCCCAGCCCGGGTCGTACACCCAGGCGCCCTCGCGATGGCGCCACAGCAGGCAGTGCTCGTAGCCGCGGTAGCGGACGTCCGCGTGGCTGCGGCCGGTGATCAGGACGGTCAGCGGCGGGGCGTCGCGGCGGCGGTCGGCCTCGGTCGCGTACACCACGTAGTAGTGCAGCTCGGCGTTGTAGTCCTCCGGCGGCCCGGGGTCGGCCGGGCGCGGGTCAGAAGGCCGGTCGGGCGGGGGCACGGCGCGGCGCCAGGGCGATGACGGTCGTGACCAGCAGGCCCACCACCACCGCGATCATCGCGCCGAGGTACGCGTCGGCCTGGTAGCTCAGCGAGCGGGACAGGCCCGGCCCGCCGATGCCGTACGCGATGGCGATCAGCAGCGGACCCGCGGCGCCGGACAGGGCGATCAGCGTGCGCGAGCGCCCGGCCCGCCGCGCGACCAGCCCGCAGACCAGCGCCGCGAGCACCGCCAGCACCGGTGCGGTGAACGAGGCACGGGGGATGGGCTCCAGCGAGCTGACGTCGAGCACGCCCAGCCGGATCGGGTCGTAGTAGTCGCCGAGCGCGTCGCGGTTGCGCCCGAACTGGGCGGTGTCCAGGAACGACACGACCGCCAGCACCCACACCCCGGCGGTGAACACCCACAGGTTGGTGCTCAGCGGGCTGCGGGCGACCACGAACAGCGACAGCAGCAGCCCCGCGATCACCCCCGCGCCGACCGCGAGCGCGGCGGTGAGCTGCGGGTCGAACGAGGCGTGCAGTACGGCGTACCGCGCCGGTTGCAGCGTCAGCGGCAGCGCGACCGTGGCGGCGCCCAGCGCGGCGGTGCACGCCGCGAGCGCCCGCACGCCCACGCCGACGCGGCCGGTCTCCCGCTGCGCCATTCCGGCGGCGAAGGTGGCCCCGCCGACGGTGGCGCACAGCGCGAACCAGGCGATCCAGCTGAGCTGGAGGTTCCAGTCGTTGTCGGTGCCGGCCAGGAACTCGCGGTCCAGGCGCAGCGCGTTGAGTCCGTAGACGACCCCGAACTGTGCCGCCGCGATGACGGCGGCCAGGCCGAATCCGGCCGCCAGCTGCCGTACCCAGAAACGCATCACGCGGGGACCATACGTCTGCTCGGCCGGTCAGTCCACCGGGAGCCGGTAGCCTCTTTTGACCACCGTCTGGACGAACGCCGGGTCGCCCAGCCCGGCGCGCAGCCGCGCCACCGCCATCTCGACCGCGTGCTCGTCGGCCCCGCGCGGCAGCGCGGGCAGCAGCGAGGCCCGCGAGCGCACCTTGCCCGGCATCGCCGCCAGCGCCCGCAGCACCGCCATCGGGGCCGGGGCCAGCGGTTTCAGCTCGCCGTCGACCATCGCGGCGTGCCCGCGCAGCGTGAGCTGGTGCTCGGCCACCCGCAGCGTCACCGCCCGCCGGGGCAGCTCGTCGGCGATGGCGCGCACCATCGCCCCCAGGCGCGCGCGGGCCGGGGCGATGACCGGGATGTTGTGCCGGATCAGCGGTGCCGCCGTGACCGGCCCGACGCAGGCGGCCACGACGTCGTGACGCAGCGCGTCGAGCAGGGTGTCCGCGCCGCCGCCGGCAGCGGCGATGAGCGCGCCCGCCGCCGGGGCGGAGGTGAACGTGATGGCGTCGACGAGGCGGTTGGAGACCAGGTCGACCAGCCGGTGCAGCGGCGCCGGGTCCAGCGGCGGCGCCCAGCGGTACACGGGCACCTCGATGACCTCGGCCCCGGCGGCGCGCAGCGACGCGCAGAACTCCGGCTGCTGGTCGCCGTGCAGCTGAACCGCGATGACCTTCCCGGCGACCCCGCGCTGGAGCAGGTGGGCCAGGCACTCGTCGCAGCTCTCCGAGTCCGGCGACCACTGGTCGTGCAGTCCGGCGGCGCGCACCGCGCCGCGGGCCTTGGGCCCGCGGGCCACGATGTACGCGTGCACCAGCACCGCGCGCAGCGGGTCGGCCAGGCCCCAGCCCTCGGCCGCCTCCAGCCAGCCCCGCATGCCGATGCCGGTGTTGGCCACCACCATGTCGGGCGGCGCGTCCAGGCAGCGCCGGGTCGCCTCGCGCAGCTGCGAGTCGTCGTGCAGCGGGACGATCCGCAGCGCCGGGGCGATGACCACCCGGGCGCCGCGGCGTTCCAGCAGTGCGGCCAGTTCGTCCCGCCGACGGTCGGCGGTGACGCCGACGGTGAACCCGGCCAGCTCGGTCATGACCCGTCCTCGTCCCCCGTGGCGGGACCGGTGTGCGGACTGCTCACGGCCGGTCCAGCGTGACTTCGACGGTGCCGCCCTCACACCGCACCGGGTACGTGGGCAGGGCCACGCCCGGCAGGTCCAGGCACTCGCCGGTGCGCAGGTCGTAGACCTGCTTGTGCAGCGGCGAGGCCACCGTCGGCACGCCGCCGCGGTCGCCGACGATGCCGCGCGACATCACCTGGGCGCCCGCGATCGGGTCGCGGTTGCCGATGGCGTACAGGTCGCCGTCGTAGGTACGGAAGATCGCGATCTGCACCCCGTCGACGAGCGCGGCCACGCCCCGCTCGGGCAGCAGCCGGTCGTACGAGCACACCGAGGTCCAGAACGCCGTAGTCGCAGTGATGGTCACCGGGCACCTCCGATGGTGACGGGCACCGGACCCTGGCGCGTCGGGACCTTCTGCCCGCGCTCCACCTCGAACGTGATGTCCGGGTCGGGGGTCTCCGGTGCGTTGACGAACGAGACGAAGCGGGCCAGCCGGTCCGGGTCGTCCAGGGTGGCCCGCCACTCGTCGGCGTATGCCGTGACGTGCTGGGCCATCTGCGCGTCGAGTTCGGCGCACAGCCCGAGCGAGTCGTCCACGATGACGTCGCGCAGGTGGTCGAGTCCACCGTCCATCGCCTCCAGCCAGGCGGCGGTGCGCTGGAGCCGGTCGGCGGTGCGGATGTAGTACATGAGGAACCGGTCGATGTAGCGGACCAGGTCCTCGGTCGACAGGTCGGTCAGGAACAGGTCCGCGTGGCGCGGGCGGAAGCCGCCGTTGCCGGCGACGTACAGGTTCCAGCCGTTCTCGGTGGCGATGATGCCGAAGTCCTTGCTGCGGGCCTCGGCGCACTCGCGGGCGCAGCCGCTGACCGCGGACTTGAGCTTGTGCGGGGCGCGCAGGCCGCGGTAGCGCAGCTCCAGGTCGATGGCCAGGCCGACGGAGTCCTGCACGCCGTACCGGCACCAGGTCTCGCCGACGCAGCTCTTCACCGTGCGCAGCGCCTTGCCGTACGCGTGGCCGGACTCGAACCCGGCCTCGACCAGCCGCTGCCAGATGACCGGCAGCTGCTCGACGCGGGCGCCGAACAGGTCGATCCGCTGCCCACCCGTGATCTTCGTGTACAGCCCGAAGTCCCGCGCCACCTCGCCGATCACGATCAGCTTCTCCGGCGTGATCTCGCCCCCGGGGATGCGCGGCACCACCGAGTACGTGCCGTCGCGCTGGATGTTGGCCAGGAAGTGGTCGTTGGTGTCCTGCAGCGCGGCCTGCTCGCCGTCGAGGATGTAGCCGGGGTTGGTGGTGGCCAGGATCGAGGCGATCGCGGGCTTGCAGATGTCGCAGCCGCGGCCGCTGCCGTACGTGCTCACCAGCTCGGAGAACGAGGTGACCCGGCGGACCCGGATGATGTCGAACAGCTCCTGCCGCGAGTACGTGAAGTGCTCGCACAGCGCCTTGCTCTGCGCCACCCCGCCCGCGGCCAGCAGCTGCTTGAGCAGCGGGATGCAGGAACCGCAGCCGGTGCCCGCCTTGGTGCAGGTCTTCAGCCCGGCCACGTCGGCGCAGCCGCCCGCGATCGCGTCGGTGACGTGGTCCTTGGTCACCGCGTGGCAGGAGCACACCTGCGCGGTGCCCGGCAGGTCCATCTTCACGGCGCCGTCCCCGGCCGGGGCCAGCATGGCCAGCGGCGCGGCCGGCAGCGGCCCGCCGAGGCTGGCCCGCAGCGTCGGGTACGCGCTGGCGTCGCCGACGAGGATGCCGCCGAGCAGGGTCTTGGCGTCGTCGGTGAGCAGCAGCTTGGCGTAGACGCCGGTGACCTGGTCGGTCACCACCACGTCCAGGCCGGGCGCGAACGGGGCGCCGAAGCTGGCCACGTCGACCCCGAGCAGCTTGAGCTTGGTGGAGGTGTCGGGCAGGGCCATCTTCGATCCGCCGCCGGTGATCCGGTCGGCGACCACCTCGGCCATGGCGTACCCGGGCGCGACCAGGCCGTAGCAGACGCCGTCGCCGCCCTCGACGCTCAGTGACGCGCACTCGCCGATGGCCCAGACCGCGGGGTCGGCGGTGGCGCAGGAGTCGTCGACCAGGAAGCCGCCGCGGGGGCCCTTGGCCAGTCCGGCGGCCTCGGCCAGCTCGTCGCGCGGCCGGATGCCCGCCGCGACCACGACCACGTCCACGGCGAGCTCGCCGCCGTCGTTGAAGCGCATGGTGGTGACCCCGTCGGGGCCGCCCTCCAGGCCCGCGCAGCCGCGCGCGGTGTGCACGGTGACGCCGAGGGCCTCGATGTGGCGCCGCAGCACGGCGCCGCCGCCCTCGTCCACCTGGAGCGGCATCAGCCGCGGCGCGAACTCGACCACGTGGGTCTCCAGCCCGAGCAGGCGCAGCGCGTTGGCCGCCTCCAGGCCGAGCAGGCCGCCGCCGAGCACGGCGCCGACGCGGCGGCCGTTCGCGGTGGACCACTCCCTGAGCTGCTCCAGGTCGTCGATGGTCCGGTAGACGAAGACGCCGGGCAGGTCCGCCCCGGCGATCGGCGGGACGAAGGCGCGCGAGCCGGTGGCGAGCACCAGCGCGTCGTACGGCGTCTCGCCGGCGGGGGTGACCACCACCCGGCGGTCGCGGTCGATCGCGGTGACGGCCTGGCCCAGCCGCAGCTCGACCCCGGCGGGCGCCCCGCCCAGGTCCAGGTCGGCGGCGTCGTACGTGTCGAACCAGGCCGACAGGCGGACCCGGTCGTAGGCGGGGCGGTGCTCCTCGGCCAGGACCGTCACGGTCCAGCCGTCGGCGCCGCGGTCGGCGAAGGCCTCCAAGAATCGCTGCGCCACCATGCCGTGGCCCGCGACGACGAGATTCCTGCTCATGCAGACACCCCCACGCTGTACGAGGTGGATCGCCACATCACCGGGCGGCCGGACGCATCCTTGCGGTCGGGCCGGACGGTGGTGGCACGAATAGCGCCGACGGCGCGGGCCCGGGAACGGGCCGGAGGAAGGCAGTCCATGGGGTCACCGGCTCTGGCGTCCGGTGGCCGGGCGGGAGGCTGTCGGCCGGTGCTCAACCGCGACGAGGCGGGCACGACCGGCCGGTGCTGGGACGGGTTCGACGAGGAGCCGCGGCGCGCCTGCCCGGTCCGCCGGGGGGCAGGACATGGACTCGCCTTTGACGGCGTCCACCCGCTCCCACGTGACGCCGGCGAAGTCCGCCGCCCCTCCAGCGGTGGCACGCCGCAGCTCCTCGAAGACGGCGCGCGGTGCCGCGGCAGAACCGCGGAACCGCGCGCCTCCGATGTCGGCGGTGCCGTCACCGGTGTGGCCGAGCTGGGAGGCCAGCTCGGCCGACACCGCCAGATCCGTCCCTACCCCTGGCGGTGGCTCCTGGTGGGCGCGGCGCTCGCGCGCCGCACTCTCCAATGTGGTCATTGTGCCATCTGCTGCGACCCATTGGGCCACAGGCCGCACCACATCTACTATGGCGAGCGTCTCACTGTGCCCGAATTCGTAGGATGACAGCAGGTCAGCAGCGCTGCGCCGGTTCGTCACAGCCGCCGGGCACGCCCCGGGCGCCGCCGCGACGGTGGCGGCGGATGCGGATGGGGCGGGCGTGGCCATGGCGAAATCCTGCGGTCCGGGAGTTTCGCTCCCGGGTCCCTTATGTTTCCAACCTGCTAAGACCAACGCACGACGTGCCGGTAAACCCTGTTGGGATGCCGGATGGCCGCACGGCGCCCCGCGCGGGCGACCTCCGATCGGTGGATACCGAGGTCGGCACAGGTAGGGCGGAACGGTCCGCGCCGGGTGGGCCGGTCGGTGGATTACCCCACGGAGGTGCTAACGGTTACGATGAAGTCACACTGCGTAAAAGTGCTCAGAAGTAGGCATTCTCACTCAACTTCGTGGCACGAAGAACGGGATGACTGATGGTCACACCGAGCGTAATCTGATCGGCATGACTGCCAAAGTAACCCTGTCCTTCGCGGACGACACGATTGAGGAAGCGCGCCGCTACGCCGAGCGCGACGGCTTGTCCCTGTCGGCCTGGATGGATCAGGCCGCGCGGGAGAAGGCCCTCCGGGAGCTGTTCACCGCCCACGCGGACGTCGTCCGCCGGGCCGGGATCGACCGCCTGGAGAAGAGCGCGCTGGACGACGAGCGCGAAGTGGAGATGGTACGCCTGGAATTGTCAGGACGGGGGCGGCGTGCTGCGTAGAGGCGAGATCTGGCGCATCGACGGCGCCCGGGAGCGGCTCGGGCTGGTGATCAGCTCGGATGTGTACAACAGCACCGACGTGCCCATCGTGATCGTGGCCGAGGTGGTGGAGGAAGAGGAACTGCGCGACTCCCCGCTGGCCGTGCCCATGGGCGAACTGATCATCATGCCCGACCGGGTTTCGTCACCGATGAAGAAGTGGTTCACGGACATGGTCGATGTCGCCGACACCGACACCATGCGCAGAGTCGGTCGTGCCCTGCGCATCATCCAGGACCTCTAGCACTCCTCGGTGTCGCCGCAAGCCTCTGCTTCCTTGGGGCAGGCCTCCCGCATCATCGTGTGCAGCGGCGTGAACAGCTCGGTCAGCATGGCCAGCTGCTCCGCCGAGAGCCGGTCGATGAAGATCGCCCGGACCAGCGCCACATGATGCGGGGCCACCCTGCGGATGGTCTCCCAGCCCTGCTCGGTGAGCACCGCGTACTGGCCGCGCCGGTCGTCGGCGCAGCTCTCGCGGCGGACCATCCCGGCCCGCTCCATGCGGGTGATCTGATGCGACAGCCGGCTCTTCTCCAGCAGCATCGTCTGGGACAGCTCGGACATGCGCATCCGGCGCCCTGGCGCCTCGGAGAGGCTCACCAGCACGCCGTAGTCGGTGCCGGACAGCCCGTGCTGCGCCATCCCGCGCTCCAGCTCGGCCGTCACCAGCTTCGAGGTGAAGATGAAGCTGCGCCACGCGGCCTGTTCGGGCTCGGTCAGCCAGTTGGCAGTCGTCGTCGGGGTCGCCGTCGTCGGGGTCGCGGTCGTCGCCATGTATTCCACCCTAGAGGGGTGAGGGCCTTACCCTCACCCCTCGTCCGTCCGGATCAGGCCGTCGTAACGACCTCGTCGTAGTCCAGCCGCGGGTTGCGGTCGAACCACGCGTTCTCGCCCGGCTTGCCGATGTTGACCACCGCCAGCACCCGGTGGGCGCCGTCGGCGAAGAAGTCCTTGTTGATGCCCTCGGCGTCGAAGCCGGTCATCGGGCCCGCGGCCAGGCCGGCCGCGCGTACGCCCAGGATGAAGTAGCCGACCTGCAGGGCGGCGTTGAAGCGGGCCGTCTCGGTGCGGGCGGCGTCGTCGCCGAACCAGTCCCGCGCGCCCGGGGCGTGCGGGAAGGTGCGGTGCAGGTCGTCGTGGAAGTCGGTGTCCGCGGCGAGGATCGCCGTCAGGGGCGCCGTCGAGGTCTTGCCCTTGTTGCCGTCGGCCATGCGCTCGACCAGCTGCGTGCGGGCCTGGTCGGAGCGGACCAGCACGACGCGCAGCGGCTGCATGTTGAGCGAGGTCGGGGCGTACTTGACCAGGTCGTAGATGGCCCGGACCTGCTCGTCGGTCACCGGCTCGTCGGTGAACGCGTTGGCGGTGCGGGCGCTGCGGAACAGCAGGTCCTGAGCCTGCTGGTCGAGAACGAGCGACATCTTGTCTTTCCTCCGAAGTCGGTCTGTGGGCTGGTGACCAGCCACTGATGCCAACTTTGGTGAAAATTCAACTATTCCGCAAGCCTCAGCGGTGTGGCCATCGCCACTGCTGGTATACCGCAACGCCGCCGATCGGCGGCGGGCAGGGTGCGGCCGGGCGGTGGTGGCCGCCCGGCCGCTCGGGGAGGAGGTCAGATGCCGGCGTGGGCCAGGCTGGGGGCCTGGGCGGCCAGCACGCGCTTGCGCAGGTAGCACCACCAGGTGACGGCCAGGCAGACGCCGTACATCACGGCGAACCAGGTGAAGGCGGTGCTGATGCCGCCGGTGGCCTTGATCGAGTCGCTGATGGCGCGGGGCAGGTAGAAGCCGCCCACCGCCCCGATCGCACCCGCGATGCCCAGCGTCGCCGCCGACTCCCGCTTGGCGGTGGCGAGGTCGGGCGAGGTCGCGGCGAAGATCGCCGGGATCATCCGGTACGTCGACCCGTTGCCCGCCCCGGCCGCGGCGAACAGGAACAGGAACGAGCTCAGGAACAGCCCCATGCTGTGCGCCGACACCGAGGCGACGACGCCGTACGAGCCGAGGCCCATGAGGATGTAGCAGGCGGCGGTGACCCGGGCCCCGCCGGTGCGGTCGGCCAGCCAGCCGCCCAGCGGGCGGGTGAGCGAGCCGATCAGCGGCCCGGCGAAGGCCAGCGTGACCGTGGCCGTGCCCACGTGCGCCACCGGCGCCTCGGGGAACTGGAGCTTGAGCACCAGCGGGAACGCGGCCGAGTAGCCGAGGAACGAGCCGAAGGTCCCGATGTACAGGAACGACATGATCCAGGTGTGCGCCCGCTTGACCGTGGCGAACTGGGCCTTGAGCGGCGACCGGGCCACGTCGAGGTTGTTCATGAACAGCCGGGCGCAGATCGCGGCCGCCAGCACCAGCGGCACCCACATCAGGCCGCCGTAGACCAGGCCGGCCGACAGGACGATCGGCACGATCAGCTGCATCGTACTGATGCCGATGTTGCCGCCCGCGGCGTTGAGGCCCAGCGCCACGCCCTTCTCCCGCTCCGGGAAGAAGAAGGAGATGTTGGTCATGGAGGAGGCGAAGTTGCCCCCGCCCACGCCCGCGGTCGCCGCCAGCAGCAGCACCACCCAGTACGCGGGCTTCGTCGTCACCGCGAAGATCAGCCCGGCCAGGGGGATCAGCAGCAGCATCGCGCTGATCGAGGTCCAGGTGCGCCCGCCGAACCGCGTCACCGCGAAGGTGTACGGCAGGCGCATCAGCGCGCCGATCAGGTTCGGCAGCGCGACCAGCCAGAACTTCTGGTCCACGGTGTAGGGGAACTGCGCGGCGGGCAGCGCCACCACCACGACGCTCCACAGGGTCCACACAGAGAAGCCGAGGTGCTCGGCGAAGATCGAGAAGATCAGGTTGCGGCGCGCGACCCTGCGGCCGGTGGACGCCCAGAACTCGGGGTTCTCGGGGTCCCAGTGACTAAGTGCGGCGGTGCCGGCCGGGGCGGGCGCCGGAGCAAGGGCGGTCATGGTGACGAACGTACGAACGAGTCATTGCCGTGTTGTTCCGTCGTTCATACCTTTGCTGTGAATCCTGCCGCACCTTGCGGGCCCGACTGCTGTGAAGAGCGGCGGGTGAAACCGGACATCAGGACCGGTAACACAACAGCGTAGGCCCGTTTTGACCGGCCCCAGGGGCAGCGGGTATCGTTAGCGGCTGTTGTGCGAGAGGTGGCGCCGAGCCGGTATCCCTGATGCTCAGGTAGGCTTGTCGTTCGCGCGCCGGCCCGTTCGTGGCCGGCCGGAATCGCAGAATCCGTTGGTCGTGGGCAGTAACGCCCGCGATCACACAGACCTACGACGAGACAAGGTAGACCTGTGCGTACGTACAGCCCGAAGCCGGGTGAGATCGAGCGTCAGTGGCACGTTATCGACGCTTCTGACGTCGTGCTGGGCCGGCTCGCCACCCACACCGCCAACCTCCTGCGCGGTAAGCACAAGCCGACTTTCGCGCCGCACGTCGACACCGGCGACTTTGTGATTGTCATCAACGCCGGCAAGGTGGCGCTGACCGGCAACAAGCGCGCGACCAAGATCGCTTACCGGCACTCCGGTTACCCGGGTGGCCTGAAGCAGATCGGCTACGAGGAGCTGCTGACCAAGCGCCCCGAGAAGGCGATCGAGCTGGCCGTGAAGGGCATGATCCCCCACAACAAGCTGGGCCGTCAGATTATGTCGAAGCTGAAGGTCTACGCTGGCGCGGAGCACCCGCACGCGGCGCAGCAGCCCGTGCCGTTCGAGATCAAGCAGATCGCGCAGTGAGCGCGGACGAAGGAATCACCATGACCGACACTTCTGTGCCGACCCAGGCCGATGTCGAGGCTGAGGCCTCGGTCGTCGTCGCCGCGAAGGTCCAGGCCACCCCGAAGTTCAAGGGTGACCGGCCGATCCAGACCGTGGGCCGCCGCAAGCAGGCCATCGTCCGGGTGCGTCTGCTCCCCGGCACCGGCAAGATCACCTGCAACGGCCGTGAGCTGGAGAAGTACTTCCCCAGCAAGGTGGCGCAGCAGTCGGTCCGCGAGCCGCTGGTGACCGCCGAGAAGAACGAGAACCTCGACGTGATCGCCAACCTGCACGGCGGTGGCATCACCGGCCAGGCCGGCGCGCTGCGCCTGGCCATCGCGCGGGCGCTGTGCGAGCTCGACATCGACGACCGCCCGGCGCTGAAGAAGGCCGGCTTCCTGACCCGTGACGCTCGGGTCAAGGAGAGCAAGAAGTACGGTCTCAAGAAGGCCCGTAAGGCCCCGCAGTACTCCAAGCGTTGATCTCTCTTCGCTGAACGGCCGGGCACGCTGCTGCACGACAGCTGGCGTGTCCGGCCGTTCGCTTTCTCTCAGCCGGCCACGAGCCGGCTTCTCACCTCATCCGGATGTGGCCCGGCGTGTCGCCCGCCCACTCCGCCTTTCGCCACCCCGTCAGAAAGGGCACCCCGATGGCACGCCTCTTCGGCACCGACGGCGTACGCGGTCTCGCCAACGCTGACCTCAGCCCCGAACTCGCCATGTCGCTCGCGCTCGCCGCGGCGCACACGCTGCCCGACCCGGCCAAGCTCCAGCCGCCGCTGGTGGTGGTCGGCCGGGACCCGCGGGCCAGCGGCGAGATGCTGGAGGCGGCCGTGGTCGCCGGTCTGACCGCGGCCGGTGCAAACGTGGTGCGGGTCGGCGTGCTGCCCACCCCCGGGGTGGCCTTCCTGACCGCCGAGGTGCGGGCGGACTTCGGCGTGATGATCTCCGCCAGCCACAACCCGATGCCCGACAACGGCATCAAGTTCTTCGCCGAGGGCGGGCACAAGCTCACCGACGAGCAGGAGGACGCCATCGAGGCGGCGCTGGGCGAGCGGTGGACGCGGCCCACCGGCGCCGCGGTCGGCCGGGCGCACGACCTGCTCGACGGTGCGGAGCACTACACCGCGCACCTGGTGGGCGCGGCCGAGCACTCGCTGTCGGGCCTGACCGTCGTGGTCGACTGCGCCCACGGCGCGGCCAGCGACGTCGCACCGGAGGCGTTCCGCCAGGCCGGTGCCGAGGTGATCGCCATCAACGCCGAGCCGGACGGTCTCAACATCAACGACGGGTGCGGCGCCACCCACCTCGGCCCGTTGCAGGCGGCCGTGGTCGAGCACGGGGCCGACCTCGGCATCGCGGTCGACGGCGACGCCGACCGCTGTCTGGCCGTGGACGCCAACGGTGCCGAGGTCGACGGCGACCAGATCATGGCGATCCTGGCCCTGGGCATGCGCGACGCGGGCACCCTGGTCGACGACACGCTGGTCGCGACGGTCATGAGCAACCTCGGCCTGCGCATCGCGATGCGCGAGGCGGGCATCACCCTGGTCGAGGCCAAGGTCGGTGACCGCTACGTGCTGGAGGAGCTGCGCAACGGCGGTTTCAGCCTCGGCGGCGAGCAGAGCGGGCACGTGGTCTTCACCGACCACGCCACCACCGGCGACGGGGTGCTGACCGGCCTGCGGCTGATGGCGCGGATGGCGCAGACCGGCACCTCGCTGGCCGGGCTGGCCGGGGTGATGAGCAAGCTGCCGCAGGTGCTGATCAACGTACGGGTGGCCGACCGGGCGGTGGCCGGGGCGCCGGAGATCCTGGCGGCGGTGGCGGCGGCCGAGGCCCAGCTCGCCGGTGCGGGCCGGGTCCTGCTGCGCCCGTCGGGCACCGAGCCGCTGGTGCGGGTCATGGTCGAGGCGTCCAGCGAGGACACCGCGCAGAAGATCGCCGAGGGTATCGCCGCCGACGTGCGCGCGGCCAGCCCGCTGGCCGACTGACCCCGAGTACGAGAGAAGCGGCGCGCCCCGGTCCGGGGCGCGCCGCTTCGCCGTTCCGGCGGGTCAGCTCATGAAGATCGCGGTGCAGACCACCGAGATGTCATTGCCGTCGTTGCGCTTGCGCTCGGTGCCGTCGATCGAGATCGAGCAGCTCTCGAACTTGGTGGAGTCGTCGAGCGTGTCGAACGCCATCACCGATACGGCGAAGGTGTCCTGGTCGACGGTGATGTCCTTGGACCACGGCAGGGTCACGGTCTCGGTCTGCGGGCCGCCGCTGCCGGCGTTCCAGGTGATGCTGGTCTTGCCGCTGCCCTCGACGGCGAGGTGGACCGAGTGCGAGCCGCCGGGCTTGCCGGTCTCGACATCCATGGTGGGGAAGGTGTCGACGATCTCCTGCGCCTTGTCCTTGGCCTTGCCGTAGAGGATCCAGCCGCCGACGCCGCAGGCCGCGCACAGCAGCAGCACGACACCGACGATGATGCCGATGATCATTCCCGCGTTGCTCTTCTTCGCCGGCTGCTGGATCGGCGAGACAGGCGCGCCGTACTGCCCGTACTGCGGGGGCTGAGGGGGCTGCGCCTGGTTGGGGTCGTACGGAGGGGGGTAACTCATGGGCGGATGGTAGACCGGAGCCCGCACGGTCGCGGGCTCCGTGCCCAGTACCCGTCAGACTTCGAGATCGCGGATGCAGGTGACCGAGCCCTTGCCGGTCTGCCGGTCGGCCTCCTTGCCGTCGATCACGATCACACAGGTGATCGCGGCCGTGCCCGGCACGGTCGCCGAGACCGAGGTCCGCAGGTATGAGCCGTACCCCGTCCAGCTGCGGGTCCACGGCAGCGGGGCGGTAGCGGTGTTGTATCCCGCCGGCGTCTGGAAGCTGATCTTCGCAGTGCCCTTGCCCGTGATCCGGTACTCCACCGTGTGCCCCCGGCCCGTCGTCGGCGAGGCGTCCGGGCTGGGCTCGTCCCCGTAGCCGCCGTACGGGTCGTATGTCGGGTAGGTGTGGACGCGGTTGGCCGCCTCGCTCAGGCTGCGGGCCATCAGCACCCCGCCGATCGCGCACAGGCAGACCACGAGCAGCACCACGCCCGCGATGATGCCGATCACCAGGCCGGTGTTGCTCTTCTTCGGCGGCGGAGGGGCCATCGGTGCGATCGTCGGACCGGAGGGATACGCCCCCGGCGCCGGATACGCCTGGTACGGGCCCGGCACGGCGCCACCGGGCGGAGCCCAGCCGCCCGCGGCCGGGCCGGGCTGGCCCTGCGGTGCGCCGGGCTGGCCCCACCCGCCCGCAGCCGGGGCCGACGGGGGCTGCCAGGCGGGCGGTGCCTCCGGGGGCTGCCAGGGGCCGGGGGCGGCGGGCCGGGGAGTGGGATCGGACGGGGCGGAGGGGTCGGTCACGCCCAGAGAGGATACCGGGCCGCACCAGCGGTTGCTGTCCGTGATCGATCATCACGTGTGCGTGAAAGACTCGACTTCGCTCATGCAATATGAGCGAAACTCCGCTAGGGTGGCTCGCATGTGCGGGATCGTGGGATACGTAGGAACTCAGTCGGCCCTCGGCGTCGTCCTCGACGGGCTGCGGCGCCTGGAATACCGGGGATACGACTCGGCGGGCGTCGCGGTGCTGGCCGACGGCCGCCTGCTGCTGGCCAAGAAGGCCGGCAAGCTGTCGAACCTGGAGAAGATGCTGGCCGAGTCCGCCGAGGCGGACCTGCGCGCCGGGCTCACCGGCATCGGGCATACCCGCTGGGCCACCCACGGCGGCCCCACCGACCGCAACGCGCACCCGCACCTGTCGACCGACGGCCGGGTCGCCGTGATCCACAACGGCATCATCGAGAACTTCGCCCGCCTGCGCGCGCAGCTCCAGGCCGACGGCGTCGAGTTCGCCAGCGACACCGACACCGAGTGCGTCGCCCACCTGCTCGCCGCCGAGCTGGCCGGGGTGCCCGGCAGCCCGGCCGCGCTCGCCGAGGCGATGCGCAAGGTCTGCGGCAAGCTGGAGGGCGCGTTCACGCTGCTCGCCGTCGACAACGAGGCGCCCGGCGCCGTGGTCGGCGCCCGCCGCAACTCCCCGCTCGTGGTCGGGCGCGGCAACGGCGAGAACTTCCTGGCCAGCGACGTCAGCGCGTTCATCGAGCACACCCGCGAAGCGGTCGAGCTGGGCCAGGACCAGATCGTCCTGATCACCGCCGACGCCATCGAGATCACCGACTTCGACGGCAACCCGGCCCAGGGCCGCGACTTCCACGTGGACTGGGACGCGCGCGCGGCCGAGAAGGGCGGGCACGACTGGTTCATGCTCAAGGAGATCGCCGAGCAGCCGGAGGCCGTCGCCGACACGCTGCGCGGCCGCATCGGCGAGACCGGCGAGATCATGCTCGACGAGGTGCGCCTGACCGACCAGGACCTGCGCGACGTCGACAAGGTCTTCATCGTCGCCTGCGGCACGGCCTACCACGCGGGCCTGGTCGCCAAGTACGCGATCGAGCACTGGACGCGCATCCCGTGCGAGGTGGAGCTGGCCAGCGAGTTCCGCTACCGCGACCCGGTGCTCGACCGGTCCACGCTGGTCGTGGCGATCTCGCAGTCCGGCGAGACCATGGACACGCTGATGGCGCTGCGCCACGCCAAGGAGCAGAAGGCCCGCGTGCTGGCCATCTGCAACACCAACGGCTCGACCATCCCGCGCGAGTCCGACGCGGTGCTGTACACCCACGGCGGCCCCGAGATCGCGGTGGCCTCCACCAAGGCGTTCCTCACCCAGCTCGCCGCCTGCTTCCTGGTCGGCCTGCACCTGGCCCAGGTGCGCGGCGTCAAGTACGCCGACGAGGTCGCCGCGGTCGTCGCGCAGCTCCAGGAGATGCCCGACAAGATCGAGAAGGTGCTCGGCACCATGGAGCCCGTCCGCGAGCTGGCCCGCGAGCTGTCCACCGCCTCGACGGTGCTGTTCATCGGCCGCCACGTCGGATACCCGGTGGCGCTGGAGGGTGCGCTCAAGCTCAAGGAGCTGGCCTACATGCACGCTGAGGGCTTCGCGGCGGGCGAGCTCAAGCACGGCCCGATCGCGCTGATCGACCACGGCACGCCGGTCGTGTGCGTGGTGCCCTCGCCCGCCGGGCGCGGGGTGCTGCACGACAAGATCGTCAGCAACATCCAGGAGGTGCGCGCCCGTGGCGCCCGCACCATCGTCATCGCCGAGGAGGGCGACGAGGCCGTCGTGCCGTACGCCGACCTGCTGGTGCGGGTGCCGCGCACGCCGACGCTGCTCGCTCCGTTCGTGACCACGGTGCCGCTGCAGGTGCTGGCCGCCGAGATCGCCGCCGCGCGCGGCCACGACGTCGACCAGCCCCGCAACCTGGCCAAGTCCGTCACGGTGGAGTAGGGCCGGTCTCCGTGCCCGTGACGATGTGCGCCATCGTCTCCAGGGCCGGGCTGGCCGAGTCGAAGTAGCCGGAGTGGGCCGCGAGCGGATCGCGGCCCACTCCGGCGTCGAACACCCGCGCGCCGAACTGCGCCGACGACGGGTCCACCCCGTGCCACAGGTCGGCGTTGCCGCGGAACAGCGCGTCCGTGGCCGCCCCGGCGGCGATCAGTGCCGGGCCGCCGACCGCGTCCAGCGCCACCTCGCCCTTGGAACTGGCCGCCAGGATCAGGTCGTTGCGGGCCGTGGCCGCCCACACGTGCGCGGGATCGCGCAGCTCGGCGGCGCTGCCCACACCCATCCCCGGGCTGCCCAGGGCCACGATCTCGTCGGCGGCCAGCGCGCCGTCGCGGTCGGCCAGACCCAGGGCGAGTGAGCCGTACGAGTGGCCGACGACCGTGTGCCGCCCCGGCTCGCCCTCATGCGTGGCCGCCAGCCCGTCCTGGAAGGCGGCCAGGTCCGGGGCGGCGTCGCGGGCCGAGGTCTCCAGCAGCGCGTCCAGCCCGTCGGGCGGGTCGTAGCCCAGCCACAGGATCGCCGACGTGCGCTGCTCGGGTGCCGTCGCGGTGGCGCGCAGTTGCAGCGCGGAGGCCCGGCTCAGCTCGCCCTCGACCGAGTCGATCGACGCCCCGCTGCCCGGCACGTACGTCGCGGTGCTGTCGGCGGCGTCGGGGTCCCCGACCGCGATCACGGCCCGCCCGTCCCCGGCCGCGTCGAAGCCCATCAGGTATGCCCGGGGCTCCTGCCGGTCCAGCCGGGCCGCCAGCCCTTCCAGCGTGTGGATCCGGCGCTCCGTGCCGTCCGGCGGATGCGGTGCCGCCAGGACCGCCCGCAGCCGGTCCAGTTCGGTGTCCAGCCGCTGCCGGTTGGCCTGGTCGCGGGCGGCCACGGGCACCCCGTCCAGGCCGCCGACGAGGTCCGGCCGGGTCACCAGCAGCCAGCGCCGCTGCGCCGGGGTCAGCGCCGCCCACCACTGCGCGACGGCGAGGATGCCGCTCGGCGGAGCCGGGGCCGGGCTGGTCGCCCAGCCGTCGCGCGCCCCGACCGCCAGCGCGGTCAGCAGGCGCGCGGTGTCGTCGTCGCTGTCGCGCACCCGGCGCAGGATCTCCGCCAGCTGCGCCGCCACCCACTTCGCGAACGCGATCTCGCCCGGGTCGGGTTTGACGGTCACCACGTCCAGGCTCACCTCGCCGTCGGGGGACACCCGGACGGGGGTGCCGCGCAGGGACGCCAGCAGGACGCGTACCCGCTGCTGGAGCGCGCGCACCAGCTCGGCGTGCCGGCACAGCAGCTGGTCCACCTCCAGCAGCACCCCCGGCACCGTCACCAGCCCGGCGCTGATGGTGCGGCAGGCGGCCTCGGCCGCCGGTGCGGCGATCCCGCCGGTCCACACCTGCCCCAGCCGGGTCACCTGCGCGTCCAGCTCGTCGGCGCGGTCGTCGACGTGCCGACTCAGCCGGCGCCAGGACGCCGCGCTGCGTGTCCACAGGTCCAGGTCGGCCGCGACCAGCTGCGCGTACGTCACGGTCATCGGGCCACCCCGATCCGGGCGCCGCCCGCGGCCGCGATCACGTCGGCGGCACGCTCGTCGCGGCCGGAGTATTCGGCGGCCGCGGTGCGCAGCCGCTGCGCGTATCCGTCGAGGGCGGTGCTGAGGCCGGTGAGGTGCGCGTTGACCTCGTACATCAGCCTGACCTGGGCGGACCTGACCGACCAGCCCTCCGGGGAGGCGGTCAGGTCGGCGGTGCGGGGCACGTCGCGGGACATGGCGCCGGCCAGGTCGGCCAGCCGGGCGGCGATGCGGACCAACTCGTGGGGGTCGACGCGCACCGGCTGGGGTGCGTTTCCGTCATCGAACTCGACATCCATGCGGGGGATGCTGCCGCGCCGGTGGAGCCTGGGGACAGCCCTGTGGATAACCAGGGGCCGGATACCCACAGACTTATCCACAGCCCTTGCCGCACCCCAGACCCCCTGGTAGCAGCCACCCACCTACACCGCAGGGGCGGCGGGGTCCGCCGCGACGGTGGGCGCCGGGTCAGGCGGTGTACACCAGCCGACCCGCCACCCACGTGCGCAGCGCCCGCGTCGCGCCGATCTGCGCGGCCGGTCCCGCGAACGGGTCCCGGTCCAGCAGCGCCAGGTCCGCCAGCCGTCCCACCGCGATCACCCCGGTCTCGTCCAGGTGGTTCACGTACGCCGACCCCTCCGTGTACGCCCGCACCGCCGTCTCCAGCGAGATCGCCTGCTCCGGCCCCAGCGGCGGCCCGTCCACCCCGTACGGCACCCGGTTGACCGCCACGTGGATCGCCTTGAACGGGTCCGGGTCGGACACCGGCCAGTCGCTGCCCGCCGCCAGCCGCCCCCCGGCGCGGTGCACGCCGCCGAACGGGTACTGCCAGCTCGCGCGCGGCTGTCCCAGGAACGGGATGGTCAGCTCGTCCATCGCGGGTTCGTGCGCGGCCCACAGCGCCTGCATGGTCACGGTGAGCCCGACCCGGCCGAACCGGGGCACGTCGTCGGGGTGCACCACCTGCACGTGTGCCACGTGGTGGCGCAGCCGCGACCCGGCCACGCCCTCGACCGCGTCCAGGATCTCCCGGGCGGCCCGGTCCCCGATGGCGTGGAAGTGCACCTGGAAGCCGTCGCGGTCGAGCAGGGCGACGATCTCGCGCAGGTGGGCGGGGTCGACGCGGGAGATGCCGCGGCGGTCGGTGGCGCAGCCGCAGCCGTCCAGGTACGGCTCCAGCATGGCGGCGGTGAAGTTCTCCGCCACGCCGTCCTGCATGATCTTCACGGTCTCGGTGCGGAACCGCGCCCCGCCGCCGCGCGCCAGCTCGCGGCGGTTGCGCAGGTCGTCCCGCTGTTCCGGACCGCGCGACGGCTCCCACCACAGCGCGCCGCGCACCCGCGCGGTGAGCAGGCCCTCGCGGTCGGCGGCCAGGTACGCCTCGAAGCAGTCGGGCCAGCCGCCGTAGTCGCCGACGATCGCGTCCTGCCACGCGGTCACGCCCAGCGAGTGCAGCCGGGACTGGGCCAGCAGCAGCGCCCGCCGGATCTCGGCCGCGTCCGGGCGGGGCGCGACCGAACTGACCAGCTCCATCGCGCTCTCGTGCAGCACGCCGGTGGGCTCGCCGTCGGCGTCGCGCTCGATCCGGCCGCCCTCGGGGTCGGGGGTGTGCCGGTCGATCCCGGCCAGCGCCAGCGCCCGCGAGTTGCACCAGGCGCTGTGCGCGTCGCGTACGGCCAGGTAGACCGGCCGGTCCGCGACCACCCCGTCGAGGTCCTGCCGGCACGGCTGCGCCCCGCCGAAGGCGTCGTACGACCAGCCCGCCCCCATGATCCACAGATCGCCGGTCCGGGCCGCGTACGCCGCGACCGCCGCCAGGTACCCGGCCCGGTCGTGCAGCTCGGTCAGCTCGCAGCGCAGCAGGTTCAGCCCGGCGAACACCGGGTGCGCGTGCGCGTCCTGCAACCCGGGCAGCAGCAGCCCGCCGCCGAGGTCCACCACCTCGGTGCCGCGTTCGGCCAGCGCCCCGACCTGCTCGTCGGAGCCGATCGCGGCGATCCTGCCGTCCTTCACGGCGACCGCCGTCGCCCCGCCGCCGCCGTACACGATGCCGCCACGCAGTACCAGATCCACACTCCAGACCTTAAGGTCAGTTGGTGATTGTCTCGGTGGGCAACGACGTGGTCCTGGTGGAACGCTTCGCACAGGCGCTGCGGCGCACCCCGATGCTGACGGAGCGGCTGTTCACGGAGGCCGAGCGGACCACCCGGTCCGGCAACCCACGCTCGCCGGAGTCGCTGGCGGCCCGGTTCGCCGCCAAGGAGGCCGTGGCCAAGGCCCTGGGCGCCCCCGCGGGCATGCAGTGGCACGACTGCGAGGTGGTCGTCGACCCCGACGGGCGGCCCTGGCTGACCGTCACCGGCACCGTCGCCGCCGTCGCCGCCGAGCGCGGCGTCGAGCGCTGGCACCTGTCCCTGTCCCACGACGGCGGCATCGCCTCGGCGTTCGTCATCGCGGAGGCGGGACTGTGAGGCAGGCGTACCGGGTCGCCCAGGTCCGGGCGGCCGAGCAGGCCCTCATCCCGACGCTGCCGCCCGACACGCTGATGCTGCGGGCCGCCGCCGGGCTCGCGCGCCGCTGCCAGGTCACCCTGCGCGACCAGGGCGGGGTGTACGGCTCGCGCGTGCTGCTCCTGGTCGGCCCCGGCGACAACGGCGGCGACGCCCTGCACGCGGGCGCGATGCTGGCCCGCCTGGGCGTGTCCGTGAGCGCGCTGCCCGCCGACCCGGCCCGGGTGCACGCGGGCGGCCTGGCCGCGCTGCTCGCCGCGGGCGGGCGCACCGTCGCGGACTGGCCCGCGCGCACCGACCTGATCGTCGACGGGCTCGTCGGCATCGGCGCCACCGGTGCCCTGCGCGGCGCCGCGCTGACGCTGGTCGAGCGGCTGGCCGTGCTCGACCCCCGGCCGCCGGTCATCGCCGTCGACATCCCGTCCGGCGTCGACGTGGACACCGGCGACGTGCCCGGCACCGCCGTACGCGCCGACGTCACCGTCACGTTCGGCTGCCTCAAGCCCGCCCACGTGGTGGGCCCCGCCACCGGCCACGCCGGGCAGGTCGAGCTCGTCGACATCGGGCTGCGGCCGTGGCTGCACGGAGACCCCGCGCTGCGGGTGGCCGAGGCGGCCGACATCGCCGCCTGGTGGCCGCGGGCCCACGCCGGGTCCGACAAGTACACCCGCGGCGTCGTCGGGGTCGCGACCGGCTCGCCCGGCTATCCCGGCGCGGCCCTGCTCTCGGTCTCCGGCGCGCTGGCCGGGCCGACCGGGCTGGTCCGCTACGCCGGGGCCGCGCACGAGACCGTGGTGCCCGCGCACCCCAGCGTCATCGGCACGCCCCGCGTCGCCGACGCGGGGCGGGTGCAGGCCTGGGCCTGCGGCAGCGGCCTGGGCACCGACGACCGCGCCCAGGGCGAGCTGCGTACGGTGCTCGCCGCGCCCGTGTCCGCCGTGCTCGACGCCGACGCGATCACCATGCTGGTGGACGGGTCGATGTCCCGTGAGCTGCGCCGACGCGACGCGCCGACCGTGCTCACCCCGCACGACCGGGAGTACGCGCGCCTGGCCGGGGAGCAGGTGGGCCCCGACCGGGTCGCGGCGGCGCAGAAGCTGGCCGCGTGGACCCGGGCGGTGGTGCTGCTCAAGGGCGACCGCACCGTGGTCGCCGGGCCGTCCGGGGAGGCGTGGGTGAACCCGACCGGCAGCCCGGCCCTGGCCACCGGCGGCACCGGCGACGTGCTCGCGGGGCTGCTCGGATCGCTGCTGGCCGCCGGGGTGCCGCCGGTGCGGGCGGCGGTCGCGGCGTCGTACGTACACGGCCTGGCCGGCCGCGAGGCGGCCCGTTCCGGCCCCGTCACCTCCTCCGACGTGGCCGCCGCCCTCCGCCCCGTCCTCGCCGCCCTCCTCGCGTAACCTCCCGCCGCCGCCCGCGCCCCGCGTACGGAGTCAAGATCCGTGCAGTTTCGGGGAAAGTGCACGAATCCCAGCCAAGATTCCTGCACTTTCCCCGAAACTGCCGCAGGGTTATCCACAGGGGTGGATGCGGGGGGACGGGTCCCGGCAGGGTACGGGGGTGTCGCGTAATCCGAGGCGCCCGCAGGAACTGGTCGGGCACATCTTCTCCGCCGCCGAAGTGATCTCGTCCGGGATCCTGACCAAGGGCGAGCTGCGCAGCAAGGCGTGGCGGCCGCTGTTCCGCGGCGTCTACGCCGACGCGGCGACCACGTTCTCGCACGAGTCGCGGTGCAAGGCGGCGGCCCGGTGGCTGCTGCCGCCGCAGGCGGTGATCGCCGGACGCTCCGCCGTGGCGATCCACGGTGGACCGGCACCCGGCGAGGACGATCCGGTCGACGTGCTCATCCCGCCCGGCCACCGGTTCGGTCCGGTGCACGGCCTCCGAGTGCATACCGCGGAGCTAGCCGACGGCGAGGCGATCGAATCCCGCCGGCTCACGGTGACCTCACCCCTGCGCACCTGCTGGGACCTGGCCCAGTGGCACGACCTCGTCGAGGCCGTGGTCCAGGTCGACGCGCTGCTGGGCCTCGGCGCGGTCAAGGCGGACGCGCTCGCCGAACAGGCCGACCTCCGGATCGAGGTGCGCGGCGGCCGCCGCTTCGCCGCCGTGACCGGACTCGCCGACGGCGGGGCGGCCTCCCCGCCGGAGTCGCGCACCCGGGTCGGCCTGGTGCTGGCGGGCCTGCCCCGCCCGGTCACCCAGCACGTCATCGACGCCGCCGGCCGTTTCATCGCCCGCGTCGACCTGGCCTGGCCGAGGTACCGGGTCGCGGTCGAATACGACGGCGTATGGCACGCGCAGGCCGACCAGTTCCACCGCGACCGGCGCCGCCTCAACGACCTCGTCGGCCAGGACTGGATCGTCCTGCACCTCACCGCCCAGCGCCTGCGCACCGACTTCGGCGGCTTCGTCGCGGAGGTCGCCCACGCCCTCACCACCCGAGGCTGGCACCGATGACCCGCGCCGCCGCACCGTGGGTGGGCCCAGGACGCCGCGCTTTAGGTGAGTCAAGATTCGTGCACTTTCGGGGAAAGTGCACGAATTCCGGCCAAGATTCCAGCACTTTCCCCGAAAGTGAAGCGATCTTGCCGCACGTGCCCCGCGCCCGCGCGCCCTCGCGCCGTCCCGCTTGGACGGGGACGGGTCAGGTGGTCAGGGTGGTCAGGCGGGTGGGCCAGGTGCCGCCGTGGGGGATGAGGGCGACCTCGCGGGTGTCGTCGGGGTGCCGGGTGATGCGGACTTCCAGGTGCGAGTCGGCGAGCTGCTCGACCATGCCCTCGCCCCATTCCACCAGGGTCACCGAGTCGTCGACGGAGGCGTCGAGGTCGAGGTCGTCGACCTGGGCGCGGGGGTCGGTCATGGCGCCGAGCCGGTACGCGTCCACGTGCACCATCGGCAGGCTGCCCCCGGCGGCCAGGTCGGGCCGGTGCACCCGGGCGATCACGAAGGTCGGCGAGGTGACGGTGCCCTGCACGCGCAGGCCCTGGCCGACGCCCTGGGCCAGGGCGGTCTTGCCCGCGCCGAGCGGGCCGCTGAGCACGACCAGGTCGCCGGGTTGCAGCACCTCGGCCAGGCGCACGCCGAAGGCGCGGGTGTCGTTGGCGGTGGGAAGGATCATTTCTGCTCCAGCGCGTCCAGGAAGTCGATGAGCGCGGCGTTGACCTCGGGCGCGTGCTCCAGCATGGTCACGTGCCCGCTCTCGGGGATGATCACGAGCTTGGCGTGCGGCAGCAGGCGGCAGATCTCCTCCGAGTGCGCCTGCGGGGTGATCATGTCGCAGTCGCCGCAGACGACCAGCACCGGCACCCGGTTGAGGGCGCGCAGCGCGGGGTAGCGGGCGTGGCTGTTGATGGTGCGCAGGTAGCGGGCGACGGTCTCGGTGGTGGTGCGCGAGTTCATCTGCTCCACGTACGACACCAGGGCCGGGCTGGGCTTTTCGCCGCCGAAGCCGTAGCGGCGGGTGAGCAGCCAGGCGAGGTCGGTGCCGGCCTGCCGCGCCTTGTCGATCATCGGGCCGGTGATCCGGGCCGCCCCGGTGAGCAGCCCGAGCAGCGGGCCGCTGGTCCGGTTGATGATGGCGGGCAGGCCGTAGAAGCCGCCCTGGCCGTCGATCTGGCCGCCGGAGGTGGCGATCAGCACCGTGCCGACGACGCGGTCGACGAACATCTCGGGGTGCTGCTCGGCGAAGGCCATGATGGCCATGCCGCCCATGGAGTGGCCGATCAGGACGAGCGGGCCGGTGGGGACGGTCGCCTTGATCACGTCGTACAGCGCCTCGCCGAGGGCGGGCAGCTCGTACTCGCCGCCGTCGGACAGGGTGCCGGACAGGCCGTGGCCAGGCTGGTCGAAGAAGACCATCCGGTGCTCGCCGAGCCGGTCCAGGGCCTGCCGCTGGAAGTGGAAGGTGCCCTGGTCGAGGCAGAAGCCGTGCACGAACACCAGGGTCGGCGTGGTCGGCGTCGTGGGCGGCCCGAGTTCGACGGCGACGCCGTCGACCGGTTCGACGATCTCGACGTGCAGCTCGACGCCGTCGGCGGTGCTGACGGTCGTGGTCTCGTCGTACGGCAGCCGCCCGAAGGGCTCGTCGGCGTACGGGTCGGCGTCGGACTTGCGGGTCCGCCGCACCACCAGGCGCTCGACGGCGATGCCCGCCGCGACCCCGGCGGCGGCGACGCCGATGACGGCGCCGACGACCCCGGCGCGGCGGCGCCCGGAGGTCGGGGCCTTGTCGGTCTTGGCGGCGGGTTTGACGTCCGAGGGGGTCGACGTGCTCATGAGGAGGAACCACCTCGGTAGACCCGGGGCACCCGGACGCTGCCGAACCGGGTGACGATCTCGTAGTTGATGGTGCCGACGGCCTCGGCCCAGTCGTCGGCGGTCGGCTCGCCCCGGTCGCCCGGCCCGAACAGCACCACCTCGTCGCCGATGGCCACCTCGGTGTCGCCGACGTCGACCACGAACTGGTCCATGCAGACCCGGCCGGAGACGGTGAACCGGCCGCCGTTGAGCTGCACCGGGCCGGTGTTGGAGGCGTGCCGGGGCACCCCGTCGGCGTAGCCGAGCGGCACCAGCGCCACGGTGGTGTCGCGGCTGGTGGTGTACGTGTGCCCGTACGAGATGCCCTGCCCGGCGGCCAGGCGCTTGACCAGCAGCACCCGCGCGTGCGCGGTCATCGCCGGGCGCAGTGCGGCGCGGATGGCCGGGTCGTCGACGGGGGACAGTCCGTACACGGCGATGCCGGGGCGGACCAGGTCGAAGTGGGTGTCGGGGCGGGTCAGCACGGCCGCGGAGTTGGCGATGTGGCGCAGCTGCGGTTCGACGCCGAGCCGCTGCGCGGTGTCGAGCGCCTCGGTGAACGCGGCCAGCTGCGCGTCGGTGGTGGCGTGGCCGGGGGCGTCGGCGTAGACGAAGTGGCTCCAGATGCCGACGATCTCGACCAGCCCGTCGGCCTGGGCCTTCGCGGCGGCCTCGACCAGCTGCGGCCACTCCAGCGTGGTGGCGCCGCCCCGGGACAGCCCGGTATCGATCTTGAGGTGGACGCGGGCGGTGCGCCCGGACTCGCGGGCCGCGTCCAGGACCGCGGCGAGGTGCACCTGTCCGGCCACGCTCAGGTCCACGTCGCGCTCGATCGCGCGGGCCAGCGCCTGGCCGGGCAGCCACAGCCAGGACAGGACCGGGGCGGTGATCATCGCGTCGCGCAGCCCGAAGGCCTCCTCCAGCGTGCACACGCCGAGCCAGGAGGCGCCGCCGAGCAGCGCCGCGCGGGCGGCGGCGACCATGCCGTGCCCGTAGCCGTCGCCCTTGACCACGGCCATGACCTGGGCCGTCGTGCCCGCGCGCAGCGTCCGCACATTCGCGCTGATCGCGTCGAGGTCGACCAGGACCTGGGACTGAGCGTCGGCCTGCCACATGCGTACCAGCCTACCCAGCAGTACGCGGGCCACTTCGGCGGCACAGCGACCCGGCGCTCGATGGGACGCCGAGGGCGGGACAGTAGGGTGGAGGGGTGCTGGTGCTGGTGGTGGATACGGCGACCCCTGCGGTGACGGCCGCGCTGGTGGAGATCGGTGCGGACGAGGTCCGCCAGGTGGCCGCGCGGGCGGCGGTGGACGGGCGCGCCCATGGCGAGCTGCTCGCGCCGCAGATCGACGCGGTGCTCGCCGAGGCCGGGGCCAAGCCCCGGGACCTGGGCGCGGTGGTGGCCGGGGTCGGCCCCGGGCCCTTCACGGGGCTGCGGGTGGGGCTGATGACGGCCGCGGTGTTCCAGGCCGGGCTCGGGATTCCGGCGTACGGCGTGTGCACGCTCGACGCGTTCGGTGCCCGTACCACCGGAAAGGCCCTGGTCGCGACCGACGCCCGCCGCCGCGAGGTCTACTGGGCCGTCTACGCCGACGGCACCGCGCTGACCGGCCCGGCCGTCGACAAGCCCGCCGACATCGTCAACCGGCTGACGACCTACGGCGTGACCCACGCCGTAGGCGAGGGCGCGCAGCGCTACGCCGACGTGCTCGGGATCACACCCGGCGCCGTCCTGTACCCGGATCCGCTGGCCCTGGCGGAGCTGGCCGCCGAGCGGGTCCGTGCCAAGGCCCCGACCGAGCCGCTGACCCCGCTCTACCTGCGTCGGCCCGACGCGGTCGAGCCGGCGGCGCGCAAGGCCGCGCTGTCGCCCGCCGAGCAGTCGGAGGCCGGTGCCAAGCTCACCGCGGGCCGCCGATGAAGATCGACCGGCTGCGCTGGTGGCAGATCGAGGAGCTGCTGCCGATCGAGGGCGACCTGTTCGGCGCCGAGCAGTGGACCGCCGCCATGTTCTGGAACGAGCTGGCCAACGGCCACCACTACCTGATCGCCACCGACGACGACGGCGCCGTGCTGGGCTACGGCGGGCTCGCGGTCGGGCAGGGTGAGGGCTGGATCAACAACATCGCGGTGCGCCGCGACGCGCAGCGGCGCGGCATCGGCCGGGCTCTGATGGAGGCGCTGCTGGCCGAGGGCCGCCGCCACCACGTCAAGCAGGTGCTGCTGGAGGTGGCCGCCGACAACGCGGCGGCGCAGCGGCTGTACGCCACGCACGGCTTCGAGGTGATCGGGTTGCGCCGCGGCTACTACCAGCCCAGCAACACCGACGCCCTGGTGATGAGACGGGACGAAGACTGAGCATGACCATCAACGAACCGCTGGTGCTCGGGATCGAGAGCAGCTGCGACGAGACCGGCGTCGGCATCGTCCGCGGGCACACGCTGCTCGCCGACGCGCTCGCCTCCAGCGTGGACGAGCACGCCCGTTACGGCGGCGTGGTGCCCGAGGTGGCCAGCCGGGCGCACCTGGAGGCCCTGGTGCCGACGCTGCACCGGGCCCTGGACGAGGCCGGGGTGACCCTGGCCGACATCGACGCCATCGCGGTGACCGCTGGTCCCGGCCTGGCCGGGGCGCTGCTGGTCGGCGTCGCCGGGGCCAAGGGCCTGGCGCTGGCGGCCGACAAGCCGATCTACGGCGTGAACCACCTGGCCGCGCACGTCGCGGTGGACACCCTGGAGCACGGGCCGCTGCCCGAGCCCGCGATCGCGCTGCTGGTCTCCGGCGGCCACTCCTCGCTGTTGCGCGTCGACGACCTGGCCAAGGGCGTGACGCCGCTGGGCGCGACCATCGACGACGCGGCCGGGGAGGCGTTCGACAAGGTGGCCCGGCTGCTGGGCATGCCGTTCCCGGGCGGCCCGCCGATCGACCGCGCGGCGCGCGACGGCGACCCGCTGTCGATCAGCTTCCCGCGCGGCCTGACCGGCCCCCGCGACCTGGTCGAGCACCGGTTCGACTTCTCCTTCTCCGGCCTGAAGACCGCCGTGGCCCGCTGGGTCGAGGCGCGCGAGCGGTCCGGCGAGCCGGTGCCGGTCAACGACGTGGCCGCCGCGTTCCAGGACGCGGTCTGCGACGTGCTGACCATGAAGGCGATCGACGCCTGCCGGGCCGAGGGCATCGACACCCTGGTGCTGGGCGGCGGCGTGGCGGCCAACTCGCGGCTGAAGGTGATGGCGGCCGAGCGGGCCGCGAAGTACGGCATCACCGTGCGGGTGCCGCGGCCCAAGCTGTGCACCGACAACGGCGCCATGGTGGCCGCGCTCGGCTCGCATCTGGTCGCCGCCGGAGCCATACCGTCCAAGCTGGACTTCCCGGCCGACTCCGCGATGCCCCTGACCGTTGTGGGGGTGTAGCTTTGCCCGATGCCGGGGACGACGAAGTGATCGTGCGGATGTGGGAGGTGCGCGCCTACCCGCGCTCCTTCACCGACCTGCTGAACTGGGTGTGCGACGTGGCCGTGCCGCGGCTGGAGGTCGAGCCCCGGCACGTCGCCAGCGAGGTCTTCTCCTCCACCGACCTGCGCGTGGTGGTGATCTCCCGCTGGCGCGGCGAGCCGATGGACCTGCCCGCCCCGCCCGAGGGGCTGGCCGCGCGCTCGGCGCACGTCTGGGACTTCACCCCGGTGGACCGGTAACCGCAGCTCGTCGGCGTGGTGCCCGGGACCGGCTACATGATCAAGCGATCCTGGGCACGTGTCTACCACGGGCCGGGCCACGCGCCGCACCATTCTGCTGCTGGGATCGGCCGCCGCCGCGGCCCTGCTCGGCTCGCCCGCGATCGCGCGCGGTCCGGGCGGCAGCACGCTGGCACCGCGCACCGACCCGTTCACCCTCGGCGTGGCCTCGGGCGACCCGTCCCCGGATGGGTTCGTCATCTGGACCCGGCTGGCCTGCTCACCCCTGAACGAGGACGGCCGCGGCGGCATGGCCGACCAGCCGTACGAGGTGGAGTGGCAGGTCGCCGCCGACGACCGCTTCGCCGGCCTCGCCGCGTCGGGCACCGCCTGGGCCGAGCCGTCCTGGGCGCACAGCGTGCACGTGGAGCTGTCGGGGCTGGAACCGGGGCGGGAGTACTTCTACCGGTTCCGGCTCGGCGGCTGGTACTCGCCGACGGGCCGCACCCGCACCGCCCCGCGCCCGGCCGAGCAGCCCGCACTGCTCTCCTTCGCCTTCATGTCCTGCGCCGAGTACGAGCACGGCTGGTTCACCGGCTACCGCCGGGTCGCCGAGGCCGAGCCGGAGCTGATCCTGCACCTGGGCGACTACATCTACGAGTACGCCCCGCACTACTACAACGCCCCCAGCGGCAACGTCCGCGACCACACCTCGCCGCAGACCCGGACGCTGGCCGACTACCGGCGGCGGCACGCGCAGTACAAGCTGGACCCGGACCTCCAGGCGGCGCACGCGACGGCACCGTGGCTGGCGGTGCCCGACGACCACGAGGTCGCCAACAACTGGGCCGGGCTGACGCCGATGCAGCCCGATCCGGCGTTCCCGGCCCGGCGCGACGCGGCGCTGCGGGCGTACTACGAGAACATGCCGCTGCGGGCGGCGGCCGTGCCGGTGCCCGGGGTCCCGGCGAGCACGCTGCGGCTGTTCCGCCGGGTCGGCTGGGGGCGGCTGGCCACGTTCCACCTGCTCGACACGCGCCAGTTCCGCGACGACCAGGCCTGCGGCGACGGCTACCGGATCTGCCCGCAGGCCATGGACCCCGCGCGCACCATCCTCGGCGCCGACCAGGAGCGCTGGCTGCTCGGCGGGCTGGCGGCCAGCACCGCGGGCTGGGACATTCTGGGCCAGCAGGTCTTCTTCTCGCAGCGGGACAAGAACCCGGACGCGACCAGGAGCACCAGCATGGACGCCTGGGACGGGTACGCCGCCTGCCGCGGCCGGGTCGTCGACGCCTGGGCGCACGTGCGCAACGCCGTGGTGCTCACCGGGGACGTGCACTCGCACTGGGCCAGCGACGTCAAACGCGACTTCGACGACCCGCACGCCCCGGCCGTCGGCTCGGAACTGGTGGCCACGTCGCTGACGACCGGCGGGGACGGCGTGGACTCGGAGCCGTCGGCGCACCCGTTCTTCGCGAACAACCCGCACCTGCGCTTCCACAACAACCAGCGCGGCTTCGTACGCGCCACGCTCACCGCAGCCGAGCTGACCGCCGACTTCCTCACCCTGGACCGGGTGTCGCAGCCGGGTGCGCCGGCCCTGCTCAAGGCCCGTTTCGCCGTCGCCGACGGGGTGCCGGGGCCGCGGCAGCGCTACCTGCGCCCGATGCCCGCAGAGCCTGTGCCGCCACCGGCGTGACGCGTGCCAGCAGCGGATCTGCCGATGCGGAGGAGTCCCCTTCGGCCATCGACTCCGGTAGCCTGCGCGCGTGCTGGACTACCGGAACGCGCAGCGCGGCGTGGTGCTCTTCGACCTCTTCCAGACACTGGTGCCCGACCGCCCGCAGGCGGCGCGCGACGAGGTCAGCCGCCAGATGGGCCGCGCGCTCGGCGTCGACGCGGACGCGTTCGCGGTGCTGTTCCGCGGCACGATGCGGGAGCGGATGCGCGGCGAGCTCGGCAACCTCGACGAGACCATCCGTACGCTGGCGCACCGGCTGGGCGGCGAGCCGACCTCGGCGCAGGTGCGCTTCGCGGAGGTGACCCGGCTGCGGTTCACCCGCGAGGTGCTGTGGCCCAGCGCCGCGACGCTGTCGGTGCTGGACGCGCTGCGGGCCCGCGGGCACCGGCTGGGCCTGGTCAGCAACTGCTCGGCGGAGACGGTGACGCTGTGGCCGGGCCAGCCGATGGCGCCGCGCTTCACGGCGGCGGGCTTCTCGTGCGAGCTCGGCGTGACCAAGCCGGACCCGGTCATCTTCCTCAAGGTCTGCGGCGACCTGGGCGTCGCCCCGCAGGACTGCCTGTACGTCGGCGACGGCGACAGCGGCGAGCTGGCGGCGGCGGTGGCGCTGGGCATGCGCGCGGTGCGCACCACCGAGTTCGCCGACACCGACCCGACCTGGACCGGGGCGACCGTCGGCAGCCTCGCCGAGCTGCCGGGCTGGCGCTTCGAATGACCACGCCGTCCGGGTGACAATTGCGTTGATCATCCACAAAAGGCGGTAAATAATCGGTGGCGCGGCGCGGGGTCCGGCGAGTAAGTTCATCGCCGCTATGCGTTCCTTACCTTTCGCCGATCCCGGCACACCGGACAGCAGGTCAGCCGCCCACTATCTGTGGTGGCTGGCCAAGCAGCAGTGGCGCACCATCGCCTTCGGCATGATGTTCGGCATCGTCTGGATGGTCACCGGCGCGCTGATCCCGATGGTCATCGGCAAGGCCATCGACGCCGGAGTCACCAGCCGCGACACCACCGCCCTGGCCCGCTGGGCCGGGGCTTTCCTGCTGCTGGGGCTCGTGCAGGCGGCGGCGGGCATCATGCGCCACCGCAACGCGGTCTTCAACTGGATGGCGTCGAGCTTCCGCACCGTCCAGATCACCGTCGCGCACGCCAACAAGCTGGGCGCCACGCTGCCCAAGCGGCTGGCCACCGGCGAGGTCGTGGCCATCGGCGCCGCCGACACCAGCCACATCGGCCACGCGCTGGACATCACCGCGCGCGGCTCGGCGGCGGTGATCACCCTGATCGTGGTGACCACGATCCTGCTGACCTCCTCGGTCAAGCTCGGCCTGGTGGTGCTGATCGGCGTGCCGGTGCAGATGGCCGTGGTCAGCCTGCTCATCAAGCCGCTGCACCGGCGCCAGCAGGCATACCGCGACCAGCAGGGCGCGCTGACCGGGCGGGCCACCGACATCGTGGCCGGGCTGCGGGTGCTGCGCGGCATCGGCGGCGAGCAGGTCTTCTCGGCCCGCTACCGGGAGCAGTCGCAACTGCTGCGGGCCGCGGGCGTACGCGCCGGGCGGGTCGACTCGCTGCTGGAGGCGATCCAGGTGCTGATGCCGGGACTGTTCCTGGCCCTGGTCACCTGGCTGGGCGCCCGCTACGCCGCCGCCGGGGAGATCACCGCGGGGGAGCTCGCGAGCTTCTACGGGTACGCCGCGTTCCTGGTCGTGCCGATGCGCACCCTGGCCGAGATGCTGGACAAGATGACCCGCGGCCACGTCTCGGCGGGCCGGGTGCTCAAGGTGCTGCGCCTGGAGCCGGAGATCGCCGACCCGGCGCAGCCGGTCGCGCTGCCCGAGGCCGGGGTGCTGGCCGACGTCCGTTCCGGCCTGTCGCTGCGCCCCGGCGCGCTGACGATGCTGGCCGCAGACCGCCCCGAGGACGCCATCGAGATCGCCGACCGGCTCGGCCGGTACGCCGAGGGCGAGGTGACGCTGGGCGGCGTGCCGCTGTCGGCGGCCACCCGCACCGACGTGCGTGCCCGTGTCATGGTCGCCGACAACAACGCGCGCCTGTTCAGCGGTCCGCTGCGCGACGAGCTCGACCACGGCTGCGAGCCCGGCCAGGCCGACGACGCCCGGATCACCGCCGCGCTGCACGCGGCCAGCGCCGAGGACATCGTCGAGGCGCTGCCCGACGGGCTGGACTCGTTCGTCGCCGAGCGCGGCCGCGAGTTCTCCGGCGGCCAGCAGCAGCGGCTGCGGCTGGCCCGCGCGCTGCTGTCCGACCCGCCGATCCTGATCATGGTGGAGCCGACGAGCGCCGTCGACGCGCACACCGAGGCCCGGATCGCGCAGCGCCTCGGCGCCGCCCGCGCCGGGCGCACCACCCTGATCGCCAGCACCAGCCCGCTGCTGCTGGACCGGGCCGACCACGTCGTCTTCGTCGAGGACGGCAAGGTCACGGCCGAGGGCACCCACCGCGAACTGCTGTCGAGCGAGCCCCGCTACCGGGCCGTGGTCACGAGGAGTGTGGACTGATGGCACGCGTCGTGCTGCCCGTGGCGGACACCGCGGCGGTCCGCCGGTATGCCCGCAGGCTGATGTCGCGCCACCCGGGCCAGCTGTCGGCCGTCATCGGCCTGCACGGCCTGGCCGCCCTGGCGGGCCTGGTCACGCCGTACCTGCTGGGGCGGCTGGTGGACGGGATCCAGAAGGGCACCGGCGTCGGCTCGATCGACCGGATCGCGATCGGGCTGGTCACCTTCGTCGTCGTGCAGGCGGTGCTGGTGCGCTTCGCCGCGTTCTCCTCGGCCAACCTGGGCGAGCGGGTGCTCGCCGAGCTGCGCGAGGAGTTCGTCGACCGGGTGCTGGCCATCCCGCTGTCCACCGTGGAGCGGGCGGGCACCGGCGACCTGGTCACCCGGACCAGCCGCGACGTGGCGCAGCTGTCGCACAGCGTCCGCCGCGGCGTGCCGGAGACCCTGATCGCGCTGGTCACCCTGGTGCTCACCGCGGGCGCGCTGGTCTGGCTGTCGCCGGTGCTGGCGATCGGCTGCCTGGTCGGCGTCCCGTTCATCGTCGCGGCGTCCCGCTGGTACTTCCGTCGCGCCACCAAGGCGTACCTGCGCGAGAACGCCGCCTCCGCCGAGGTCATCGACGGGCTGACCGAGACCCTCGACGGCGCCCGCACCACCGAGGCGCTGGGCACGGTCGCGCGCCGTCGCCGCCGCACCGACCGCGACCTGCACGAGCAGTTCAAGGCCGAGACCGCCACGCTGAACCTGCGCACCGTCTTCTGGCCCGTCGTCGACCTGGGCTTCACCACCCCGGTCGTCGCCACGCTGTTCTTCGGCGGCTGGTGCTACACCCAGGGCTGGGTCGAGCTGGGCCAGGTCGTCACTGCGGTGTTCCTGGTGCAGCAGCTCATCGAGCCGGTCGACCGGCTGCTCGGCTGGGCCGACGAGCTCCAGGTCGGCGCGGCGTCGCTGGCCCGGCTGCTGGGCGTGGCCGAGATCGGCGACGACCGGGCCGTCACCGGGGCGGTGCCGGACTCCGAGCGGCTCACCGCGACCGACGTGCGGTACGCGTACACCGAGGGCCGCGACGTGCTGCACGGGGTCGACCTGACCCTGGCGCCGGGGGAGCGGCTGGCGGTCGTCGGGCCGTCCGGGGCGGGCAAGTCGACGCTGGGCCGGCTGCTGGCGGGCATCGACGCCCCGCGCACCGGCACCATCGCCGTCGGCGGGGCGCCGCTGGTGGAGCTGCCGCTGGAGCAGCTGCGCGGGCACGTCGCCCTGGTCACCCAGGAACACCACGTCTTCACCGGTACGCTGCGCGACAACCTCGCCCTGGCCCGGCCGGAGGCGTCCGACGGCGACATCCGCGCCGCCCTGGTCGCGGTGGACGCGCTGGGCTGGGTCGACGAGCTGCCCGCCGGGCTGGACACCGAGGTCGGCAGCGGCCGGCACGAGGTGTCCCCGGCGCAGGCGCAGCAGCTCGCGCTGGCCCGGCTGGTGCTGGCCGATCCGCACACGCTGGTGCTCGACGAGGCCACGTCGCTGATCGACCCGCGCGCCGCCCGGCACCTGGAGCGCTCGCTGGCGGCGGTGCTGGACGGGCGTACGGTCGTCGCGATCGCGCACCGGCTGTTCTCCGCCCACGACGCCGACCGCGTCGCGGTGGTCGAGGACGGCCGCATCGCCGAACTGGGCTCCCACGACGAACTGGTCGCGGCGGACGGCTCCTACGCCGCCCTCTGGCGCTCCTGGCAGTCGTAACCCGTCCCGCCCGCCCCACCCCGACCCCGCCCGGCCTCCGGGCGGCGGCCCCATGATCACTCGACTTGCCGGGCAATCGGGCCTTTGAACAGGCCACTTTCCCACGATTGCCCGGCAAGTCGAGCTGGGTTGAGGGGTGTGTGCGGCGCCGGCCGGTGCGGCGGGGCGGTCAGCCGAGCGGGTCGGCCAGGAGGTTCTCGAAGGCGAGTTCCGCCGCGCCGATCAGGGCCGCGTCGCGGCCCAGCTTGGGCGTACGCAGCCGGACGTGCTCGCGCGTGGCGGGCAGGCTGATGCTGTTCAGGCGGCTGCGCACCTGGGCCGCGGCGGCCAGGTACACGTCCCGCAGCGTGCCGCCGAAGATCACCAGCTCCGGGTTGAAGATGTTGACCAGGTTGGCCACGCCGAAGCCCAGCCAGTCGCCGACCTGCCGCACCGCGGCCTGCGCGGTCGCGTCGCCGCGGGCGGCCGCGTCGACCACGGCCAGGATCGCCTCGGCGCCCTGGATCCGGCCCTCCCCGTCCCGCCCGGCGGCACGCAGCAGGGCGTACTCGCCGATCTCGGTCTCCCAGCAGCCGCGTGAGCCGCAGCCGCAGGCGCGGCCGTGCGGGTTGACGACCATATGGCCGACCTCGCCGCCGTAGCCGCCGTGGCCGGTGACCCGGCGGCCGCCGGCGATGATCCCGGCGCCCACGCCGACGTCGCCGTACACGTAGATGATGTTGTCGCAGCCGACGGCGACGCCGCGGGTGTGCTCGGCCAGCGCGCACAGGTCCGCCACGTTGCCCACGGTGACCTGCGGCAGCAGGTCGGGCACCCGGTCCTGGAGCGCGTGCCCCAGCGGTTCGTCCAGCCAGCCCAGGTGCGGGCCGAGCCGGACCAGGCCGTCGTCGCGGCGGACCAGCCCGCAGACGGCGATGCCCGCGCCGATGCACCGGGCTTCGGCGTCGACGGTCCCGGCCATCTCGGCGATGAAGTCCGCGATCGGACGCACCGCCTCGATCGCCTCGCCGCGTGGACGCGCCGCCTCGCGCTGGTCGAGGACGACGCCGCCCAGGCCGACGCGGGCGACCCGGATCCGGTCCACCTCCACGCTCGCGGCGTAGACGTAGACCAGTTCCGAGGAGGGGCGCACCACCAGCGAAGGCCGGCCGGCGCGCCCCGTCTCCCGTGGCGCCTCCTCGCTGACCAGGCCGACGCCGGCCAGGTCAGCGGTGAGGGCGCCGATGGTGGAGCGGTTGAGACCGAGTTCAGAGGTGAGCTCGGCGCGGGAGATCTGACCACGTACGTGCACGAAACGGAGCAACGCGCCCAGGTTCTGCCGCCGGATCTCCTCCTGGCTCGGTCCCGCTCGCATGCTTCTCCCGTTGGCCATGCAAAGGTCAGCGGCTGGCCGCCGCGCGGCGGCGGGTGAGGGCGTCGACACTCGCGGCGAGCAGCAGCACCCCGCCGGTGATTATGTACTTGACGCCGGCCGGCCAGTCGACCAGACCCATGCCATTGATGATCACCTGGATGACCAGGCCGCCGAGCACGGCGTCGATCACGCGACCCTTGCCGCCGAAAAGGCTGGTCCCGCCGATGACGGCCGCGCCGACCGCGTACAGCAGCACGTTGGAGCCGCCGGTGTTCGGGTCGACCGAGGCCGCCTCGCTGGCCGCGACGATGCCGCCGACGGCCGCCATGGCCGAGCAGATGACGAACGCGGAGATGCGGATGAAGTCCACGTTGATACCAGCGCGCCGGGCCGCCTCACGGTTGCCGCCCACGGCGTAGATGTGCCGGCCGAACTTGGTACGGCGCAGCACGAAGGTCCAGATCACCAGGATGGAGGCGATCACCGGCACCACGTTGGGCACGCCCCGCACTTCGCCGAACACCGGCGCGCGGTTGACGTTCAGGGTGTCGACCGCGTAGATCGTCAGTGCGGCCAGACCGCCGACGCGCAGCGCCATGATCTGCCAGGGCGCCGTGGCCAGCCCGCGCTTGCGGCGGTTGACCAGCGAGTACAGCTGCACCCCGGCGTAACCGAGGATGACGATCGCGGCGAAGCCCCAGCCCAGGAGCGGGCTCATGTTCGACTTCTGGATGCCCAGGATCACCGTGTCGCGGATCGAGATGTTGGTGCCCTGCTTGAGCAGGGTCAGCACCACGCCCTGGAACACCAGGAAGCCGGCCAGCGTCACGACGAACGACGGAATGCCGATCTTGGCGACCAGGAAGCCGATGATCGCGCCGATCACGATGCCGGTGGCGATCGCCATCAGGATCGCGACGTACCAGGGCATGCCCCACTCGGCCAGCGACTTGGCCAGGATCGCGGCGCAGACGCCGGAGGCGAAGCCCGCGCTCAGGTCGATCTCGCCCAGCAGCAGCACGAAGACCAGGCCCATGGCGATCATCATGAGCGGCGCGGCCTGGGTCAGCAGGTTGGCGAAGTTGATCGGGGTGAAGAAGCGCGGCCGGGCGATCGAGAAGACCACGCAGAGGACGAGCAGGCCGCCGACTGCGGGCAGCGAGCCCAGGTCACCGCCGCGCAGGCGACGGCCGTAGTCCTTGGTGTACGACCACACGCCAGCCTTCTCGTCGGTGGCCGGCACCCGCTCGGCCGGGGCCTTGCTGGTGGCAGTAACGGCGCTCATGCCGCCGCCCCTTCCTCGACGAGGCCGAGCGAGCCGCTGCGGCCGGAGGTGATCAGCTCGACCACCTGCGCGTGGGTCACGTCCGTCGTCTTGACCTGCGCCGCCATCTGCCCCAGGTAGAGCGCGGCGATGCGGTCGGAGACGGCGAAGACGTCGTTCATGTTGTGCGAGATGAGGACGACGGCGAGGCCGTTGTCGGCCAGCCGCCGGACCAGCTCCAGCACCTGGGCGGTCTGGGCGACGCCGAGCGCGGCGGTGGGCTCGTCGAGGATCACCAGCTTGCTGTTCCAGAGCACGGCCTTGGCGATGGCCACGGTCTGCCGCTGCCCGCCGGACAGGCTCGACACCAGCTGCCGCACCGACTTGACGGTCCGCACGGACAGCCCGGCCAGCGTCTGCGCGGCCAACTGCTCCATGCTGGGCTCGTCCAGGATGATGCCGCTGCGGCGCTCGCGCCCCAGGAACATGTTCTGCACGATGTCGAGGTTGTCGCAGAGCGCCAGGTCCTGATAGACGATCTCGACGCCCAGGTGGGCGGCGTCGCGGGGGCTGTGCACGTGGACCGGCTTGGCGTCCATCAGGTACTCGCCCGAGTCGGTCGAGTAGATGCCGCCGATGCACTTCACCAGCGTCGACTTGCCGGCGCCGTTGTCGCCGACGAGTGCGGTTACCTCGCCTGGGTGGACCGAGAAATCGACGTTCCGGAGCACCTGCACCGGGCCGAAGCTCTTGTTGATTCCACGCAGTTCGAGTAGAGGGGTTCCCATACGGGCGCTCCGTTCGAGGGGGTCACTGCGATTCGCTTACAGGCTGCTTCTCCGACAGGGACGTGGTCCCCGGACACCGTGGAGGTGGCGTCCGGGGACCACGTCGGCAGCCGGGAGGTCAGCTGATGCCGGCCTCGGTGCACTTGGCCGCGAAGTCGGCGGTGCACAGCTCTGCCTTGGTCACGTAGCCGTCGGTGACGACGTCCTTGACGTTGTTGAAGAAGATCGCCTGCGGAACCAGCAGCACCGACGGGACGTCACGGCCGGACTCGGTGTCCTTGGTGGTCTGGTCGGTGCTCTTGGTCTCGCCCTTGGCCAGCGAGATCGCCAGCGCGGCGGCCGCGTCGGCCTCCTGCTTGACGGCCTTGTACACGGTCATGCACTGGTCGCCCGCGAGGATGTTCTGCAGGCCCTGCACGGTGGCGTCCTGGCCGGTGACCGGGACCTTGCCGTTGACCTTGTTCTTCTTCAGCACGGTGATGGCCGCGTTGCCGAGGCCGTCGTTGGCGGCGAGCACGCCGTTGATCTTGCCACTGGCCTGCGTGAACATCTGCTCGAAGATCACGCCAGCCTGCGCGTTGTCCCAGTCCGGCACGGGCTGGTCGGCGACGAGGCTGTACTCCTTGGCGTCGTACTTCGGCTGAAGCACGCCGACGGCGCCGGCCTTGAACAGCGTGGCGTTGTTGTCGGTCGGCGAGCCGTTCAGCTGCGCGATCGCCGGGTTCTTGGCGCCGCTGTCGGTCAGGCACTTGACCAGGCCGTCGCCCTGCAGCTTGCCGACAGCCTTGTTGTCGAAGCTGACGTAGTACGACGCGGAGCCGCCCAGGGTCAGGCGGTCGTAGTCGATCGTCGGGATGTTCTGCGCCTTGGCCTTGTCCAGGACGGCCTTACCGGTGCCGGAGTCCAGGTTGACGATCATCAGCACGGTCGCGCCGTTGGTGATCATCTGGTCGGCGATGGTCTGGAACTGGGTCTTGTCGCCCTGTGCGTTCTGGATGTCGGCCTGAACGCCGGCAGCCTTGAAGGCCGCCTCGAGGTACTTGCGGTCCGCGGTCTCCCAGCGGGCCGAGGACTTGCTGTCGGGCAGGATGACGCCGATCTTCGGCGTCTTGGGGGCGCCGGTGTCGGCACCCTTGTCCTCGGCACAGGCGGCGAGGCCGGTCACAGCCAGGAGGCCGGACGTGGCCAGAGCCAGGATCCCTTTGCGCATCGTTGCTCAAATCCTCTCGGATTCAGGGGTTGTTACACGGGGTGGTTGCGGAGCGGTGCGGCGTCCCGGATCCGGGGTCCGGGGGAGCCGCGGTGGCGAATCCGGGGTGCGGTTCGCCAGGTATCGGCAGTGCGTGAGGCCGGTCACACGGTTTTTGTTGTGTGCGACAACGTATGGCGAACAAATGTGTTCGCGCAAGCCTCGGGTTTGTTGTTGGCAATAACAATTCAGCAACGTGCGCGTAACCGGACCGTCGTCCGGGGTTGCGAAAGGCTTCCAGGCAGGACAAATCACCCAGCGTCAGGACAAGATCGTCCAGATGCCGGGACGGCGGAGGGAACGGGGGCGGATCAGGTCAGGAACGGGCGATGGGGGCGAGGACCGCAGCGGTCAGCCGGATCAGGTCGGTGGGGGCCAGCCGGAGCTGAAGACCCCTCTTACCTGCGGAAACATACATCGTCTCGCCGGCCAGCGCCGACTCGTCGATCACGGTCGGCAGGCGCTTGCGCTGCCCGAGCGGGCTGATGCCGCCGCGGACGTACCCGGTGGTCTTCTCGGCCAGATCGCGGTCGGCCATCGCAGCCCGCTTGCCGCCGGCCGCCGAGGCGAGCGCCTTCAGATCGATCTCGCCGGTCACCGGCACCACGGCCACCGTCAGCGCGCCGTCGACCTCGGTGACCAGGGTCTTGAACACCCGCGCCGGATCGGCGCCGAGCGCCTCGGCGACCAGCGCGCCGTAATTGGGGGAGTCGGCCGACACGTCGTACGTGTGCAGCGTGTGCGCCACCTTCTGCTTGGCGAGCAGCGCTGTCGCCGGAGTCCCCTGACCACCCACGATCGCCGATGCTACGCCGCCCCTACCCCGCCCCACCGCCCACCAGCCACCGCCCCGCGGCCCGGTTCCCTTCACCCGGCCGTGCGGTCCAGCGGATGATCGCTGTTTCCGGCCCAACCCTCGCCATGAACCGCCGGTCCTGACCGCAGACGGCGATCGTCCACCAGCGATCGCCACTCCCGGCCCGATCCTTGCCGTGAACCGCCGGTTCTGACCGCAGACGGCGATCGTCCACCAGCGATCGCCACTCCCGGCCCGATCCTTGCCGTGAACCGCCGGTTCTGACCGCAGACGGCGATCATCCACCGGCCATCGCCGCTTGCGGTCAAAGCCACCGCGCCCGTCGCCTTCTGCCGCGCCTGTCACTCCGCCTGCCGTTCCCTACGGTGCGCCGTGCGCCGCGCGCGGTGCACGGCGCGCGGTCTGCGGTGCGCGGTGCGCGGTCTGCGGTGCGGGGTCTGGTGGGTGATCGCGGTTTCCGGTCGAAACCCTGCCGTGAACCGCTGGTCTTGACCGCAGATCGCGATCATCCACCGGCGATCGCGGCCTCCGGTCGGAACCGGCTGCCATTCGCCGCCGTCGCCGGCCAGGGGACCGGTGATCACGGTCGCAGGGTGGAGACACGCCGTCGAACACGTCCATAAGTTCATGATCAACCGGGTGGTGCCGGGGCGGTACCGGCTGGTGCCGGGTGGCATCCGGTGGCACCCGGCGGTGCCGGGCGGCGGTGACGGGCGGTGCGGGGCGGCGGTGCCGGGCGGGCGGCGGCGTGCGGCGGCGTGCGGGGCGGTGGGGTGGGGTGGGTGGGGTTAGGGGGTGGGGTGGGTGAGGAGGGCTAGGGGGCCGGTGGGGGTGCGGGTGAGGAGGAGGGAGGCGGGGTTGGGGCCGGACAGGCGCAGGTCACGGCGGAGTTGTTCGACGTCGAGGGCGGAGCCGCGCTTGAGGATCTCCAGGCGCCCGACCTGGCGGTCGCGCAGGGCGGCGCGCAGGCGCTTGAGGGAGAACGGCATGGCCTCGTCGATGGCGAAGCAGCGCCCGAAGGGGGAGGTCACGGGCGTGTCGGTGTAGACGTACGCGATGGACGGGTCGGCCAGGCGGCCGTCGTGGGCGGCGGCGAACTCGGCGACCAGGTGGGCGCGGACCACGGCGCCGTCGGGGTCGGTGACGTACGCGCCGACGGCCCCCACCGGCGCGAGCTCGTCCCCGCTGCCGGTCAGCTCGTGGGCGGTGCCGTCGCGCAGCACGGTGGCCCGGCGCGGCACCCGGGCCAGCGGCCCGCACCAGGCGGCGGCCTCGACCACGTCGCCGTCGACGGAGACCAGTTCCAGCTCGGCACCGGGCGGCAGCAGCCCCTGGTCGATGCCGGGGGCGAGCTTGAGCACGGTGTACGGCACCCGCTGCGGCAGCGCGGCCACCCAGTCCCACGGCGGTGAGTAGTCCTCGGGCCGGAACACGCGCCGCCCGCCGCTGCGCCGGGCCGGGTCGCAGAACGCCGCGTCCACGGTGCCCAGGTCGAAGTCGCGGGCGTCACCGCAGGTCACGGTCGCGTCGGGAGCGTTGAGGGCGGCGCAGGCGGCGGTGACCGGGTCGGCGTCGACGCCGTACGCCCGGATGCCCGCGGCCGTCACCGCCCGCAGGTCGGCGCCGAGCCCGCAGCCGAGGTCCGCCAGGGCCCGCACCCCGGCCGCGGCCAGCCGCGCGGCCCGCCGCGCCGCGACGACCTCGCGGGTGGCCTGCTCCAGCCCGGCCCGGGTGAGGAAGACCCGGGCGGCGTCGGCGCCGAACTTGGACGCGGCCCGGCGCCGCAGCGCGACCTGGGTCAGCGCCGCGTTGGCCAGTTCGGGGGCGAAGCCGAGCGAGCGCAGTGCCATGGCCGCGGCCAGCGAGTCGGTGTCGGCCGACTGGGCGGCGGCGGCCAGGGCCGCTTCACCCTCGGCGGTACGCAGCAGCGCCAGCTGGTCGAGATCCACGCCTCATTCTGGCAGCGCGACAGTGACCACCTGGAACGGTGCCCCCGCCCCGGGCTTGTGCATCTGCGAGTTGACCAGCAGCAGCCGGTCGTGTGCGTACGCCAGCGTGGTCGGGGCGTCGAAGCAGTCCTCGCGCCAGCGCCGCACCTCCACTCCCGACCGCCCGTCCGCGGCGATGCACACCTCGGACAGGTAGAACACCACGTCGGCGTGGCTGGTGCCCTCGTTGACCAGGCCGTACAGGGCGTCGCCGAGCAGCAGCATGCCGTCGGGCCCGAACGGCGCGCCCACCTCGACCCGGGTCGCCTCGGCGGTGGCCAGGTCGACCCGCCACAGGCTGTCGTCGCCCTGCGCGGCGACCAGCAGCGCGCTCCCGTCGGGCGTGGCGGTGATCCCGTTGAGGAACGGCAGCGTGCCCGCGCCCTCGACCGTGGCGAACACCTCCAGCTCGCCGGTGGTCGCGTCGCTGTCGCCCAGCGGCAGCCGCCACACGACGGGTGTGCGCGAGTCGGTGACGTACGCGGTGTCGCCGACGATCCATACGTCGTTGAGCAGGGCGTCCGGGGCGGTGCGCCGGGCGACCAGCGCGGCGGTCCGCAGGTCGTAGACGTACAGGTGGCCGGTGTCGCCGCCGCAGGCGACCAGGCGGGTGCCGGCGTGCACGGTCAGGCCGAGCACGCAGGTGCGCCCGTCGGATCCGGCGGGCAGCCAGACCTCGGTCTCGGGGTGGTCCAGGCTGCCGCGGTAGACGGTGCCGTCGCGGCTGCTGCCGACATGGAAGGTGCCGCCGGGCGCGGTGGTGATCCCCTCGGGGAACACGGCGTCACCGGGAAGGGTGTAAACGGCGTGCATGGCCGCACCCTACGCGGGCGGCGCACGTGCGGAGATCCCGATATCCCCGGTGTTCACGTAGGGGACGGGGTAAGTTGGCCGACGTGGCGACTAGCACTCTCCTTGACTGAGTGCTAGCGGCGACATAGTGTTCGAGTTAGCACCCTGGCTGCCAGAGTGCTAATGCATGACCGCCCGGTCGGTGGCGACACCCGCGACGACGCCACCTGGCGGGCGGTGATCTGACCAGCAGACAGACACCTGGGTCTCGTGCCGCGAGACCCGGGCTATACCCCAGGAGGGTATGCTCGTGACTACCGCGACGAAGGTTGCGATCAAGCCGCTCGAGGACCGGATCCTGGTCCAGGCGAACGAGGCTGAGACCACCACCGCGTCGGGCCTCGTGATCCCCGACACGGCCAAGGAGAAGCCGCAGGAGGGCACCGTCCTCGCTGTCGGCCCCGGCCGCGTCGACGACAAGGGCAACCGCATCCCGGTCGACGTCAAGGTGGGTGACAAGGTCATCTACTCGAAGTACGGCGGCACCGAGGTCAAGTACGCCGGCGAGGAGTACCTGCTGCTCTCCGCCCGCGACGTCCTCGCGGTCGTCGAGAAGTGATCTCAGCGATGCCCCGGCGCACCATGTGGTGGGCCGGGGCATCGTCACGTTAAGGAGACGATTAGATGCCTAAGATCCTCAGCTTCTCTGACGACGCCCGCCACCTGCTGGAGCACGGGGTCAACACGCTCGCCGACGCGGTCAAGGTCACGCTGGGTCCGAAGGGCCGCAACGTGGTGCTGGACAAGAAGTTCGGCCCGCCGACGATCACCAACGACGGCGTGACCATCGCCAAGGAGATCGAGCTGTCCAGCCCGTACGAGAACCTGGGCGCGCAGCTGGTCAAGGAGGTGGCGACCAAGACCAACGACGTCGCCGGCGACGGCACCACCACCGCCACCGTGCTCGCCCAGGCGATGGTGCGCGAGGGCCTGCGCAACGTGACCGCCGGCGCCAACCCGGCCGGTCTCAAGCGCGGCATCGACCAGGCGGTCACCAAGATCAGCGACGCCCTGCTCGGCAAGGCCGTCGCGATCGCGGACAAGTCTGACATCGCGCACGTCGCCACGATCTCCGCGCAGGACCGCGCCATCGGTGAGCTCATCGCCGAGGCGATGGACAAGGTCGGCCGCGACGGTGTCATCACCGTCGAAGAGGGCTCGACCATGACCACCGAGCTCGAAGTCACCGAGGGCATGCAGTTCGACAAGGGCTTCATCTCGCCCCACTTCGTCACCGACGCCGAGTCGGGCGAGGCGGTGCTGGACGACCCGTACATCCTCATCACCACCAGCAAGATCTCCTCGATCGAGGAGCTGCTGCCGCTGCTGGAGAAGGTCCTGCAGACCGGCAAGCCGCTGCTGCTCGTCGCCGAGGACGTGGACGGCCAGGCGCTGAGCACCCTGGTGGTCAACTCGATCCGCAAGACCATCAAGGTCGCCGCGGTCAAGGCGCCCGGGTTCGGCGACCGCCGCAAGGCGATGCTGCAGGACCTCGCGGTCCTGACCGGCGGCGAGCTGGTCGCGCCGGAGCTGGGCTACAAGCTCGACGCCGTCGGCATCGAGGTGCTGGGCCAGGCCCGCCGCGTGGTGATCACCAAGGACACCACCACCGTCATCGACGGTGTCGGCAAGCAGGGCGAGGTCGACGCCCGCGTCGCGCAGATCCGCAAGGAGATCGAGGCCTCGGACTCCGACTGGGACAAGGAGAAGCTGGGCGAGCGTCTCGCCAAGCTCTCTGGCGGCATCGCCGTCGTCAAGGTCGGCGCCGCGACCGAGGTCGAGATGAAGGAGCGCAAGCACCGCATCGAAGACGCGATCGCCGCGACCCGTGCCGCGATCGAGGAGGGCATCGTCCCCGGTGGCGGTGCCGCGCTGGCCCAGATCACCTCGGTGCTCGACGACGACCTCGGCCTGACCGGCGACGAGAAGACCGGTGTCTCGATCGTGCGCAAGGCGCTGGTCGAGCCGCTGCGCTGGATCGCCCAGAACGCCGGCCACGACGGCTACGTCGTGGTGCAGAAGGTCCAGGCCAGCGACTGGGGCCACGGCCTCGACGCGGCCAAGGGCGAGTACGTCGACCTGGCCAAGTCCGGCATCGTGGACCCGGTGAAGGTGACCCGCAACGCGGCGATCAACGCCGCGTCGATCGCGAGCCTGCTGCTGACCACCGAGTCCCTGATCGTCGAGAAGCCGGTCAGGGCCGAGCCCGCCGGCAACGGCGGCCACGGCCACTCGCACGGCCCGGGTGGGCACTCGCACTGACCCCGCTCCCGGCCCTGCCGGGGGTAAAGAAGGGCACCTTCTCATCGCATGGCGAGGTAGAAGGTGCCCTTCCTGATTTCTGCCCCCTTCACTTCTAACCCCTGCGGCCGTTCGGCGGGGCGGCGGTAAGCGATCGGTAATGCGTTCGGTCATGGTCGGCAGGCGCCGGGGCGAGCAGACTGTGGTCGTGACGACTCGGGTACGGGCGATGGCCGCGGGTGTGGTGTCGGCGGCGGTGGCGCTGGGCGTGGCGGAGCTGGTGGCGGTGTTCACCGGCCCGCGCACCTCACCGCTGATAGCGGTGGGCGGGGCGGTCGTCGACGCGACCCCGGAGGCGGTCAAGCACGTCGCGATCCAGTTGTTCGGGACGAACGACAAGGTCGCGCTGCTCACCGGCACCGTGCTCCTGCTGGCCGCCTTCGCGGCCGTGGTGGGCCTGCTGGCGCGGCGCGACTTCCGCTGGGGTGTCGCCGGGATCGGACTGTTCGCCCTGCTCGGGGTGGCCGCGGCGGTGACCCGGCCCAACGCGGGCCCGCTGGCGCTGCTGCCCACCGTCGTCGGCTCGGCCGCCGCGATCGCGGTGCTGCACTGGCTGCTGCGCGCGGCCGAGGTGACCGGCGCCGACCCCTCCGACGACGCCGCCCGGCGGCGGTTCCTGCGGTTCGCGCTGCTCGGCGCGGGCGGCGCCGTGGTGGCCGGATTCCTGGGCCGTACGCTGTCGGCCCGGCGCGGGGTGCAGGAGGCGCGGGCGCAGCTCACCCTGCCGACGCCGCAGAACCCGGCCCCGGCCCTGCCCGCGAACGTGGACCCGCCCGCGGCGGGGCTGTCGCCGTACGTCACGAGCAACGAGGCCTTCTACCGCATCGACACCGCGCTGGTGGTGCCGCAGGTCGACCCGGACTCGTGGCGGCTGCGCATCCACGGGCGGGTGGCCCGGCCGATGGAGCTGACCCTCCAGCAGCTGATGGCCCGGCCGACCGTCGAGCGGTACGTCACGCTGACCTGCGTCTCCAACGAGGTCGGCGGCGACCTGGTCGGCAATGCCCGCTGGCTGGGCGTACGGGTCAAGGACCTGCTCGACGAGGCGGGTCCGCTCGACGGCGCCGACCAGGTGGTCAGCCGCTCGGCCGACGGCTGGACCTGCGGCACCCCCACGTCGGCGCTGCGCGACGGCCGCGACGCGTTGCTGGTGTTCGCGATGAACGGCGAGCCGCTGCCGGTCGAGCACGGCTTCCCGGTCCGCATGGTCGTGCCCGGCCTGTACGGCTACGTCAGCGCCTGCAAGTGGATCACGGAGATGGAGCTGAGCTCCTTCGCCGACTTCGACGCGTACTGGGTGCGCAAGGGCTGGGCGGCGCAGGGGCCGATCAAGACGGAGTCGCGGATCGACACCCCCAAGGCGTTCGGCGCGGTCTCCCCCGGCGACACCGTGATCGGCGGGGTGGCCTGGGCGCAGCACCGGGGCGTCTCCGTGGTCGAGGTGCGCGTGGACGAGGGTCCGTGGGAGCCCGCCACGCTGGCCGGAACCGTCGGACCCGACACCTGGCGGCAGTGGACGATCCCGTGGAAGGCGACGCCCGGCACCCACACCATCTCGGTCCGGGCGGCCGACGCGACCGGTGCGCTACAGCCGGAGGACCGCGCCGATCCGTTCCCGGACGGCGCCCAGGGCTGGCACACGATCAGCGTGCAGGTGCACTGAGCGCTGCGGATGTCACCGGCCGGCCGCGACCGCGGCCGAGAGCTCGGGCTCCAGCCGTGCTTCGAGGCGCTCGACGTCGACGCGGGCACCGCAGCGGTCGGCGACGTCGCGCCAGCCGATCTGCAACAGGCGGTGCCGCTCGTGTTCGGTGAAACCGCCCCACACGCCGTACGGCTCGCGGGTGGTGAGGGCGTGCGCGGCGCACTCGGCGCGCACGGGACAGGAGCCGCACACCTTCTTGGCGGCGGACTCGCGGCGCCCCCTAGATGAGCCCCGCTCACCATCAGGGTGGAAGAATTGCAGGCTGTCACGCCCTCTGCACGCGCCGTGATGCTGCCAATCCCAAACGTCGGCTATCGGACCGGGGAGTCTGCGGAAGTGGGCCATCTGACCTCCTAGGGGATGGGAGGCTTGAGGTCAAGCGAAGAGATTTGGGACAACGTCAGCACGTTACTCCTCGTACGTCCACTTGTCGTCATCGAGTGGATGATCAGGTAGTGCTGGACAGAGTTTTCGACGGAATCCCCGGAAAGTGCGTAATGATCTGGGTGTCTCGTGGTCTTCTTCGCAGGAGAGAGGGGGATCACCGTGCAGACCGTCCTCGTTTGCGTACGCACCACCATGGCCGCGGCCACGATCGCGACCTGCGCCGAGCGGCTGGGGATAGCCGCCGGGGTGCGTACCGCGACCAGTGCCACCGAGGCGATAGCGCAGTTGGCCACGTTCCCGGCCGGGATCGTGCTCGCCGACACCGCGCTGACCCGCCCCGACACCGTCGGGTTCACCCGAAAGGTGCTCGCGGCGGTGCCGCATGCCCAGCTGGTGCTGTTCGGCCCGGAGGAACCGGCCGCCGCGCAGGCGGCCATCCGGGCCGGGGCCCGCGGCCTCATCGGTGGCACCGACCCTGACCCGGTCAGCACCGCGGCCAAGGCGCTGCTGCTGGTCAGCAGACCCGTGGCGCGCACCGAGGCGATCCGCCCGGCTGTCGCCGGGGTGATGGCCGGCGCCGCGCGCACCGGAGTCAGACCGCTGCCCGCCGGACCCGCGACGGCCGGGACCTACCCCGGCCGCCAGTTGGGGGTGCCCGCTGCCGCGGTCGTGCCCGCCCAGCGTGGAGACCTGGCCACCGAGCAGATGGTGCCCTCGGCCCGCCCGGCGCGCTCGGTCACCCTCACCGAGCGCGAACTCCAGGTGCTGCGCGGTATGGCCGACGGCCAGAGCAACGCCGAGATCGGCCGCGACCTGTTCGTGTCCGAGGACACCGTCAAGACCCACGCCCGCCGGCTGTTCCGCAAGCTGGGCGCGCGTGACCGCGCCCACGCGGTGGCGGCGGGATTCCGGGCCGGACTGGTGTTCTGAGGGGACCACCCCGCCGCTCTACCCGCCGCCGCCCCGCCTAAACCCGGCCGGCGGGTGGAGAAGATCTCAGTCCTCGACCATGTCGTCGACGGCGTCGGCGTAGCCGCGCGCGTACTCCCAGGTCACGTAGTGATCGGGGTCCGGGTCGTAGGCCGGCTCGTGCACCCGCGGGCGGCCGGAGTCGAGCAGGTGGCGCAGGTTGCCGCGGAGCAGGTCCCAGTCGAAGTAGTGCGGCTCGCGGCAGTCCTCGCAGTCGACGACGAGACCCCGGATGCCCTTGGGGGACAGCAGCACCTGGTAGACCTCCAGCTCGGCCAGATCGGCCAGGAGGTCGGCGCGTTCCTGCGTCGAGAGTTCGCCGTACGCGTCGCCCTCGGGGTCCTCCAGCCCCGCCGTGGGGTCGGCCGGATCGCCGTGGAACGGGTCAATGGGCTCGTCGTGCACCCCTTCACGTTAGTCTCCCGCACGCGGCAGTGGGGGCGCAGACACAGGCCCGCTTCCCGACAGCCTGTCCGGGATCGTCCGGCGCAGGTCAGCGCGCGGGTAGCATGCAGTCGTCCCGTTGTCGCGCGATCGTCCGGTTCGCGTCGGCGGTCGGGGCGACGGGGCCTGCCCGCGAGACTCCACCAGGCCGCACCGGCGACGACCGTCCTGCTCGTGCCCGGCGAACCGGCCTCGCGGTAGCGTTTGTTCAACTGAACCGCGGAGGAGAGACCCGTGCGAGACATCGTCGAGATCGGCCTGGGCAAGACCGCGCAGCGCGGCTACCACCTCGATGACATCGCCATCGTGCCGACACGTCGCACCCGGGACGTGGACGACGTCTCCACGAACTGGCAGCTCGACGCGTACCGCTTCGCCATCCCGTGCGTGGCCCACCCGTCCGACGCCACCATGAGCCCGGCCGGCGCCGTCGCGCTGGGCCGCCTCGGCGGCCTCGGCGTCCTCAACGTCGAGGGCCTGTGGACCCGGTACGAGGACCCCGGCAAGCTGCTCGCCGAGCTGGCGCACGCCGCGGGCGAGGGCGACGACGAGAACATGACCGGCCGGCTCCAGCAGCTCTACGCCGCCGAGCCGATCAAGCCGGAGCTGATCGCCGAGCGCGTCCGGGAGATGCGCGACCTGGCCGCGAAGTCGGGCGGCGGCGTCACCGTCGCCGTACGCGTGTCGCCGCAGCACACGCTGGCGCTCGCCCCGGTCATCCTCGACGCCGGGGTGGACCTGCTGTTCATCCAGGGCACCATCGTGTCGGCCGAGCACGTGTCGACCGTGGACGAGCCGCTGAACCTCAAGGAGTTCATCGCCGACCTGGACCTGCCGGTCGTCGTCGGCGGCTGCACGAACTACCAGACCGCGCTGCACCTGATGCGCACCGGCGCGGCCGGCGTCATCGTCGGCATCGGCGCCGACCACCTGTCCACCACGGACACCGTGCTGGGCATCCGGGTGCCGATGGCCACCGCGATCGCCGACGCGGCCGCGGCCCGCCGCGACTACCTCGACGAGACCGGCGGCCGGTACGTCCACCTCATCGCCGACGGCGACCTGCACACCTCCGGCGACATCGCCAAGGCCCTGGGCTGCGGCGCCGACGCGGTCATGCTCGGCGCCCCGCTGTCGCTGGCCGAGGGTGCGCCCGGCGGCGGCCTGTGGTGGCACGGGTCGGCCAGCCACCCGAAGCTGCCGCGCGGCTCGATCGGGTTCACCCGCGAGCCGATGGGCTCGCTGGAGGAGGTGCTGTTCGGGCCCGCCACCGACCCCGACGGCCTGCTCAACCTGTTCGGCGGCCTCAAGCGCGCCATGGCCAAGTGCGGCTACCGCGACCTGAAGGAGTTCCAGAAGGTCGGCCTGATGCTGGACCGCTGAGGCTGTGCGCGGGTGCGGCTGTTGTAAAGCGAGTTTGTATTGCTGTAGCTCAGTCTGCGGACCGCCTGCTTTGTGTGAAGCACGCCCCTGCCTTGAGGTTTACCGGAGGGCTCCGGTCAGAATGTATATACAAAATGACCGGGGCAACGGTGGCGGCGTGGAGCGGAGTTGGTGTGGGCGGAAGGCTGATCGATGAGGTGACGGTATCGGGGTTCACCTCAATCAGGCAGGCCACGGTCACACTGACCCGCCTGAACGTGCTCATCGGTGCTAACGGTGCTGGCAAGAGCAACTTTCTGCGAGTGCTGGAACTCTTCAGCAGGCTTGCCGAAGGGAGGTTCAGTGAGGCTGTCGCCAGCGGTGGTGGGGCATCAGCGCTCACGCGACGCGACATGAAGCGGCCCAGCTTGACGGCCCGCGCAGACGCCACCTCATATGGGGCTTCTTTCGGGAAGACCGCCGACGATCGCCTTGTCATCGAGGATGAGCGGCTGGTCGATCGGAAAGGGCCTAGCGTGCTGCCGGTCAATGCGCATGAGGCAACCGCCCTACTCAGCGACGACCGCTCCGTGTGGCTTCGCGAGGCGCTGGCAGGCTGTCGTGTGTTTCATTTCAACAACACCGGCCGAGACGCACAGGTGAGGATGCCTGTGCCGACTGCTGACAATCTCGCGATCAGCCCCGACGGGGGTAATCTTGCGGCAGTCCTCTGGTCTTTGAGGCAGCTGGATAAGGCAGCGTATGGCCGTGTCGTTGACGCTGTCCGCCTGGTGGCGCCATTCTTCCAGGATTTCGTCCTGCAACCGGACACGCGCAACGATTTGATCAGGCTTCGGTGGCGCGAGGTGGGCTCCGACGCTGTCTATGGGGTCCACCAAATGTCAGACGGCACATTGCGTTTCGTCTGCCTGGCTACCCTGCTGCTTCATCCGGCGGTGCCGCGGCTGGTGGTGCTGGACGAGCCAGAACTCGGCATGCATCCTTTCGCAGTGGCACAGTTCGTGGACCTGATCCGCGGTTTGCCCGATGACCGGCAGGTCGTGATCGCTACGCAGTCGATTGCGCTTCTTGAGCAGTTCGCGTTGACCGATGTCGTCGTCGTCGATCGTGAGAGGGGCGCATCGGTGTTCCATCGGCCAGAGGCCGCCAAATTGAGCAGTTGGTTGGAGGAGTACACCCTCGGCGAGTTGTGGCAGTCGAACCTCATCGGTGGCAGACCGATGCGAGAGAACCCGTAGGCTGCCCGAGTGCGACGCGTCCATGTGCTGATCGAGGGTCAGACCGAGGAGCTGGTTTTGCGGGATCTGTTGCTGCCATACCTCGAAGGGCTGCAGATCCAGGCGAGCTACAACATCCTGATCACCAGGCGCCAAGGCTCCGCTCCAGCCGGGCGGGGCGGAGTCAGCTCCTGGAACCGGATCGAGCCGATGCTCCGCCACCTGTTACGAGATCCGACACTGGACAGGGTAACGACGATCTTCGACTACTACGCATTTCCATCTGATGCGCCAGGTATGCGGGAACGAGCACGTCAGCGCGACCCTTACAGTGCCGTCCGGTACGTCGAGACCGAGCTGGCGGCGGCCATCGGGGATCGTCGATTTGTTCCCTTTTTGGTCCTTCACGAGATCGAGGCCTGGGTTCTGTCGAGCATGCGTGCCCATGCCGAACCGCTGGCCCTGCGTGTAGCGATTCAAAACATGGTTGATCAAGCGGGCGGCCCGGAGTTGGTCAACGGAAGCCAGCAGACGGCCCCATCGAAGCGCCTTGAGCGCTTGTTCGAACGCCATCTGCGTCGCAAATACTTGAAAACCACGGACGGTCCGGCTTCACTTCGGGGGCATTCCGTTGAGGCACTCCGTGCCGACTGCCCTCATTTCGACCAGTGGCTCACTACTCTGACGACACCTGAGCCCTCCTAAACTCGCATGTCTACCGCACATTGGCGCGACTTCTGTCCAAGCGCGCATGAGGCGATCGCTGGCGTGACAACCTGGGCTGATGCCAGGAGGTCATAGAGTCTGGGTAAGTCGTGACACTGGGAGGGGCTCATGACGAGGCAGCGCTGGACAGCGGTCGCGGCAGCGGCGGCCGTACTGCTCGCGGGCGGGTGCTCGGCGGGCAAGAAGCCGCTGTTCACCGGCCCGAGCGGCGGTTTCCCCGAACCGTCGGCGGTCCCGGTGGCCGCCGCGGACCTGGGCAGCGCCGGTGACCCCTACTACCCCGGCTACGGCAACAGCGGCTACGACGTCGCCTCGTACGATCTGAAGGTCAAGTACGACCCCGCGACCGACCGGCTCACCGGCGTCGCGACCGTGACCGCGACCGCGACCGCGGTGCTGACCCGCTACCACCTCGATCTGCACGGGCTGACCGTCGAGCAGGTGACCGTGGACGGCAAGGCGGCCACCACGGCCCGCAAGCAGGACGAGCTGATCATCTCGGTGCCCGGGTCGATCCCGGCCGGGCAGAAGTTCGTCACCGTGGTCACCTACGGCGGCATCCCCACCCCGATCACCGGCCCCGAGCTGGGCGCCACCGGCCTGCTGTCCACCAGCGACGGCGCCTTCGTCATCGGCGAGCCCGAGTCGGCGACCACCTGGTACCCGGTCAACGACCACCCGCGCGACAAGGCCACGTACACGATCGCGCTGACGGTGCCCGCCGGGCTGTCGGCGCTGAGCAACGGGCTGCTGCGGAGCAAGAAGGACGACGGCGGCTGGACCACGTGGAACTGGCAGGTCACCTCGCCGATGGCGTCGTACCTGTCCATGTTCGTGATCGGCAAGTACCGGGTGGCGCAGAGCGAGCACAAGGGCAAGCCGGTGCTGACCGCGGTGTCGAACAGCATCCCGCGCGGAGACGTCGACGCCGCGGTGGCGCGTACCCCCGAGATCATCGACTTCCTGGAGCAGAGCTTCGGGCCGTACCCGTTCGACGCGTACGGCGGCATCGTCATCCACGACGACCGGGTCGGCTACGCGCTGGAGACCCAGACCCGGCCGGTCTACTCCGACGCGTTCTGGGGCCGCGGCCCGAACACCGTCGTGGTCGCGCACGAGCTGGCCCACCAGTGGTTCGGCGACAGCGTCTCGGTCGACACCTGGCGCAACATCTGGCTCAACGAGGGCTTCGCGACGTACGCGCAGTGGATGTGGGGCGAGCACGTCGGCGAGACGACGATCCAGGACGAGTTCGACCGGCGGTACGAGGACGAGGGCAACCAGATCTGGCGGATCGCCCCCGGCGAGCCCGGCAAGGACAACCTGTTCTCCGGCAGCGTCTACCAGCGCGGCGGCATGACCCTGCACGCCCTGCGCAAGCAGGTCGGCGACGACAAGTTCTTCACCATCCTCAAGACGTGGACCTCGGAGAACAAGGACCGCAACGTCACCACGGAGCAGTTCATCGCCCTGGCCGAGCGCATCAGCGGCCAGGACCTCCACGCCTTCTTCGACGCCTGGCTCTTCCAGCCCACCCGCCCAGAGCGCTGAGCCTGGGACGGGCGCGTGCGTGTCCGGTTGCGAGCCATGGACACGCACGCGTCGGCTCCGCCGTCTTCATCGCGGCGACGATGAGTCCACCGGGCATCGAACCGCCCCTGGAGCTGCGGTGACGATGCCGGAGGTGATCGTGCACGAGGTCCCGCTGACCGATATGGCGCGTGGTGCGGCAGATCTGGTCCGAACGATCATGGCGGAGATCCGGCCGAAGCTGATCGCGGCTGCCGTCTCCGGGAATCGGGGCGAGCGGCACAACGAGCGGCACGCCGGCAACTTCCTCTCCCAGCACGACCTGTGGATGCACGCCCGGTATCGCGATCTCCTGACACCCCTGCTCGGGCGGTTCGTGTACGCCTCGGAGGAGGGCGATCCGCAGGTCATCGGCGACGACCCGGACCCCGACCTCTGCGTGCTCGTGGACCCGTTGGACACCAGCGAGCTCGCGGTGCGCGGACTGCACGGGTACACGCACCTGATGATCTACTCCCGTTCGCTGGCGCGGCCCGTCGTCGCCGTGGTGGGCGACATCTTCCATCACGTGCAGCTCTATGTGGCCGCCCGGGACGCGGCGGGCAACGACCGGGCACTGCTGATCACGGCGGACGGACAGCCCCATGCGCTGCGCCCACCACAGCCGCGTGAGCTGACGGATGCCCTGGTCACGAACTTCCTCATGCGCCCGATGGAGCGGTTCCTGCCGCTGGCTGCCCAGACGCGGTTGGTCGAGGCGCTCGGGGCGGCGAACGATGCGGGTCAGGCCCGCGGCCGACTCGGCGTCGACTTCGGCTCGATCGGACTCTGCCACGTGGCGGCCGGGTTCACCGACGCGATGGTCGAGTTCACCAAGGGCTTCGCCGTGTGGGATCTCGCCCCCGGGCAGTACGTCCTCGTGGCGGCGGGAGGCGCGGTCGTCGGCCTGGATGGGCGTGAGCTGTCGCTGGATCTCGGGTTCGACTCCCTGGACGGTATCGCCGCCGCCATGACGCCGCGACGGAAGTTCGTCGCCACCGGCACGGTGGACCTCGCCCGCGACATCCTCAAGGTCCTCGACACCTGACATCGGGCCCGGACGTTCGTGCAGTTTCGGGGAAAGTGCACGAATGCGGGCCAAGATTCCTGCACTTTCCCCGAAACTGCACGAACGCCCGCGCCCCGCGCCCCGCGGCGGGCGGGCGGGCGGGCGCGGGCGGGGCGCGGGGTCTGGCGTGGGGCTTACTGGCGGGTAATAATCCTGCGCATGGCTCGCTACGACGTGGTGGTGATCGGGTCCGGGTTCGGTGGGAGTGTCGCCGCGCTCCGGCTCGCGGAGAAGGGGTACTCGGTCGCCGTGCTGGAGGCGGGGCGCCGCTTCGCCGACCGCGACTTCCCCAAGACGAGCTGGCGGGTGCGGCGGTTCCTGTGGGCGCCCGCGCTGGGCTGCTACGGCATCCAGCGGATCACGCTGCTGCGCCCGGACCGGGGTGAGCGCGGCGCGGGCGTGCTGGTGCTGTCCGGCGCCGGGGTCGGCGGCGGTTCGCTGGTGTACGCCAACACGCTGTACCGCCCGCTGCCCGACTTCTACGCCGACCCGCAGTGGCGCGACATCACCGACTGGCAGGCCGAACTGGCCCCGCACTACGACACCGCCGAGCAGATGCTGGGCGTGGTCACCTATGACCGGACCACCCCGGCCGACGAGCAGTTCCGGCAGGTCGCCGAGCGGATGGGCGTGGGGGAGACCTTCCACGCGACCCCGGTCGGCGTGTTCCTCGGGATGCCGGGCACGACGGTGCCGGACCCGTACTTCGGCGGGCGGGGCCCGGCGCGGGCGGGCTGCCTGCACTGCGGCGAGTGCATGACCGGTTGCCGCCACAACGCCAAGAACACCCTGGTCAAGAACTACCTGTGGCTGGCCGAGCAGGCGGGTGCGCAGGTCTTCCCGATGACGACGGTGACCGCGGTGCGCCCGCGCGAGGGCGGCGGCTACACCGTCGAGACGGCGCGGACCGGGGCGCTGGTCGCGAAGCGGCGGCGCTCGCCCGCCGGGGCGGTGATCGAGGCCGACCAGGTCGTGTTCGCGGCGGGTGCGCTGGGCACGCAGCGGCTGCTGCACGCGATGAAGGAGAAGGGCGTGCTGCCCCGGCTGTCGGACCGGCTCGGGGCGCTGACCCGTACCAACTCGGAGTCGCTGGTGGGGGCGACGATGCTGCCCGGCGACGCGCGCCGGCGCAAGCCGCGCTTCACCGAGGGTGTGGCGATCACCAGCTCGTTCCACCCGGACGCGCGTACGCACATCGAGCCGGTGCGCTACGGCAAGGGCTCGAACGCGATGGGCCTGCTCCAGTCGGCGCTGACCGACGGCGGCCCGGGGCGGGGGCGGCGCTGGCTGCGGGAGATGCTGCGCTGGCCGCTGCCGTACCTGCGGGCGATGTCGGTGCGGGGCTGGTCGGCCCGGACCATCATCGCCCTGGTCATGCAGTCGCTGGACAACTCGCTGACGGTGCGCTGGCGCCGCGGCGGCCTGCGGTCGACGCTCGGGCACGGGGCGCCGAACCCGACCTGGATCCCGGCGGGCAACGAGGCGGTGCGGCTGCTGGCCGAGCAGATCGGCGGGCTGCCGGGCGGGGCGCTGCCGGAGGTGCTGGACATCCCGCTGACCGCGCACATCCTGGGCGGGGCGGTGATCGGCGCGGACGCGGGCAGCGGCGTCGTGGACCCGTACCACCGCGTGTTCGGGCATCCGGGGCTGCATATCGTCGACGGCGCCGCCGTCTGCGCGAACCTGGGTGTGAACCCGTCGCTGACGATCACGGCGCAGGCCGAGCGGGCGATGGCGGCGTGGCCGGCCAAGGGTGAGGCGGACCGGCGGCCGGCGCCGGGGGAACCGTACCGAAAAATTACCGCCGCGTGACCCGGCGGCGACGCGCACGCCCGACCATGTCGGAGTGACCGTCGCTGCGACCACTCCCGCAGCCGCCGCGCGCGGCGGACGGGCAGACGTGGTCTATGTGCTGCTGCTGGTGCAGGCCGGGGCGGGCCTGCTGGGGATGCTCGGTGAGCTGCTGTTCATGGGCGGGCTGCCGTTCTACGCGATCGCGCCGCTGAGCCGGGTGGTGGTGACGTTCGTCTTCGCCGCCCTGGTGGTGCGCGGGCGGCGCGGCGCCCTGACCGGGGTGATCGTGCTGCAACTGCTGTCGCTGGCGGGGCTCGTGGCCAGCCTGGTGCTGGGCGCCTTCCCGGGCATCGACTTCACCCCGACGCTGACCGGCCTGCTCACCGGGCTGGTGCTGCCGGTGCTGGTGACGGTGCTGTGCGTACGGCTGCTGATCGCACCCGAGCCCGGGGCGGGCGCCCGGTGAACCCGGCCGAGACGCTGCTGGCCGGGATCGCGCCCGAGCACACCGCCGCGCTGGCCGCGGGCATCCTGGCCTGCTGCTTCCTGCCCTGGCTGGCACCCGCGCCGCTGAGCCCGCTCCCGCGCTGGGCGTACGTGCTGCTCGGCGCCGCCGCCGCGGTGCACCTGGCGCTGCCGCTGGGCCACCGCGACGGCGCCTGGCTGACGGCCGGTTTCCTGCTCAGCGGGGTGGCGTACGGGCTGCTGGCCTGGCTGGCGCGCGGGGACCGGCGCGGCTGGCGGCTGGGGACGGCGCTGCTGGTGCCGCTGAACCTGCTGGCGTACCTGGTCGTGATCGGGCGCGGCGGCGAGGAGGCCGACCAGGTCGGCATCGCGGCCGCGCTGGTGGAGCTCGTCGCGTTCGGGCTGGCCGTGGTGCCGCAGCGGCAGCCGGGTCGGCCGCGCCGGTTCGCGCGCGCGCTCGGTTCGACTTCGACGGTGCTCGCGGTGCTGGTCACCGGCATGGGCGTGTGGATCTCGACGCTGGTCGCGCACCAGGCGGCGGGTACGGCCGCCGGTGCGAGCCAGGCGCCCGCGGTCGGCCACAGCCACGCCCACGGGCACGAGCACCTGCTGCGGGCCCAGGCCGGAGTGATCATGCGGCCGCTGCTCGGCGACCACCACCCGACCGCCGCGCAGGCCGACGCTGCCGCGCACCTGGCCGCCGACACCAAGGAGTCGGTGCGCCGGTTCGCGCGCCTGTCCGACGCGCTGGCGGCCGGGTACGAGCTGCCGGTGACCGGGAAGACCGGCCCGGACGTGCATCTGGAGAACCCGGTGTTCAAGGCCGACGGCGCGGTGCTGGACCCGCGGCGGCCGGAGATGCTGGTCTTCGCGATCGAGGGCGGCCGGGCGACGCTGCTGGGCGTGGTCTACGTGATCGAGCGCGCCGGGACCGCCGGGCCGGAGCCGGGCGGCCCGGTCACCCGCTGGCACGCGCACAACCTGTGCATCTCGCTGGCGCCGCCCGGCATCGGCGTGGTCACGCCGTTCGGCGGGTGCCCGACGCTGTCGGTGGCGCTGACGACGCCGGAGATGATGCACGTGTGGGTGGTGGACCCGCCCGGCGGCGCGTTCGCCGAGGGCGTGGACCAGAAGTGGGCCCGGGACTACCACCGCACGCACGGGCTGCCGACCGCTTAAGGTGTTCGGCATGGGGAGGATGACGACGCGGGCTCGCATTGCGACGGTCGCGCTGACGGTGTCACTGCTGGCCGCGGGCTGCGGTGGCGGGGAGAAGCCGGTGTTCGAGGCCGCTGCGTCGCCGTCGCCGGTGACGGAGGCGGCTTCGCCGTCGGCACCGCCCTCCGCCGAGCCGTCGCCGTCGCCGTCGGTCAAGCCGTCGCCGTCGGTGAAGCCGATCAAGAACGGCAACGTGCTGCGGCACGGCGCGGGCACGTTCCGCACCGCGCCCGGCGGCACCGACGTGGTCGGCACCGCGGGCACGCTGCGGACCTACTACGTGCAGGTGGAGAACGGGATCACCACGTTCGACCCGGACGGCTTCGCCGCGGCGGTCGACACGATCCTGGCCGATCCGCACAGCTGGATCGCGTCCAAGAAGTGGCGGTTCAAGCGGGTCACCGCGGGCGTGACGCCCGACTTCTACATCAAGCTGGCCACCCCGGACACCATGGACCGGATGTGCGGCACCGCCGGGCTGGACACCGCGGGCATCTTCTCCTGCCAGTACGGCAACTATGTCATGATCAATCTGTACCGCTGGACCAACGGCGCGACCGGGTTCACCGACCTGAGCGTGTACCGCAACATGGTGGTCAACCATGAGACAGGTCACTATCTCGGCCACGGCCACGTGTTCTGCTCCGGAGCGGGCAAGCTGGCGCCGGTGATGCAGCAGCAGACCAAGTCCTTGCAGGGCTGCAAGGCCAATCCGTTCCCGTACCCCGACGGGGTCCACTACGTGGGTTGACCTGGGCGCCACGTTAAGGTTGGGGTCATGACTACGCCGCGCCCCGTTCTGGTGGTTGACTTCGGAGCCCAGTACGCCCAGCTCATAGCCCGTCGGGTGCGCGAGGCGCGGGTCTATTCGGAGATCGTCCCGCATTCGATGTCCGTCGATGAGATGATGCGCCGGAACCCGGCCGCGATCATCCTGTCCGGCGGCCCGTCGAGTGTGTACGAGCCCGGCGCGCCGCAGGTCGACCCGGCCCTGTTCGCGGCGGGCGTGCCGGTCTTCGGCATCTGCTACGGCTTCCAGGCCATGGCCGCGGCGCTGGGCGGCACGGTCAGCCACACCGGCCTGCGCGAGTTCGGGGGCACCTCGGTCGAGGCGCAGCCCGACGCGGGCGTGCTGTTCGCGGGCCTGCCCGCGCGCCAGGACGTGTGGATGAGCCACGGCGACTGCGTGAGCGTCGCCCCGGCCGGGTTCACCGTCACCGCCGCCTCGGCGGGCGCGCCGGTCGCCGCGTTCGAGGACACCTCGCGCGGCTTCGCCGGGGTGCAGTTCCACCCCGAGGTCGCGCACACGCCGTACGGTCAGCGCCTGCTGGAGCGGTTCCTGCACGAGGTGGCCGGGATCGAGCCGGCCTGGACCATGGGCAACATCATCGACGACCAGGTGGCCGCGATCCGCGCCCAGGTCGGCGACGCCGAGGTGATCTGCGGCCTGTCCGGCGGCGTCGACTCGGCGGTGGCCGCGGCGCTGGTGCACAAGGCCGTCGGCGACCAGCTGACCTGCGTCTTCGTCGACCACGGCCTGCTGCGCGCGGGTGAGGCCGAGCAGGTCGAGCGCGACTACGTCGCCGCCACCGGCATCAAGCTGAAGGTCGTCGACGCGGCGGACCGGTTCCTGGGCGCGCTGGCCGGGGTGACCGACCCGGAGACCAAGCGCAAGATCATCGGCCGGGAGTTCATCCGGGTGTTCGAGGCCGCCGCGCGCGAGGTCGCGGCCGGCGGCGACGTGCGCTTCCTGGTCCAGGGCACGCTCTACCCGGACGTGGTCGAGTCCGGTGGCGGCACCGGCACCGCCAACATCAAGAGCCACCACAACGTGGGCGGCCTGCCCGACGACCTCAAGTTCGACCTGGTCGAGCCGCTGCGCACGCTGTTCAAGGACGAGGTGCGGGCGCTGGGCGCGAGCCTCGGCCTGCCCGAGGAGATGGTCTGGCGGCACCCGTTCCCGGGTCCGGGCCTGGCCATCCGCATCATCGGCGAGGTCAACCAGCACAACCTCGACATCCTGCGCGCCGCCGACCTGGTCGCCCGCCAGGAGCTGACCGCCTCCGGCCTCGACCGCGACGTGTGGCAGTTCCCGGTGGTGCTGCTGGCCGACGTCCGCTCGGTCGGCGTGCAGGGCGACGGCCGCACCTACGGCCACCCGGTCGTGCTGCGCCCGGTCTCCAGCGAGGACGCGATGACCGCCGACTGGTCCCGCCTGCCGTACGACCTCGTCGCCCGGATCTCCACCCGCATCACCAACGAGGTCCCCGAGGTCAACCGCGTCGTGCTCGACGTGACGAGCAAGCCCCCGGGCACCATCGAGTGGGAGTGAGTGAACGTTGAGCCCCGGCCCTCGGCCGGGGCTCAACTCTTTGTGTGCGGTGTCCCAAGATCTGTTTTTATGCCCAGTTCACGGCACTGAGCTGGGACGCCGGACCACAAAGGTGATCAATGGCAGTAATGGAACGCGAAGGTACTTATAATTCGGACATCTTGTCGTGATCTTCGCGGCGGGGGAGAATGACTTCTCGTGACCACCGCGCTACAGGCATTGCGGCGGATCGCCGCGTATGCCGTCATCACCAACGACTCTGACCAGGTGCTTCTGGTCCGAGCCTCCGCGCAGTCCGGCACCCCGGGCATCTGGTCCCTCCCTGGAGGGGCGGTGGACCACGGCGAGCATCCCAACGACACCGTTGTCAGGGAGACTGCCGCCGAGACCGGTCTGAGCATCGCCGTCACCGGCCTGCGCGACGTGCTCGCCGACATGCGGGCACTGCCGCACCGCGGCGTGACCATCCACACCGACCGCGTCATCTACGCCGCGCGGGTGCGCGGCGGAGCGCTGCGCGAACGCGTCGCCCAGCCCACCGACCTGGTGCGCTGGTTCGACCTCGACGAGTGCGCCCAGCTCCCGTTGCGGCCGTTCACCGCGGGGGCGCTCGGGCTGTCCGCCGTCGCCGCGGACCAGCTCCCCGACGAGGTGCCCGACTTCCCGTCGTTCCACGCCGTGCCCGGCGCGGACGGCCTGCACCGCGCGCAGCGCTTCGCGGCGTACGCGGTGGTCACCGACCGGCAGCAGCGCGTGCTGCTGACCCGGATCTCCCCCAACTACCCGGGTGCGGGCCTGTGGCACCTGCCCGGCGGCGGCACCGACTACGGCGAGCAGCCCGGCAGCGCGCTCATCCGCGAGCTGGTCGAGGAGACCGGCCAGCGCGGCCACCTCGGCGAGCTGCTCGGGGTCGCCAGCCACCGCGACGCGGCGTCGCTGGGCCCGGAGGGCTACCCGATCGACTGGCACGGCGTGCGGGCCTTCTACCGGGTCCGCGTCGACCGCGCCACCAAGCCGAAGGTGTACGACCAGGGCGGCTCGACCGCCGAGGCGCGCTGGGTCACCCCCAGCGAGCTGGGCGAACTCGGCCCCGAGGACGTCACCGAGGTGACCGCCGAGGCGCTGCGGGCCGCCGCGCTGCCCCGCATGCCCCGGCAGGTGTGAGCGGTCGCCTAGCCTGGCGGCCATGGAGAAGCGACGCAGGATCGGGGCGTACGGGATCGCCCGCGACGAGCAGGGCCGGCTGCTGCTGGTCCGCTCGTCGGCCAGGTCGAACCACCCCGGGCGATGGTTCCTGCCCGGGGGCGGCCTCAACCACGGCGAGGAACCGGCCGCCGGACTGGCCCGGGAGTTCCTGGAGGAGACCGGCCTCACCGTGCGCGTCACCGGCCTGCACGCGGTCTCGTCGGACCTGGTCGACATGCCGTGGCGCGGCGTGCTGCTGCACCACGACCGGGTCGTCTACGACGTGGAGGTCACCGGCGGGGAGCTGACCGTCGAGACCGACGGCACCAGCGACCTGCCCGCCTGGGTGGAACCGGCGCGCCTGGCCGAGCTGCCGGTCATCCCGTTCGTGGCCCGGACCCTCGGGCTGCCCGAGCCCGCCGTCGACACCCCGCCGCCCCCGGCCGCCGACGAGGCGGGCGAGCTGTCCGCGGACGGGCGGCTGGTGCGCCAGACGAACCGGGTGATGCGCTTCGGGGCGTACGGCGTCGTCACCGACCCGGCGGGCCGGGTGCTGCTGTCGCTGACCTCGCCGGGCTACCCCGGTGCGGGCCTGTGGCACCTGCCCGGCGGTGGCACCGACTTCGGCGAGCAGCCGCAGGCCGGGCTGCTGCGCGAGATCTACGAGGAGACCGGGCAGGTCGGCCGGGTGGCCGAGCTGATCGAGGTGGGCTCGCACCACAACCCGGCCGCGGTCGGCCCCGAGGGCGTCCCGCTGGACTGGTACGTGGTCCGCGCGGTCTTCCGGGTCATCGTCGGGGACCCGACTGTGCCGGTGGTCACCGAGGTCAGCGGCTCGACCTGCGACGCGGCCTGGTTCCACCCGTCCGAGCTGGGCGGTATTCCGCTGACGGACGCCGCAACCAGAGAATTGCGCCATATGAGGTGAATTTGTCGGTCGGGTAGACTGGCCACCGGACCGAGACAGACCGCCCCCGGGATGCTTCATGGCCTAGGGGCCGATTTGCCCCTTCAGTGGCCCAATGGGTGGAGATTTCGACCCGCTGGGTATCGCCAAGGCACACACGGGTGTGCGATGGTGTAGGCCGCAAAAGCCGGACGGTCCGCTGAGGCGGCGGAAAGGAACCGTACCGGCCATGGAGGGACGACACGTGCCGAGAGCCTTATGGCGTCGGCGTCGCTTGACGGACAGTCCGCGTCCAGCGGGCCGGCAGTGGACCGGTCGCTTGCGCGCAGGCAGCTCCTTCGCCCGGCAGATGCTGCTGGTGCCGGTGGGACGGCTGCGCCGGACTGATCACTCCGTTGCGACGAGCCCCAATCTGCCCGGACTGGACCCGGTCGAGCTGCGCGCCATCGAGGCGGCCGCTGCGACCGAGACCGCCGAGCCGCCGACCCCGACCACGATCCCGCTGCTGCCCGGCGAGCGCACGCTCGACCGGCGCATCAAGTTCGCCATCGTGCAGGGATGCACGCTGAGCAGCCTGATGCTGGGCATGACCGCGATCTTCCTCGCGATCATGGGTGCCAACCCGATGTACGGTGCGCTCTGCCTGCTCGCCTGCATCACCTTCGACGGCCTCGACGGGGCCCTGGCCCGCAAGTTCGGCGTGGCCAGCCCGTTCGGCGTGCAGATGGACTCGCTGGGCGACATGACGTCGTTCGGCATCGCAGCCCCGGTGGTCATCTACTCCGCGCTCAAGGACGCGGTGGCCACGCCGGTGCTGATCGCCGCATGCGCGCTCGTCGCGTGCTGCGCGGCGATCCGCCTGGCCCGCTTCAACGTGTCCCCCAAGGACGGCCGCTTCTTCTGCGGCGTGCCGACCACCATGGCCGCGACCGTGCTCGCGGTGACCGTGCTCCTCAAGTCGACCGGGCTGGGCAGCTCGCTGCCGGCCGGCGCGCTGGTGCTCGGGGTGGTGCTGCTGGCCCTGGCGATGGTCTCCAGCTTCCCGTACGCCAAGCTCGCGAAGGTGGTCAAGCTGCCGCCGACGCTGTTCATCCTGCCGCTGGTCGGCCTGGTGTGGAACCCGCTGGTCACCTTCGGCCTGCTGGTCCTGGTGTATCTCGCCAGCGGCCCGCTGCTGTGGGCCCGCCAGCGCCAGACGGCCCGCGTGGCCTGATCAGCCGATAACGAGAGCGCCGCCCCGGTCCACTGGACCGGGGCGGCGCTTTTCGTACGGGGTCAGCGCAGGCGGGCGATGACCGTGGACGCACCGGTCACCCGGTCGCCTGGGGCGACCAGGGCCTCGGCGCGGTCGGCGGGCAGGTACACGTCCGTGCGGGAGCCGAAGCGGATCAGGCCGAACCGCTCGCCCTTGGCCAGCAGCGCGCCGATCGGGGCCCGCTGCACGATCCGGCGCGCGATCAGGCCGGTGCGCTGGGCGACGACCACCCGGCTGCGGTCCGGCGTCTCCAGCACCGTGTACGCCGCGACGTTGTGCTCGGCCTCCGGCTTCATCGCCGCGGCGTAGCCGCCGTCCTCGACGAAGTAGTCGACGACCTTGCCCGCCACCGGCGCCCGGTTGACGTGCACGTCGAACACGGACAGGAACACCGCGATGCGCAGGAACTCCTCGTCGGCGAAGCGCTCGTCGTAGATGTGCTCCACGCTGAGGACCTTGCCGTCGCTGGCGGCCACGACCGCGGTCGGGTCGGCGGGGACGTCGCGCTCCGGGTCGCGGAAGAACGCGGCCACCGGCGCGGCGGCCAGGGCGGGCACCAGCCACGCCTTCGACTTCGGGCGGATCGTCTTGAGCAGGGCGGCGGCGCCGAGCGCGATGCCGGCCGCGGCCACGCCGTTGGAGTCGATGTTCATGCCGCCGTACAGCGGGACGCTGCTCGGGCGGTAGGCGGGGCCGAGCTTGGCCGCGACGCCCGGGTCGACGTCGGTGAAGCGCAGGCGGTGCACCCGCACCGGCGGGGTGTTGCGCAGCACGAGGTCGGAGCCGACGCCCTGGCGGGCGGCGATCCGGTCGAGCTCGTCGTTGGCGCCGCCGGACAGGCCGGGCAGTGCGACCGCCGCGATGACCAGCAGGCCGCCCTCGGCGACGAGCTTGCTCAGGCGCTCGACCGTGGTGCGGGCCTCCTCGCCGGAGCCGACCACCGGCTCGGCGACGATGACCAGGTCGGCGGGCTCGGCGGCGCTGAGGTCGGCCACCACCTGCACCCGCTCGGCCAGGAAGCTGCCGAGGGTGGCCAGGTGCCCGGCCAAGCTGTCGTCGGCGGCGACCACGGTCAGCTTGTCGCCGGGCAGCAGCGCGTCGAGCGCCTCGGCGAGCACCAGCGAGTCGGCGCTCGCGCCGACCAGCAGGGCGGTCTTGGGTCCGGCGTGGCGGGCCAGCTCGGCGGTCAGGGTGCGCGCGGCCCGGTCGCCGATGCGGATCTGGCCGAGCGGTCCGAGCGCGGGTCGATCAGGCTGGTACTGGCTCATGGGACGGTGCTCCTCGTCATCGGGTGGTTCACCGGTCAGCATAGACAAGCTCCCCTCACCGGCCAGTCGAGGCCGGTGAGAGGAGCGGGTGCGGTGCTGCGGCGCGGGGTCAGTCGTCGCTGTTCGGAGCCTGGTCGACGACCGGGATCTCGGCCCGCTTGCGCGGCGTGAGCGCGGCGAGCACGCCCAGCACGCCGAAGATGATCAGGCCGCCCGCGACGAACCAGCCCAGCGAGGGCAGCTCGACGTGGATCAGGCGGCGGGCCAGGAACGCCCCCGCGACGAACAGGAACAGCAGGCCGAAGAAGAGAGACACCGAGTCGGTGCGGTGGGCTTTCACCGGATCACCTCCGCGTTGGCGGCGTTGACGTCGAGGTTGATGCGCAGGGTGCCGCCGCCGGGGCCGTCGGCCCCGACGTCGGTCTGGGTGTCGTTGACGCCCGCACCGTTGATCTCCCGCCCGAAGACGCTGGCGTTGCCCAGGTTGACGTCGGTGATGACCGTGACGTCCACCCCGTCCGGGACGAGGATGCGCAGTCTGCCGGCCGTGATCTGCGCCGTGACCTTGGTGTCGCGGCCGGCCAGGTCGAGTCCGGTCAGGTCGAGCGTGGCGTCACCGAAGCGGTGCTCGTACCGGTCGGCCAGGTCGTTGACGCTGGTCGGCGCCCAGGTGACGGTGCCGGCCTGGCTGCGCACCCGGTCCCAGTCGTCCCCGGCGTTGGCCATCGGCAGCGCCAGGGCGAGCAGGATGCCCAGGAAGATCCAGCCGCGGGCGCGGCCGATCCAGGCCCCGACGACCAGGCCCGCACCGGCCACCGCCAGCGCGGCGGCGACGTACACGGTGCCGTCGACGGAGACCCCGGCCATGTCCGCCATCGCCAGCAGGCCGAGCGCGATCAGCGCCACCCCGAAGATCAGGCGGCCCAGCCGCGAGGACTCCGGCCGGGGCTTGACCGGCAGCGGGGGCGGCGGAGGCGGCGGGGGCGCCGCCGGCACGTACGGCCCGTGCGGGGCGAACGGCGGCCGGTAGCCGGTGGGCTCACCGGGGATCGGCGCGGTGACCGTCGCCGGGCCGGAGCCGGTCGCGGCGGCGTACTCCGCGGGCTGCGGAGCGGTGTACTGCGGCGCGGCGTACTGCGGGGGCAGGTAGGTCACGCCGGGGTGCTGGCGCGGCCGGTGGCCGTTGCTGCGGCTGACCACCAGGGCGGCGACGACCAGCCCGATCGCCGCGATGACGGCCATCTCGAAGCTGTTGGTCACGCCGCCGAGCGCGAACACCGCCACCACGCCCAGCACCAGCGTCAGCGTCGACGAGGTGCCGGAGTAGCCGCGGCCGAACAGGGCCTCCAGCGGTGAGGCGCTGTCGCCCTCGGCCGGGGTGAGCAGCCAGAACGCCAGGTACACGATGATGCCGATGCCGAAGATCGACAGGACGCCGATCAGCACCCGCCACAGCAGCGGGTCGGTGTTGGTGGCCCGGCCGAGGGCCCCGCAGACGCCCGCGAGGTAGCGACCGTGCCGGGGGCGGATCAGGCCGTACCCGGCCGCCCAGGAGACGTACGGGGCCGCCTCAGGACCGGGGGGTGTCCGGTCCGCCGGAGGCGGGTGCGGGGCGTCCGCCGGGGGCGGCGTGGTGCCGCCGTCACCGGCGCCGTCCCCGCGAGGGGGAGTCGGGGTCTCATCGCTCATACCGTCGATAGTGAGGCTGAGCTGGCCTGACCCGCCTCAGGACCGGACCCTGAGCCCACCCTGATAATGGAGGTCACCGTATCTGGGGGTCTCACCCGTGGGCGGCCGTGCGCCGGCCGTGACACGATCGATCACGTGTCGACCTCCGTGCCCGAGACCCCCCGGCTGACCCGCTCCCGCTCCGACCGCCTGGTCGCGGGGGTCGCCGGGGGCATCGCCGCGCACGTACGGCTGTCGCCCACGCTGGTCCGCATCATCTTCCTGCTGCTGCTCCCGCTCAACGGCCTGGGCGCGCTGCTGTACGCCGTCTTCTGGGCCGTGCTGCCCGCGGGCGAGGACGGCGGCCGCCGCCGCCCGTCGATCCGGCTGGTGCCGTTCGTGCTGGCCGGGCTCGCGCTGATGGCCGTCAGCATCCTGATCAACCGGGACGGCGGCATCGGCATGACCGTCGGCTGGCTGGTCGCGCTGGTGGCGGTCGGCGCGGGCATCATCTGGCACCAGGCCGACCCGGACCGGCGGCAGCGCTGGACCGACGCCTCCCCGAACGCGCCGTGGCTGGCGGCGCTGTCCGACGGGGACCGGCGCATGTACGTGCTGCGCTTCATCGGCGGGGGCGTCCTGGTCGCCGTCGGCATGATCGGCGTCATCGTCATCTACTCCCCGAAGACGATCGGGGCGATCAGCTGGGGCGATCTGTGGATCGCGGTGGCCTTCGCCCTGGTGGCGCTGGCCGGGGTGGGCCTGGTCGCGGCGCCGCTGCTGTGGCGGATGCTGACGGCGCTGCGCGCCGAGCGGGAGGGCCGCATCCGCGAGCAGGAGCGCGCCGAGCTGGCCGCGATGGTGCACGACCAGGTGCTGCACACGCTGGCGCTGATCCAGCGCAACGCCGCCGACCAGGCCGCGGTGACCCGGCTGGCGCGCGGCCAGGAACGCAGCCTGCGCACCTGGTTGTACCAGCCCACGGGCTCGCCGACGGAGCACTTCGCGGCGGCGTTGCAGGCGGCCGCGGCGGAGGTGGAGGATACCTACGGGATCGTCGTCGAGGCGGTCGTGGTGGGCGATCGCAAGGTCGACGAGCGGGTGGCGGCGATGGTCGCCGCGGCCCGCGAGGCGCTGGTCAACGCGGCCCGGCACGCGCAGGTCAAGAGCGTCTCGCTGTACGCGGAGGCGGAGCCGACGATGCTGAGCGTGTTCGTCCGCGACCGCGGCACGGGGTTCGACCCGACCGCGGTGGAGGAGCGCCGCCACGGCGTCCGGGGTTCGATCATCGGGCGGATGGCCCGCCACGGGGGCCAGGCCGAGATCCGCAGCACGGTCGGCGAGGGCACCGAGGTGCGGCTGAGCCTGTCCGTCACGTCCTTGAAAGAGGAGTAGGGATATATATGAGCGAGCAGCGCTTGCGGGTGTTCCTGGTCGACGATCACGGGATGTTCCGGGCCGGGGTGCGGGCCGAGCTGGGCGCCCACGTCGACGTGGTCGGCGAGGCGGCGACCGTGGCCCAGGCGGTGTCGATGATCGGGTCGACGGTCCCCGACGTGGTGCTGCTCGACGTGCACATGCCCGACGGCGGCGGCCGCGCGGTGCTGGAGGCGGTGCGGCGCACCCAGCCGCAGGTGCGCTTCCTGGCCCTGTCGGTGTCGGACGCGGCCGAGGACGTGATCGGGCTGATCCGGGCCGGGGCAAGGGGTTACGTCACCAAGACGATCTCGCCCGACGACCTGGTCGACGCGATCCGGCGGGTGGCCGACGGGGACGCGGTCTTCTCGCCGCGGCTGGCCGGGTTCGTGCTGGACGCCTTCGCGGCGCGGCCGGACGCGCCGGTGGCCGACCCCGAGCTGGACCAGCTCACCAACCGGGAGCGGGAGGTGCTGCGGCTGCTGGCGCGGGGGTACGCGTACAAGGAGATCGCCAAGGAGCTGTTCATCTCCATCAAGACCGTCGAGACGCACGTCTCGAACGTGCTGCGGAAGTTGCAGATGTCCAACCGGTACGAATTGTCGCGGTGGGCGGCGGATCGACGTCTGGTGTGACGCTCTGTATCGCCCAATCCGTGAGAAGCCAGTTACCTCCATGTTTCGATTCTGGATCAACACCCTGGTCGACCTGCTGAATCGCGGCTGTTCAGAGCGTTTTCCTTCGATCAAGAAAGTTGCTTGACGCGGTATCGGCGTCGTCCCGTCTCGGTAACGGGTTGGTATCAGGGCCTTCCCGGCGCGTGGCGAGGGGTGCGAAAGTGTGGCCACCTCACACCCCCTCGTGAGCGCCTGAGGAGGCACACGAATGCGCGGGAAATCCCTTAAGGCAGCGGTGGCTACCGCCGCTGTCGCGCTGATTGCCGCTGGTTGCACCAGCACCCCCGAGCCGGAGACGCCGAGCGACACCGGCGGCGAGCTCCGGATCTACGCGTCGGAGCCGGCGAGCCTGTTCCCGCCGATGGCCGACGACAACCCGTCGATCGTCGTCATCCGCCAGATCTACAAGGGTCTGGTCGAGTACGACACCAAGGGTGCTCCGGTCAACGTCATCGCTGACTCGATCACCTCGTCCGACAACAAGGTGTGGACGATCAAGCTGAAGTCGGGCTTCAAGTTCACCAACGACGAGCCGGTGACCGCCGACAGCTTCATCAACGCGTGGAACTTCACCGCGTACGGCCCGAACGCTGCCACCAACTCGTACTTCCTGTCGAACATCGGCGGGTACGACGCGCTGCAGTCGAAGGACCCGGACGGCGACGGCCCGAAGACGGCTCCCGAGCCGGCGGCCAAGACCCTGTCGGGTCTGAAGAAGATCGACGACACGACCTTCGAGGTCACCCTGACCAAGGCCTTCTCGGGCTTCCCGGCGCAGGTCGGCTACTCGGGCTACTTCCCGGTCGCCAAGGCCTGCCTCGACGACGTCAAGGCCTGCACCGAGAAGCCGATCGGCAACGGTGCATACAAGATCGAGGGCTCCTGGGAGCACAACGTCCAGGTGAAGCTGTCGCGCAACGACGCCTACACGGCGTCGAAGGGCAAGGCCGACACGCTGGTCTTCAAGATCTACGACAAGCAGGAGACGGGCTACGCCGACTTCAAGGCCGGCGAGCTGGACATCTTCGAGGCTGTCCCCTCGGCTGAGGTCAAGGCCGCCATGGCGCAGTACGGCGAGCGCTTCTTCCAGAAGCCGTCGAACAACTTCACCTACGTCGGCCTGCCGCTGTACGACGCGCGCTTCCAGGACAAGAAGATCCGTCAGGCGCTGTCGCTCGCGATCGACCGCCAGGCGATCATCGACGCCGTGTTCGACGGCCGCTTCTCGGCCGCGCAGGGCGTCGTGAGCCCGAACTTCCTCGGCTACCGTGACGGCGCTTGCGCGAACTGCAAGTACGACCCGGTGAAGGCCAAGTCGCTGCTGGACGAGGCGGGCGGCTGGAAGGGCGGCAAGATCGTCCTGTGGGCGAACGCCGGTGCGGGCCACGAGAAGTGGATGCAGGCTGTCGGCGACGGCTGGAAGAAGGACCTGGGCATCGACTACGAGCTCAACACCTCGCTCCAGTTCCCCGAGTACCTGGCCAAGGGCGACCAGAAGAAGTTCGACGGCCCGTTCCGTCTCGGCTGGGGCCCGGACTACCCGTGGTTCGAGACCTACCTGGCGCCGCTGTACGGCACCGGTGGCTCCTCGAACAACAGCGGCTACACCAACCCCGCGTTCGACCAGCTGGTCGAGCAGGGCAACGGTGCCAAGACGCAGGACGAGGGCATCAAGTTCTACCAGCAGGCTGAAGACGTCATCGTCGACGACCTGCCGGTCATCCCGATGTGGTTCGGCAAGGTCTCGGACGTGTACAGCGAGAACGTCAAGACCTTCGTCTTCAACCCCATCTCCGGCGTCGAGTACGACAAGGTCGTCCTCAACCCCGCCAAGTGATCTCCTGATCGCTTGATCTGATCCACACTCACGCGGGGCGGTGGGGAACCTGGACCGGTTCCCCACCGCCCCGATGGCTCCGAGAGGAGGACCAGAGGTGGGACGCTACGTCATTCGACGCTTGCTGCAGTTCATTCCCACGGTCCTAGGAACGTTGTTCCTCCTTCACTACCTGACCTCGGTGGGCATGCAGCTCACCGGTAACCCGGTCCGCGCGCTGTTCGGGGACAAGACCCCGCCCAAGTCGACGCTGGATGCCATCACCCGGGCGCTCCATCTGGACGACCCCTGCCTGAAGCAGCCCGGGAACCCGTGTTTCAACCTCTTCTTCCAGCGGATCGGCGTGGCCAAGGTAAACGGCCACTTCGACGGCTACCTGCAGGGCAACTTCGGCACCGACCTGCACTTCCGTGCGGTCACCGAGATCGTCGGTGACGCGATGCCGTTCACTCTGAAGATCACGCTGATCGCGTTCCTCGTCGAGGCGATCGTGGGCATCCTCGCGGGCGTGCTGGCCGGCACGCGCAGCGGCGGCTTCATGGACTACTTCGTGAAGATCAGCACGGTGCTCGTGATCTCCGTCCCCGTCTTCGTGCTGGGTCTGCTGATCCAGGAGTACGTCGGCGTCCAGTTCGGCAACTGGCTGCGGGGCATGTCCTGGGTTCCGGAATGGATCTCTCGCGGCATGTTCGGTGCCGCGTACAAGAGGGACTATCCGTTCGCGAGCCTGATGCTGCCGGGTGTCGTGCTGGGCCTGCTGGGCCTGGCCACCACCGCCCGGCTCACCCGCACCAGCGTCCAGGAGAACCTGCGGGCCGACTTCGTCCGCACGGCCAGGGCCAAGGGCCTCACCACCAAGCGCGTGATCGGCGTCCACACGCTGCGCAACTCGCTGATCCCGGTGGTCACCAACCTGGGCCTGTCGCTGGCGGTCTACCTGACGGGCGCCATCGTGACCGAGGGCATCTTCAACGTGCCCGGCATCGGCAACAAGATCGGCCGCGCCATCTTCCAGGGCGAGTCCGTGGTGCTGATCGGCATCACCACCATGCTGGTGCTGGCATACCTCTCGATCACGCTCCTGGTGGACCTGCTCTACGCCGTGCTCGACCCGAGGATCCGCTATGAGTGACAGCATCGACAACAGCACTTTCACGGCCAACTCGGTGGCACCGGCGATGGCCACGACCCTGCCCGCCGACCCGGCCCCGGCCAAGGACCTGCGCAACGAGCCGGCCAAGGAGCGCAACGCGAGCCTGTGGTCGGACGCCTGGCGCGAGCTGATCCGCAACCCCGTCTTCATGATCTCTTTCGGGTACATCCTGCTGATGACCTCGATGGCGGTCCTGCCGAAGCTGTGGACCAGCAAGGACCCCACGATCTGCGAGATCCGCGAGGCCAAGCTCGGCCCCAGCGCCGCGCACTGGTTCGGCACCAGCGTCAACGGCTGCGACTACTACGCGCACATCGTGTACGGCGTGCGCCCGTCGCTGCTCATCGCGCTGTTCGCCACCCTGGGCATCACCTTCCTGGGTATCACCCTGGGCCTGATCACCGGCTTCTACGGCGGCTGGGTCGACTCGCTCGTGTCGCGTATCGCCGACATCATCTACTCGCTGCCCTACCTGCTGGGTGCGCTGGTGTTCCTCACCGTCATGCGCAAGAGCGAGCTGATGACCAAGAGCCAGTTCAGCCAGGTCGTCGTCATCGCCCTGGTGCTGGTGACCCTGGGCTGGGTGGGTGTCACCCGGATCATGCGAGGCAGCGTGCTCGCGGCCAAGAACCTCGACTTCGTCCACGCCGCCAAGGCACTGGGCGCGTCGAACTTCCGGCTGATGTTCCGGCACATCCTGCCGAACTCGATCGCACCGGTGATCGTCGTCATGACGATCTCGCTGGGCGGGTTCATCTCGGCGGAGGCGACGCTGACCTTCCTCGGCGCCGGTCTCCAGGCGCCGGCCGTCTCGTGGGGCGTCATGATCGCCGGGCACGTCCCGTACTTCACCGACTATCCGCACCTGGTGCTCATCCCGTGTGCGTTCCTGGTCGGCACGGTGCTCTCGTTCATCCTGATGGGCGACGCCCTGCGCGACGCTCTCGACCCGAAGCTGAGGTGAGAACATGACTGAGGTTTCGGTCGACTTCAGCCCGGCGCTGCGCGGCACCGACTCCAGCGCGCCGCTGCTGCAGGTGGAGGACCTCCGGGTGGAATTCCGCACCCGGGCCGGTGTGGCCAAGGCCATCAACGGCGTGTCGTTCGAGGTCAACTCGGGTGAGACGCTGGCGATCCTGGGCGAGTCGGGCTGCGGCAAGTCCGTGACCGCGCAAGCGATCATGGGCATCCTGGACACCCCGCCGGGGTTCATCACCGGCGGCGAGATCCGCTACCGCGGCGTGGACCTGCTCAAGCGCACCGCCGAGGAGCGCCGGCTGGTCCGGGCCAACAAGATCGCCATGATCTTCCAGGACGCCCTCTCGGCGCTGAACCCCGTGTTCAACGTCGGGTTCCAGCTGGCGGAGCTGTTCCGCAAGCACCGGGGCATGTCGCGGGCCGACGGCAAGAAGCGCGCCATCGAGCTGCTCGACCTGGTCAAGATCCCGGCGGCCCGGCAGCGGGTGGGCGACTACCCGCACCAGTTCTCCGGCGGTATGCGCCAGCGCGTCATGATCGCGATGTCGCTGGCGCTGGACCCCGAGCTGCTCATCGCCGACGAGCCCACGACCGCCCTGGACGTGACCGTCCAGGCGCAGATCATGGGCCTGCTCGCCGAGTTGCAGCGCGAGCGCAACATGGGCCTGATCCTGATCACCCACGACATGGGTGTGGTCGCCGACGTGGCGGACCGCATCAACGTCATGTACGCGGGCCGGATCGTGGAGAAGGCGCCGGTGTACGACATCTACGCCAAGCCGTCGCACCCGTACACCAAGGCGCTGCTCGAGTCGATCCCCCGGGTCGACCTCAAGGGCCAGCAGCTGAACGTGATCAAGGGCCTGCCGCCGAACCTGACCAGGATCCCGGCCGGCTGCGCGTTCAACCCCCGGTGCCGGTACACGCAGGACGTCTGCAAGGCCGACCCGGTGCCGCCGCTGCACCAGATCCAGCCCGGCATCGCCAGCGCCTGCCACTTCTGGAAGGAGGTCCGCGGTGAGTGACGTCGTGCTCGAAACCCGCGACCTGGTCAAGCACTTCCCGCTGACCAGGGGGATCCTCTTCAAGACCAAGGTCGGCGCGGTCCGGGCGGTCGACGGGATCAACCTGCAGCTGCACCGCGGCGAGACTCTCGGCGTGGTCGGCGAGTCGGGCTGCGGCAAGTCCACGCTCGCCAAGCTGCTCGTCGGCCTGGAGAAGCCCACCAGCGGATCCATCGTCGTGCGCGGGCAGGACACCTCGAAGCTCGGCGGCGAGGCGATGCGGCGGGCGCGGCGCAACATCCAGCTCGTGATGCAGGACCCGTACACGTCGCTGAACCCGCGTATGACGGTCGGCGACATCGTGGCCGAGCCGTTCCAGATCCACAGCGACGTGGCACCCAAGGGCGACATCCGCCGCCGGGTGCAGGAGCTGCTGGAACTCGTGGGCCTGAACCCCGAGCACATCAACCGCTACCCGCACCAGTTCTCCGGCGGCCAGCGCCAGCGCATCGGCATCGCCCGCGCGCTCGCGCTCAAGCCGGAGATCATCCTCTGCGACGAGCCGGTCTCCGCGCTCGACATCTCGATCCAGGCCCAGGTCATGAACCTGCTGGACGAGCTGCAGAGCGAGCTGGGGCTGTCGTACATCTTCATCGCCCACGACCTGTCGGTGGTGCGCCACATCGCCGACCGCGTGGCCGTGATGTACCTGGGCAAGGTGGTCGAGAACGGCACGGACGTGCAGATCTACGACCAGCCGACCCACCCGTACACGCAGGCGCTGCTGTCGGCCGTGCCGGTGCCGGACCCGACGCTGCGCGGGCACCGGGACCAGATCGTGCTGGAGGGCGACGTGCCGTCACCGGCCAACCCGCCGTCCGGCTGCCGGTTCCGCACCCGGTGCTGGAAGGTGCAGGACATCTGCGCCACCCAGGAGCCGCTGCTGCAGATCTCGGCGAAGTCGGGGCACGAGAGCGCCTGCCACTTCGCCGAGGTGCGGGACGTGGTCCACGCCACCCAGTGATCCGGGTGGAGTGACTCCCGGTGGCGAACGGTCAGGTTGGGTTGAGCCTCCGGCCGGACCGTCCGCCACCGGGTCAACATAGAGCAGGGCACCGCACGCTTCGCGAGCGGTGCCCTGTGCTTGCTTCGGCGGCCTTTCCACTTGCGCCGCAACGGGGTCGCGCCCTCAACGGCCCCGCTTTTAATCGACGCTGGCCTATCTGGAGGACGAATAACGAGAATCCGTCCTCTAGATAGGCCAGCGTCAATGCTAAGTGGGTGCGGTGGACGCGCCGCTCAGGCGGAGTACCGCCTACAGGGGCCCGCGGCCGGCGCGGAGGATGAGCAGGGCGAGCTGGGTGCCGTCGGGGCCGAGTTCGGCGCGGAAGCGGTCCATGATCTCGCGCTCGCGGCTCAGCACCAGCCGGGTGCCGCCCGAGGCGACGCGGGTCTGGCCGACCCGCTGCGAGATCGCGGCGCGCTCGCGCCACAGCGTGATGATGGCGGCGTCGATGGCGTCGATGCGCTCCCGCATCGCCGTGATCTCCGACGCGGCCTCCGGCGCTTCGGCGCCGGTCTGGGCGATGACACTCATGAGTACTCCTCGATGGGATCGTCGCTCGTCTGTGCCCTGGGCAGAAGAAAAGCCCCGGGCTCGGCGAGCCCGGGGCTTTTCGTCAGGTCTGCTGCTCAGTCAGGCGCGACCTACGGCTGCCGGGGCTCCGGAGCCATAGGTAAAGGAGAACGCCTGCTTGATCACGTTGCCCAGTATGCCACGGATGCCGGGCGACGCCATCAACTCGACCATCATGTGAGAGCCGTCCTGCTCAGCCCAGCTTGGTGATGCGGTCGGCCGACCCCGGTGCGATCGGACCGGTCGCCAGGTGCGCGACCAGCGCGTCCACGTCGAAACCGGGTGCGTAGACCCGGCCCGTGCCCCCGGTCAGCACGGTGAACCCGTCGCCGCCGTTGGCCAGGAAGTCGTTGGTCGTCACCAGGTACGTCGCCGCCGGGTCGATCGGGGTGCCGTTGAGCGCGATGTTCGACACCCGCGAGCCGAGCGGCAGCGTGGTGTCGTACGCGTAGGTGAAGCCCGCCGAGACCTGGAGGATCTTCGTCGTGGCCTGCCCGAGGTAGCCCGCGAACTGCTGCTCCAGCACCTGCTTGAGCTGTGCCCCGGTCAGCGACTGGGTCACCACCAGGTTGTTGAACGGCTGCACCGTGAACGCCTCGCCGTAGGTGACCTGGCCGGGCGCCTCGCCGCCGGGCGAGTTGCTGTAGCTGAGCGCGGCGCGGATGCCGCCCGGGTTCATCAGCGCGAGCTGTGCCCCGGTCGACGTCGTCCGGGCGAGCTGGGCGTCGGCGATGACGTCGCCCAGCGGGCTCTCGCCGTTGGCCTTGTTGTTGTGGGGGATGTCGGCGCTGATGCTGCCGACGATGCGGTTGGCCAGCGGCGCCACGGCGGTGCGGTACTTGTCCGCGATGACCTTGGCGGCCGGGTCGACCAGCGCGGGGTTGCGCACGTACACGCCCGGAGCGGAGGTCTGCCAGGTGCCGTCGGGGTTGCGCACGCCGTTCTCGGCGATGACGTTGTGCGCCTCGATCGAGGTGAAGGTGCGGCTGCGGCGGTCCATGGTCATAGTGATGTCGGTGACCAGGGCGCCGTTGGTGCCCGCGCTCGTGACCACGACCGGCTTGCCGGTGGCGTTGGGCAGCGAGCACGAGTAGAAGCGGTGCGTGTGCCCGGAGACGACGATGCCGAACTCGTCGCGCAGCCCGGCCACGATCGGGGTGATCGCACCGGCGAACGCCGAGCAGGTGGAGATGTCGCCGGTCGGGCCCTGCTGGCCGCCCTCGTGGATCAGCAGCACCTGGGCCTTGACGCCGAGCAGGCGCAGGATGCCGCCCCACAGGTTGGCCGTCTCGACCTCGTCCTTGAACTCGACCGTGGTGATGCCGGCCGGGTTGACGATGGTCGGGGTGGCCTTCAGGGTCAGGCCGACGAAGCCGACCGGGACCCCGTCGATGATCTTCACGCTGACCGGCGGCAGCACCGGCAGCTTGGTGCGCTTGTCCACCACGTTGGCGGCCAGGTACGTGAAGGCGGCGCCGTCGAAGCCGTCGCCGTCGGCACAGCCGTCGGTGGGGTGGCAGCCGCCGCGCTGGAGGCGCTTGAGCTCGGTCACGCCCTCGTCGAACTCGTGGTTGCCGACCGAGGTGATCTCCAGGCCGAGCTCGCTCAGCAGCTCGATCGTGGGCTCGTCGTGGAACGCGGCGCTGACCAGCGGGCTGGCGCCCACCATGTCGCCCGCGCCCACGGTGACCACGTCGCGGCCCGCGGCGATGTTCTCGGCGCGCAGCTTCTTGACCCAGGTGGCGAGGTATTCCACCCCGCCGGCCGGGTTGCCGAGGACCAGGCCGCCGCTGCCGGTGGGCGGGTCGATGGCGCCGTGGAAGTCGTTGAAGGCGAGCAGTGCGCCGTTGGCGGTGTGGGTGGCCGCCGCCGGTTCGGCCAGCTTGAGAGCGACCGGGGTGAGGGGGGTCCACGCGGCGGGCGTGGTGTCAGCGCTGGATCCGCCGGCCGGCGAGATCGCCGCGACGACGGCCACCGCGAGCGCCGGGGCAGCCAGCACCCGCAGCACGCTCGTCCAGCTCCGATGGCGGGGGTGACTCATAGAGACGCCTCCATTGTCTGCGCCGCGCTCGTATGCGCGGCAGGCTATGGACATCCTGGAGCAGCGCGCCCGCTCGCGCCACCAGAGATCGGTGACGTTTGCGTGACCGCCGGTCGGCTCGGAGCGCTGTCAGCCGGGACGCATAGACTCACCAGACGATGCATCCTCTCTTCGACCTCCCTGACGCCACGCCGTCCACCGAGCGCACGGCGGGTGCCGGTGCACCCGCGCAGGGCTCCCGCGGCGGCGATCCCTCCCGCGTGATGAAGCTGCTGGAGGGTCTCAACGAGCCCCAGCGCGCCGCGGTGGTGCACGCCGGCGGCCCGCTGCTGATCGTCGCCGGTGCCGGCTCGGGCAAGACCCGGGTGCTCACCCAGCGCATCGCGTACCTGCTGGCCGCGCGGGACGTGCACCCGGGCGAGATCCTGGCCATCACCTTCACCAACAAGGCCGCGGGCGAGCTGCGCGAGCGCGTGGCGCACCAGGTCGGCAACCGGGCCCGGATGATGTGGGTGTCCACCTTCCATTCGGCTTGCCTGCGCATCCTGCGCGCCGAGCACGAGCACGCCGGGCTGAAGTCGTCGTTCTCGATCTACGACGCCGACGACTCGCGGCGGCTGATGCAGCTGGTCTCCCGCGAGCTCGACCTCGACCCCAAGCGCTACCCGCCGCGCAGCCTGGCCGCGCAGGTGTCGAACCTGAAGAACGAGCTGATCGACCCGGAGTCGTTCACGGCGAGCGGCCCGACCCAGCGCGTGCTCGCCGAGGCGTACACGCTGTACCAGCAGCGCCTCCAGCAGGCGCACGCGCTCGACTTCGACGACATCATCATGCGTACGGTGCACCTGCTCCAGGCCAAGCCGGAGGTCACCGAGAAGTACCGCCGCCGGTTCCGCCACGTGCTCGTCGACGAGTACCAGGACACCAACCACGCGCAGTACATGCTGATCAAGGAGTTGGTCGGGGGCGGTGACGCCGCGGCTTCGCAGGCCACGCCTCCCGGTGAGCTGTGTGTGGTCGGTGACGCCGACCAGTCGATCTACGCCTTCCGGGGCGCGACCATCCGCAACATCCTGGAGTTCGAGCGCGACTACCCGCATGCCACCACGATCCTGCTGGAGCAGAACTACCGCTCGACGCAGACCATCCTCAGCGCCGCCAACGCGGTGATCGACCGCAACGCCGACCGCAAGCCCAAGCGGCTGTGGAGCGACCAGGGCGCGGGCGAGCAGATCACCGGGTATGTGGCCGACAACGAGCACGCCGAGGCCGACTGGGTGGCCCGCGAGATCGACCGGCTGTGCGACGCGGACGCGGCCCGGCCGGGCGACGTGGCGGTCTTCTACCGCACCAACGCCCAGTCCCGGGTGTTCGAGGACATCTTCATCCGGCTCGGGCTGCCGTACAAGGTCGTCGGCGGGGTGCGCTTCTACGAGCGCAAGGAGGTCCGCGACGCGCTGGCCTACCTGCGGGCGATCGCCAACGAGGACGACACCGTCAGCATGCGGCGGATCATCAACACGCCCAAGCGCGGCCTGGGCGACCGGGCCGAGGCCGTGGTGGAGGCGCTGGCGGCGCGGGAGCGGGTGTCGTTCGGGGCGGCGCTGCGCCGGGCGGCGGACGCGCCGGGCATCGCCACCCGCGCGGTGAACTCGATCAACGACTTCCTGGCGATGCTCGACGAGGCCCGCGACCTGGCCCGTGAGGCGCCCCCGGAGGCGGTGCTGGAGTTCATCCTGTCCCGTTCGGGCCTGCTGGCCGAGCTGGAGGCGAGCCTGGACCCGCAGGACGAGGGCCGGGTGGAGAACCTCCAGGAACTCGTCAGCGTCGCCCGGGAGTACGCCGAGCGCACCGCGGCCGCCGACGAGACCCCGGCGCTGGCGGGCTTCCTGGAGCAGGTGGCCCTGGTCGCCGACGCCGACCAGGTGCCCAGCGACGACCCCGACCACCAGGGCGTGGTCACGCTGATGACCCTGCACACCGCCAAGGGGCTGGAGTTCCCGGTGGTGTTCCTGAGCGGTCTGGAGGACGGCGTCTTCCCGCACCTGCGCTCGCTCGGCGACGTCAAGGAGCTGGAGGAGGAGCGCCGCCTGGCGTACGTCGGGATCACCCGTGCCCGGCAGCGGCTGTACCTGTCCCGGGCGGTGACCCGCTCGGCCTGGGGCCAGCCGCAGTACAACCCGCCGTCGCGGTTCCTGGAGGAGCTGCCGCCGGAGCTGCTGGACTGGAAGCGCACCGAGGGTGCGGTGAGCTCGTGGGGCGGCGACCGCGGCGGCATCGGCGGCCGCGAGCGCAGCCAGGAGCGCGCGGCGAGCACGTTCGTCGGCGGCACGAGCCGCGCGGCGGCGCTGGCCAGCCGGATCGGCGTGGACCCGAGCAAGCTCGCCACGGCCAGCGACCTGGCCTCGGCTCCGGCCCTGTCGGCCGGTGACCGGGTCAACCACCAGCGCTACGGCCTGGGCCGGGTGCTCGCGGTGCAGGGTGTCGGGGCCCGGGCGCAGGCCCAGGTCGACTTCGGCGACCAGGTGTTGTGGCTGGTGGTCCGGCACGCGCCGATCGAGAAGATCTGAGCCGTACCCTCCGCTGAAACGACGTGTGGCCCGGATCGATGATCCGGGCCACACGCTTTCGGGGGGGTGGGGTGGGGATGGGTGGTGCTGGGGATGGGTGAAGGGGATGGGCGGTCTCGGGTCAGCAGCCGGTGCTGATACCGCGCTCCTGGAGCCACGGGGCGGGGTTGACCTGGTTCCACATGCCCTGGTGCACCTCGAAGTGCAGGTGGGGACCGGTCGAGTCACCGGTGGAACCCTCGTAGCCGAGGATGTCGCCGGCCTTGACCTGCTGACCCTCCTGGACCACGGTGCGGTTCATGTGGGCGTAGTGCGTGAAGTAGCCGTTGCCGTGGTCGACCACGACCGAGATGCCGTAGCCGGAGTAGACCCAGCCGGCCGCGAAGACGGTGCCGGGGCCGACGGCCCGGATCGGGGTGTTCTCGGGCATGGCGAAGTCGATGCCCTTGTGCTCGGTGCCCCAGCGGGGGCCGAAGCACGAGCTCACCGGGGCGCCCTGCATCGGGGTGCTCCACACGGGGCGGGCGGCCTTCGGCGCGGCGGCCTTGGCCTGCTTCGGCGCGGCCTGCTTGGCCTTCGCCGGGGCGGCCTGCTTCGCCTTGCTCTTGGCGGGGGTGTTGCTCTTGGTGCTGCGGGTGGACCGGTCGGCCCGCTCGGCGACAGCCTCCCGCTTGGCGGTGGCGGTCTGCGCGACGGTGGTCAGCGACTTGGCCGGGGCGTTGTCGATGGTGGCGGCGACGAAGCCGACCGATGCGACGCCGGCGAGAACCGCGATGGCGGTGACCGCACGGGTGCGTCCCTTCAGTCCGGCGCGGACCAGGTCGCGGGCGGCGACCAGCTTCTCGCGGCCGGCCTTGAAGATCTCGGTGCTGCTCTGCACGAGGGGAACCTCCGTTGTGTCTCCGTTGACGGGAGCCATGTTGCCTGGTCAGAACGGGGGTAGCCAAGCGGGCTCCGAGGCCGATTCGGATATTCGGGCGGTTCTCGGGCTGGTCGTTTGTCCTGTTGTCGAACCCCGACCGACCCTGAGTCCCTTAAGGGGGGAGTGACCTCGGTCACCCGACAGGCCCGATTTCGTGACCGGGGGAGGTGGCGTCGTTGCGCTGCGTGATGTCAGACCAGACAAAACCGCCCGCATCGGAAGGATGCGGGCGGTTCGGAAGTATCGCTTCAGCCGACGGAGCCGTCGAAGGCCTGCTCGATTTCGAGTTCGAGATCAACACCGTGGTCCTTGAACCAGGGGATCGGGTTCACGGCGACGTCGTTGACGTGGATCTCCAGGTGCAGGTGGGAGCCGAACGAGTGGCCCGTGTTGCCGCCGAGGCCGATGACCTGGCCGGCCTTCACCTTGTCGCCGACCTTCACCAGCAGCTTGCTGGAGTGGCCGTACACCGTCTTGAGGCCGTTGCCGTGGTCGATGATGATGCAGTATCCGTAGCCGCCGTTCCAGCCGGCGAGGATGACGGTGCCGTCGTGGACCGCCGAGTACGGCGTGCCCTCGGTGAGGGCCAGGTCGACGCCCTTGTGCATCTTCCCCCAGCGCATCGCGAAGCCGGAGGTGATGCGGTAGTTGTGGAAGGGCAGCAGCCAGGCGTTGGGCGCCGCGGTGATCGAGGTGCTGAGCGTCCGGTCGTCGCCGCGGCTGGCGCGGTCGGCTGCCTCCGCACGGGCGACGCTGGAGTCGGAGACCGCGGTGGTGTCACCGCTGAGGCTGTCGGTCTTGGCGTCCGTGATGCCGGCTCCGGCACCGAAGGCCACGATTCCCGCGCCGACGAACGCGGTGGTGATGACGGCTGCGTACCTGCTGCGGGGCGGCGTGGCCACCCGGCGGCGACCGCGGTAGCGGTCGCTCTCACGTAAGAGCTCGGGCCGGTATTGCACCTACAGCCTCCGTCATCGGTGGCGCCGCTGGATCACGACGCTCTGTCACCCTGTTTTGGATGGCACTGCGGGACAACTTAACCAACCCGTAGGGGTAGGCACAAGCTCCTGAACGTCATCCCTTAGCCGTCAGTGCGACTGTCCGGCCCGAATATCCCCTTTCTGTCCGTATTTATCCCGGAATCCGGTGATCACGTAGAGTGATCGTTCGCGGGGCAGGCCGTATATATAGGCGTCGCGCTGTGATGTGACCTGACCGCTGGTGGTGACCCCCGGGGTGTGGGTTACCGTTCGTTAAGTCTGTACGGCGAGAGGTGAGCACTGATGGGCACTCGTATTCGCGTGGTCGTGGCCAAACCGGGGCTCGACGGGCACGACCGCGGCGCGAAGGTGGTGGCCAGGGCCCTGCGTGACGCGGGTATGGAGGTCATCTACACCGGGCTGCACCAGACGGCGGAGCAGATCGTGGAGACCGCGATCCAGGAGGACGCGGACGCGGTCGGCCTGTCCGTCCTGTCCGGTGCGCACATGACGCTGTTCCCCCGGGTCGTCGGCCTGCTGCGTGAGCGCGGCGCGGGCGACATGGTGGTGTTCGGCGGCGGCATCATCCCCGAGGCGGACATCCCCGAGCTGGAGCGGCTCGGCGTGGCGAAGGTGTTCACGCCGGGTGCGACCACCCAGGCGATCGTCGAGTGGGTGCGGGCGAACGTCGCCACGACCCAGCCGGCCTGACCGGCCGGCACACGTACCGCAACAGCGAAGGCGCCCGCACCGCGGGCGCCTTTATATAAGGTGCGATTTCCCCAAGACAAAAGGGGAGGAGCCGGACGCACCCCTCACACGCCCGGCTCCTCTATGCACGACGCCCCGCCGCCACCCCTCGACCGACAGGGCATCGGCCGTTTGTGTCATCCCGCCTGGCCTTTCGGTTTCAGCGCTCTGACATCAGACTCAACGAGGGTTTTCGCAGGGGGTTACGGCCGGTGGCGCCGTCACTGGAACGGGTGACGGCGCCGATGTCCCCGCAGTCCGGCCGACCCCGCCGCGGGGCCGGGAACCCTTGCCCCGCCCCGGTCCGCATAGCCGTCGGTCATCGCCCGGTGTGCAGTTGGGCACACCGGGCGGTCGTGCCGATACCCTGCGCTGAGGGACCGTTAGGCTGCGCGGAAGGCCTATCCAGCGGAGGATGGGCAATGGTCCCTACGCGTCGTGTCGGGTGTCCCGCCGGCTACGCGTTGGGCTGGACAGCGAAGAGGTATCGGTGGACCTGTACGAGTACCAGGGGCGCGATGTCTTCGAGAAGCACGGCCTGCCCGTGCTCGCCGGTGGCGTCGCCGAGACCCCTGAGGAGGCCCGCGCCATCGCCGAGCGGCTCGGCGGCCGTGTGGTTGTCAAGGCGCAGGTGAAGGTCGGCGGCCGCGGCAAGGCCGGCGGCGTGAAGCTGGCCGACGGCGCCGACGAGGCCTACGCCCGCGCGAACGACATCCTCGGGATGGACATCAAGGGCCACACGGTCCACAAGGTGATGCTGGCCGAGACGGCCGACATCGTCGAGGAGTACTACTTCTCCTACCTGCTGGACCGGGCGAACCGCACCTTCCTGTGCATCGCCAGCGTGGCCGGCGGTATGGAGATCGAGACCGTCGCCGAGGAGCAGCCGGAGAAGGTCGCGAAGGTCGCCATCGACGCCAACCGCGGCGTCGACGAGGCCCTGGCCCGCGAGATCGTCACGGCCGGCCACTTCCCGGCCGAGGTCGCCGACCAGGTCGTCGACATCGCGGTGAAGCTGTGGGCGACGTTCGTCGCCGAGGACGCGACGCTGGTCGAGGTCAACCCGCTGGCGAAGGTGGGCGACGGCCGCGTGCTGTGCCTGGACGCCAAGGTGACCCTGGACGAGAACGCCGGCTTCCGCCACGCCGACCACGAGGCGCTGGAGGACAAGGCCGCGGTCGACCCGCTGGAGCAGGCCGCCAAGGCCAAGGACCTCAACTACGTCAAGCTCGACGGCGAGGTCGGCATCATCGGCAACGGCGCGGGCCTGGTCATGTCCACCCTGGACGTGGTCGCGTACGCCGGTGAGGAGTTCGGCGGGGTCAAGCCCGCGAACTTCCTCGACATCGGCGGCGGCGCGTCGGCCGAGGTGATGGCGAACGGTCTGGAGATCGTGCTGTCGGACCCGGCCGTGAAGAGCGTCTTCGTCAACGTCTTCGGTGGCATCACCGCCTGCGACGCGGTCGCCAACGGCATCATCCAGGCGCTGGCCATGCTCGACGGCCGGGGCGAGAAGGTCACCAAGCCGCTGGTCGTGCGGCTCGACGGCAACAACGCCGAGGCGGGTCGGGCCATCCTCGACGGCGCCGGCAACCCGCTCGTGGAGCGGGTCGACACGATGGACGGCGCCGCCAAGCGCGCCGCCGAGCTCGCTGCGGCTGGGAAGTGACATAGACAATGGCTATCTGGCTCACCAAGGACTCCAAGGTCATCGTCCAGGGCGTGACCGGCTCTGAGGGCTCCAAGCACACCCGCCGCATGCTGGCGGCCGGCACGAACATCGTCGGCGGCGTGAACCCGCGCAAGGCGGGCACCACCGTCGAGTTCGACGGTCACGAGGTGCCGGTGTTCGGCACCGTGGCCGAGGCGATGGACAAGACCGGTGCCGATGTCACGGTCATCTTCGTGCCCCCGGCCTTCACCAAGCAGGCAGTCGTCGAGGCGATCGACGCGGGCATCGGCCTGGCCGTCGTGATCACCGAGGGCGTGCCGGTGCACGACACCGCCGCGTTCTGGGCGCACGCCGTGGCGACCGGCAACAAGACCCGCATCGTCGGGCCGAACTGCCCCGGCATCGCCTCGCCGGGTGCGAGCAACGCCGGCATCATCCCGGCCGACATCAGCGGCTCGGGCCGCATCGGCCTGGTCTCGAAGTCGGGCACGCTGACCTACCAGCTCATGTACGAGCTGCGCGACATCGGCTTCTCCACCGCGGTCGGCATCGGCGGCGACCCGATCATCGGCACCACCCACATCGACGCGCTCGCGGCCTTCCAGGACGACCCGGAGACCGAGGCCATCGTCATGATCGGTGAGATCGGCGGCGACGCCGAGGAGCGCGCGGCCGAGTTCATCAAGGCGAACGTGACCAAGCCGGTGGTCGGCTACATCGCCGGCTTCACCGCCCCGCCCGGCAAGACCATGGGCCACGCGGGCGCGATCATCTCCGGCTCGTCCGGCACCGCCGACGCCAAGAAGGCGGCGCTGGAGGCGGCCGGGGTCAAGGTCGGCAAGACGCCGTCGGAGACCGCGCGCCTGATGCGCGAGGTCATGCAGGGCCGCTGAGCCCGTACGGACGACGGAAGGGGCGCCACCCGCTGCGGGTGGCGCCCCTTCTCGCGTACGCGGTCAGTAGCCGCCGTCGTAGCGGTGCCCCATCGACCCGCTGAACGCGCCGAGGGCGCAGGACAGGCCGGTGCCGATCACCCAAAGCACGGTGAAGGCGATGCCCAGCCAGAAGGCGACCTTGCCGAGGGTCTGGTCCTGGCCGTGCTCGCGGGCCTCCTTCTGGGACAGCCAGCCGAACAGGATGCCCAGCGGCGGGCAGCAGGTCACGGCGGCCACGATGCCGATGATGCCGAACAGCACCGCGTTGTCCCGGCGCGGCGGTGGCGGCGGCACCCCGTAGGGAGGTGGCGCGGTCGGCGGCGGCAGCGGCGGCACGTGCGGCCCAGGTGGCACGGGTGGTACCGGTTCGTGCGGCGGCACGGGTTCGTTCGTCATGACTTCCCCCAATCCGGACTACATGCCGGTCTTCCACCCGGACATGCTGTAGCGCCACAGGTACAGGTCCTTGCTGCACAGCGCCAGCACGCCCACCACTATCGCGATCCAGCCGAGCGTGGTGGAGCCGCCGTTCTGCTTGGCCTCGCGCAGCGACAGCCAGCCGAACAGGATGCCCAGCAGGCCGGTGCAGCACAGGGCCGTGACGATGCCGATGATGCCGAAGATCTTCGCCCGGTCCTGGTTCCCGGCCGGGGTCACCGGTGACGGCGGCAGGTGCGGCGGTGGCGGTGGCGGCGGCACCGACGGCGGTGGCGGAGGCGGCGGCGTATAGGTCACGGCACTCTCCCTCGCTAAGGACTCGATCGCAGCGTAACCCTCCTAACTCGCATACCGGGTCGAAATGGCCACGGGCTAAGGATCGTGGTCATCCCGCCTCGTTTGTGGTTAGGTAGCGCCTGATGGCGGAACATGATGGGCCCCTCGACGAGTCGCCGTCCCGGCGACCGGACGACGCTGGCCGAGTGCCGACTCAACTTCGGCCCGCAGCCCCGGGCGGTCCTGCCACGACCGCCGACGGCGCGCCGCCGACCGCTGCCCGGGAGCCCGCCGCGCCCGTGGCGGAGCCCGCCGGCCAGGACACGATGCTGCTGGACCTGGACCTGGACCTGGACCACCCGGCCGGTCCGCCCGGCCGGCACGACGACGAGCACGACGACGTCGCCACCCACGACACCGTGCTGCTCACCCCAGGGCACCTGGGCGCGCGCGAGACGGTGCTGCTGCCCCCGCGCGACGACATCGCCCACCGCGAGACGGTGCTGCTCGCACGCGGGCGCCCGCCGGGCCCGCCGCGGCCGAGCGGGGCCCCGCTCCCGGTCGCGGCCGTGGTCAACACGGTCTGGGCCGCGTTGCAGGTGCTGGCCCCGCTGCTGCTGCTGACCGTCGGGGCCCGCGCGGTCGAGGGCCCGGTCGCGTTCCTCCTGTCGACCAGGCTCGCCCTGGCCGGCTGGCTGCTCGGGCACGGGGTGCCGCTGACCGTGCCGCTCAACGAGCACCTGGCCACGCTGGACCTGCCGCCGCTGCTGCTCACCGCGGTGGCGCTGTGGCGCCTCAACCGCGCGGGCGTGCACACCGTGCGCGCGCTGGGCGCGCAGGGCAGCGGGTCGGTCCGGGCCGCCGCGCTGGCCGCCGGATCGGTCGCCGCCGTCTACTGCGGGCTCGGCGTGGGCGCCGCGGCCCTGGTCGACGGGCCGGGCATCCTGGTCACCCCATGGCATGCCGCCGTGAACTTCGCCGTGCTTGGCCTGGCCGCGGCCGGGCTGGGCGCGGCCCGCGCGGGCGGGGTGGTGCGGCGGCTGGCCCGTCTGACGCCGCTGCTGCTGCGCGACGGGATCCGGGTCGGGGCGGTGGCGACCCTGCTGATCGCGGGCGTGGGCGCCGGGGCGGTCGGGCTGGCGGTGGCGGTCAACGGCGCCGAGGCGTCGCGGCAGCTCGCCGCGTTCCCGGGCGGGGCGCTCGGGCAGACCGGGGCGGTCCTGCTCTGCCTGGCGTACGCGCCGAACCTGTCGGCATGGGCCGCGTCATACCTGCTGGGCCCGGGGTTCGAGGCGGGCACGCTGCCGCGTACCGGGCTGCCGGTGTTCGCCGGGGTGCCGCACGGGCCGCTGCGCGGGCCGGGCTGGCTGCTGATGGTGCTGCCGCTGCTGGGCGGCGCGGTGGCGGTGGTGCTGCTGGCGCACCGGCGGCTGCGCGCCCGGCAGACCCGCTCGGGGGACGTGGTGGTGCCCCAGCCGCAGTGGCTGCGGATGGCCGGTTCGGCGGCGCTCGGCGGCGCGGTCGCCGGGCTGCTGTGCGCGGCGGTCGGCTACGTGTCGGGCGGGGTGCTGCGCACCCCCGGGGGCGAGCTGCGCTTCGGGCCCGCGATCTGGCCGATGGCGGGCATGTCGGCGCTGGTGGTGACGCTCGGCGGCCTGCTGGCCGTAGCCGGGGTGTGGGCCTACCGGGCGCGTCCGCGCAGCCGGCGGGCGACGCCGGACGAGGCCTGAACCGTCGCGGTCGACCCCCCGCGACGGCCGGTCGCCCCCTCGCAACGGCAGGGACCACCGCCGGTACGGGGCGAGCGGCCCCGCGGTGGCGGTGGTCCCTGCGGCGTCAGCCGGTCTACTACCAGCCGTCGGCTCACATCGAGGAGTTCGCGGCTCCGACGACGAACATCACGATGTAGCAGCCGCAGCACAGCACCCACGCGGCGATACCGATGATCAGAGCGAGCTTGGACCACTTCTTCGACTCGGTCGCGGCGGCCTGGGCACCCGCGAAGTCGCCCTGCTGCAGCAGCGGGTTGACCTTGCTGGCGTTGATGATCGCCGGAATGGCCAGCGGCCAGAAGAAGAAGATGGAGACGATCGACCACGTCATGTTGTTGTCGATCTGCGGCTGCGGAGCGCCGTAGGTCATGTAGAACTCCAGGGTGTCGGGGTGGCTCGGACTGGAGCCGATATCGAACGAGCGGAGTCTAATGGCTTCATGCGACGTACGTGACTGGTGGGACGGTTGAAGCTGACCATCCCACCAGTCGAATTGTTGTCTGATCCGAATTCAGCGGTATTGGTTGTACACCTTGTCCGTCCAATGGGTGGTCAACCCGCAGATCGCGCCGATGATGGCGATGACGCCTAGCACGATCGCCACCCAGCCCAGCCAGCTCATCGAGGCCTGGCCCTTCTTCACCCGGGACAGGTGCAGGTAGCCGAGGATGATCGCCGGGATGCCGCCCAGGAACGGCAGCCCGTTGAGCCACGGGCAGCAGCAGCACCCGGTGCTGAGCACGCCGCAGACGAAGCCGATCCAGCCGAGCAGGTTGTTCTGCGCGCCGCCCGCGCGCTGGTAGACCGTGCCCTGCCCCGGGCTGAGCGGCGGCGGCGGTGGCGCGCCGTAGGCCGGCGGCGGCGGTGGCGGGGCGGGCACGGGCTCGCCGTAGGTGCCGCCGCTGCGGTACGGCTCGGTGACCGGCGGTGGTGGTGGCACGGCGGGCGGACCCGGCGGCTCGTACGGTGAGGGCTCGGCGCCGCCCGCGTTCGTGCCCGGCGGCTCCGGCCAGCCGGAACCGGAACCGGCCGGGCCGGCGGCGTCGGAGACCGTCGGCGGCGGCGGCACGGGCGGCATCGGCGGCGCGGGCACCGGCGGGGTCGGCGGCGGTGGCGGCGTCGGCGGTCCGGGTGGCGGCGGCGCGGTCGGATCGCTCAGCATCGGTGGCGGCTGGTACGGCTCCGGCGCGGGCGGGCTGAACGGGCTCTCGGCGTCGTGCAGCGGCGGCCACGGCGGCGGCTCCGGGGCGCCCGCCGGCGACTCCGGTGGCGGCGGCACCGGCTCGCCCGGCGGGGGCGGCACGTCCGGTGAGCCGGGCTGGTCGCGGTGCGCCGGCGGCTCGTACGGGCGGTGGGGCTCCTCCGGCGTGTCCGGCGGCGTCGGCGGTTGCGTCAAGGTCGGCTCCTCGCGTTCGGCAGCACGCGCCGGACCCGGCACCGCGGTGGCGTCGCAGCGGCGTGGCGCCGGGGCAGGCGCGTGCTGGAATGCAGTTCTGCCCTCAATATCCGCTTTATTGACCGGTTCTTCGGGCAAAACGCCGTAAATCATCGCCATACCCGCCGCGAGCTCGCCGCCGCCAGCCCGATAGGGTGCTGCTGTGACCGCTCGCCTCGTCGTCCTGGTCTCCGGCTCCGGTACGAATCTGCAAGCACTGCTCGACGCCTGCACCGACCCCGCGTACGGTGCGACCGTCGTGGCCGTCGGCGCCGACCGGGACGGCATCGCCGGCCTGGCCCGTGCCCAGTCGGCAGGCGTCCCCTCCTACGTCGCCCGCGTCCCCGACTTCGCCGACCGCGACGAGTGGGACGAGACCTTCACCGCACTCACCGCCGAGCACCGGCCCGACCTCGTGATCGGGGCGGGCTTCCTCAAACTGGTCGGCAAGGCGTTCCTGGGCCGGTTCGAGGGCCGCTACATCAACACCCACAATGCGCTGCTCCCGGCGTTCCCCGGCATCCACGGCCCGCGCGACGCCCTCGCGTACGGCGTGAAGGTCGCCGGGGCGACCCTCCACTTCGTGGACGGCGGGATGGACACCGGGGCGATCATCGCCCAGGTCGCGGTGCCGGTGCTCGACGACGACACCGAGGACACCCTCTCCGAGCGCATCAAAGACGCCGAGCGTGCGCAGCTGGTCGACTACGTCGGCCGGATGGCCCGCCACGGCTGGACCATCAACGGCAGAAAGGTGATCGTCGGATGAGCGAGAGCGGCAGCGAGCGCAAGCCGATCCGCAGGGCCCTGGTCAGCGTGTACGACAAGACCGGGCTGGAGAACCTGGCCGCGGTGCTGCGCCGGCACGGCGTCGAGATCGTGTCGACCGGCTCGACCGCGCAGCGCATCGAGACCATGGGCGCGCCGGTGACCAAGGTCGAGGAGCTGACCGGCTTCCCCGAGTGCCTGGACGGCCGGGTGAAGACCCTGCACCCGAAGGTGCACGCGGGCCTGCTGGCCGACCTGCGCCTGGACAGCCACCGCGACCAGCTCGCCGAGCTCGGCGTCGAGCCGTTCGACCTGCTCATCTCGAACCTGTACCCGTTCTCGCAGACGGTCTCCTCCGGCGCCTCGCTGGAGGAGTGCGTGGAGCAGATCGACATCGGCGGCCCGGCGATGGTCCGCGCGGCGGCCAAGAACCACGCCAACGTCGCGGTGATCACCTCCCCGAACGAGTACGGCCTGCTCGCGGCAGCCCTGGAGAAGGGCGGCTTCACCCTGGGCGAGCGCCGGGCGCTGGCCGCGCGGGCCTTCGCCGACATCGCCGACTACGACGTCGCCGTGGCCAACTGGTGCGCCCAGGAGCTGGTCGAGCTGGACTCGCTGGCCCCCGGCGCGCAGTGCTGGCCCGAGTACGCGGGCCTGGGCGTGTGGCGCAAGAACGTGCTGCGCTACGGCGAGAACCCGCACCAGGCGGCCGCGCTCTACATCGACCCGGCCTCGGCGCCCGGTCTGGCGCGCGCGGAGCAGCTCGGCGGCAAGGAGATGTCGTACAACAACTACGTCGACACCGACGCCGCCTGGCGCGCGGTGCACGACTTCGACGGCGTGCACGCCGTCGCGGTGATCAAGCACGCCAACCCGTGCGGCATCGCCATCAGCCCCGTGTCGGCCGCCGACGCGCACGCCAAGGCGCACGCCTGCGACCCGGTCTCGGCGTACGGCGGCGTCATCGCGGTCAACAGCGAGGTCACCGTCGAGCTGGCCAGGCAGATCGCCGAGATCTTCACCGAGGTCCTGGTGGCCCCCTCGTACGCCGACGGCGCCGTGGAGGTCCTGGCCGCGCGCAAGAACCTGCGCATCCTGGTCGCCCCGGCCTACCGGGCGGGCCCGACCGAGATGCGGCAGATCTCGGGCGGCATCCTGGTGCAGACCCGCGACAGCTTCAACTCCGACGGCGACAGCGTGGAGAACTGGACCCTGGCCGCCGGCGAGCCCGTCGGCCCCGAGGTGCTCAACGACCTCGAGTTCGCCTGGGGCGCGGTGCGCGCGGTCAAGTCCAATGCGATCCTGCTGGCCAAGGACGGTGCCAGCGTGGGTGTGGGCATGGGCCAGGTCAACCGGGTCGACTCGTGCAAGCTCGCGGTCACGCGGGCGGGCGACCGGGTCAAGGGCGCGGTGGCGGCGTCGGACGCGTACTTCCCGTTCGCCGACGGGCTCCAGGTGCTGATCGACGCGGGCGTCACCGCCGTCGTGGAGCCGGGCGGCTCGATCCGCGACCAGGAGGTCATCGACGCGGCCAAGGCCGCCGGGATCTCGCTCTACTTCACGGGCTCGCGCCACTTCGCCCACTGACGTAAAAGATCGGCGCCCCCGCTCAGAACCCCACCTCACAGAGGTTCCGAGCGAGGGCGCCGATCTGCTTTCGGCCGGTCAGGCGACCGGGTTGCGCAGCTCCGCGAAGTGGCAGGCACTCGGGTGCGGGTCGACCGCGCGGCGGATGAGCAGCGGCTCCTCCACCGAGCAGCGCTCCTGCGCCTTCCAGCACCGGGTGCGGAAGCGGCAGCCCGACGGCGGGTTGGCCGGCGACGGCACGTCACCGGTGAGGCGGATGACGTCGCGGTGGTGGCGCGCCTCCGGGTCCGGCACCGGCACCGCCGACAGCAGCGCCTGGGTGTACGGGTGCGTCGGCCGCTCGTAGATCTCCGCGTCCGTGCCGACCTCCACCATCTTGCCCAGGTACATCACGCCGACCCGGTCGGAGATGTGCCGCACCACGGACAGATCGTGCGCGATGAAGATGTACGACAGGTTCAGCTCGCGCTGGAGCCCCTCCAGCAGGTTGATCACCTGGGCCTGGATGGACACGTCCAGCGCGGAGACCGGCTCGTCGCAGACGATGATCTCCGGCTTGAGCGCGAGCGCGCGGGCGATGCCGATGCGCTGGCGCTGGCCGCCGGAGAACTGGTGCGGGTAGCGGTTGATGTGCTCGGGGTTCAGGCCCACGAGCTCCAGCAGCTCCTGCACCCGGCGCTGGCGGTCGCCCCGGGGGGCGACGTCGCTGTGGATCTCGTACGGCTCGCCGATGATGTCGCCCACGGTCATCCGCGGGTTCAGCGACGTGTACGGGTCCTGCATCACCATCTGCACGTTGCGGCGCAGGCGGCGCAGCTCGCCGCCGCCCATCTTGAAGATGTCCCTGCCGTTGAGCAGGGCCCGGCCGCCGGTCGGCGTCTCCAGCCGCATCAGCAGCTTGGCCAGCGTCGACTTGCCGCAGCCGGACTCGCCGACGATGCCCAGCGTCTCGCCGCGGTGCAGCTCGAAGCTGACCCCGTCGACCGCCTTGACGGCGCCGATCTTCTTCTTGAAGAGGATGCCGCGGGTGATCGGGAAGTGCTTGACCAGGTTCTCGACCCGCAGGATCGGCTCACCGGCCGGGCGTGCCACGGGGGTGATGTTCTCAGCGGAGTGTGCCATCGAGCATCTCCTTCGCGAAGTGGCAGGCGCTGGTACGGCCGTTGCCGAGGTTCAGCGACGCGGGTACGTCGGTCCGGCACACGTCCTTGGCGTACCTGCACCGGGGGTGGAACGCGCAGCCGGACGGCGGACGCAGCAGGTTCGGCGGCAGGCCCTTGATCGTGGCGAGCTCGGTGCCCTTGGAGTCCAGCCGCGGGATGGAGTCCAGCAGCCCCTCCGTGTAGGGGTGGGCCGGGCTCTTGTAGAGCTCGTGCACGTTGGCGTGCTCGACGATCCGGCCGGCGTACATGACCGCGATCCGGTCGGCGACGTCGGCGACCACGCCCAGGTCGTGCGTGATCAGGATCATGCCCATGTTCAGGTCGCGGCGCAGGTCGGCGAGCAGGTCCATGATCTGGGCCTGCACGGTGACGTCCAGCGCCGTGGTCGGCTCGTCGGCGATGAGCACCTTCGGGTCCATCGCCAGCGCCATCGCGATCATGACGCGCTGGCGCATACCGCCGGAGAACTGGTGCGGGTAGTCCTTCACCCGGTCCTTGGCGGCCGGGATCTTGACCAGGTCCATCAGCTCGACCGCGCGGGCCAGCGCGGCCCGCTTGGACATGCCCGCGCGGGTGCGCAGGGTCTCCGAGATCTGCCAGCCGACCGGGAACACCGGGTTCAGGGCCGAGAGCGCGTCCTGGAAGATCATGGAGATCTCCTTGCCGCGCACCTGCCGGCGCTTCTCCTCCGGCATGGTCAGCAGGTTCTGGCCCTTGTAGAGGATCTCGCCGCTGGGGATCTTCGCGGGCGGCATGTCGAGGATGCCCATGATCGCCTGCGCGGTCACCGACTTGCCGGAGCCCGACTCGCCCAGCACCGCCAGCGTCTCACCGGGGTTCAGGTGGTACGACACCCCGTTGATGACCCGGGCGACGCCGTCGCGGGTGTGGAATTCGACGAAGAGGTTCTTCACCTCGAGCAGGGCGTGCCCGGTGGGGACGCCGCTGCTCTGCACCTGGATGTCGGTCACGTTGCTCACCGCAGCTTCGGGTCGAACGCTTCGCGGATCTTGTCGCCCAGGATGATGAAGGCGAGCACCGTCAGCGCGAGGAAGGTGGACGGGACGATCAGGGGGATCGGGTTGGTGCGGACCTTGCCGATACCCGAGGCCTGCGAGATCTGCAGACCCCACGACTGCGCCGGCGGTTCCAGGCCGACGCCGAGGAACGACAGCGACGCCTCGGCCGCGATGAACGAGCCCAGCGCGATCGTGATGACCACGAGGAACGGCGCCAGCGCGTTGGGCAGGATGTGCCGCCACATGATCCGGGCGTTGCCCGCGCCGAGCATCCGGGCGGCCTGCACGTAGTCCTGGTTCTTGGCCGAGATGACCGAGGAGCGCACCACGCGGGACGCCGTGGTCCAGCCGAGGCCGCCGAGCAGCAGCACGAACGCGATGATGCGGGCGGTGTTGCCGCCGCCGGCGTTGTCGACCCGCTTCATGATCACCAGGCCGGCCAGGATCAGCGGCAGGCCCAGCACGATGTCCGTGCCGCGGGAGATGACCGCGTCGACCCAGCCGCCGAAGAAGCCGGAGGTCAGACCCGCCAGGATCGCCAGCACTCCCGCGAACAGCGCGGCGAAGAAGCCGATCAGCAGCGAGTTGCGGGCACCGTAGATGGCCCGGGTGTAGACGTCGCAGCCCTGGTAGTCGAAGCCGAAGATGGCCGGGCCGCTGGGGCCCGCGTTCTGCTTCGACAGCTGGCACGCGACGTTGGGATCGCCGCTGGTGAACAGCTGCGGGAACACCGCCATCACCAGCGCCACCAGCGCGATGAGCACGGCGATCCAGAACAGCGGGCGGCGGGCCAGGTCGTGCCAGGCGTCGGTGGTCGCGCTGCGGGCGCGCTTGACCTCGAGGGTGTGCGGCTGCCCGGGGGCGTTGGGTTCGCCGGCCGGGCCGGGGGTTGCCGTGTGCAGCTCGGAAGCGGCCACGTTCTCGAATTCACTCATTGTCTTCCGCCTACTCGTACCGGATCCGCGGATCGAGCACCGCGTACAGCAGGTCCACGATCAGGTTGGCGACAAGGAACACGACGACCAGCACGCTCACCGTGCCGATGACCACCGGGGCGTCACCGAGGTTGAGGTTCTTGTACAGCAGGTTGCCGATGCCGGTGATGTTGAAGACGCTCTCGGTGATGATCGCGCCGCCCATCAGCGAGCCCAGCTCGACACCGAGGAACGTCACGATCGGGATCAGCGAGTTGCGCAGCACGTGCACGCCGATGACCCGGCGGCCCGGGATGCCCTTGGACCGCGCGGTGCGGACGAAGTCGGCGCGCAGGTTCTCGCTCACCGAGGCGCGGGTCAGCCGCATCGCGGTGGCCAGCGACAGCGCGCCCAGGATGATGCCGGGCAGCAGGAGCTCGTACCAGGTGGCGGGGTTGTTGGCGGTCGCCGGGAAGATCGGCCACTTGATGCCGAACAGCAGCTGGCCGATGGGGGCGAGCACCACGGTCGGGATACCGATGATGACCAGGGTCAGCACCAGGGTGCTGTTGTCGAAGATGCCGCCGCGCTTGATACCGGCGATCACACCCGCCAGCACGCCGAAGATCATCGCCACCAGCAGGGCGATCGTGGCGAGCATGGCCGTGGTGGGCAGGCGCTCCAGGATCATCTCGCTGACGGGGCGGCCGGTCAGCGAGGTGCCGAGGTCGCCGTGCAGCAGGTCCGACAGGTAGTGCCAGTAGCGCGTGAGGAACGGGTCGTTGAAGTGGTACTGCTGCTCCAGCTGGGCGCGCTGGACGGCGGAGACCGGGCGCTCACCGGCCAGGTTCTGGATCGGGTCGCCTTCACCGCCCGCGAACATCAGCGTGAAGACGATGAAGGTGGTCCCGATGAAGACCAGGATCATCTGTAGCAGGCGCCGCACTATGTAGCGGAACATCGTCGTTCTTCTCTCACCGGGCAGCACAATTCGGTACGAATAGTCGCATTGTTCGTACCACGGGGCTGCGGTCGACGTGGTGGTAGTGCACAAACCCGGTCTCGCGGCGTGACCGCGTGCGACTGGGAAAGGGGCTTCCAGGCGCGGAGGGTGGTGCCGATCCGAAGACCGGCACCACCCCCCAGGTCAAGCAGCCGACGGTCAGCCGACGTACTGGATCTTGTTCAGGTCGACCCGGTTGAACAGGTCGATCGAAACGTCCTTGACCTTGGTCGAGTGACCGAAGACGTTCTGGCCGAAGCGCAGCGGCATCACCGGCAGGTCCTGCGCGAGCAGGTCCTCGGCGGCCTGGTACTTCTTGATGGCCTCGTCCTGGGTCGCGGCGGCAGCGCCCTCCTTCAGCAGGTTGTCGAAGGCGGGGTTGCTGTAGCCGTAGTAGTTCGACGAACCGGTCGTCGAGTACAGCGGGCCGAGGTAGTTCTCCATGGACGGGTAGTCCATGACCCAGCCCATGCGGAACATGCCGACGTCCTTCTTCGCCTTGACCTTGGTGAGCAGGTCGGCGAACTTGGGCTCCGGGGTGCCGACGCACTCGACGCCCAGGTTGGTCTTCAGCTGGTTGCAGGTCGCGTCGACCCACGCCTGGTGACCACCGTCAGCGTTGTACGTGATGTTCAGCGACTTGGGGCCGCCGGCAGCGTCGTACATCTTCTTGGCCTCGGTCGGGTTGAACTCACACGCCGCACCGCAGGTCTTGTCGCGGTAGCCCGCGACGACCGGCGACACGAACGAGTAAGCGGCCTTCTGCGAGCCCTGGAACACCTTGTTGACGATCTCCTCGCGGTCGATCGCCATCGAGATGGCCTTGCGGACCTCGACCTTGCTGAAGCGCGGGTCGAAGGTCGGGAACGCCAGCACCTGCAGGGTCGACGCGGGGCTGGTCTGGTAGCGGTCGCCCAGGTCGCCCTGGACGGTGGCCAGGCTGTCGGTCGGGATCTGCTTGATCACGTCCAGGTTGTTGGCCTGCAGGTCCGCGTACTCGGCGGCGTCGTTCTGGTAGATCTTGAAGTTCGCGCCGCCGATGCTCGGCTTGGTGCCGGCGAAGGCGTCGTACTTCTCGACCTCGATGCCCGAGTCGTGGTTCCAGGCGCCCTTGATCTTGAACGGACCGTTGCCGATCGGGGCGTCCTCGAAGCTCTTGCTCAGGACCAGGGGGCTGGCGGTGTCGCTCTCCCACGCGGCCTTGGGCAGCGGGTAGAAGGCGGTGTAGCCGAGCAGCGACTTGAACTCGCTGAACGGCGCGCTCAGGGTCACCGTGAACGTCTTGTCGTCGACCTTCTTGAGGCCCGACAGGGTCGTCGCGGTGGGGGTGGTCTTCGCGTCCGCCGGGTTCAGGGCCGCGTAGCCCTCGACCTTGTCGAAGAAGTAGTTGTTGTCCTGGGCGTTCGGGGCGTAGGCACCGTAGTTCCAGGCGTTGATGTAGTTGTCGGCGGTGACCGGCTCGCCGTTGTGGAACGTCCAGCCGTCCTTCAGCTTGATCGTCCAAGTCTTGTTGTCGGTCGTGCTGATCTCCTGCGCGGCGACCTCGTACGGCTTGTTGGCCTCGTCGAAGTCCACCAGGGGAGCGAACAGCGCCGCCAGCACCTGGGAGCCACTGGTCTCCGCGGTGTTGGTGGGGATCAGGTGCTTCGGTTCGGCGATACCGACCGACACGACACCGTTGGGGTTGGTGCTACCCGTGTCGCTGCCACCGCTCTTGCCACAGGCCGTCAGGCCCAGAGTGACAGCGAGCGGGAGAGCGGCCCAGGCCGCGAGCCTACGGACCTGCATTGAGCCTCCTCATCTCCTACGTCTCACCGCATAGACGGCAGGCTGACCTGCCGTTGTCACGCAGTGCAACGTCCGGCAAAGGTAGGACGAAGCTCGGCCCGGCACCAAACCCGTGGGTTGCAGATTCGCAACAGTCTACGAGTCGACCACTTGCGGACCGGCCTGCTGATTTGGTATTAGAAGACAGCCCGCCAAATGGGCGGTTCTGAGTGATTATGCCCGATCTGCGGGGTGACCGGGGCGACAGTCGGCGATCACATTGTGGACATGATCAGCGCCCGATTTGCCCTCGAAAGTCGTCCCAGATGATGGAAGATCCTGCCGCCAAGGCCACAGGGTGATCTATCGCACTGTTACCGACGGTTATACAACCAGGTCAACTGGCATTTCATAGATCAACTTGAGCGCCGGTTTTCGGCGTACCCCTGCCCGATTCTCGGCTTTGCGCACGTTGCCGGGACCGTCCCGCCCGCCCGCCGTAGACGTCGGCCTATCTCGTCGACTCAGCGGAGATCAAAATCGACGAGATAGGCCGACGTTTATGAAAGGCGGGGCGGGGAGCGGAGCGGGGAGTGGTGGCTGCGCGCGGCGGGAGGCGGCGCGGCGAGCGGGCATGTCCCGGTTCGGAGGGAGCCGGCGAGGGTGGGAGGATCGGCGGTATGACGGCAACGATCCTCAACGGCACCGAGACCGCAGCGGCGATCAAGGCGGACCTGCGCGAACGGGTCGCCCGGTTGGCGGCGCGGGGCGTGACGCCCGGCCTGGGCACCGTCCTGGTCGGCGACGACCCGGGCTCGCAGTGGTACGTCAACGGCAAGCACCGCGACTGCGCCGAGGTCGGCATCGCCTCGCTGCGCCGCGACCTGCCCGCCGACGCGACCCAGTCCGATGTCGAGGCGGCTGTCGCCGAGCTCAACGCCGACCCGGCCTGCACCGGCTACATCGTCCAGTTGCCGCTGCCGAAGGGCCTGAGCGAGCAGCGGGTGCTGGAGCTCATCGACCCAGACAAGGACGCCGACGGGCTGCACCCGGTCAGCCTGGGCCGGCTGGTGCTCGGCGTGCCGGGGCCGCTGCCGTGCACGCCGCGCGGCATCATCGAGCTGCTGCGCCGCTACCACGTGCCGATCGCGGGGGCCGAGGTCGTCGTGATCGGCCGCGGCGTCACCGTGGGCCGCCCGCTGGGCCTGCTGCTCACCCGGCGCACCGAGAACGCCACCGCGACCCTGTGCCACACCGGCACCAAGGACCTGGCCGGGCACGTGCGCCGCGCCGACATCGTGATCGCCGCGGCCGGGGTGCCCGGCATCGTCACCGCCGACATGGTCAAGCCGGGCGCGGCGGTGCTCGACGTCGGCGTGTCGCGGGTCGAGGGCGCCGACGGGAAGAAGCGCATCGTCGGCGACGTACACCCGGACGTGGCCGAGGTGGCCGGTTTCCTGTCGCCCAACCCGGGCGGGGTGGGCCCGATGACTAGGGCGATGCTGCTGACCAACGTGGTCGAGCGGGCCGAGGCGGCGCGCTAGCCCACACCGCGCGCACCCCGTAGGTCTCGCATAGACGACGCGGGCTATGGTGCGGAATCGTTACACCTTCGTCACAGGACCACGCTGGCCGCAGCCAGACGTCCGCCAGCAGGGAGTATGTGCCAATGGGCAAGGGCAAGAAGGTCACCGTCGTAGGGGCCGGTTTCTACGGCTCGACCACCGCGCAGCGCCTGGCCGAGTACGACGTCTTCGACACGGTCGTGCTGACCGACATCGTCGAGGGCAAGCCGGAGGGCCTCGCGCTGGACCTCAACCAGTCGCGGTCCATCGAGGGCTTCGAGACCAAGGTCGTCGGCGCGACCACCGGCCTCGACGGCTCGGGCTACGAGGCGATCGCCGGGTCCGACATCGTCGTGATCACCGCGGGCCTGCCGCGCAAGCCGGGCATGAGCCGCATGGACCTGCTCGAGGTCAACGCCAAGATCGTGCGCGGGGTGGCCGAGCAGGTCGCCAAGCACGCGCCGAACGCCGTCGTCATCGTCGTGTCCAACCCGCTGGACGAGATGACCGCGCTGGCCCAGCTCGCCACCCAGTTCCCGAAGAACCGGGTCATCGGCCAGGCCGGCATGCTCGACACCGCGCGCTTCACCCACTTCGTCGCCGAGGAGCTGGGCGTCCCGGTCGGCTCGGTCAAGACGCTGACCCTGGGCTCGCACGGCGACACCATGGTGCCGGTCCCGTCGCGCTGCACCGTCGACGGCAAGCCGCTGTCCGGCCTGCTGCCCGCCGAGAAGATCGACGAGCTGGTCACCCGTACCCGCAACGGCGGTGCCGAGGTCGTGGCGCTGCTCAAGACCGGTTCGGCGTACTACGCGCCGTCGGCTGCCGCCGCCCGTATGGCCAAGGCCGTGGCCGAGGACTCCGGCGAGGTCATGCCGGTCTGCGCCTGGGTCGACGGCGAGTACGGCATCTCCGGCGTGTACCTGGGCGTCGAGGCCGCGATCGGCGCCACCGGCGCCCGGAACATCGTGCTGACCGACCTCAACGAGTCGGAGCTCGCCGGGCTGAAGGAGGCCGCCGAGGCCGTCCGCGCCAAGCAGGCCGACGTCGCCGGTCTCTGACGCCGCGCGCCGTGCAGAAGGGCGCCCCCGCCGGATGGCGGGAGGCGCCCTTCTCGGCTATTTGAACTGCTCGGGGAACTCCGCGACGATGCCGTTCCCGAAGTAGCCGACCAGGTTCTGCACGTCCTGGTAGTAGGCCTCGTTGCCCGCGATGCTCTGCGCGTAGTCGCCCCCGGCGAAGCTGGTGACGGCGGTGGTGAGCAGCGCCAGGTTCCGGTCGAGCAGCTGGCGTGTCTGCTCGTACGGGAAGTGGTCCGGATTCGCCGTGCTGAGGACCTTCGCCAGCTCGGCGTGGCTCTGCTGCCATCGCGCGGTGGCGTCGGCGAGCTTGGCCTTGTCGCCCGCGCCCGCGGCCGGCACCAGGTCGGCGGCGATGGCGACCTGCTGCGACAGGATGTCGCTGATCTGGTCGCCGGTGCCCGTGCCGTAGTACTTGGCGAAGACGGCACCGATGTCCTTCTGGTTCTTCATCAGGCTGGCGGCCGCGGCCTGCGCGGCGCCGGGATGCGCTCCGCCCAGGAGCGCGGCGACGTAGTACTCCCTCGTGTACCTGGCGCTGTCGGACCACTGCGTGCCCATGGCCGTCCACAGCTCGGCCTTGGCCCGGTCGCCCGAAGGGCTCACCACCGCCGCGGCGGCCGTGCCGAACAACCCGACGGCCAGGAGGGCCGAGACCGTTCCCAGCAGCGTTCTGACGAATGCTCTCACGACGTGCCTCCCCGCGAGTGATCCGAACTTCCCGGCCTATAGCCGTACCCGCACCCTGCGCCGGGCAAACCGGCGTGTGCGCCGCCCGGCCGCGGCGGCCCCGCCGAAGAGGCGTCTGTCGGTAGTGGGCACTATGGTGTGGCGCATGGCATTGGACCTGCTTGACATGCTGCCCGGCGAGTGGCGCGACGTGATGAAGCCGCATCTCGACCTCGACGCCACCGCGAAGCTCGCCGCCTTCGTCGAGGCCGAGTACGCCGCCGGCACCGTCTTCCCGCCCCGCGAGGACCTGTTCACCGCGTTCCGGCTGACCTCCCCGGCGCACACCCGGGTGCTGATCCTCGGGCAGGACCCGTACTTCAAGCCCGGTCAGGCGCACGGGCTGAGCTTCAGCGTCCGCCCCGGCGTGCCGGTGCCGCCGAGCCTGCGCAACGTGTACAAGGAGCTCAAGGACGACCTCGGCGTGAACCCGCCGGCCAACGGCGACCTCACCGGCTGGGCCGCCCAGGGCGTGCTCATGCTCAACGCGGTGCTGACCGTGCGCTCGGGCACCCCGAACAGCCACGCCAACCAGGGCTGGGAGCAGTTCACCGACGCCGCGATCAAGGCCGCCAACGACTCGCCGTACCGGGTGGTGTTCGTGCTCTGGGGGTCGTACGCCCGCAAGAAGGCGGCGCTGGTGCGCAACCCGCAGCACGTGGTGCTGGAGGCCGGGCACCCGAGCCCGATGAACCCGAAGGGTTTCCTGGGCAGCAAGCCGTTCTCGCAGGTCAAGACCGCCCTGGCCGAGGCCGGTCGCGGCGAGATCACCTGGGGCTGACGTGCGGGGCGACCCGGCCTCGACGGCCGGACCGCCCCGCACCGGCTTCACTCCTGCTCGGACCGCTGGAGCGGGATCTTGCCCTCGTGCAGGGCGCGCATCAGCGTGGCGGCGAGCCCGTCGAGGCTGGAGCCGCCGGTGACCAGTACCTCCGGCATGATGTTGATCTTTCCTTCGGCGATGGCGTTGGCCAGTGCGACCAGGGCGGTCGGCAGCTCGCCGATGGCGTCACGCTGCGCCTGGAAGCCGGCCGCGCGGGCCAGCCCCATCGCCTCGGTCGCCTTGGCCTCGGCCAGACCGACGGCCTGGGCCCGGTCGGCCTCGGCCTGTCCCGTGAGCCGGACGTACGCGGCCTGGCCGCCCGCCTCCGCCTCCCGGGCCTTCGCCTTGTTCGAGCTGATCTCCACCGAGACCGCCGCCGAGGCGAGTTCGGCCTGCATGTCGGCGGTGCCGCGGGCCTTCTCCATCTGCACGCGCACCGTCTCGGCCCGCTGCTGCTCCTCGTAGGTGGCCCGCTGCTGGTTGGCGATCTCGCGGTGCGTCAGCACCTCGACCAGCTCCGGCGGGAACACCACGTCCTGGATGTAGACGCCCCGAGTCTCCACGTCGTACCCGGCCAGGTACTGCGTGATCGCCGCGAACGCGGCCTGCTGCACCTCGTGCCGGGTCTCGATGAACTTGATCGCCTCCAGCGCCTGGAGCGTGTTGCGGAAGTGGTTGCCCACCGCCGACTGGAGCACCTCGTTCACCAGGTTCAGCATCGTGCCGACCATCGAGATCACGCGCGGCGCGCGGCCGTCGGAGACGTGGATCTGCACCTGAAGGTCGATCTTGAACACGAAGCCCTCGCGGCTCTTGCCGACGATCGGCTCCAGCCGCGAGTCCAGGTCGTGCGCGGTCGACATGTGGTTGGCCCAGTTCAGGGTCAGGATGAAGGTCGGCACGAGCTCGGCGGCGTAGATGCGCGGGTTGATGGCGTACTTGCCGGTGCGCAGCGGCTCCTGCCAGATGCCGCGGTGGCCGGGGCGCACGATGCTGCCGAACTTGAAGTCGGTGCCGGAGGTGTCCAGCGTCGGCAGGCCGACGAACCCCTTGATCACGGCGACCTGTCCCTGGTTGACCACCAGCATCGGCACCATCTCGACCAGCACCAGGAACGGGTTCAGCAGGTACGCGCCGTACAGCAGCGGGTCGTGCTGGAGGCCGATCCGGCCGCCCGCGTCCAGGAACGCCTGGAAGTCCTGGTAGTTGTTGTGCACCTCGTTCTTCGAGCCCAGCAGCACGTCGATGATCTCGGCGTCGGTGGTGTCGGCGCCCTGCTCCATCGCCGCGATGTCGTCGAAGCCGCCCAGGCGGCTGGCCAGGTCGCCGGAGGGCAGCGGCTCGCCTTCGAGCACGGTGACCAGGCCGATCAGGTCCCGGTCGCCGTGCGGTGAGATCACCACGACCTTCAGGCGCTCAGGCGTCAGCCCGAACGCGGCCGGGGCCAGCTGGCGCTTGGCGGCCAGGACCTGGAACTCCGGCGACACCGGCACGCCGAAGACCGAGCGGGCCGTGATGATCAGGAAGGCGACCGGGTGGACCGGCACCAGGGTGCCGGGCGGCAGCACCGGCCGCTGCACACCCTTCTCGCCGCCGGTGGCGACGAAGTTGCGCAGGTCGGAGAAGTTGCCGAAGCCCGGCTGGTAGCGGGCGCTCTTGGCGCCGATCGGCAGCGGCGCGCCGACCTGGGAGATCACCACGCCGATCTCGCCGGCGGGCACCTGCACCCAGGGGAACTTGGTGACCCCGTAGACGGGCCACAGCTTGAGGCGCAGGCCGGGCATCAGCAGGTCGGCCTGGTAGCCGGCCTCCCCGGCGAACGCGATGGGGTTGTCGTCGCGGAGTTTGCGGCCGAGACGCTTGGTGACCAGGCCGACCTCGGTCGGACCGATCTTGTGGATGGACTTCAGGATGACGATGAGTAGTAGCAGGCCGACGATCACGGCTGTGGTGAGCGTCGGCAGGAATGGCAGCGGGTCGCTGTCCATGCCCCATCTCCTCGGATGAGTCGGGCTCCTGTCGGCCGCAGAGCGTAGACCCGGTCGGCAAGGCGCCGATTCGGGCATCGGTGAGAGGTGGGGCACCCTGGGGGTTGCGGCAGGTGGGTACGGCAGTACGCTCGTACTGCTAAATCGTGCGACCGCCGCCCGGCGCCCTGCCGCCGGACGCCCGAAGGTAAGAGGAGCGCCTGCGAGATGGCGAAGATCAAGGTAAACAACCCCGTAGTCGAGCTCGACGGCGACGAGATGACCCGGATCATCTGGAAGCAGATCCGCGAGCAGCTGATCCTGCCCTACCTCGACGTGGAGCTGGAGTACTACGACCTGGGCATGGAGCACCGCGACGCCACCGACGACCAGGTGACGATCGACGCGGCGAACGCGATCAAGCGGCACGGCGTGGGCGTCAAGTGCGCCACCATCACCCCGGACGAGGCCCGGGTCGCCGAGTTCGGCCTGAAGAAGATGTGGAAGTCGCCCAACGGCACCATCCGCAACATCCTCGGCGGCGTCATCTTCCGTGAGCCGATCATCATGAGCAACGTGCCGCGGCTCGTGCCGGGCTGGACCAAGCCGATCGTCGTCGGCCGCCACGCCCACGGCGACCAGTACAAGGCCACCGACTTCGTGGTGCCCGGCCCCGGCAAGGTGACCGTCACCTACACCCCGGCCGACGGCAGCGAGCCGATGGAGTTCACCATCGCCGACTTCCCCGGTGGCGGCGTCGCGATGGGCATGTACAACTACGACGACTCGATCCGCGACTTCGCGCGGGCGTCGTTCAGCTACGGCCTGCTGCGCAACTACCCGGTCTACCTGTCGACCAAGAACACGATCCTCAAGGCGTACGACGGCCGGTTCAAGGACATCTTCGCCGAGATCTTCGAGGCCGAGTTCAAGGCCGAGTTCGACGCCAAGGGCCTGACCTACGAGCACCGGCTGATCGACGACATGGTCGCCGCCGCGCTGAAGTGGGAGGGCGGCTACGTCTGGGCGTGCAAGAACTACGACGGTGACGTGCAGTCCGACATCGTGGCGCAGGGCTTCGGCTCGCTGGGCCTGATGACCTCCGTGCTGATGACGCCCGACGGCCGCACCGTCGAGGCCGAGGCCGCGCACGGCACGGTCACCCGGCACTACCGCCAGTGGCAGAAGGGCGAGAAGACGTCGACCAACCCGATCGCGTCGATCTTCGCCTGGACCCGGGGCCTGGCCCACCGCGGCAAGCTGGACGGCACCCCGGCGGTGACCAACTTCGCGGACACGCTGGAGCAGGTCATCATCGAGACCGTCGAGGGCGGCGCGATGACGAAGGACCTCTCGCTGCTGATCTCGCGGGACGCGCCGTGGCAGACCACCGAGGAGTTCATGAACACCCTCGACACCGCGCTGGCCCGCAAGCTCGGGGCCTGAGCACCCGTTTCCCGCCCGGCCCGACCTCGTTGAGCCAGGTATAAAACGGAATAATCCCGCCTGAAAGTCCCTTCCCAGAGACCAGACCCGCGCCCGTGCGGGTCTGGTCTTTTTTGCGCCCTCGCCGCGGGGCGCGCGAGGTGCGCGGGGGCCGGGGCTGGAGATCGTGATCTGCGGTCAGAAGATGCGCTCCGCGGCCCGTTTCTGACCGCAATCGGCGATCATGCCCCCGGCGGGAGCCAGACGGGGCCGGAGGGGGTGTCGCGGACCTCGATGCGGGCTGCGGCGAGGGCGTCGCGCACCTGGTCGGCGGCGGCCCAGTCGCGGCGGGTCCGGGCCGAGTCGCGCACCGACAGCAGCGCCTCGACCAGCGGAGTGAGCAGCGGCGTCGGGTCGGCCGTGCCCGCCAGCTCGCCGAGGCGCACCACCATGCCGCGCAGCAGCCCGCGCGCGTGCTCGCCGTCGTCGGAGACGTTGGTGTCCGCGGTCCAGTCGACGATCACCTGCTCCAGTTCGAGCGCCGCGGCCACGCAGCCGTCGACGTCGCGTGCGGCCAGCGCGGCGGTGAACCGCTCCTCGGCGTCGTCGGCGGCCTCCCGCAGGCTGGTCGCGACGCCCGTCCGACCGCCGGTGGCCTGCGCCGGCTCCGCCCCCGCACCGTGGTCGGCGGCGGCGTCAAGAAGGGGCGCTTCTGCTACGAAATGCGATGAGAAGGTGCCCTTCCTCTCCTCGGCCTCGGGGAAAGGGAGGGGGAGGGTGGTCCCGGTGGGGTAGACGGTGCTGCGGCCCGCGCGGCGCAGCGTCAGGCGCCCGTTGCCGATGACGGTCGCGGTGCGCTGCTCCAGGTCGCAGACCAGGGCGGTGTGCTCGTCGACGCCGACGATGAGCCGGTCGTCGGGCAGCTCGGCCTCCAGCTGCCGCAGCCGGGGCTCGCCGAGGTAGCAGTACCGGGTGTCGTGGTGGCCGCCCTCGGCGTTGTCGTAGTGCGGGATGACCACCGCGGGCACGCCGGTGAGCTGCTCGAACAGGTCCAGGCCGGGCAGCCAGTGCGGTTCGGTGCCCGCTTTGTAGATCTCGTACACGGGGATGGTGTGCGAGCCGAGGGTGAGTGCGGCGGCGCTGGCGAACACGAGCACCTCGGCGCGGGGCAGCAGCCCCGGCAGGTCGGTGTCGCGCCACTGGCGCAGGGCGTACGTCGGCGACCCCGGCCCGGCGAAGATCCAGCTCGCGCCGCGCAGGGCGGCCAGCGCCCGCTCCCGCTCCAGCCCCGGCTCCGGCTCCCGCCGCCAGGACACCACGTCGACGGCCTGCCCGACGCTCTGCGCGAAGTAGCCGACCGCGCGGGCGCTGATCTCGTCGGCGTTGAGCTGGAACCCGTACGGCGTGTCCAGCAGCACCGCCCGGCCGTTCGGCGGCAGGGTCGCGAACAGGCTGCGGTGCGGCTTGATCATCGTGGGGGTGGTCTCGCCGGAGCCCATCACGACCAGCAGACGGGTCATGCCGCCGCCTCGCGGCCGGGCACCAGGGTGAGCAGGTCGGCGGCGACCCGGTCGGGGTGCTGGGCGTGCAGGTCGTGGTCGCCGCCCGGATACCAGCGGATGCGCGCGTCGCGCAGCGCGGCCGCGGCCGCGCGGACGTGGTCGGCGCGCTCGCCGTCGGGGCCGCCCGCGGGCAGCAGCAGCGCGGGCACGGTGACCAGCGGCAGGTCGGCGCTGGCGGGCTCGTCCCACAGCGAGCGCAGGATCTGCATGTGGTGCGGGACGGTCAGGCGCCGCCACATGGTCCCGTCGGGCTCGATCCGCATGTTGGCCAGGGTCGCCTCCCGGGCCGTCACCGACCACTCCGGATGTGCTGAATCCAGCCAGCCGCGCATCCGCTCGGCGGGGTGGCCGTCGATGTCGCCGGGCCGCAGCGCCGCGGTGCACGCCGCCCAGCCGGGGAAGGTCGCGCGCAGGTCGATCCAGCCGCCGTCGACCAGCCCGAGCGCGCCGGGCAGCTCGGGATGCTTGGCGGCCAGGCGGGTCACCACGTTGCCGCCCCAGGACTGGCCGACCACGACCGGCCGGTCCAGCCCGAGCGCCGTGATGACCGCGGCCAGGTCGGCGGCGGCGGTGCCGGTGTCGTAGCCGTGCTCGGGCGCGTCGGACTCGCCGTGCCCGCGCAGGTCCACCGACCAGCTCGGATGCCCGGCCGCGGCGAGGTGGCCGGCCACCTCGTCCCACAGCCGGGCGTTGGAGGACAACCCGTGGACCAGCAGGAACGGTTCCCGCTGACCGTCACGGTGGCGCAGCCGCAGCCGTACGCCCGGTTCGACCTCGATGTCGTTCACATGTACGAATCTAGAGGGTGACGGCCCTCAGCGCAGCAGCCGCCTGCTCGGGGGCGATGTCATTCACCCAGGCGCCCATCGACGACTCCGACCCGGCCAGGTACTTCAGCTTGCCCGGGGCGCGGCGGCTGCTGAAGATGCGCAGATGCAGGTAGCCGAGCTCGCGGTCGGTGCGCACGGGCGCCTGGTGCCAGCCCGCGACGTATGGCATGGGCAGGTCGAACAGGCCGTCCAGGCGCCGGGCCACCTCCGACCACAGGGGCGCGCACGCGTCGAGTTCGGTCTCGGTGAGCGCGGCGAGGTCGGGCACCTGGCGGTTCGGTGCGATGTGGATCTCGTACGGCCAGCGCGCCGCGTACGGCACGAAGGCGGTCCAGAACTCGTTGGCGGCCACCACCCGCTCGCCGGACGACCGCTCCGCGGCGAGCAGGTCGGCGTAGAGGTTGGTGCCGGTGCCCAGGTCGCGGTGGCGCCGGGCGGCATCGAGGTAGCGCCGGGTCACCGGGGTGACGTACGGGTAGCCGTAGATCTGGCCGTGCGGGTGGTGCAGCGTCACGCCGATCTCGACGCCGCGGTTCTCGAAGCAGAACACCTGCTCCACCCCGCCCAGCGCGGACAGTTCGGCGGTGCGGTCGGCCAGGACGGCCAGCACGGTGCGCACCCGCGACACCGGCAGTTCCTTGAACGACGCGTCGTGCCGGGGGGAGAAGCAGACGACCTCGCACCGCCCCGACTCGCCCGAGAACGACGGGAAGCGGTTCTCGAAGACGACCACGTCGTAGTCGTCGGCGGGCACCTCGGTGCGGAACCCACCGGTCGACGGGCACAGCGGGCACTCGGCGGTCGAGGGCAGCAGCGGGCGGCCCTGCCGGTGCGCCGCGACCGCGACCCACTCGTCGGTGAGCGCGTCGAAGCGCAGCTGGGCGGGTGCGGGGGGCGGGGGCAGCTCGCGGTCGTCGACGGTCGCGCGGACCGCGTCGTCACGCTCGTCGAAGTAGATCAGCTCACGGCCGTCGGCCATGGTGATGGAGGTTCGCTTCATGGCACTCTCGCTGGTCGGTCCGGGGTCACTGGTCGGTCAGCTCGACGGTGAGCAGGTCGCGCACGCCGGTCGGGGGTTCGGCGTCGGTGATGAGCAGGTGCGCGGCGGTCAGCGGCGCGATCGAGGCGATGCCCAGGGTCTGCCACTTGGTGTGGTCGGCGACCACGACCAGGCGCCGGGTGGCGGCGATCAGCGCCCGGTCCGTCTCGGCTTCGAGCAGGTTCGGCGTGGTCAGCCCGGCCTCGGTGCTCATCCCGTGCACGCCCAGGAACAGCTGGTCGACGTGCAGGTCGCGCAGTGAGGCGATGGCGATCGGGCCCACCAGCGCGTCGGAGGGGGTGCGGGTGCCGCCGGTGAGCACCACCGTCTGGTCAGGCCGCCCGGCCCGGTAGAACACGTCGGCGACCGGGATCGAGTTGGTGACCACGGTCAGCCCCGGCACGTCGACCAGGCGCTGGGCGATGCGCACGGTGGTGGTGCCCGCCGACAGCGCGACGGCGCTGCCCGGCTGCACGTGCGCGGCGGCGGCCTCGGCCAGCGCCGCCTTCTCGGCGCGCTGGCGTTCCGCCTTGGCCGCGAAGCCCGGCTCGTCGGCGACGCCGGACGGGGGCGCGGTCGCCCCGCCGTGCACCTTGATCACGAGGCCGCGCTCGGCGAGGACCTCCAGGTCGCGGCGGATCGTCATGTCGGAGACGCCGAGCTCGGCGACGAGATCGGCCACGCGTACGCCGCCGGCCCGGCGGACCTGCGCGAGGATCGCCTGCTGACGCTGCGGCGCGAGCACTGTGCCTCCCGAATTCACCAACTTCCAACAAGGTTCAACACCGTATCGTACGTCAGTGCACACGGGCAATGGGCAGTGCTCAGATGCCGTGCCCCCGGCGGTGCAGCGCGGTCAGCACCGTCTCGACCTTCACCGCGCCGGCGATGGCGGCCAGCGCGATCGCGGCCCGGGGCTCGCGCCAGTTGTGCCGGACCGTCTCGCGAGCCCAGCGCCAGGCCTGCCGGCGGTCACCGGCCGCCGCCGACCAGCATGCGAGCTGGCCGTAGACGCGGGCGGCGCCGGGGCGGCAGCCCGAGATCTCCGGGTGGCGCGCCATCATCCAGCGCAGCGACGAGATCTTCGTCGTGTACTCGTACGCGTAGAAGCTGCTGCGTCCCCACAGGACCCGCACCAGCGGCTCGTCCACGTGCACGATCGGGTGCCGCCGGGCGGCCCGCAGCAGCAGGTCCCAGTCCTCGTTCTGGCTGCCGGGGGCGTCCTCGGCCACCGGGCCGATCACCCCGTCCTCCAGCAGCGCCTCCCGCAGCGCCAGGAAGCCGGAGGAGTGCAGCATGGACATCCGCGACCGGGACAGCTGCTCGACGGTGACCGTGCCGGTCCCGGCCAGGCGCGGGTGCACCGCCTGCTCGAACTCAACCTCGACCGCGCAGGTCGCGAACTCCGCGTCCGGCGTACGCACCAGCGCCTCGACCTGCCGGCGCAGCTTGGCCGGGTGCCACACGTCGTCGTCGTCGCAGAACGCGACCAGCTCGGTGTCCAGCGCCATGATGCCGGTGTTGCGCGCGCCGGCGAGGCCGGGCTGGCGCCAGTTGGCCAGCACCATCACCGCGCGGTCGTCGGCGTCGGCCAGTCGCCAGTCGGGCTCGGCCTGGTCGAACACCACGATCACGCGCAGCGGGCCCGGGTAGTCCTGCGCGCGTACCGCCTGGAGGGTGCGGCGCAGTAGCTCGGGGCGGTCGCGGGTCGGGATGACCACGCCCACCGCGGGCCAGTCGCGCGGCAGGCCGGTCTGCTGCGGCACGGCCGCCCAGCCGGGCGCGGCACCGGGGGCGCGCCGCGGGTCGCGGAACCGTCCGGCGTTGACCTTCATCTTCATCGTCCCGCTCCTGTGCTGGTGTATTCGGAGGTGCCGCGCCGGGCCGGGGGGATCGGCGCCGTGCTGCCCAGGGGGTAGCCGTATGCCTTGAGCAGCGGGGCGCAGACCGCGCCGACCAGGGCCCGCTGCCGGGGGAGCAGGCTGTCGCGCCACGCGTCGTCGCGGCGCAGCTCGACCTGGCCGGTGGTGAACCGCATCGGGTTGCCCGCCGCGCTGTGCCCCCCGGTGAGCCGGACCGCGCCGGAGTCCAGGAAGCTCAGGTCCATCACCGACGGATCGAGCCCGGCGAAGGCGGCCACCCGGCGCACGCTGCCGAGCGGGTCGGTCAGGAAGTCCTCGTACCGCAGCCGCCGCACCGCGACCCCGCGCCGCCGCAGCAGGCCGAACGCGGCGTTGTGCGCGTTCCACAGCAGGGCGCTGCGCGCCGGGGCGTAGCGGGTCATCTCGTCGCCGTCGGCCTCGGGCCGGGCCACCTTCTTGGTCCACGAGTACGCCACCCCGCGCGCGTCGCGCACCACGTGCAGCACCCGCAGGTCGACCTCATCGCAGTGGCGCAGGCAGTGGGCCAGCGCGCTGTGCTTCGACGAGTCGATCACGACGTTCGCGCCGGAGACCCGGGCGGCGGCCGCGTAGATCTTCGCGTAGTAGCCCGCGTACTCGGCGACCAGCGTGATGAACTCCTTGGCGAACCGGCTCGACCCGGCCAGCCGGGGGATGTGCCGGGTGCGCTCGACCAGGTCGCGCAGCGCCAGGATGCGGTGCACGTCGACGCGGTGCCAGCCGCCGAACGCCGAGATGCCGACGCGCTGCCAGAAGTCGCAGCCGGAGAAGCGCTGCCCGCAGCCGCACCGCTCGTCGTCGCGCAGGTCGCGCTGCCAGAGGTGGACGATCTCGCCCAGGGCGCAGACCCCGGGCAGCTCGCCGAGCACCCGCTCGATCAGCGTCGTGCCGCTGCGGCCGAGGCCACCGAGGAAGAGCACCCTGGTCGTCGTCATACGTCCCCCACTGGCGGCGCCGCCCGGACGCGACGCGCTCACGGCGTATAACGAGGCAACTACGGTGTAGGTCTGTATTGTCTGATTTCGTGGCATTCACGGGGACTGTCTATGGCCGCCGCGTGCACCTCGCCGGGACCTGGTTCGACGCCGTCACCGAGGAGGCCGTCGCCGAACGCGTACTGGCTGCTCTCGAACGTGGCGAGGGCGGCCGCATCATCACGCCGAACGTCGACATCATGCGGCTGGCGACCGGCCGGGGACTGCGCGCCGCCGAGGTGCGCGGCTTCCTCGACGACGCCAATCTCGTCGTCGCCGACGGCATGCCGCTGGTCTGGGCCAGCAGGATCGGCCGCAGCCCGCTGCCCGAACGGGTGACCGGCTCCGGTCTCATCTGGACCCTGTCGGCCGCGCTCGGCCGCGCCAACCGCTCGGTGTACCTGCTCGGCGGCTCGCCGCCGCGCTCCGACAGCGGCATGGACGGGGCGGTCAAGGCCGCCTCGGTGCTCGCCTCGGCCTGCCCGGGGCTGCGCGTCGCGGGCCAGGTGGCGCCGCCGTTCGGGTTCGACCTCGACCCCGAGGGCTGCGCCCGGGTGTACACCGACGTCATCGAGGCCAAACCGGACCTGGTGTTCGTGGGCCTCGGCTTCCCGAAGCAGGAGCGGGTCATCTCCGACCTGCGGGCCGAGCTGCCGTTCACCTGGTTCCTCGGGTGCGGGGCGGCGATCGGGTTCGTCGCGGGGGAGCTGCACCGGGCGCCGGGATGGATGCAGCGCAGCGGCCTGGAGTGGGCGCACCGCCTGGCCCAGGAGCCGGGCCGGCTGGCCGGCCGCTACCTGGTCCGCGACATGCCGTACGCCGTCCGCCTCCTGGCAGGCGCCGCCCTCCGCCGCCACTGACTCCGGCCCGCGCCGCCGCCACGGGGTTCCGCCGCGATTCCGCGCGCTTCCGCGGCAAGATCGCTGTTTCCGGTCAGGATGCGCGGCAGGACAGCGTGTTTCAACCGCAAACGGCGATCACGTCGGTCGAAAAGTGCGCTTTGGGGCCAGTGGCGTTGGGCTCTGCGCTGGTCAGAGATTCGAAGCAGGCGGGCGATGGGCCTGTCGTGTCGTTCAGTGCCGAGGCGTGGCAGTCGTTCATGGCCGCGGTGAAGGCGGGCGACTTCGACCTGCGCGGCTGACCCGATCGGCTGATTTGCGCGTCATCGCGCGCCTTCATCCCTTGTGCGGCCTATCCTGCGGTGGTGAACATCATCGATGCCAGCTGGGCCGAGAGCAGCCGCAGCGATGCAGGTGACGGGCAGTGCGTGGAGGTCCTGTTCGGGGCCGAGACGGTCGCCGTACGCGACTCCAAGAACCCGGACGGCCCGATCCTGGCCTTCTCCCGCGAGTCCTGGCAGTCCTTCCTCGACGCCGTCAAACTCGGCGACCTCGACCTGCCCGTCACCGTCCGCGCCTGCCAGCCCGCCGTCGCCTAGGGCGCGGTTCCTGGATCTCGGTCGCTGAACCAGGCGGCGAGGTAGGGGTCTGCGGTGCCGTCGAGGGGAAACGCTCGCTGGATGAGCGCGCTGCGCATCTCGTCGAAGGTGTCGAGGGCCTGCCGCGCAAGGGGGTCAGGGTAGCCGAAGGCCGTCCTGTGGTGGGCGAACTCCTCCTCGTCCAACAGTACGACTTCGTCGTTCCAGGTCAGCGCGAGGTCGAGATCCAGGTCGACAAGGGACACGCGGGTGTCGTCGAGGATCGGCCGCGTGGTGATGTCGAGGTAGAAGCGGAATCGGGCCGGCCTTCCGGACGTGGCCGGCCGGGCGTACCACCGGGCAGACCAGGCGTGATCGGTCGGGAACAGGGTGACGGCGTCGGTGGGGAAGGCGCCGGTGGCGCCGTCGCCCCGGGTGAACGCCGCGCCGCGCCGACTGCCTGCCCAGACCCCGGCCGAGTCCGTGCCCAGCAGGGTCATCGTGGTGCGGTAGTGCATCCGCGCCGGCCACTTGCGGTACTCCACGATCAGCGCCGTCACCCCGCCATGATGACACCCGCGCTGCGCTGTCGATCAGGAAGTCGTGCCGCCGCCACACCGTCGAGCCGTGCCATAGGTTCATGATCGACGGGAGAGGGTGGCGGTGCGGAGGGCGGCGAGGGGGAGGGGGTCGTCGCGGAGGGAGAAGCGGCCCGAGGGCTGGCGGTCGTCGGGGTCGGACTCGAAGTAGAGGGTCGCGCGGATCTGGGGGTTGGCCGCGAAGACGGCTTCGGCGTCGGTGAGCCAGGTGGCGCGCTGGGTGGGGGACCAGGCGCGGGAGACGCCGTACTCGCCGATCATGATGGGGCGGGGGTGGGTGGCGGCCCATGTGAGGAACGGCTTCAGGAGGTCGGCCATAGGGGTCAGGGTGCTGCCGGCGTAGGCGTCCACGCAGGTCCAGTCGACCTGGTCGTCGCCTGGGTAGTAGTCGGGGGCGCGGCCGGCGGCGAAACCCTCGACGGTCGGGCACCAGACCCAGGCGGCGTTGATGGCGCCCTCGGCGGCGAACAGTTCGCGGGTGCGGCGCCAGGCGGCGACGAACTCGTGCGGCGCACCGACCTCGACCACGAGGTTGGGGCGGTCCATCTCCCAGCGCAGGCGCAGCAGGACGGGCGCGCCGAGGTCGCGGACCTGGCGGGCGCGCTCGCGGATCACCTCGTCGTGCTGCCCCGACAGCACCTCGGCGCTGTCGGCGCCGGTCCAGCTGAGCATCAGCGTGGCCCCGGCGTCGCGGAACTGCCGGTCCGAGACCGTGCCGATGTCCTCGTGCAGCCGCCGGTATGTGTTGACCACGTCCAGCCGCCGCCCGAGCCGCTGCTCGAAGTCGCGTACGGCGGCGAGGCGGCCGGGCTGGGTGAGGCTGTCGGGGCGCACCCAGGCGCCCACGAGCGCGCCGCCGCGCGGCACCGGCACGGGTCCGGCGGCGTGCCCGGCGCCCGTCGCGATGCTCTGCGGGGCAGGAGTGGTCGTCCCGCAGGTGGCCAGGGCCAGTGCGGTGGCGATCGCGGCGGCGGCGCGCAGCAGGCGCAGCATCAGTCGTGCGTCCGGGTGCGGCGCGCGACGTAGAGCACGTTCACCGCCCAGCGGCCGCCCCAGCCGGTGCGGGCGCACAGGTCGTCGAGCACCCGGGCCACGCCGCGCAGCCACGGGCGGCCGTACCAGCCCTGGGTGAACAGGGCGAAGCCGCGCTGCTCGACGATGGTGAACCCGTGCCGGTCGAGCAGCTCGGCGACCTCGGTGTGGTCGAGCTCGGCGAACCAGGGGTCGCCCGCGTGGTGGTGGTGCCGCAGGTGCCGCAGTGAGTGCCGGTTGCCGTGGTTCTCCACCACCAGCAGGCCCGCGTCGTAGTTGGGCAGCACCTTCGCCGAGAACGCGATGGCCCGCTCGCGCACCTCGGGCTCGACGTTGAGCAGCAGCCGGAAGATGGTCACCAGCGCCGGGGCCTCGGTCGGCGCCGGGTCGGGGATCTCGCCGCCGGACTCGACCAGGTGCAGCTCCGCGTACGAGCCGACCTCCTCGGCCTTGGCCAGCATCGCCGCGGAGGTGTCGTAGCCGTGCGCGCCGCGGACCAGCCCGTGCAGGATGCGGATGGCCCGCCCGGTGCCGCACGCGAAGTCGTGCTGCACCGGCCGCCGGTAGGGGAACGCGCGCTTGGCCAGTCTGCGCAGGTAGGCACGTTGGCGTCGATTGATCGCCGAGGCGTAGCTGTCCGGGGCGTACACGACGTGCTCGTACTTCTCGACCGTCGCCTCGTCCTGGAAGATCTCGGTGTAGTCGGCGCGCATGCGGGGCAGGTCCCTTCCGTGTTACGGCTTATCTGTTCGGCGGGTGGGCTAACCCCGGCGCTTGCCGGGGGCGGTCGAGGGCCGGGCGGCCTGGAGCAGGGCGGCCAGCCCGAGGCGGTCGCGGAACCGGCGCAGGCCGCCGACGTACACGCCGGTGGCCAGGGCGAGCGCGGCGCCGGTGCCGAGCGGGGTGGCGGGCAGCACCATCCGGGCCAGCCACGGCAGCAGCCCGAAGCTGGCCACGGCCAGCCCCATCGCGGTGCGGGTGGCGGCACCGAACGGGTGCAGCCGGAGCACTCCCGCCAGCTGCGCCAGCGGCACCAGGTTGTTGACCGCGACCGCGGCGGCCAGGCCGTAGGCGGCACCGAGCACGCCGAGGCGGGGCACCGCGTACAGGTCGATGGCGATCATGACGGCCAGCGCCAGCAGCACGTTGGCCAGGTTCCACGTGGTGCGCCCGGCCATGGACAGCACCATGTCGACCATGCCGCAGCCGGTGCCGATCAGCATCGCGACGGCGAGCACCCGCACCGCCGGGGCGGCCGAGACGTACGAGCCGCCGAAGACGCCCAGGTAGAGGTCGGCGTAGTCCCACACCAGCAGGTGCAGCGGCCAGCAGATGAGCACCAGCCACGCGGTGGCGGTCTGGTAGAGCCGCAGCGCTCCGTCCCGGTCGCCGACGGCCAGGGTCTCGGCCAGCCGCGGCTGCACCGCCTGCGCGATCGACCCGTTGGCCAGCTGGCCGAGCACGATGAACCGCCCGGCCACCGCGTACGCCGCGGCGGGGGCGAGCCCGGCCAGCCCCGCGACCATCAGCACGTCCACCCGCTGGAGCGCGGTCTGCGCCGAGTTGGCCAGCGCGCGTGGCGCCGTGTAGCGCCAGAACGCCGAGGCGACGGTGCGCCCCTCGATCCGCGCGGCGCGCCGCTCGCGCGCGTCGAGCAGCGGTTCGCGCTGCCAGCGCCGCCACACCAGGTATGCCGCCAGCGCCACCACCGGCAGGTACGGCATCACCCAGGCCAGGGCCCAGGCCGGGGTGTGCAGCACCGAACCGGTCAGCGCCAGCGCGGCCAGCGCCCCGATCCCGCACAGCTGCATCGCCGGGCGCAGGACCTTGTCGAGCAGCACCGTCGGCCGCATCTCGCGGTAGCCGCGCGTCGCCGCGAGCAGCGAGTCGGTCAGCGCCGCCAGCGGCATGAACACGGCCAGGGCGCGCAGCGGTGCGGCGTAGTCGGGGATGAGCCAGCCGGCGGTGAGCCATACCCCCGCGCCCAGCAGCGTGCCCAGCACCGCGACCGGCACCAGCCCGGCCCGCAGGCACGGGCCGATCAGCTCGGGCCGCCCCTGGGCCCGCAGCCGGGCCGGCCAGTAGACCAGCGCGGTCGAGGTGCCCAGCCGCGCCACGCCGCCGACCAGCACGAACGCCGACGTCGCGGCGAAGAACGAGCCTGCCGCATCCGGGCCCAGGCCCCGCGCCACCAGCCAGGTGACGCCGACGCCGGCCACGCCCGCCAGCGCCGCCCCGGCCAGGTTGGCCAGCCCGCCCCGGGCGACCCCGGAAACGCCGGAGGGCGCCTCGGCGGGGGCGGTCGAGGGCGCGAGCAGTTGCTGCCCGGTCATGCGCGCCAGCTCGGGGTGCGGCCCAGCCACTGCGCCAGCTCGGCGTCGTGCGGGGCGTAGTGCGCGCGCAGCTCGGTGCGCAGCCGGGCGGGCATCGGGGCCGAGCGCGGCCGGGCGTTGTGCTGCTCGAACTCGGGATAGCCCAGGCTCGGCAGGTCGAGGAAGTCCAGCACCCGGTCGTAGGCGGGCCGCGGGTCGGTGAAGAACTGCTCGCTCTCCACCACCAGGATCCGCTCCGGCGGGATCTCCAGGGCCAGCCGGCGCAGGTAGACGGCGTACTCGCCGCGGGCGCGGTAGCCGTGGTGCTGGTGCGAGAACGAGTACGCGTGCTGGTCGGCGAGCATCCGCTCGCGCTGGCCGCGCAGCCGTACCGGCTCCAGGTCCAGGGCGGACGCGAAGTCGGCGACGGTTTCGAAGCCGCGGGCCAGCTCGTGCGCGTGCTGGGAGTAGGCGCGCTCGACCGGGTCGCGTACCAGCACGATCATCTTCGCCCCGGGCAGGTCGCGGGCGATGCGCCCGGCGGCGTGCGGGTGGTAGAGGTAGTACGGGCTGGACTCGAACGTCTGCGTGGGCACGCCGAGTTCGCGCTCCACCCGGGCGGCGGTGCGCCGCAGCGGGAAGTGCCCCTGATACCAGGACAGGCCCCGGTGGTAGCTCGTGTCGAAGTAGTGCACGCCCTTGTGCAGCACCGCCTTGAGCACCGCCGGGTGCGCCGCCAGGGCGCGGTACAGCGAGGTGGTGCCGCAGCGCTGGCCGCCGCAGATCAGGAACGACGGCAGCAGCCGCGCTCCGGCGGTCAGCCACCCCACCGACCGCGAGCCGAGGTGGACCACCTTCTTCACCGACTCCGGCACGTGCGCCGACTTCACTGCTGCCTCCTCGGGCGGGCTGGGGGACGCGTCACAGGTGAGCGACCTTGCGGATGAGTACGGGCAGCAGCCACGTCCCCAGCACCCCGAGCCGGGCGCCCGCCTCGGCCTGCCGGTCGCTGAGGTAGCGGGTGGCCAGGTCGGCCAGGTACAGCAGGGCCACCACCTCGGCGCTGCCCGGGACCACCTCGAACGGCTCCAGCAGCAGCGGCGCGCGGCGCACCGTCGACTCGACCGCGGTCTGCGGGTCGACCCCGTCCTGGAGCTGCCGTTGCAGGTCGTAGTGGACGGCGTCGAAGCCCAGCGGCACCCCGGGGGTGAACCGCTCCCAGTCCCAGACCAGCAGCGAGCCGGCCAGGTTGGCCATGTTCCAGGGAGCCCAGTCGCCGTGCCAGGCGCCGTAGCGCAGGCTCAGCTCCGAGCAGCGCTCCACCAGGAAGCGGGCTGCCTGCGACAGCTGGGCCACCTCGGGGGCGGCCCGGTCGGCGGCGGCGGTGTCGGCCTCCAGCTGGCACAGCCGGTTGCGCAGGTCCGCCCAGTACGGGCTGGTGGCCAGCCAGCCCTGGGTCAGCCCGCACGCGGCGGCGACCTCGGTCATCGCCCGCTGCAACCGGGCCGGGGTGAGCGCGGCGCGCGCCTGCCACACCGGCAGCGCCGACTGCACCAGCACCTGGGTGCCGCGCCACTGCCCGGCGTGCAGGATGCTCGGCACGGTCACCTCGGACAGCTGCACGTGCGACAGCGCCGACAGGGCGGCGGTCTCGGCGCGGACCAGGCGCCGGGTCAGCGGGCCGACGCCGAGCTTGGCGAAGCCGATGGTCTGCCCGTCGGGGCTGATGAGCTGGAGCACCGGCTTGCGGTTGGCGCGGGCGGGCCCGATGTGGATGCTCACCCGCACGTCGGTGCCCAGCGCCTCCCGCAGGAACGCGTCGATGGTGTCGCCGCCTCCGGCGGGGCTGGTCAGGCGTACCCGGTCGCGCAGCACCGCGGGCCAGGCGCCGGACTGCAGCGCCACGGCGACGGCGTCGCGCTTGAGCTTGGCCAGGCGGCTCTGCGGTTCGGCGAACCGGCGCACCGCGGCGGCGGCGACCCGGCGCGAGCCGAGCGGCACCAGCAGCTTCGGGCGGCGGGCGTCGGGGATGACGACGTACTCGGCGACGCGGGTGCCCGGCTCGCCGGTGCTGGAGCACTGGGGGTAGAGCAGTTGCAGGACCTCGCGCAGGAACTGGCCGCGCAGCTGCGCGTCGGACTGGGTGAGCTGCGCGGGGGCGGTGCTGATCGGGCTCATACCGCTACCCACGTAATATGCTCGCCCACGCCGATCCTCCCGTATTTGTCCGTTATGTCCTCCGGGCTCAACGGAGGACCCACGGGATCGGTGCGGGGCATCGGCGCGCGAAAAGGACGGCGGCGTCAGGCGCCGGGGCGCGTCTGCTCGTTGCGCCAGAGCAGCACGTACCCGAGGAAGGTGAACGCCAGGGGCGTGACCAGGGAGTTGTACCAGAGCGCGGCCACGAACGAGCCCGCGATCGCGGCCGTGCCCGCCAGCCCGATCGCCGACCGGTCGCGGCGGAAACGCCACAGCGCGTACCCGAAGAACCCGAAGTAGGTCACGGTCCCGACCAGCCCGTGCGCGAACAGCAGCTGCCACAGCTGGCCGTTGCCGCCGACGGTGAAGTTGCCGCAGCGCTCGCACGCCGCCGACTCGCCCACGGTGATCGAGTTGCGGCCGCCCACGGTGTTGCGGGTCGAGCCGAAGCCCAGCACCGGCGACTCGGTGAACCCGGCCAGCGCCCGCTCGGTGAGGAACATGCGTACGCCGTTGGACTTGCCGTTGTCCATGCGCCGCTCGACCACGTCGCCGAGCGGGGTGGCGGCCAGCGCCACGATCAGCCCGGCCCCGACCACGCCCAGCGCGATCAGGGAGCGCACCCGCCCGGCCAGCGCCTGGCGGACCGCGACGAAGACCGCCGTCACGCCCAGCCCGATCCACAGGCCCCGGTTGAGCGAGTGGACCACCGGGACCACCGACACCACCAGCGTGGCCACGGCGAGGATCCGGGTGCGCAGCGAGGTCCGGTACGCGAACGCGGCCACCGCGAACCACACCGCCAGCAGGCAGAAGTTGTTGCCCCACGTGTTGGTGTAGCCCCACGGCGCGGCGGGGCGCGGAGCCGGGTCGCCGACCAGGTCCATGATCTGCGCCGCGTACGGGTGGACCAGCGACTTCACGAAGCTCTTGCCGCGCACCCCGTCGGGCAGCAGCAGCTCGAACGGCGAGGTGAACTCGAACGACCCCGCGAACGTGCCCAGCAGGCCGCCGGCCACGGTCACCGCGAACAGCCAGCCCAGCAGGTTGACCAGCCGCCGCTGGGTCAGCACGGCGGTGGACAGGTTCCCGGCGTAGACCAGCAGGATCGTCAGGGCGGCGTACTGGACCAGCCGGAACGCCACCGCCGTGATCCGGTCGCCGAACCCGGCGACGACCGTCCCCTCCGGGTCCACGTCGAGCACGGCCAGCCCGGCCACGACCGTGGCGCAGAACGCCAGCCAGAGCCAGAAACCCGGGGGCAGCCGCACCGGCCGCCCGGCCGCGTGGCGGCGCCACAGCTGCACCGCCATCGGCACCGCCGCGAGCGGGAAGACCAGCACGCCCAGGCCCAGCGCCCACCACAGCGGGTACAGCGCCAGCAGCAGCGTCAGCGGCCAGCCGGGTCCGAGCAGTGACCGGGCCCCGGACCGGGCCGGCAGCGAGCTGACCGGCATCGACGTGACAGGTATCGACGTGACCGGGGCGATGCCGTCGGCCCGCCTGGACGGTCCGCCGGTACGGAGGTCCGTCGCCGACTCGCCGACGGCGGTCACCGGGGGTGCGCCTCGTCGAGCTCGGCCAGCGCGGAGGCGTCGACCGGCGCCAGCATGATGGTCTGGTCCTCGCCGCGCGGCTTGTGGCCGTTGGTGTGCGGGTCCGGCTCGGCCGAGGCGGTCTCGACGAGCGCGGGCTCGGACGCGGTCGCGGGCCTGCGCCGGACGCGGCGCGGCAGCTTGGGCATGACCACGCCGCCCAGCAGGATCGTGCCGACCCGGCGCAGCTGCTCGGCCGCGTCGGCGACCTGCGGGCGGCGGGTGCGGCGCAGCTCGACCGCGACGATCGCCGCGTCGGCCAGGCTGGCCAGGCTCTGCGCGTCGGCGCTGGCCGCCGTCGACGGGGCCTCGATGACCAGGTAGTCGGCGTGCGCGCGCAGCGTCGCCACGATGTCGCGCAGGGCGTGCGACTGGAGCATGCCCGCGGCGGTGGCGGTGCCGCCGGTGGTGATGACGTGCAGCGACGGCGTACGGGCGGCGCGCTGGGTCGCCTCGGCCAGGTTGACCCGGCCCGCGAGCAGGTCGGACAGCCCCGGCGTCGGGGCCACGCCGAGCAGCTGCGCCAGCGGCGCGCTCTCGGCCATCGTGTCCGGCACCTGCGCGCCGACCAGCACGACCTCCGCGCCGGTGCGGGACAGGGCGGCGGCCAGGTTGGCCGCCACCAGCGTCGCGGCCGGGCCGCGGCTGGCCCCGGTCACCACCACGACCTGCTCGCCCGGCTTGAGCGCGGCGACCACCTCGTTGCGCAGCCGGTTGAACGCCCGCCCGCCCGGGCTGAACGGAGTGAACACCTCGGTGCAGGTCTTGCCCTTGCCCGGCACCGTGCCCAGCACGTCGACCCCGGCGCGGACCAGGTCGCGGCCGCCGTGCACCCGCCGGTCCAGCCGCTGGCGCAGCGCTGCCAGGCCGAGCCCGGCGAGCAGGCCGAGCAGGGCGCCCGCGGCGTAGTTGACGGCCGGGTTCGGCTTGACCGGGTTGCTGGGCACCCGGGCCTCGCGGATGATGACGCCCGCGTTCACGGTCTCGGTGGCCAGCGAGTTGACCTTGTTGTTGAGCTGGTTGATCTGGTTCACCGTGGTGTCGCGCTGGCTGTCCAGCGAGGCGTACGCGCTGCTGTTGGAGTGCAGCCCGCCCAGCTTGCCGTTGATGTCGGTGAGGTCGTCGCTGAGCTCCTTGAGCTTGGCGCGCAGCGCGTCGGCCTGCCGGGTGAGCTCCGCTTTGGCGTTGCCCTCCCGGTTGGCCAGGTACGACTGCGCGAACGCGTGCGCGCCCGCCTGGGCCTGCAGCGGGTCGCCCGCGGTGAACTCGACCTGGAGCACCGACGTGTTCGGCGGCACCTCGACCGAGACCGAGGCGGCCAGCACGTCCACGTCGTCGCGGTGCAGCAGCTTGGCCGCCCCGGCCACCACCGGGGTGGAGCGCAGCAGCTGCGCCTCGGTGTCGAGGTTGATGTCGTCGCGGGTGCGGCCGCCGGAGACGTTGGCGTCGAGCCCGGCCGGGCGGACCAGCACCGAGGCGTCGGAGACGTACTCGCGCGGCAGTGACTGGTTGTATGCGGAACCGGCGGCGACCCCGAGCGCGGCGAGCAGCATGGCGAGCCACCAGTGCCTCCGCAGCATGCCCAGGTAGTCGGTCATGTCGTACGACGAGGGGGGTGACCCGGCGTATGTCGCGTCCACGGCGTGGGCCCTTCTGGCGGCGTTGGCGTCCGGTGGAGTCAACGGTCCGGGTGGGGCGACGTAACTGCGCATATTGCCAGATAACCCGACAAAATGGTGTTATCGCAGCTAGAAGGCCATGTACGGGATGAAGATCGCAGCGCTGCGTTCTTGCCGAAAAGCTCCCAAACCTTCCTAAACGGATATGATGCCCAGAAGGATACGCACAACTGGACATAAATCCTGCTCGCGTACCGGGGGCTCAGGAAGGGGCGAAGCGATGAGCAAGACCCGCATCGGCATCGCGATCACCGTAAGCATGTCCGTACTGGCGTCGGCCGTGCTGCTCGGCCTGCTCGGCGGGGCCCTGGCGCCTCCGCCGGCACGCGTGTCGGTCGTCGAGGACGCCTACACCCTGAGCACCACGCCCACCACCGGATCCGGCCGCCAGGTCTACCTGACAGCGGGCGGATACAAGGGCGGAGCGGCGGTCAGCTACCTGAAGTTCCACGTACAGCTGCCCGCGGGGCGCCGCCCCGACCGGATCTGGCTCTGGCTCGGCCGCCACAGCGGCACCCTGCCGCGCCTGGTCGAGCTGTCGCAGGTGCCCGACACCCGGTGGCGGCAGAGCACGCTGACCGCGGCCACCGCACCCCGGCTCGGCACCGTCGTCGGCTCCGTCGCCCCCGGCCGGTACGACCGCGCCGTCGCGTTCGACATCACCCGGGTCGTCAACGGCTCCGGCTGGTACGCCTTCGCGGTGACCGCGCCGACCGGCAACCAGCTCGCCTACTTCGTCGCCGCCGAGGCCGGGGCCACCACCACCGGCCCGCCGACCATCACGTTCGAGTGGAACACCGCGTCCAGCACACCGGCCACGGCCTCGGCCACCGCCTCGGCCACGGCCACCGCCACCGCCACCGCGTCAGCGACCCCGTCCGCCAAGCCGACGCGGACGGCTCGCCCGACCGGCGCGCCCACGCGCACGTCCGAGCCCGGTGCCGAGCCGTCGCGGTCGTCCGAGCCGACTGCCGACCCGTCGCGGTCGTCCGAGCCGACTGCCGACCCGTCGCTGTCGCTGCCGCCGTCGCCCGAACCCGGCGACGATGCGCAGCCGTCGGCGGACCCGACCGAGCCCAGCCCGGACCCGAGCAGCAGCGAACCGGCCGAGGGCCAGCCGTCGGCCAGCGCCGCGCCGGACCGCGACACCGACGACCCGTCCGACCCCGACCCCGACCCCGAACCCGGCCCGGCGACCTCGGCCGACCCGGTGGACCTGCCAGAGCCTTCCGCGATGCCGACCGTCACGCCGTGGCCCGACGCGTCGTACTCGCCCAGCGAGCAGCCCTGGCCATCGGACTCGCCGAGCGCGTCTCCGTGGCCGGCGGGCGACCCGCTGCCGTCCGCCTCACCGGTCGTGGATCCATGGCCCTCCGCCGACCCGTGGCCCTCCGCCGACCCGCTGCCGTCGTCCTCGCCGGTCGTGGATCCGTGGCCGTCGACCGGCGACCAGCCGGACCCGTCCGCCTCGTCGTCCGAGCCCGGCACGGCCGATCTGCCGACGCCGCCCGCGGCGGACCCCGGCACCGACCCGCAGCCGGGCACCGACCCCGCGCCGACCGGCGGACCCGGCACCGATCCCACCGCCGAACCTGAGCCCGGCACCGACCCGACCGCCGAGCCCGACCCGACCACCGCGCCCGACCCGACCACCGAGCCGAGCACTGACCCGACCGCGGAGCCGGACCCGACCGCCGAGCCCGACCCGACCGCCGAGCCCGACCCGACCGCGGAGCCGCAGCCCAGCACAGATCCGGGCACCGAGCCGACCGCCGAACCGCAGCCCGGCACCGAGCCGACCGCTGAGCCGCAGCCGACCGCCGAGCCCGGCACCGAGCCGAGCACCGAACCGGCGCCGAGCACCGAACCGACCGCTGGACCGACTGCTGAGCCGCAGCCCAGCCCCGAGCCGAGCGTCGAGCCGGCGCCGAGCGCCGAGCCCAGCACCGAGCCTGGCACCGAGCCCGGCACCGAGCCGAGCCCGGACCCGACCGTCGCGCCGAGCGGCGAGCCGAGCCCCGGCACCGAGCCGAGCCCCGGCACCGAGCCCAGCGGCGGGCCGACCACCGAACCCAGCCCGTCGACCGATCCCGGCACGCCCGCGGACTGCGTGATCGGCGCGAACCTGGTGCCCACCTGCGGCGCGCTGTGGGGGGTCGCCGCCGGGGCGCACACCCGCCAGAACCGCGTCGAGGCGCTGTACGAGTTCGAGCGGCGCACCGACCGCCGCCAGGTCATCTACCACGCGTACCACCGGGGCACCGAGCTGTTCCCGACCGCCGAGGAACTGGCCATCACCAAGGACCCGCAGCAGCGGCGCATCCTGTTCCTCAACTGGAAACCGCGCGAGGCGAACTGGGCGCAGATCGCCGCCGGCGACCGGGGCACCGAGGCCTACCTGGACCGGCTGGCCGCCCACATCAAGGGCTCGCTGACCGACCCGTTCTTCTTCACGATGAACCACGAGCCGGAGAACGACGTGGTCAACCGGCCCGGTTCGGGCATGACCGCCGCCGACTACGCCGAGGCGTTCCGGCACGTCGTGTTCGGGCTGCGCCAGCGCGGGGTGACCAACCTGGTCTCGGTGATGTGCTACATGGCGTTCGTGCCGTGGAACGTGAAGGGCTGGTTCGAGCAGCTCTACCCCGGTGACGACGCGGTCGACTGGATCGCCTGGGACACGTACGCCTACAGCGACCCCGGTTACGGGTACGGCGACTTCGCCGAGATGATGAACCGCACCTCCGGCAGCCGCCGGGACTGGCCCGGCTTCTACAACTGGGCCGCCACGTCCTTCCCGGACAAGCCGCTGATGCTCGGCGAGTGGGGTGTGTGGCACTCCGCCCGCAACCCGCAGCACCAGGCGGAGTTCTTCGACTCGGCCCGGCTCCAGCTGGAGTCGTTCCCGCGGCTGAAGGCGCTGGTCTACTTCGAGTCGCCCAGTGCCGAGGGGCGCAGCTCGATGATCGACGACACTCCGGCCGGGCTGGCCTCGTTCCGGCAGTTCAGCCAGCACCCGGCCTTCGACATCTACACCGGCCCGGCCGGTCGCAAGAGCTAGCGGGGATTGATCCAGCCTTCGTCGGCGAGGTACGCGAGTACCTCGCCGACGGCGTCGTCGATGGTCCCCGCCGAGGTGTCGAGGGTCAGCTCGGCGTCGGCGGGCACCTCGTACGGGTCGTCGATGCCGGTCATGCCGGTGAGCTGGCCGGCGCGGGCGCGGGCGTACAGGCCCTTGCGGTCGCGCTGCTCGCACACCTCCAGCGGGGTGGCCACGTACACCAGCACGAAGTCGGCCCCGGCGGCCACCGCCATCTGCCGCACCGTGGCGCGGGCGCTGGCGTACGGCGCGATCGGGCAGGCCACGGCCAGGCCGCCGTGCCGGGCCACCTCGGCGGCGACCCAGCCGATGCGGCGGATGTTCAGGTCGCGGTCGGCCTTGCTGAAGCCCAGCCCGGCCGACAGCTCGCGGCGCACCACGTCGCCGTCGAGCACGGTGAGGCTGCGCTCGCCCGTCTCCAGCAGCGCGTCGGCGACGCCGCGCGCCACCGTCGACTTGCCGGAGCCGCTGAAGCCGGTGAAGAAGAGGACCAGCCCGCGCTGGCGGCGCGGCGGGCGGGAACGGGTCAGCTCGCGGGCGACCGCGGGCGGGGTGTGCCATTCCGGCAGCGGCAGGCCGTCGTCGAGCAGGCCCGCGATCTCCTCGTCGGTGAGCGCGATCCGCTCGAATCGCTCGGGGACCTCGTCGCGGTCGCGCCACTGGCCGTCGCGGCTGTCGTAGACCAGCTCGCGGGGGATGAGCACGCGCGGCCCGGCTCCGGTCATGGCGCCGGGGGTGCCGAGCAGGTGGGTCACCCCGTACGCGGCGGCGACCTTGGCGCGGACCAGCGCGTCGGTGATCTCGTTGCCGCGGTCGACCAGCGGCACCGCCACGATGATCGGGTCGGGCATCCGGTCGCGGGCGGCCAGCACGCAGCGCACCAGCGCCTCGGAGGTCAGCCCGGCCGGGCCGGGCGAGCCGACCGGCACCAGGATCACCAGCTGCGCGTTGAGCTGCCGCGCGGCGTGGTTGAGCTGCGCCAGTTGCGGGCGGTGCAGCGGCCGGTCGGCGAAGTAGCCGAGCACGCGCTGCGCGGTGATGCGCCCGTGGACCCGCTCGGTGGGCACGCGCAGGCGTGCGAACGGGGCCCGGCCGCCGTCACCGGTACGGGTGACCGGCCCGGCCACCCCGGCCCAGCCCTCTCGGCTCGGCCACACCTCGGTCACGTCCAGCCGCGCCACCGGGGCGCCCTCCGGGTCGGTGAGCAGCAGCGGCGGCGCGTCGGCGACGTCGATGCCGTCGAGCATGCCCGCGGGCACCTCCAGCCGCACCGGCAGCGGCCAGGGCCGCCCGTCGCTCAGGCGCGCCGTCTTGGCCACCGACCGCAGGTCGTCACGGCCCAGGAAACCGCCCAGCGGGGCATACGCACCACTGAGCAGCAGCTCCAGATCGGACAGCTCGGTCGGGTTCGGCGTCCACGACGGCGCGCCTCGCAGCACCTCGTCGCCGACCACCCGCTCGCTCCGCTCGCTCACGACCGCTCCCGCCTCCCCGACTTCCGCCCGGTCCACTCCTTCGCGCCCACTCGCGTCGTCGCGAGACTAGCGCCCCTCCGTGACCGACAGGTGACAAGTGTGGCAGCACGCCGCACCCGGGTCGAGTGCACCCGCTGGGAGAAGAGTGTGAGTTGTGTGGAGGGGCGCCCGGTGCAGCTCAGCCGGTGTTCCGCATGCCGGCCGCGATGCCGTTGACGGTCGTCAGCAGCGCCCGCTCCAGCGTCGGGTCGGTGGTGGGGGCGCGGCGGCTGCCCGGCGCGGTCGCGATCGCCCGCCCGGCCAGCCCCGCGTCGCGGTACTGGCGCAGCAGCGCCACCTGCAGGTGGTGCAGCGGCTCCAGGTAGGTGTCGCGCACGGCCAGGGTGCGGCGCAGCACCGGCTGGGCGTCGAGCAGGGCCGGTTCGCCGGTGATGGCCAGCACCTCGGCGACGCTGCGCTCGTACTCTTCCTCGATCGTGCCGAAGATGTGGCGCAGCGGTTCGGGCACCAGCGTCTGCACGTACCCGCGGGCGATGGTCAGGTCGGTCTTGGCCAGCATCATCTCGACGTTGGACAGGAACGTGCGGAAGAAGTCCCAGCGCTCGTGCATCTCGCGCAGCCGGTCCGACAGCCCCGCCTCGCGGGCGGCGGCCAGCCCGGTGCCGACGCCGAACCAGCCGGGCACGATCTGGCGCGTCTGGGTCCAGCCGAACACCCACGGGATCGCCCGCAGGCCGCCCAGGCCCGCCCCGGAGTCCGGCCGCTTGGCCGGGCGGGAGCCGATGTTGAGCGCGCCGAGCAGCTCCGTCGGCGTCGCCGCCCAGAAGTACTCCGGCAGCTGCTCGTTCTCGACCAGCTCGCGGTACTTGCCGAAGGCCGCGTCGGAGACGGTGCTCATCGCCGCGTCCCACTCGGCCAGGGCCTCCTCGGGCTGGCGCGGCGCGGTGTGCAGCAGCGTCGCCTGGAGCACGGCCGCGACGGTCAGCTCCAGGTTCTCGCGGGCCAGCGCGGGCAGCGTGTACTTGTCGGAGATGACCTCGCCCTGCTCGGTGACCTTGATCGCGCCGTCGAGCGTGCCGTACGGCTGGGCCAGGATCGCCTCGTGGGTCGGGCCGCCGCCCCGGCCGACGGTGCCGCCGCGGCCGTGGAACAGCCGCAGCCGCACGCCGTGCTTGGCGGCGATGTCGCGCAGCGAGCGCTGCGCCTTGTGGATGGCCCACTGGCTGGTGGTGATGCCGGCCTCCTTGTTGGAGTCGGAGTAGCCCAGCATCACCTCCTGCACGTCCCCGCGCGCCCGCACGATCGCCCGGTACGGCGCGAGGCTGAGCAGCTCGTCGAGGATCTGGCCGCCGGCCTGGAGCTCGGCGACGGTCTCCAGCAGCGGCACGAACCCGATCGAGGCGCGCGGCGCGTTCGGGTCGACCAGTCCGGCCTCCCGCCCCAGCACCGCCGCCGCGAGCACGTCGTCCACGCCCCGCGTCATCGAGATGATGTACGACTCGACCACGTCCTCGCCGAACAGCTCCTGCGCGGAGCGGATCGTGCCGAACACGTCGAACGTCTTGCGGGCCGCGTCGGTCAGCGGGCTGTCCGCGCTGGACAGCGGCCGCCGCCCGGTCAGCTCCTTGGCCAGCAGCGCGATCCGCTCCTGCCGCCCGAGCATGGCGTAGTTGTTGACCTCGCCGACCTGCGCGTAGAGCTGGGCCAGCACCGCGTGGTGGGCGTCGGCGTGCTCGCGCACGTCCATCACGGCCAGGTGCAGGCCGAACGCGCTGACGGTCCGGATCGCCGAGGCGAGCCTGCCCACCGCGGTGAGCTGACCGGCGTTGCGGGCCAGCGACGCGCGCATCAGCTCCAGGTCGGCGATCAGCTCCCGGGTGCCCAGGTAGTCGCGGCCGGGCACGTGCGCGGTGCCCGCCGCCAGCCGGGCGCGGGTGTTGGTGAGCTTGGCGCGGATGCAGCGCGCCTTCAGCCGATACGGCTCCTCGGCGTTGACGCGGCGGAACCGGTCGCTCACCTCGGGCAGCGCGTCGAGGTCCTTGGCCAGGCTCGCCGACAGGTCCAGGGACACGCCCCGGATGCGGCGCGACACGGACACCTCGTTGATCAGCTCTTCGAGCGCGGCCTCGACCGCGCGGATGCCGTGCTCGTGCTGGAGCAGCAGCACGTCGCGGGTGACCGCGGGGGTGACGTACGGGTTGCCGTCGCGGTCGCCGCCGATCCAGGTGCCGAACGTCAGCGGGCGCGAGGTCGGGGCGGTCTCCACCCCGAGCCGCTTCAGCGTCTCGGCCAGGTCGTCGAGCACCCGGGGCGCCGCGTCGTCGTAGAGGTCGCGCAGGTAGTAGACGGCGTTGCGGGCCTCGTCGGTCGGGTCCGGCCGGTCCAGCCGCAGCTCGTCGGTCTGCCAGAGCAGGTCCAGCACCTCGGCCAGCCGGTTGTCGCGCAGCGACGTCTCGCCGTAGAGGGCGTTGGCGGAGAATTCGGCGTCGAGCTCGTCGGCGATGGCGCGCAGCTTGGTCAGGATCGACCGGCGCGCGGCCTCGGTCGGGTGCGCCGTGAACACGGGCCGGATCGCCAGGCGGCGCGCGGCGGCCGCGATCTCGCTGGCCGGGACGTTGCGCTCGGCGATCAGCTTCGCCGCGCCGTCGAGCCAGCCGCCGTGCACGGCGCGGCGGCGCCGCAGCTCGCGGGCCCGGTGCACCTGCTCGGTGATGTTGGCGAGGTGGAAGTAGGTGGAGAAGGCGCGGGCCAGCAGGGTGGCCGTGGAGACGTCGAGCGCGCCGAGCTTGATCGCGGCGGACTCGGCGTCGCTGCGCACGAGGGCGCGGACCTCTTCGACCAGGTCGAGCAGGCCGCGGCCCTCCTGGCGGGCCAGGGTCTGGCCCAGCAGCGTGCCCAGGCGGCGGATGTCGGCGCGGAGCGCGGCGTCCGCGACGTCGGCGGCCTCACCGGCGGCGTCGAGTTCCGGATCGTAGGTCAGCTCAGTCACCGCTGGTCCTTCCGCGTGTCCCTCTTCGTGCAGTGAAGGACGACGCTGTCCGACTGAACTCTAGCCCGCAGAGCCGCCGGTCGGCGGTGTGACGCGGGCCATCCCACATTGCGCGATCATTTCGCCGACACCCGTTCCGAGATCGTCGGCTGCGGTCACATCGTCCACTCCGACGATGCGTTCTGGCCGCAGACGACGATCATCACCAAGACCGGCCAGCGGTAAACGGCGCGGTGCGGCCGGGGCCGGGGAGTAGGGTGGGCTGCGTACCCCGCACCGTTCTGGCTGCGGGGCAATTCGGCGTGGCCGAACGTGGAAGGCGCAGATGAACCTCACCGGACTCCTCGATGCCGCACTCACCGACCCGGCGCTGGCCCGTACCGCGCAACTGGCCCGGACCGAACCCGAGCTGGACCTGACCGCGCCCGCCTCGGCCCGGCCGTTCCTGGTCGCCGCCGCGGCCGCCGCGCGCCCGCTGCTGGTGGTGACCGCGACCAGCCGCGAGGCCGAGGACCTGGCCGACGCGCTCGGCGCGTTCGTCGACCCGGACACGGTCGCGGTCTACCCGGCCTGGGAGACGCTGCCGCACGAGCGCCTGTCGCCGCGCTCGGACACGGTCGGCCGCCGCCTGGCCGTGCTGCGCCGCCTGGCCCACCCCGGTGAGGCGGGGCGGTTGCGCATCGTCGTCGCGCCGGTGCGCAGCGCGCTGCAACCGCAGCTCAGGGGCCTGGGCGACCTGAACCCGATCGATCTGCGGCCGGGCAGCACCGCGCCGCTGGACGAGCTGACCCACACCCTGCACGACCTCGCGTACGCCCGGGTCGACCTGGTGACCAAGCGCGGCGAGTTCGCGGTGCGCGGCGGCATCCTCGACGTCTTCCCGCCCACCGACGAGCACCCGTCCCGGGTCGAGTTCTGGGGCGACGAGGTCGAGGAGATCCGCACGTTCGCCGTGGCCGACCAGCGGACCATCGACAAGGTCGACCGGCTGTGGGCGCCGCCGTGCCGCGAGCTGCTGCTGACGCCGGACGTGCGCGCCCGCGCCGCGCGGCTGGCCGCCGACCATCCGGCGTTGGAGGAGATGCTCACCAAGCTGGCCGAGGGCATCCCGGTCGAGGGCATGGAGTCGCTGGCCCCGGCCCTGCACGCGGGCGGCGACAGCATGGAGCTGCTGCTGGACTGCGTGCCCGGGGACACGCTCGTGCTGCTCGCGGACCCGGAGCGGATCCGCACGCGCGCCCACGACCTGGTCCGGACCTCGGAGGAGTTCCTGGAGGCGAGCTGGGCCGCGGCCGCCGTCGGCGGCAAGGCCCCGATCGACCTCGGCGCCGCCGCGTTCAAGACCCTCGCGGAGGTACGGCAGCACGCCGCCCAACTCAAACTGTCCTGGTGGACGGTGTCCCCGTTCGGGCTGGTCGAGACCGAGCGCCCCGGCGGCGCCGGCGAGCCGTGGCTGGACGCGGCGCCGGTGCAGGTCGCGCCGGACACCGCCACCGTGCTGAGCTGGGCCGCGACCCAGCCGCCGGTGTATCACGGCGACACCGCGAAGGTGATCGCCGACCTGCGCGGCTGGCTGGCCGAGGGCTGGCGGGTGGCGCTGGTGTTCGAGGGGCACGGCCCGGCGCAGCGCTCGGTCGAGGTGCTGCGCGACGCGGGCCTCGGCGCGTCCCTGATCGCAGAGGTCACCGACGTACCCGAACCTAACCAGGTCGTCGTCTCGTGCGGGCCGCTGCGCCAGGGCCTGGTCGCGCCCGGGGCGAAGCTGGCCGTGGTCACCGGCGCCGAGATCTCCGGCGGCCGCGGCACCGGCACCCGCGAGCTGGGCCGGATGCCCTCGCGCCGGCGCAACACCATCGACCCGCTGGAGCTGCGCGCGGGCGACTTCGTGGTGCACGAGCAGCACGGCATCGGCAAGTACGTCGAGCTGGTCCAGCGCAAGGTCAACGGCGCCGACCGCGAATACCTCGTCATCGAGTACGCCTCCAGCAAGCGCGGCCAGCCCGGCGACCGCCTGTTCGTGCCCACCGACGCCCTGGACCAGCTGTCCCGCTACGTCGGCGGGGAGCAGCCGACGCTGCACAAGATGGGCGGCGCCGACTGGCAGAAGGCCAAGGCCCGCGCCCGCAAGGCGGTCAAGGAGATCGCCGCGCAGCTCATCCAGCTGTACGCGGCGCGCCAGGCCGCGCCCGGTCACGCGTTCGGCCCGGACACGCCCTGGCAGCGCGAGCTGGAGGACGCCTTCCCGTACCAGGAGACCCCCGATCAGCTGTCGGCGATCGAGGAGGTCAAGGCCGACATGGAGAAGACGGCCCCGATGGACCGGCTGATCTGCGGCGACGTCGGCTACGGCAAGACCGAGATCGCGGTACGGGCGGCGTTCAAGGCGGTGCAGGACGGCAAGCAGGTCGCCGTGCTCGTCCCGACGACGCTGCTGGCCCAGCAGCACTACAACACGTTCTCCGACCGGATGGCGCAGTTCCCGGTGGTGCTGCGGCAGCTGTCGCGCTTCGCCACCCCGAAGGAGGCCGAGGAGACGCTGGCGATGACGGCCGACGGCCGTGCCGACATCCTCATCGGCACGCACCGGCTGATCCAGAAGAGCACCCGCTTCAACAAGCTCGGGCTGGTCATCGTCGACGAGGAGCAGCGGTTCGGCGTCGAGCACAAGGAGCGGCTGAAGGAGCTGCGCACCAACGTCGACATGCTGAGCATGTCGGCGACGCCGATCCCGCGCACCCTGGAGATGTCGATCACCGGCATCCGGGAGATGTCCCAGATCACCACGCCGCCGGAGGAGCGCCACCCGGTCCTCACCTACGTCGGGGCGTACGACGACAAGCAGGTCGCCGCGGCTATCCACCGCGAGCTGCTGCGCGACGGCCAGGTGTTCTACCTGCACAACCGGGTCGAGACGATCGACAAGGCGGTGCGGCGCCTGCGCGAGCTGGTGCCCGATGCGCGCGTGGTCGCCGCGCACGGCCAGATGGGCGAGGACGCGCTGGAGAAGGTGATGGTCGGCTTCTGGGAGAAGGAGTACGACGTCCTGGTCGCCACCACGATCATCGAGTCCGGCATCGACATCCCGAACGCCAACACCCTGATCCTGGAGCGGGCCGACCTGCTCGGCCTGGCCCAGCTGCACCAGATCCGGGGCCGGGTCGGCCGCGGCCGCGAGCGCGCCTACGCCTACTTCCTCTACCCGCCGGAGAAGCCGCTCACCGAGCAGGCGCACGAGCGCCTGGCCACGATCGCCCAGCACACCGAACTCGGCGCGGGCATGTACGTGGCGATGAAGGACCTGGAGATCCGGGGCGCGGGCAACCTGCTCGGCGGCGAGCAGTCCGGCCACATCGAGGGCGTCGGCTTCGACCTGTACGTCCGCATGGTCGGCGAGGCCGTTCAGCAGTTCAAGGGCGGCGGCAACGGCGAGGAGGAGGCGGCCGAAGTCAAGATCGATCTGCCGGTCGACGCGCACCTGCCGCACGACTACATCGACTCCGAGCGGCTGCGCCTGGAGATCTACCGCAAGCTCGCCTCGGCCCGCGACGAGGTGGCGCTGAAGGAGGTGGTGGCCGAGCTGACCGACCGGTACGGCGAGCCGCCCGCCCCGGTGGCCAACCTGGTCGCCGTGGCGAAGCTGCGCCTGGCCGTGCGGCAGTACGGCCTGACCGAGATCTCGATGCAGGGCAGGCACATCCGGTTCAGCCCGCTGGAGCTGCCCGACTCGCGGCAGCTCCGGCTCAAGCGCTACCACCCCGACGCCGTGTACAAGCAGACGGCGGCGCAGGTCAGCGTGCCCGTGCCGACCAACCGCCGGGTGGGCGGGGAGCCGCTGCGCGACCAGCAGCTGCTCGACTGGTGCGTGCAGCTGCTCAAGGACGTGCTGGGGTCATGACGCTGCGCTGGACCGTGGTGGACGACACCCCGATCGGCCCGCTGACCTGCGGCGTCGACGACCTCGGGCTGTGCGCGCTCCAGTTCGGCGCGCAGCCGGTGCCGGTCGACGTGGACCGGCGGCTCGACGTCGTGGCCGAAGAGCTGCGGGCGTACTTCGCGGGGGAGCTCGTCGAGTTCACGCTGCCGGTGTCGGTCCGGCGCGGCAGCGACTTCGAGCGTGCCGTGTGGGCCCAGCTGTCGCGCATCCCCTACGGGGAGACGCTGACCTACGGCGAGGTGGCTCGCGCGGTCGGCCAGCCTGACGCCGCCCGAGCGGTCGGGGTGGCCTGCAACCGCAACCCGGTCGCGGTGGTGGTCCCCTGCCACCGGGTGGTCGGCGCGGGCGGCAAGCTGGTCGGCTTCGGCGGCGGCCTGCCCCGCAAACGCCACCTCCTCGAACTGGAGGCCCGCGTCCGCATGGAACACGACTGGCTCTCCTGACCCGCCCCGCCCAGCGGCGTTCCAAGATCAGCCAAGTTGCCGGGCAATCGGGCGAATGCGGGGGCCTTGAGTGCCCGATTGCCGGGCAACTTGGCCGGTCTTGGGCCGGGAAGGCCGATCTTGGGCCCGGGACGGCGGAGGCCGCCGTCCCGGTGGGGCGGCGGCCTCGGTGAGGGGCGGGGACCGGTCAGGTGGTGCGGCGGGGGCGGGTGGCCAGGGCGAGTGCCGTCCAGCCCGCGGCCAGGACGAGGCCGCCCCACACGAAGGCCGGGTAGCTGATCGGCGGGGCGCCGATGAAGAACTTCTGCAGCCAGGCCGCGCCCGCCAGCGCCGCGGTGGCCACGGCCGCGCCGAACACGGCGACCGCCACCGCCCGCCCGATGCCCGCCGCGGTGGCCGGACGGGCGGAGACCTTGCCGTCCAGCGGCGTGGCCGCCGGGGCCGCGGTCGCGGGCAGGGCCAGGAAGACCACGTCGACGGCGATGGCGCCGGCCAGCAGCAGCAGCGGCGGGATCGACTTCGGGAAGCCGGTGCCCGCCAGCAGCATCCAGGCGAACAGCCGGTAGCCCAGGTAGCCCGCGGCGATGCAGGTCGCGGTCCAGCGGGCGCCGACGAAGAACCGGGCCGCGACCAGGGTCAGCAGGGCCGCCCCGGCCAGCCAGGACGGGTACACCCAGGAGTCGACCGGCAGCGCGAAGCCCTCGACCGCGAGCCGGTCGACGCTGCGCCCGATCTGGCCGGCGGCGAACGCCAGCAGGCTCGGCTCGGCGGTCGGCGTGCCCGCGTCCCAGGCCTGCAACGACAGCACGCCGTATTCCTGGTGCTGGTTCGGGAAGAGCACGTTCTCCAGGAAGAAGCCCCAGAGGACGGCGCTGACGACGGTGCGCGTGCGGCCGGGAGCAGTGGAGATCCAGTAGCCGCGGGCGGCGCCCAGCAGCATGAAGGCGGTGCCCAGGTACAGCAGCGCGTGGCTGAAGCTCCAGGCGGTGATGTCCAGCCCGTTGATCCGGTGGTTGAGCACGTCGATCGGGATGGCGATCAGGAACGTCGCCGTGCCGCCGACCATCAGGCGCTTGGCCAGGCGGTCCACGCCGACGCCGTGGTAGGCCTGGAACAGCACGAGCGCGACCACGAGCACGGTGCCCGCGGTGTTGAGCAGGTGCGGTGGGGCGAAGTCGTCGCGCAGCCACTTGAAGTGCCAGGACATGTCCCAGGTCGAGCCCAGCATCTTCAGCGTGAATGCGACGAGCCACAGCCGGTAGACGGCGGTGACCACGGCCGGAGCCTGTTCCGGGGCGGGGCCGGAACGGATTATCCCCACCCAGGCCTCGGGGGATCGAGGAAGCGTCTGCGTCGTCACGGGCGGAATTCTGCCGTGTCAAGCCGTACTTTCGGACCCTCCGAACACCTGAATCCACCCTGAGATCTCCCCGATCATCAACCCGTGAGAGAGTGAGGCCGTACCCGTCACAGGAGGACCTCGTGCGCCGTCTGATCGCTGCCGCCGGAATCGCGACTGCCCTGCTGGCCCTGGCCGCGTGCCGTTCGAACCCGGACATCGCCGCGTACGTCGGCGACCAGAAGCTCACTGAGCAGCAGGTGACGGAACTGCTCAACGACTACGCGAAGGCGCAGGGGGCGCAGCCGGGTGCCGACCCGAACGCCGCCGGTCCCAGCCGCGAGGCGGTGGTGCAGCTGTTCGTGAGCGACCAGCTGTGCCAGCGGATCACCAAGCAGCAGGGCGACACCACGCCGCCCGCGTCCCCGCCGGCGGGCACCCCGGAGCTGCTGGCGATCTACCAGCGGGTGCAGACCTGCAAGGAGTCGCTCAAGGCCGAGCCGGTCAAGCCGACCGAGGCCGACCTGCGCGAGGTCTACGACAACGGCGTGGCAGTCAAGGCGATCGACCCCAGCGACCCGAACCAGTCGTTCGACCTGCTGAAGGCCAAGCTCGCCGACGGCGACTACGTCTCGCAGGCGCTGGGCAAGCGCAAGGTGCTGGACGACGCGGCGAAGGCGGCCGACGTCTCCGTCAATCCGCGCTACCGCTCGGTGTACTTCCCGGTGCTGGAGTTCTCGCAGAACCTCCCGGCGCTCACCGCGATCCTCGGCCAGCCCGCCTCGACCGCCGTGGTGAACGTGCCCGCCCCCGCCCCCAGCGAGCAGGCGGCGCAGCAGCAGTGACCGCGGCCGGGCCGGTGCGCCGGATCGTCCTGCTCGTCACCTCTCCGCGCATCCCGGCCGGGCTGCTCACCGCGCCCGCCTGGGATCTCGTCCGCGCGCACCCCGTGCTCGCGCCCGCCGACGGCGACGCCGTCACCGCGCTGCGCGCCAACGGTGCCGACGTCCGCGTGCTGGCCCGGCCCGTCGCGCAGGACCTGCTCGACGCGGCCCAGGCCGCCCCGGACGGCATCGTCGTCTGGCTGTCCGGCCCCGGCGGCGACGAGCACCTGGCCCGCGAGCTGGGGCTGCGGCTGGCCCGCGAACCCGGGCTGGCCGAACTGGAACTCATGTACGGCTCCTGGGACCCCCGGGGCGCCCGCCTGCTCGACGCCGTCGCCGTCACCGACCGGCTCCAGGCGCAGGACCCGTGGCGTCGCGAGCAGACCCACCGCACCCTCGCCAAATACCTGCTCGAAGAGGCGTACGAGGCGTACGACGCGATCGTGGCCGGCGACCACGCCGCCCTGCGCGACGAGATGGGCGACGTGCTGCTCCAGGTGCTGTTCCACGCCCAGCTCGCGCAGGAGCTGCCCGAGGACGAGCGCTGGGACGTCGACGACGTCGCGGGCGACTTCGTGGCCAAGATGGTCCGGCGCAACCCGCACGTCTTCGCCGACACCCCGGTCGCCGACGTGGACGAGATCATCGCCAACTGGGAGCGGATCAAGAGCGAGGAGCGGGTGCGGCGCTCGCCGGTCGAGGGCGTGAGCTGGTCCCTGCCCGCGCTGGCGCTGGCGGCGAAACTGCTGGTGAAGGCCCGCCGGCACGGCCTGCCCGAGCCGCAGCCGTCCGGCACGCTGGGCGGCCGGCTGCTGGCGCTGGTGGCCGCGGCGGGCGAGGACGCCGATCCCGAGGCTGATCTGCGCGCCGAGCTGCACCGCTACACCGAGTCCCTCGACCCCGACCGCTGACCCGTGCCTCCGGGCCCGGGGGCACGGTAGGTTGTGGCGATGACGCTGGACTTCGCGCCGCTCGCCGAACACATCGCCGACGCGCTGCTGGAGGCATCCCCGGAGCTGGCCGCCGACGCCGGTGACCACCGGTTCGACGACCGGCTGCCGGACCTGTCGCCCGACGGGGTGCTCGCCGACGTGAACATGCTGCGTGACGCCTCGGGCGCGCTGTCCCAGGTGGACCCGGACGCGCTCGACGAGGCGGAGCGGGTCGACCACGCCATCCTCAGCTCGCTGGTCGACCGGCGGCTGTTCGAGCTGAGCGAGCTGAAGTCGTACCAGTGGGATCCGCTGTGGCACAACCCGGGCACGCTGCTGCACGCCCTGCTCGCACGGCCGTTCGCGCCCGCCGAGCAGCGGCTGCACTCGCTGGCCCGGCGGCTGGCGCAGGTGCCTGACGCGCTGGCGACCGCGCGCGGGGTGCTGCGCGACTGCCCGCGCATCCACCTGGAGACCGCGGTCGGCCAGTTCGCGGGCACCGCGGCGCTGGTGCGCTCGGAGCTGCCGCAGCTGCTGGCGCAGGAGCCGGGCCTGGCCGACCAGGTGCAGCCGCTGGCGCAGCAGGCCGTCGCGGCGCTGGAGGAGTTCTCCACGTGGTGCGCGCGGCAGGTCGAGCGGGGCGACGGCCGCAGCCCGCGGCTGGGCCGGCGCCTGTGGGAGGCCAAGCTCTGGTACACCCTCGACACCGAGCTGACCGCCGCCGACGTGCTCAAGCGCGCGCAGGAGAACCTGCGCCGGGTCACCGAGGAGCTGCGCGAGGTCGCCGTCGCGCTGGAGGGCGGCGCGGCCGACGACGCGACGGTGCGCCGGGCGCTGGACCGGCTGGCCGACAGCCACCCCGACGACGCGACCATCATCGCCGCGGCCCGTGCCGCCGTCGCCGACACCACCGCGTTCGTACGGCAGCACGACCTGGTCAGCCTCATCGACGACCCGCTGGTGATCGAGGAGATGCCGGAGTTCTCGCGCGGCGTGGCGGTGGCCTACTGCGACCCGCCGGGCGCGCTGGAGACGGCGCAGGTGCCGACGTTCTACTGCATCTCGCCGACGCCCGCGGGCTGGAGCCCGGAGCGGGTCCGCTCGTTCTACCGCGAGTACAACCACCATTCGATCAAGAACCTGACCGTGCACGAGGCCATGCCGGGGCACTTCCTCCAGCTCGCGCACGGCCGCCGCTACCGGGGCAGCACCCGGGTGCGGGCCCTGGGCCGCTCCGGCACGTTCACCGAGGGCTGGGCGGTGTACGCCGAGGAGCTGATGGTGGCCAACGGCTACGGCGGCCTGGCGGTGCGCGCCCAGCAGCTGAAGATGCAGCTGCGGATGAGCATCAACGCGATCCTCGACCAGCTCGTGCACTGCGAGGAGCTGTCCGAGGCCGAGGGGATGGCGCTGATGCTGGAGCAGGGCTTCCAGGAGGAGGGCGAGGCCGCCGGGAAGTGGCGTCGGTCACTGCTCAGCTCGGCGCAGCTGTCGACGTACTTCGTGGGGTGGGCGGAGGTGTCGGAGATCGGACGGGCGCGCCCGGACGGTGTCAGCGTGCGGGACTGGCACGACCGGATGCTGTCGTACGGCTGCCCGCCGCCGCGCCACCTGCGCGCCCTTCTCGGCGGGTAGGCGTTTGCGTGAGGTCGGGCCGATGGGGGAGGCTGTGCCGCATGCGTGCCGCCCTCACCTCGCTCATGTGCGCGTCGCTGCTGCTCACGGCAGGTTGCCAGGTGATGCCGGACGGTGGTGCGCCGATGGATCGCAGCCGCCTGATCGCCGACATGACGGCCCAGGTGCACCGGGCGAACGAGCACGGCTACCACGCCGAATACCTGCTGTCCGGCGGGGTCCGGGGTGACATCTCGCAGCACGTCCGCCCGACGCAGGCGTCGTACGCCTACCCGGGCGGGCGGCTGATGGCGGCCGCGGACGGGCTGACGTCGTGCGTGACGGCGGTGCGCCCGGCGCGCTGCCAGGTCCGGCCGGTGCCCAAGCCGGGGCCGCTGGGGCTGGCGCCGTACAACGAGCTGGTCAAGCACGGGCTGGTCAGCGGCCCGGTGCTGGCCGAGCTGCTGGGCACGGTGGAGGTGCAGAGCCAGGCGACGGTCGAGGCGCACGACACGACCGTCGCCGGGCAGCAGGCCACCTGCCTGGAGGTGTCGGGTCTGATCGAGACGAACGCGGCCGGGTTCACCGTGTGCGTGACCTCCGACGGCGTGCTGGCGAGCTTCAACGGCGTGCTGGACGGGGTCGAGATCGACCAGGCGCTGCTGCGCCTGTCGCCCGCGGCACCCGACGACGTGTTCGCCGTGCCGAGCGGGGCCAAGGTCGTGGACCACCGGCCGTCGACCGCGCCGAAGCCCTGACCCTGCCTTAGGGCACGTTCACCTGGGGAAGTGGCCCTGAGGTCGCCACGCCCGCGGTAGCGGGCGGACATGATGCCGTTAGGCTTCCCACGTAGAGCCGGACGCGTCCGGCGGAGGTGCCAGCGAGGGCACGTTCGGCCCCGGCGCGCACACGAATGAGGGAGCACACGTGGCCACCATTGAAGGCTTCGTCGCCCGGGAGATCCTCGACTCCCGCGGTAATCCGACCGTCGAGGTGGAGGTGGGTCTCGACGACGGCACCATCGCGCGCGCCGCGGTGCCCTCCGGCGCCTCGACCGGCGCCTACGAGGCGCTGGAGCTGCGGGACGGCGACAAGCAGCGCTACCTCGGCAAGGGCGTCGAGAAGGCGGTCGCCAACATCGAGGACCAGATCGTCGACCAGCTGATCGGGTACGAGGCCAGCGAGCAGCGCCTCATCGACCAGAAGATGCTGGAGCTGGACGGCACCCCGGACAAGTCCGTGCTCGGCGCCAACGCCATCCTGGGCGTGTCGCTGGCCGTGGCGAAGGCCGCCGCCAAGAGCGCGGAGCTGAGCCTGTTCCGCTACGTCGGCGGCCCGAACGCGCACCTGCTGCCGGTGCCGATGATGAACATCCTCAACGGTGGCGCCCACGCCGACTCCAACGTCGACGTGCAGGAGTTCATGATCGCTCCGATCGGCGCGCCGAGCTTCCGCGAGGCGCTGCGCTCCGGCGCGGAGGTCTACCACGCGCTCAAGAGCGTGCTGAAGAAGAAGGGCCTGTCCACGGGCCTGGGCGACGAGGGCGGCTTCGCCCCGAACCTGCCCACCAACGCGGCGGCGCTCGACCTGATCGCCGAGGCGGTGCAGGCGGCGGGCTACAGCCTCGGCACCGACATCGTGCTGGCGATGGACGTGGCGGCGACCGAGTTCTACGCCGACGGGTCGTACACCTTCGAGGGCACCCCGAAGTCGCGTGACGAGATGATCGCGTACTACGCGAAGCTGGTGGAGTCGTACCCGATCGTGTCGATCGAGGACCCGCTGGCCGAGGACGACTGGGCCGGCTGGACCGCGATGACCTCGCAGCTCGGCAGCAAGATCCAGATCGTCGGCGACGACCTGTTCGTCACCAACCCGACCCGCATCGCCCGCGGCATCGCCGAGGGCGCGGCCAACGCGGTGCTGGTGAAGGTGAACCAGATCGGCTCGCTGACCGAGACCTGCGACGCCGTCGAGCTGGCCCACCGGGCCGGGTTCCGCACCATGATGAGCCACCGCTCGGGCGAGACCGAGGACACCACCATCGCCGACCTGGCGGTGGCGATGGGCTGCGGCCAGATCAAGACCGGCGCCCCGGCGCGGTCGGACCGGGTCGCCAAGTACAACCAGCTGCTGCGCATCGAGGAGGAGCTGGCCGACGCGGCCCGCTACGCCGGTGCGGGTGCGTTCCCGCGGTACACCGCGGGAAAGTGACACTGCCGCGGTACACCGCGGGAAAGTGAAGTCGTTCCGGCGGCCGTAGAAAAGGACTCATCTGCGGTTTGACGTCGGAATATGACGCGGGGGCGCGGTAGCGCCTAGCATGTGGTCGAAGCTCCTTCCAGCTGTTGCGACATGTTGGAGGGGGCTTCGACCCATCGCGTGGGTCAGCGGGGAGGGAGGGGTGGTGCAGCGGCGACAGCCTGTTGGGCAGGGACCGGTGCGGCGGCCCCGTGACGGCGCCCGCGACGCCCGAGGCGCCCGCGGCAGCGCGGGGGTCCGCGCGGTCCGCGAAGGCGACCGCTCGCTGAGCCGCCCCGCAGCCGCCCGGCGCGCCGCCGCGGCGGGCGCCGCCAAGCGCACCACCGCCCCGAACCCCAACGGCCTGACCGGCCGCGCGACCGCGATGCTGGTCGTCCTGGCCGCGCTCGCCCTCGGCTACGCCTACCCGGTGCGCGTGTACCTGACCCAGCTCGCCGAGATCGACGCGTTGCAGCAGTCGCAGGTCGCGCAGGCGGACCGCATCGCCGGGCTGGAGCGCCAGGCCGAGAAGTGGAAAGACGACGAGTACATCAAGGCGCAGGTGCGGCGCCGGTTCTTCTGGGTCCACCCCGGGCAGACGCCGCTCGTGCCGATCTGGGACGACCACGCCGCCGACCACGACGCCGGGCGCCAGCCCGCGCCGCCGCCGCAGCCGACCACCTGGTACGGCACCGTCTGGTCCCGCCTGGATCCCGCCGCCCCCTAGGCCCCCGCAGTGCGCTCTTGTCGTCACGGTGATCGAGAGAGTCGCGAGTCGCCATCGGCGTGCCCGCCGCTGTCCCCACCCGATCACCGAGACCCGTGAGCACCGAGACTCCTGCCGAGCCAGAGGAGGCCGAGATGGAACGCGAGATGGTGCCGCCGCCGGTGCGGGAACCGGCCGGCCAGGCCGACCTCGACGCCGTACGCGCGCAGCTGGGCCGCCCGACGCGCGGCACCGCGATGGTGGCGCACCGGTGCCCGTGCGGCAAGCCCGACGTGGTGGAGACGGTGCCGCGGCTGCCCGACGGCACGCCGTTCCCGACGCTGTTCTACCTGACCTGCCCGCGGGCGACCGCGGAGTGCAGCAGGCTGGAGTCGTCGGGCCTGATGCGCGAGATGAACGAGCAGCTGCGCAGCGATCCGCAGCTGCGCGCCGACTACCTGCGCGCGCACGAGGACTACCTGGCCCGCCGCGAGGCGGTCGGCCACGTGGCCGAGATCGAGAACGTGTCGGCCGGGGGCATGCCCGAGCGGGTCAAGTGCCTGCACGTGCACCTGGGGCACGCGCTGGCGGTCGGCCCGGGGGTGAACCCGTTCGGCGACGAGGTGATCACGCTGGTCGAGCCGTGGTGGACGGCCGGCCCCTGTGTCGAGACAGAGTGAGAGGGCAGGCCGCGTTGGGTGAGATCGAGGTCCGCAAGGCGCGCACCGCCGACGTGCGCGGCATCCGGCGACTGATCGACACGTACAGCGGGGAGCGGCGGCTGCTGAGCAAGGCCACCGTCGCGATATACGAGGACGTGCAGGAGTTCCGGGTGGCGGTGCGCGACGACGGCACCGTGGTCGGCTGCGGCGCGCTGCACGTGCTGTGGGAGGACCTGGCCGAGATCCGCACCGTGGCCGTGGACGCCACGGTCCGGGGCCAGCGCATCGGGCACCGGATCGTGGGGGCGCTGCTGGACGACGCCCGCGAGCTGGGCGTACGCCGCATCTTCGTGCTCACCTTCGAGACCGGGTTCTTCGGCTCGTTCGGCTTCGCCGAGATCGACGGCGCCCCGGTGCCGCCGCCGGTGTACGAGCAGCTGCTGCGCTCGTACGACGAGGGTGTGGCGGAGTTCCTGGGGCTGGAGCGGGTCAAGCCGAACACCCTCGGCAACACCCGGATGCTCGTGCACCTGTGAGCCGTGCGGTCAGCCGGGCGGCGGTAGGGTGGCGGCCGTGGGAGACGCTGTCGCCGCCATCGATTGCGGCACGAACTCGATCCGCCTGCTGATCACCGAGAACGGGCGCGAGCTCGCGCGCGAGATGCACATCGTGCGGCTCGGGGCGGGCGTGGACCGCACCGGGCGCCTCGACCCGGCGGCCATCGAGCGCACCCGGATCGCCCTGGCCGAGTACACCGGGCTGATCGCGCGCCACGGCGCCGACCGGGTGCGGATGGTGGCGACCAGCGCGACTCGCGACGCGGCCAACGCCGAAGACTTCCACGCGATGGTGCTCGCCACGCTGGGCCGGCCCGCCGAGGTCATCAGCGGCGACGAGGAGGCCGCCCTGTCGTTCCGGGGCGCCGTCGACGGGCTGCCCGAGGGCGGCGAGCGCCTGGTCATCGACATCGGCGGCGGTTCCACCGAGTTCGTCCGGGGTGCGCGCGAGGTGCGCGCCGCGATCAGCATGGACATCGGCTCGGTCCGGATGACCGAACGCCACCTGCCGTCCGACCCGCCGACCGCGGCGGAGGCGGCCGCCGCCGTCGCCGACATCGACGCGGCGATCGACCGCGCGCTGGCGGCGGTCGGGGCCGAACCGGCCACGCTGGTGGGGGTCGCGGGCACGGTGACCACGGTGGCGGGCATCGCGCTGGGCCTGGAGTCCTACCGGCCGGAGCTGACCCACCACGCGGTGGTGCCGCTGGCGGCGGTCGAGGAGATCACCGACCGGCTGACCTCGCTGGACCACGCGGGCCGGGCCGCGATCGGGGCGATCCACCCGGGCCGGGTCGACGTGATCCCGGCCGGGGCGCTGATCCTGCGGCAGATCATGCGCCGCACCGGCAGCACGGAACTGGTCGTGTCGGAGCACGACATCCTCGACGGCATCGCCTCCTCCCTGGCGTAACCGCAGCTCACCACCTTGAGTGGGGACGCACGGCGGCTCGCCGTTGCACTACTGTGCATACGACAGTACTCTCTTGTGCGTGGATACCACGCAACTCCTGAAGGGAGTGCTCGACCTGGCCGTCCTCGCCGTGCTGCGCGACGACGACGGCTACGGGTACGACATCCTGCGCCGCCTGCGCACCGCCGGGCTGTCCGAGATCGGCGACGCGTCGGTCTACGGCACGCTGCGCCGGCTGTTCGCCGCGGGCTACCTCACCACCTACGTGGTGCCGTCCGAAGAGGGACCGCACCGCAAGTACTACGCGCTCAACCCGGCCGGCCGGGCCCAGCTCAAGCAGGGCGGCGAGGTCTGGCGCGAGTTCGCGTCCACCATGGAACTGCTGCTGCGGGAGCCGGCATGAGCGTCGAACAGGATGACATCGTCAGGTACGTGGCCGCCGTCGGCGCGGCACTGGGCGACCTGCCCGACGACGTACGCGAGGAACTGCTGGAGGACCTGCCGGCGCACCTGGCCGAGGTCGCCGCGGAGGTCGCCGCCGAGGGCGGCGGCGCCACCCTGGCCGACCGCCTCGGCACCCCGGCGGCGTACGCCGCGGAGCTGCGCGCCTCGCTGGGCCACACGGGGGGTCCCAGCGGGCTGGGCGGGCGCGCCGCCCGGTGGACCACGCGCTGGCGCGGCCGCCTGAACGGGCTCGACCGCCGGGTGGGCACCGTGCTCGGATACGAGCGGGCGGGGGAGTTCCTGCGGGCGCTGCGCCCGGCCTGGTGGGTGCTGCGCGGCTGGCTGCTGGCCATCTTCATCGCGCAACTGCCCGGCGTGGTCCGCTTCGGCCTGGTGCCCCGGGTCAGCGGCAACCTCGTCGTCGGAATCCTGCTGCTGGCGGCGTGCGTGGTCGCGTCGATCTGGGTCGGCCGCAACGGCCGCCCCCGGCAGTTGCCGCTGCGGCTGGCGCTGCTGGCCGCGTCGCTGGGCCTGGCCGGGTTCGGGGTCGTCTACTACGGCGTGGCCGACCAGGAGCTCGACGGGCGCAACTACGACACCGTCGCCGACTACTACAACCCATACGAGCAGGTCCGCGACGTCTGGGTGGTCGGGCCGGACGGGCAGCTCATCCCGGACGCCCGCCTGGTCGACCAGAACGGCGACCCGGTGCTGCTGGGCTACTGCGCCCAGATGCTGCCGAAACTGGGCACCCGCCAGGCGCTCGCCTGGTCGCCGGACAAGGGCCTGCAGGTGCTGAACGACGAGACCATGCCGTACTCGGGCGAGCCGGTCGACTTCACCGACCTGGCCTGGCAGGTGTCGTACCCCGCCTGCGGGAACACCGCGAAGCCGCCGGTGAACTGGATGCCGGGGCAGCCGCAGCCGCTGCCGTGGGCGGACCCGACCGCGTCGCCGCAGCCGTCGGCGCCCGCGCCGACCGCGTCACCGTCGGCGGCGCTGCCGGCGTCGCCGAGCGCCGGTCCGACGCCACGGCCCAGCGCGAGCCGCTGACCGACGATCGCCAGGGGCGTGCTGCCTGCCATGACGGCGGGTGGTGCGCCCCTGGTCACGCCGGGTGATGAGGATGTTTCGGGCACCGGGCATTCCAGTTTCCCTATGGCGTTCAGCAAACGCTAAGGTGTGCCGGTCTCCGTGCCTGCGTGAGACCTCTTCGCCTGCGGGGGCCGATGTGCGCCAGCGGGCGCACCCCTGGAGGAAGAAGCAATGAGCGAGCAGGAAAACCCCACCCAGCAGCCCCCGGCGTACGAGCCGCCGGCCGCGGGCGCCGAGTCGCCGGTTCCGGCCGCCCCCGTCGCTGCTGAGGAGCCCAAGAAGAGCAGCAAGCTCCTCAGCATCCTCGGCGTGATCGTGGTCATCGTCATCATCGGCGTGGTCAAGTTCGGCGCCGCCTGGGGCCTCGGCAGCCTGTGGGACAACATCACCGGCGCCGTGCAGACCGCCGACGTCGGCGACTGCATCAACGAGTACGGCAACAACGTGGACGACGCCAAGGTCGTGGACTGCGCCGACCCGAAGGCGGCCAACAAGGTCGTCGGCATCGTCGAGGACAAGTACACCAGCGCCTCCTTCCAGATCGAGGACAACCCGTGCACCGCGTACCCGGACGCCGAGAAGGCGATCTGGGTCGGCGACACCGGCACGGGCGACGTGTGGTGCCTGGTCTCCACCACCAAGTGACGCAACCGGCCTGAGCAAGGCCGAAGCGGCGGGGCGGGCCACCACGACAGGGGGCCCGCCCCGCCGCAAGTTCCGACCGAATTCGGGATCCGGGGAAAGATCGTCTGCCGCTACGGTGACGATCTTCGCGATCACGCGAGAAGTGCCTGCCTCCGCGCCTTCACGTGCCGGAGGCGTACCCCCGGAGGAAGTACTTCATGAGCGAGCAGGAACTCCCTGTCCCGCAGCAGCCGGCCGCCGCCGCGCCGGTCGACCCCGCGTCGGACGCCGCCGCCTTCTACACCGCGGCCGCGGACGCGGCCGAGGCCAAGGCCGGCAAGACCCGCAGGGCCCGCATCATCGTCGTCTCGGTCCTGGTCGTCCTCGTCGCGGCCTGCGGGGTCATCACGCAGACGGACCTGCTGAGCCGCCTGCTCGGCGACGTGAGCGCGGCTCAGCCCGGTGACTGCATCACGGCCTACCAGGTCAACGTGGCCAAGATGAAGGTCGTCGACTGCGCCGCCCCGGAGGCGGTGAACAAGGTCGTCGGCATCGTCGAGGGCCGGTACACCAGCCACGGCTTCAGCCAGCTGGACTCCGTGTGCACCGAGTTCAGCGGGGTCCGCAGCATGCTGTGGGTCGGCGACTCCAACGACAGCGAGGCCAAGGGCGACGTCCTCTGCCTGACGAGCGTGAAGTGATCTCTCTCACCTGAGCGTTATCAGAGCGGCGGCGTGGTGAGTTACTGCGACAAGTCGTAACTTTCGCCACGCCGCCGCTGTCTTCCCCGGTACCGTCCGGTGTGGTTGGCTACCCCGAACGCCACGACTGTGCGACCAGCCGATGACGACTGACCGACAGGAGGACGACCGATGGGTGAAATGGTTAGCTTCCCCAGCAACGGGGGTACGAGCGAGGGCTACCTCGCGCTGCCGAAAGAGGGCAGCGGGCCTGCGGTCATCGTGATCCAGGAATGGTGGGGCCTGGTCCCGCACATCGTCTCGCTCGCCGACCGCTTCGCCGCGGCCGGGTTCGTCGCGCTCGCGCCCGACCTGTACCACGGCGTGCAGACCACCGAGCCCGACGAGGCGCTCCGGCTGATGATGGGCCTGGCCATGGACCAGGCCGCCCGGGACATCGCGGGCGCGGCCGAATACCTGTCCCAGCGCCCGGAGGCGACCGGCGGCGTCGGCGTCGTCGGCTTCTGCATGGGCGGCAGCCTGGCCCTGTGGTCCGGCACGGTCAGCGACAAGATCACTACCGCGGTCGGCTTCTACCCGGCCCTGCCGTGGGAGCGCATGGCGCCGCAGTGGAGCAACTACGCGGGCAAGACCGCGATGATCCATTGCAGCGAGGAGGACGGCACCTCCGCCGCCGAGGGCATCAAGACCGCCCAGGCCGCCATCGAGGGCGCCGGCGGCACCTGCGTCGTGTACGACTACCCCGGCACCAAGCACGCCTTCGTCAACGACGACCGGCCCGAGGTGTACAACGCCCACGCCACCGCCTCGGCCTGGGCCCGCACCGTCGAACTGCTGCGCAACCCCCGGTGACCGCGGCCGAGCTGGCCGCGCTCGACGATCAGATCTCCGCCTGCCGGGCCTGCCCCCGGCTGGTGGCCTGGCGGGAGGAGGTCGCCGCGGTCAAACGGGCGGCCTTCCGCGACCAGGAATACTGGGGCCGCCCCGTGCCCGGCTTCGGCCCCGCCGACGCCCGCATCCTCATCCTCGGGCTGGCCCCGGCCGCGCACGGCGGCAACCGCACCGGGCGCATCTTCACCGGCGACCGCAGCGGCGACGTGCTGTTCGCCGCCATGCACCGGACCGGGCTGGCCAACCAGGCCACCAGCGTCTCCCGCGACGACGGCCTGACCCTGCGCCACGTGCGGATCGCCGCCGCCGTCCGCTGCGCCCCGCCGGACAACAAGCCCACCCCGGTCGAGCGGGACACCTGCGCGCCGTGGCTGCACCGCGAGGTCACGCTGCTGCGCCCGACACTGCGGGTGGTGATCGCGCTCGGCGCGTTCGCGTGGAGCGCGTGGTGGCCTACGCTGTCCACGGTGTACGGCGTGCGCCCCCCGGTGCCGCGCCCGGCCTTCGGGCACGGCGCGCTGTTCCGGATGGACGCGGTCGAGGGCGCCGGGGGAGTCCCGGCGCTGCTCGGTTCGTACCACGTCAGCCAGCAGAACACCTTTACCGGGCGGCTCACACCCGCCATGCTGGACGACGTGTTGCGGCAGGCCCGGGCGCTGGCCGACCTCGACTGACCGGGCACCGGCCGACACGTTGACGTTCGCACGAGCGGGGAACCATGGAAGCGTTGCGTCGCTGGTGGCCGTTGCTGGCCGTGGCCGCGCTGCTCACGGTGGCGGCGGCCGCCGCCTCGGTCTCCGTGCTGCCGATCGGCCGCGCGACGCCCGACGGCCAGGGGGCCCAGCCGACCGCCTCGGCCAGCGCCACGCCGTCGCCCAGCGCGCCGGCGCCCACGCCGTCCGCATCGGAGCAGCCCGTCGCCGACAGCGGCACGGGCTGGGTCGGCCTGGTCGCGGTCGGGGTGTTGCTGGCCATCGGCGCCGTGGTGCTGGTGGTGCTGCTCGGCGCGGCCGCCCGGTCGACCACCCGGTTCCGCCGCCGGGCCATCCGCGAGCGGCCACCGGTCAAGCTGGCGCAGGCCACCGCCGAGGCCGACGTGATGGCGGCGCTGGACGCGGGCCTGCTCGACCTCGACGACGACGCCGCCGACCCGCGCACCGCCGTGATCGCCTGCTGGGTGCGGCTGGAGCAGGCCGCCGCAGCCGCGGGCGTGGCCCGGCTGCCCGGCGACACCGCCACCGACCTGGTCGTGCGGATGCTGGTCGGCCGCCGCCTGAGCTCCGACGTGCTCAACGGGTTCGCCGACGTCTACCGGCGCGCCCGCTTCGCCACCCACCGCGTCGACGGCGGCATGCGCGAGCAGGCCCGCTCGTCCCTGCGCCGCCTGCGCGCCGAGCTGGCCGAACCCGGACAGGAGGTCCTGGCGTGACCGACGACGGCTCTTCGATCGAGGATCTGCTCGGGCTCGGGCACGGGCGTGAGCCCGCTCCGGAGCCGGAGGAGCGGCGGACCCGCTCCCGGGCGGTGCGCTGGCTGACCCTGGTCGGGTTCGCGCTGGCGTGGACGGCCGCCGGGTGGATCGTGCTGAAGCTGCTCGGGCTGGGCATGCCGCTGCCGCTGCTGTTCGCGGTCGCGGTGACCGTCGTCGCGGTGTGGCGCATGGCGCGCACCCTCAAGGCGCCGCCGCCCCCGCGCCACGCGGGCCGCCACGGCCACTCCGACGACGCCCCCGCCGTCGACGACGGGATCCGGCTGGCGGTGACCCGCTGGCAGACCATCCTCGAATGGGCCCACGCCGACGGCGCCCGCTACCAGCGCCGGGTGCACGCCCGCCTGGCTGAGCTCGTGGACGAGCGGCTGCGCCAGCGCCACGGCGTCACCCGCGCGACCGAACCCGACCGCGCGCGTAGGCTGCTCGGCGACCAGCTCTGGACGTTCCTCACCCAGCCGTCCAAGCGCCTGCCCAGCCCCCGCGAACTCGATGTGATCGTCACTGCGTTGGAGAGACTGTGAGCATGCAACCGATTCCCGCCGGCGAGGTGGGCCGCCTCGCCCAGCAGGTGCTCGACCGCGTCGGCACCGTCATGGTGGGCAAGCGCGACTCGCTGGAGCTGGTGCTGGCCGGCGTCCTGGCCGGCGGTCACGTCCTGCTGGAGGACCTGCCCGGCCTGGGCAAGACCCTGACCGCGCGCACCTTCGCCCAGGCCCTGGGCCTGGACTTCCGGCGTCTCCAGTTCACCCCGGACCTGCTGCCCGCCGACGTGACCGGCTCGTTCCTGTACGACCAGCGCAGCCACGACTTCACCTTCCGCGCCGGACCCGTCTTCACGAACCTGCTGCTCGCCGACGAGATCAACCGCACCCCGCCCAAGACGCAGGCGGCGCTGCTGGAGGCGATGCAGGAGAAGCAGGTCTCGGTCGAGGGCGTGACCTACCGGCTGGAGGCGCCGTTCCACGTGCTCGCCACCGCCAACCCGATCGAGTACGAGGGCACCTACCCGCTGCCCGAGGCCCAGCTCGACCGCTTCATGCTGCGCGTCTCCTTCGGCTACCCGGAGGCCGACGAGGAGCTCAACGTGCTGCGCCGCCGCATGTCGCGCCGCCGCGAGGAGGCCGTGGTCGAGCCGGTCGTCGACGCCAAGACGCTGCTGCGGATGCAGGCCGGGGTCGAGGAGATCGAGGTCGAGGACTCGATCTGCCGATACCTGATCGCGCTGACCGCCGCGACCCGCGAGCACCCGGCGGTGCTGGTCGGCTCGTCGCCGCGCGGCTCGCTGGCGCTGCTGCTGCTGTCGCGGGCCAAGGCCGCCCTGGCCGGGCGCGACTACGTGATCCCCGAGGACGTCAAGGCGGTGGCGCTGCCCGCGCTGGCGCACCGGATCACGCTGCGGCCGGAGATGTGGCTCAAGCGCATCGACCCGGTCGGGGTGGTGGCCGAGGTGCTGGCCGCGACGCCCGCCCCGGTCAGCGGCGCGCTGCCCAGCCACGCCGGGAACCTGGGCCAGCAGCGGCCGAGCCCCGCCCGCAACAGCCGCCTGATCAGCAGCCTCGACGACGACGACCTGGAACCGTTCCGGCCGACCGGGAACCGGGGCTGACGTGCGGCCGGGAGCCCCCGAAACCGGCGACCCGGGTGACAGCGCGCCGCGCCCCGACGACTGGGTGCCCACCCGGGCGCTCGGCCGCGCGGTGCTCGTCGCCGGGGCGCTGCTGGTCGGCGCGGTGCTGCTGGGGCGGACCGACCTGATCGTGCTGGCCCTGCCGCTGGCGCTGGGCGTCGCCTTCGGCCTGGCCAAGCGTCCGGCCAACCTGCCGGGGCTGCGGCTGTCCACCGTGGAATCGTTCCCGGTCGAGGGCGGCGAGCTCGGCGCCACCGCCGAGGTGGAGAACCGCGACGTCACCGGCTACGACCTGGCCGTCGTACGCGTGCAGCACTCGCCCTGGCTGCGCCTGGACGACACCGGCGCGCAGGGGCGGCACGCGGGCGGCAGCCGCCCCTACGTGACGCTGGTGCCGCGCGGGGTGGCCGCCGCCATCGAGTTGGCCGGGCCCGCCGTCCGGTGGGGCCGCCACTCGCTCGGCCCCGCCTCCGCGTACGCCGTCGCCGCCGACGGGCTGCTGGTCAGCCGGGCCGTGGTGACCGGTGCGCTGGGCGTGAAGGTGTACCCGCTGACCGACCCGTTCAAGGCCGACGAGGTCATGCCGCGCGCGGCCGGGCTGGTCGGCCAGCACCGCTCGCGGCGTCCCGGCGAGGGCGGCGAGCTGGCCGGGGTGCGCCAGTTCGGCCCCGGCGACCGGCTGCGCCGCATCGACTGGCGGGTGTCGCTGCGTACCGAGCGGCTGCACGTGGCGGCGACGCTGTCCGACCGCGACGCCGAGGTCGTGGTGCTGCTCGACCTGCTCGCCGACGCGGGTCGCTCCGGCGGCGTCGACGGCACCGCCTCGGTGCTGGACCGGACCGTCCGCGCCGCCGCCGCGATCGCCGAGCACTACCTGCACCGCGGCGACCGCGTCTCCGTCCTGGAGTACGGCGCCTCGGCGCGCCGCCTGCGCCCGGCCAGTGGCCGCCGCCAGTACCTGACCGTGCTGGAGTGGCTGCTCGACGCCCACTCCAGCCCCACCGCCCAGGAGCGCGGCGGAGCCCAGCTCGCCGCGGGCATCTCGGCCGCGGCGCTGGTCGTGGTGCTCACCCCGCTGCTGGACGCGCGCTCGGCCTCGATGCTGGCCGGGCTGGCCCGCTCGGGCCGCTTCGTCGTCGCCGTCGACACCCTGCCCGAGGGCCTGACTGCGGCCAGCAGCAACACCTGGGGCGAGGTGGCGTACCGGCTGTGGCGGGCCGAGCGGGAGAACACCATCGGGCAGCTGCGCGAGCACGGTGTGCCCGTGGTCGCGTGGGCCGGTGCGGGCAGCCTCGACGCGGTGCTGCGCGACGTGTCCCGCCTGGCCGCGGCCCCGAAGGCGGTGCTGCGATGACCACGGCACCCGCGGCGGTGGCCGACCCGACGAGGCACGTGAGGACGGTGCGCCGATGAAGCAGCTCACGGAGCGGCTGCGGGCGGTCGGCCGGATCACCGGCGGACCCCTGCTGGTGCGGGCGGTGGTGTTCGCGGCGGCCTTCGCCGGGCTGCTGATCGCGGCGCCGGCCGGGACGCTGGAGTCGCGGCTCGTCGTCGGGCTGCTGGTGGCGGCGGTGCTGCCCGCGCTCGCGCCGCGCGGCATCGCGGTCACCGGCGTGCTGCTGGTGATGATCGGGCTGTGGCTGGTCGACACCATGGCCTTCGGGTCGCCGGTGACGCTGGCCCGGCTGCTGGGGCTGGCGGTGGCGCTGTACCTGACCCACGCGGCGGCGGCGCTGGCGGCGGTGCTGCCGTACGACGCGATCGTCGACAACCAGGTGATCATCCGCTGGGCGGCGCGGGCGGTGCTGCTGGTGACCGTCTCCGGCGGCCTCACCATCGCGCTGGCCGAGCTGCTGCCCGGCCACCGCATCGCCGCCCCGAACGTCGCCCTGGTCGTGGGCCTGGCCGCCACCGCCCTCACGGTGGGCCTGCTCACCCAACTCGGCCGCCGCCCCTGACCCACCCCGCTCCCGATCTGGGGTGGTGAGCTGGGACGTGATGGGCGTCGCTGTCCGGGATCACAGGTTTCTCAGCTGATTGTCAGGCTGGCCCGGCGGTAGCGTGAATAACGTGAAGCCACTGCGGATTCTGGTGGTGGGCGCGGGCCACGTAGGCCTTTACGCCGCTCTCCGCCTGTCCAGGAAACTGCGCGCGACCGAGGCTGAGGTGGTCGTCGTCGACCCGCAGCCGCACATGACCTACCAGCCGTTCCTGCCCGAGGCGGCGGCCGGCAACATCTCCCCGCGGCACACGGTGGTGCCGCTGCGCCGGGAGCTGCGCCGCTGCACCGTGGTCCAGGGGGCGGTGACGAAGGTCGAGCACTCCCGGAAGGTCGCGACGGTGCAGCCGGTGGTGGGACCGTCCCGCGAGATCCCGTACGACCACATCCTGGTCGCACCCGGCAGCGTGTCGCGGACCCTGCCCATCCCGGGCCTGCGCGAGCACGCGGTCGGCTTCAAGACCATCGGCGAGGCGATCTGGCTGCGCAACCACGTGCTGGAGTGCCTCGACATCGCGGCGGCCACGACCGACGAGCAGACCCGGCGCCGGGCGCTGACGTTCGTGGTGGTCGGCGCCGGTTTCGCGGGCGTCGAGGCGCTGGGCGAGATGGAGGACATGGCGCGCGACGCGCTGCGCTACTACCCCGAGCTCAAGGCCGACGACATGCACTGGGTGCTGGTCGAGGCGACGCAGCGGGTGCTGCCCGAGGTCGGGCCACAGATGGGGGCGTACACGGTCGAGGCGCTGCTCAAGCGCAACATGGACCTGCGCCTGGGCACCCGGCTGGAGTCCTGCGTCGACGGTGTGGTGAAGCTGTCCGACGGCGGCGAGTTCGGGGCGGACACCATCGTGTGGACCGCGGGCGTGAAGGCGCACCCGATGGTGGCCGCGACGGACCTGCCGCGCAACGCGCAGGGCAAGATCACCTGCGACGCGACGCTGCGGGTGGTCGAGGACGGGCAGGTCGTCGAGGGTGCGTGGAGCGCGGGCGACTGCGCGGCCGTGCCGGACCTGACCGCGGCGGCGGGGGAGCTGTGCTCGCCGAGCGCCCAGCACGCGGTGCGCCAGGCGACGCGGCTGGCCGACAACCTGGTCGCGGTGCTGCGCGGCAAGCCCATCCGGGAGTATCGCCACAAGCACGTCGGTTCGGTGGCCAGCCTCGGCCTGCACAAGGGCGTCGCCCACGTGTACGGCATCAAGGCCAAGGGCCTGCCCGCGTGGTTCATGCACCGCACGTACCACATGAGCCGGATCCCGTCGTTCAACCGCAAGGTGCGCGTGGTCGCGGACTGGACCCTGGCCCTGTTCCTCAAGCGCGAGGTGGTCTCGCTCGGTGCCCTGCACCAGCCCATGGACCCCTTCGCCCAGGTGACCGCCCCGACGAAGCAGGACTAGCACGTCACGAAGGGCACCTTCCACGTCGCGGAGCGAGTGGAGGTGCCCTTCGTCTGCTCAGGTCACCAGCGACGGGGCCAGATGATGACGTCCTCGACCGGCGTACCGGGGCCGAGCAGCTGCTCCAGGGTGAGTTTCAGCTCCTCGTGGCGCGGGTTCGGGGTGAGCACCACGCAGGCGGCCTTCCAGCGGGTGAGGTCCTTGCGGGCGTCGAGCCGGTGGTCGTCGTTGATCTTCGGGACGATCCCGGTACGGATGACCTCCGACAGCACCCACGAGGTCGGCAGCTTGCCGATGCCCATGGTCGCGTGCCCGTCCTTGCCGTACGGCCCGATGAAGAAGCCCTCCGGCAGCGCGAACGCGGTCTGCGCGGCGGTGGCGTTGCGCATCGGCTCCGGCCGCTCCGGGGTGGGCAGCGGCACGGTGACGATGGTCTGCCCGTCGGTGGCGCACTGGCGCCACAGGCCCTCGGTGAAGAACGGCGACACGGGGGCGCGGTCGGTCGTGGGCAGCGGCGTCGGGACCAGCGGCAGCAGGGCCGCGCCGACCAGCACCGGCACCGCGATCCGCACCTGCCGCAGGGTCGACTGCCGTGCCTGCTCCAGCGCCCGCACCAGCAGCAGCGCCACCAGCGGGATGGCGGCCAGCGCGAACCGCATCGGCAGCGCGCCGTCGACCACGGGCAGCTTCAGCAGCAGCCAGAACGGTCCGGGGACGCCGGTGCGGTGCCCGGCGACGATCAGCTCCGGGCCCAGCGACAGCAGGCTCATCGCCAGCGCCGCGGCGCCGCAGGCCAGTGCGACGGCGTCGCGGCGCAGCCAGACCAGCAGCACCGCGACCAGCACCAGCAGCGGCCAGCCGAGGAAGGTGTTGTACTCGGCCGGGCCGGTGGTCAGCGACGACGCCGAGCCGTCGCCGGCCAGCGTCAGCGGCGAGAACGCGGCGAACCCGGCCAGGTCGGCGGAGAAGTAGTGCGGGCTGAACACGCCGTCGGAGACCGACTGCGGGCCCTTGAACTGCGTCCACAGCGGGTATCCCAGCAGCGCCACCGCCGTGCCGACGGCCACCGCCACCCCGGCCGCGAACCGGCCCAGCTCCTTCAGCGCGGGGCGGGTGCGCGCCGCGTACACCACCGTGAAGATCATCAGCGTGATCGCGGTGAGGAACAGCGTCTCCTCGCCGATGAACAGCTGGAAGCCGACCAGCGTGCCGAACAGCACGCCGAACCCGACCATGCGCCGCCCGGCGGGCACCGGCTGCCGGGCCGCGCGGGCCAGCTCGACCACGCACCACAGCATCAGCGGGATCAGGAACTGCGCCGTCATGTGCAGGTGGCTGTTGGACTGCGACACCATGCCCGGGGCGAACCCGCAGAACGCGGCGCCGACCCCGGCGGCCAGCGGACCGGCGCGCAGCGTGCGGCGCAGGAAGACGTACCAGCTGATCGCGGTGAGGGCCAGGTTGAACGCGATGAGCAGCGAGAACGTGGTGGCGGCGCCGTAGTGGGCGGTGATCGGGGCGAACAGGCCGCCCAGCGCGATCACGGTGGTGTTGGCGAGCAGGTTCACCCCGTACGGAGCGTTGAGGCGGTCGCTGACCAGGGAGAAGTCGCCGCTCCAGAGGGTGGTGTCGTGGGCCAGGAACCACTCGTACAGGATCTGGTCGGGCGGGTTGAGGGCCAGCGTGCGCGTGTCCGGATCGGGCCACAGCCCCAGGGTGAGCCAGGCGGCGAACGCGACGTACGCCACCCCGATCGAGACGTCCACCAGAGCCCGCCGCCGGTGCCCGGAACCCGGGGCGGCCGACGACGGCTGCCCGCTCCGCTGTTCGGGCGGGGCGGAGCTGTTGGTCGATCCCAGGGCGGGCGCGGTGCTCGTCACGCGCTTGACCCTAGCGCTTAAGCGGCCCGAACACCTCGGCCGATCCTGCCGGGCGCAGGGTGATGTGCCGCATTGCCGTATCGCGGGTGCCCTGCGGCGGCCGGAACGGCTAACGTGACAGGGCACAGCACGCGCGGTGCCAAGCCCGGGTGGTGGAACGGCAGACACGGTCACCTTAAAAGCGACTGCCGAAAGGCGTGCGGGTTCGAGTCCCGCCCCGGGCACCGATACGGAGCGAACCCGCCCTGCTCACAGGGATTTGCCCGTTGTGGCACCGGAACGCCGAATCCGATCTTCAGCCTGATAGACGTACTTTCCAGGGTGCGCCGATCCGCTACGCTGACGCCACCATCCATGGAGGAGGCGAGAAAGCGCAGTGAAGAGTTCCAATCCGGTCCTCAACCGGATCGGCGCGGCCGCGCAGCAGCCCCGGTACAGCGTGCCGGGCCAGGGCGTGCCGACCAGTTACGCCCCGGGCGGCTACCCCGAGGTGGTGCAGACCGGCCACGCCGACGTGATGACGCTCGACGACGTGGTGGTCAAGACCATCACGCTGCTCGGCCTCGCCGCCCTGTCGGCCGCCGTGACCTGGACGGTCCTGCCGTTCGAACTGCTCGCTCCGGTCTGGATCGCCGCGGCGGTCGCCGGCCTCATCGTTGGCATGATCATTTCGTTCGCGCAGGTGACCAACGCCCTGGTGATGTGCGCCTACGCGCTCATCGAGGGCGTGTTCCTCGGCGCGGTGAGCAGGGCCTACAACACCGCCTTCGACGGCATCGTCCTCCAGGCGGTCATCGCCACGCTGGGCGTCTTCCTGACCATGGCGGTGCTCTACAAGGCGAAGGTCATCCGGGCCACGCCGAAGTTCATGCGCGTGGTCATCGGCGTCACCGCCGGCCTCGGCGTGGTGATGCTGGTCAACCTGGCGATCTACCTGATCACCGGCTCGGCGAGCCCGCTGCGCAACGGCGGCCCGCTCGCGATCGGCTTCAGCCTCGTCTGCATCGTGGTGGCCGCGCTGATGTTCGTGGTCAACTTCAAGCAGATCGAGGACGGCATCGCCGCCGGCCTGCCGCGCAAGTACGGCTGGCTCGGCGCGTTCGGCCTGCTGGTCGAGCTGGTCTGGATGTACCTGGAGTTCCTGCGCCTGCTGTCGTACCTGCAGGACGACTAGTCCGGCGGGCAGGCCGCAGACCGACACGCCGCCGTGGGCACCAGCCCGCGGCGGCGTCGTTCATGCAGGGGCGGCACAATCCTGTGCGTGAGCACCGAGCAGCTGCGGCGAGCGGCCGATCTCCTCGCCAACCAGGTCGGCCACTGGACGCCCGCCCGCTGGGCCGACCGGGGCGAGTCGATGCACCTGCTGGTGCAGCGGGTCGCGGATCAGGCCGCCGACCTGGGCGGCACGCCGCGCCGGGCCGTGCCGCGCCTGACCGACCTGGCGCTGGCCGACCAGCTCCGTGTGGTGGTCGGCGAGCTGATCTCGCTGGCCCCCGCCCCCGACCTGGTGGCGTCGACCACCGCCGACATCGCCGCCCTCCGCCACACCCTCGACACCTGACCCCGTCCGGGAACGTCGTTCAAGACCAGCCGAGTTGCCGGGCAATCGGGCATATGAGGGCTCCTCTTTCGCCCGATTGCCCGGCAACTTGCGTGATCTTGGGGCCCCGGCGCCCGTCCGGAGTGGGGCGGGCCCGGGAGGCGGGTGGGTGGGTCGGTCAGCTGAGGCGTTCGATGACCATGGCCATGCCCTGGCCGCCGCCGACGCACATGGTCTCCAGGCCGATGCTCTTGTCGTGCCACTGGAGCGCGTTGATCAGGGTGCCGGTGATGCGGGCCCCGGTCATGCCGAACGGGTGGCCGACCGCGATCGCGCCGCCCATCGTGTTCAGCTTCTCCAGCGGCAGCCCCAGCTGCTGGTACGACGGGATGACCTGCGCCGCGAACGCCTCGTTGATCTCGCAGAGGTCGACGTCGTCGATGGTCATGCCCGCCCGCCGCAGCGCCTGGCGGCTGGCCTCGACCGGGCCGATGCCCATGATCTCGGGGCTCATCGCGGTGACGCCGGTGGACAGGATCCGGGCCAGCGGGGTCAGGCCCAGCTCCCGCGCCCTGCTGCCGCTCATGATCACGACCGCGGCGGCGCCGTCGTTGAGGGGGCAGCAGTTGCCCGCGGTGATCCGGCCGTCGGGGCGGAACACCGGCTTGAGCGTGGCGGTGCCCTCCAGCGTGATGCCGGGGCGCGGACCGTCGTCGGTGCTGACCACGGTGCCGTCCGGAGTGATCACCGGGGTGATCTCCCGGGCCCAGAAGCCGTCCTTGATCGCCTGCTCGGCGAGGTTCTGCGACCGTACGCCGAACGCGTCCATCTCCTCGCGGGTGACCCCGTGCAGCTGGGCCAGGTTCTCCGCGGTCTGGCCCATGGTCAGGTAGATGTCGGGCAGCTCGCCGTCCGCCCGCGGGTCGTGCCAGGCCGGCGCGCCCGCCTCGGCACGCCGGGCCGAGCGGGCCTGGGCCGCCGCGAAGCGCGGGTTGTTCCACGCCCCGCCGACGGCGGCCGCCGCGTCCGGGGGCAGCCAGTCGGAGTTGCCGCGGGCATACCGGGAGACCATCTCGACGCCGGCCGAGATGAACACGTCGCCCTCGCCCGCCTTGATCGCGTGGAACGCCATCCGAGTGGTCTGGAGCGACGAGGCGCAGTACCGGGTGATCGTGGCGGCGGGCAGCGAGTCCAGCCCGAGCAGGGTGGCGACCACCTTGCCCATGTTGAAGCCCTGCTCGCCACCGGGCAGGCCGCAGCCCAGGTAGAGGTCGTCGATCTCGCCCGGGTCGAGTCCGGGGACCTTGTCCAGGGCGGCCTGGATGATGGTGGCGGTGAGGTCGTCGGCGCGCAGGTCGCGCAGCGAACCCTTGCCGGCCCGGCCGATCGGAGACCGGGCGGTGGCGACGATGACAGCATCAGACATGAACGGACGTTAACTCACGGGTAACTTGGTGCGCCAGGCGGGAGTGACGAGTTCCTCAGGGGAGTCTGGGGGTCACGCCGGCCGCGTGCGCGACCGCCGGGAGCAGGGCGTACGCCCAGACCCGGTATCCGTCGGCGGACGGGTGGTAGCGGTCGGCCGACAGCGTGTTCGGGTCGGCCCGGAACACCGGCCCCGTCTCCACCGCGAGATCGACCACGGCACCCCCGGCGGCGTGCACCGCGCGCACCTGCGCCCGCGCCACCCGGCGGCCCAGCCAGCCCACCACCTGCCGCAGCGGCGGGGCGATGGCCCGCGCCGCGCCCAGGTCCGGGCAGGTGCCCACGACCACCTCGACGCCCGACTCGCGCAGCCGCCGCACCGCCGCCCCCAGGTACGCCGCCGCGTCCGACGGGCGGCGCAGGGTGATGGCGTCGTTGCCGCCGACCAGGATCACCGCCACCTCCGGGCGGTCGCCGAGCAGGCACCGGGCCACCTGGGTGGCCAGGTCCGAGGAGCGGGAGCCCGCCACACCGACGCTGGACAGAGCCACCTGCCGTGCCGTGCCGCGCCGGGGCCCGCGGCCCGGCTCGCCGCTCTCGCCCGCCGCCAGCAGCACCGCGAGCTGGCCGCCGACGGTGTCGACCACCCGGTCCACGCCCACGCCCAGCGCGGCGGAGTCGCCGAGCATCACCAGCCGCAGCGGGGCCAGCTCGTCGCCGCCCATGGTGGTGCGCAGCGCCAGGCCGAGCTCGGGCTTGGCATAGCGCCGGGTACGGGCGATGACGGCCTCGGCGGCCAGCAGCGCCGCGCCGCCCACCGTCCCCGCGATCAGCGTGATCGCGGCGGCCTTGCCCAGCTTCCGAGCCCAGGTCATGCTTGCGCCTCGCTAACGTCCGCAGTCCGGTCCATGCCCGCGGTCCAGGTCGCCTCCGCGGGACGGACCACCTCCCGCACCCGGCGGCGCAGCTGCGCCCACCGGCCGGCCGGTCCGCGATCGCGACCGTCCACGCGTACGCCGCTCACCTCGGTGCCGGCATGGCGTGCCGCCTCGACCGCGGCCTGTGGCAGCGACCGTACCCCGTCGGCGGCCGTCTTCGCGCGCTCTTGCGGCGCCTGCGGCCCCGTCGGCGCGCGCAGGGCCGCCACCACCGTCGGGAGCAGCACCGACGCGGCCAGCGCGTAGCCCTCGGCGGACGGGTGGAAGCGGTCGCGGGCGAACATCCGGTGCGGCTGCGCCGAGAACGTCGGCCCGAGCAGGTCGCCCAGCGAGACGGTGCGCCCGCCCGCCTCGACCACGGCCACGGTCTGGGCCGCGGCCAGCTGGCGGCTCCAGGAGCGGGCCACCCAGCGCAGCGGCGCCCGGATCGGCTGCACGGCGCCCAGGTCGGGGCAGGTGCCCACGATCACCTCGGCGCCGAGTTCGCGCAGCCGCCGCACCGAGTCGGCCAGGTGCTTGACCGACAGGGCGGTGCCGGCGCGGTGGGTGATGTCGTTGGCGCCGACCAGGATCACCGCGAGGTCGGGGCGCAGCTCCAGCGCCTCCTCCACCTGCGGCAGCATGCTCATCGAGGTCGAGCCGACCACGGCCAGGTTGTGCAGCAGCACCGGCCGGGACAGGCGCCGGGACAGGCCGGTCGCGATCAGCGCGGCCGGGGTCTGCCGGGCGCGCAGCGCGCCCAGCCCGGCGGCCGACGAGTCGCCCAGCATCACCATGCGCAGCGGTTCGCCCGGCTGGCGGCCGCCGTACAGGCCGTCCGAGCGCGGCGGCGGTGCGACCGCCAGCGGGATGGTGCGGCGGGCGGCCTCGGCCTGCCCGAGCATCACCCCGACCGTGGCCAGGCCCAGCGCGGTGAGGGCGCCGCCGCCCCACATGGCCATCCGGACCAGGTCCCGACCGCGACTGCGTGCCGCCGCGTGCGTCGGCGAAGTAATCTCGCTCATAGCCAACTCGCTCTGCGCGGTGCCGCTGAAGGCATCGGCGTCTGGCGGTGCCGCACCGGGCGGCCGGCTCGCTCGCAACGCTTCATAGCCAAGAAGGTAGCGCTCTTCGGAAGCGCGTGGATGGAGGCGAGATGGGACGCACATTGCGTCGTACGGCGGCGTTCACAGCGCTGTGGAAGGCCATGGTCACGGGGTCGGGCAGCAACGCGAGCCTGGGCCAGCGGCTGGGCGCCATGCCGCGGATGCTCGTGGCCACGCTGCGCGGGCGGTATGACGGGTTCGGCCGCCTGATGCTGATCACCGCCGCGACCGCGTACGTGGTTTCGCCCGTCGACATCGTTCCCGAGGCTTTCCTGCTCGTCTTCGGCCTCGTGGACGACATGATCGTGGTCGGCTGGATCGCCGGCGCGCTGCTGAGCGAGACCGACCGCTTCCTGGCCTGGGAGGGCTCGATCCCGCCGGCGGCCGGGCGGGCGGCCACGCCGCCACCGGCCGGGCCGGGCACGGTCATCGAGGGGGAGGTCGCCTGACGCCCGCGGGGTGCTGCCGGCTTTAGAGTTGACCAATGCGTTACTACGAGAACGTGGTCGACCTGATCGGCAACACCCCCCTGGTCAGGCTGCGGAACGTCACCGACGGAGCCAGTCCGACCGTGCTGGCGAAGGTCGAATATCTGAATCCGGGCGGCTCGGTCAAGGACCGCATCGCCGTCCGCATGGTCGAGGCGGCCGAACGCGACGGCCTGCTGCGGCCCGGCGGCACCATCGTCGAGCCGACCAGCGGCAACACCGGCGTCGGCCTGGCCCTGGTGGCCCAGCTCAAGGGCTACAAGTGCGTCTTCGTCTGCCCCGACAAGGTCAGCGAGGACAAGCAGAACGTGCTGCGGGCGTACGGCGCGGAGGTCGTGGTCTGCCCGACCGCGGTCGCGCCGGAGGACCCCCGCTCGTACTACAACGTCTCCGACCGGCTCGCCCGCGAGATCCCGGGCGCCTGGAAGCCCGACCAGTACAGCAACCCGAACAACCCGCGCTCACACTACGAGGACACCGGCCCCGAGATCTGGGAGCAGACCGACGGCCGGATCACGCACTTCGTGGCCGGGGTGGGCACCGGCGGCACGGTCAGCGGCATCGGCCGTTACCTCAAGGAGGCCTCGCAGGGCCGGGTGAAGATCATCGGGGCCGACCCCGAGGGCTCGGTCTACTCCGGCGGCACCGGGCGGCCGTACCTGGTGGAGGGGGTCGGCGAGGACTTCTGGCCGCAGACCTACGACCGGGACGTCTGCGACGAGATCATCGAGGTGACCGACAAGGAGTCGTTCGCGATGACCCGCCGCCTGGCCCGCGAGGAGGGCCTGCTGGTCGGCGGCTCGTGCGGGATGGCCGCGGTGGCGGCGATGAAGGTCGCCGCGACGGCCGGGCCGGACGACGTCGTCGTGGTGCTGCTGCCCGACGGCGGCCGCGGCTACCTGTCGAAGATCTTCAACGACGGCTGGATGGCCCGCTACGGCTTCCTGCGCACCGGCGAGGCCGGGGTCACCGTCGCCGACGTGCTCGCGGCCAAGATGTCGGCGAAGGCGGGCATGCCGGAGCTGATCCACGTGCACCCGACCGAGACGGTCCGCGACGCCATCGACATCATGCGGGAGTACGGCGTGTCGCAGCTGCCCGTGCTCAAGGCCGAGCCGCCGGTGGTCACCGGCGAGGTCGCCGGTTCGATCGTGGAGAAGGACCTGATGGACGCCCTGTTCACCGGGGCCGCGGCGCTGCACGACCCGCTCGACCGCCACATCGGGCCCGCCCTGCCGATGATCGGCGGCGGCCAGCCCGTGGCCGAGATCGTGGCGATGCTGGAGAAGTCCGACGCCGCGATGGTGCTCATCGACGGCAAGCCGCGCGGCGTGCTCACCCGCCAGGACCTGCTCACCCAGCTCGGCTGACCCGCACCGCCCCCGGTCCCGCCGAAACCTTCGGGACCGGGGTGCGGCGGGACCGTCCGGGGTGGTGCGGACGGGATAGGGTGCGGGGGTGCGTGCCGCCGTCGCAGCGGTCCTGAGCATGGTGATCGGGCTGGCTCCCTCGCCGAGGCCGTCCGGTGGGGACTTCGCGCACTCAGCCCAGTTGAGCGCCTGCGTGGCGACCGTCCGGCCGCAGGGCGAGGGCGGCGAGCAGCTCGCCTCGCCGTATCCGCCGGGGACCCGGGCGGTGGTCCGGCTCGCCCCCGGCCAGACCAACGTGCTCTGGCTGACCGCCGCCGACCTCGACCAGATCGAGGAGCTGAGCTTCGAGCCCAATCCCACGTTCGGGGGGCCGCTGCTGATCAACGTGGACACGCGCGGGGTCGGCTACGACTTCGCCTGGACCGTGCCCCGGCTGCCGACCCTGACCGGGCCCGACCGGGACCTGCTGTGGCACTTCCCGGACGCGCTGCGGCTGGTGCTCAGCGGGCCGCTGCCCAGCGGCCTGATCTTCGCCCCGCGCGCCGACGTCGTCGACGCCTCGGCCTCCCCGTCGCCCTCGCCGCCCCCGGCCGCGCACGTCGTGCCGGGAACCGGCGGCGGCACCGAGCCGGGGGCGAACGCGCACGTCGTGCCGGGCCCGACCGTGCCGCACCCGGCCCCGAACGCCCACCTCGTGCCGAGCCGGACCGAGCGGCAGGCGGGCGCGGGCCTCGCGGCGAGTCCCGCCGCGCCGCCGCCGGGCGCGGGGGCCGCCGCCAGCCCGACGCCGAGCCGCAGCGCGAGCCCGTCGCCGAGCCCGAGCCCGAGTGCCGCCCCGTCGCCCAGCGCCAGTCCCAGCGCGAGTCCGTCGCCGAGTCCCAGCCCGTCGCCGAGCGCGATCCCGGCGACCAGGCGGTTTCCGTACCCCCTCGATCTGATCTGCGACCGCAGCCCGCGGCCGGTCGCGACCCCGACCGGGGACGACCCGGGCACGCCGGACCCGGGCCTCGCGGCCACGCCGTCGGCCACCTCCGAGGCGGGCCGGATGCTGGCCCTGGTGTCGCAGCCGGTGACCTGGTTCGGGGTGGCGCTGCTGCTCGTCGGGCTCGCCCTGCTGATCGGCGTCCTAGCAGCCAGAGCGGCACGTCGCTGATTCGGATGACGGCGTGTACAGCCAATCGCACAGTCTGTGCGACGAATCTGCTTGCCCCGCAGTTCTACTAAGCGTACGGAAGCGGCACCGCTACCGAGGGGAAGTGGAAACGTGGTCACCGTCGACCATGGACTGTCCGCCGACACCGAACCGACCGACATAGCCGACCGGCTCCTGTGGCGCGACGCGCAGCAGATCCTCGGGCGGCACGAGCGACCTGACGACGACGATCTCTGCACCTGGTGCGGTCAGCACTGGCCGTGCCCGCCGCGTCGACTGGCAGAGCGGGCACAAGCCGCGGCCAGCCGGCACTGGCGGGACGCCTGGACCGTACGGCACGACCTGAACGGGCTGCGCTCGCTGCCCGGCTGGCGTGCCGCCCTCGGCGAGCGAAGCGGCTCCGGCCAGCGCAGTGCCACCACCGGCACCGGTGGCATGCGCGGCGGCTACTTCGACTGACCAGGGCTTCGACCAGCCAACCCAGGGTGTTCCGCCCGGCCGGCCGTCCCCCGGCGCGGGCCGTGCGGATCATCCGCCCCCGCGGCTCCGCCACCGCGCTCCGCCAGCGCCGGCGTGCCGCCTCGCACCTGTACGGCCGACATCCGGGTCGACAAGCCTCCGTCGACCCGGCGCCTCCGGCCAGGCGTCCGTTCGGACCGTACCGGTGTCGTGTGGGCGAGGGCACGTGACACTCCGGTCCCCGCAGTCCGGTCACGTGCCCTCGCCCCTTCCCCGTCGGGGCTAGGGCGAGAGCTTCCAGATCAGCAGCAGGTAGACCCCGCAGTAGGTGGACGCCGCCGCGATCGTCAGCACGATGACCGCCATCCGGGCCGGCCTGGTCCGCGCCAGCGCGGTGGCCACCGGCACCAGCAGGGCGAACGCCGGGAGCAGGAAGCGGGCCTTGGAGTTGTAGTAGTTCATGCCGCCGACGGTGATCAGCAGGATCAGCCCGCTGAACAGCAGCAGCTGCCACGGCTGCCGGTCGATGATCGTGAGCGCGAACAGCGCGACCGCCACCAGCAGCACGAACGAGACCAGGTACGCGTCCAGCGAGCTGTTGTGCTTGAGCAGCCTGGCCATGGTCTTGGCGGTGAACACCCCGCCGTCGAAGCGCGAGCCCCAGCCCGCGTCCTGGATGTGGAACCAGCCGTCCAGGCGCCCGGTGCGCTGCGCCACCCAGAGGATGTAGCCCAGCCAGCCCAGCGGCGCCAGCAGCATGCCCACCCAGGGCTGCCACGCCCGGCCCCGGGTCTTGACCACCGCGATCAGCGCGGCCAGGCCGACCACCGGGATCAGCGCCAGCGCGGTCGGGCGGGTCAGCCCGGCCAGCAGCGCCAGCGCGCCCGCGGCCACCCAGCGCTCGCGCAGCAGCGCCAGCAGGGCCCAGGCCACGAACGCGGTGAAGATCGCCTCGGTGTACGCCATCGACTCGACGATCGCGTGCGGCAGCAGCCCCCACAGCAGCGCCAGCAGCACGCCCGTCCGGCGGTCGTGCAGGTGGGCGCCGACCGCGTAGACGCCCCAGGCCGCGATCAGCGCCGCCAGCCAGCTCACCAGGATGGCGACCGTGTCGGCGGGCAGCGGCACCACCTCGTGCACCCCGCGCACCAGCATCGGGTACAGCGGGAAGAAGGCCATGTCGTTCTTGTCCAGCACCTGCGGGCCGGAGTAGCCCTCGGTGATGATCCGGAAGTAGAACCCGGCGTCGGTGCGGTGGCCCAGGATGTGCCAGCCGTCGCGGCCCGACAGGTGCGCCACGAGCAGGTAGACGCCCACCCCGACGGCGCGCGCGACGGCGTACGCCACCAGCGCCGGCCAGGCGGCCAGGAACGACTGCTTCAGGCGCGACAGCGGCGGGCCGCCCGGCGCGGCGACGGCCGGCGCGGTGCCCGGCTGGCTGAGGGAAGACACAGGTCGGCTCCGATCGGCGTGCTGCTGGCCGCTGCGAATACTAGGCCGGAAGGTCAGCGGCGCGCAGGCAGGGTGATCCTGCTCAATTCCCGCGCGACCACGATCTCGCCGCCGAAGTGGCGCGCCGCCTCCTCCCCGAACACGTCGGCGTCGGGATGGCGCTGGGAGAAGTGGGTCAGCACCAGCGTGCGCACCCCCGCCTCGGCGGCGATCCGCGCCGCCTGGGCCGCGGTGAGGTGCCCGGCCTCGGCGGCCAGCTCGGCCTCGGACTCCAGGAACGTCGACTCGATCACCAGCAGGTCGGCTCCGGCCGCGAGGTCGAGCGCGGCCTGGCAGCGGCCGGTGTCCATGACGAAGGCCATCACCTGTCCCGGCTTCGGGCCGCTGACCTCGTCGAGGGTGACCCGGCGGCCGTCGGCGTCGATGACGCCCTCGCGCTGGAGCACCCCCACGGCCGGGCCGCGTACCCCCAGCGCGGCCAGGCGCTCGGGCAGCATCCGGCGCCCGTCCGGCTCGACCAGGCGGTAGCCGTACGACTCGACGGGGTGGTTCAGCCGCCGGGCCGACAGGGTGCCGAACGGGCCTTCGGCCAGCACGCCGCCGTCGCCGATGACGGGCTGCTCGACCAGGCGCGCGTGGTCGTCGTACCAGCTGGCGTGGCGCAGCCGCTGCCAGAAGAGCGTGCCGGAGGCGGGGAAGTGCACCGGCACCTCGTGCGGCACCCGGTCCAGCGACAGCCGCTGCACGATGCCGGGCAGGCCGAGGCAGTGGTCGCCGTGGAAGTGGGTGACGCAGATGCGGGTGATGTCGCTCGCGGCCGCCCCGGCCAGCAGCAGCTGGCGCTGGGCGCCCTCACCGGGGTCGAACAGGATGCCCTCACCGTCCCAGCGCAGCAGGTAGCCGTTGTGCGCGCGGTGGCGGGTCGGCACCTGGCTGGAGGTGCCGAGCACGATCAACTCTCGGGTCACCGCCGTAGCGTACGGCTGCCCGCCCGGCGGCTCTGACGGGTTTCCCAGCCACCGTGCAGGGTCCGTGCAGGTCGCCCCGACGGTTCGCCGAGCCCCGGTGCCTAGCGTCGGGCATACCGACGAAGGAAGGGCTGACTGCGATGCACCACGACCACCATGAGGGCCAGCGGGTGAGCCGCCGCGCGATCTTCGCGGGGATCAGCTCGCTCGGGCTGGGCGGCCTGCTCGCCGCCTGCGGCGACGGCGGTGCGGCCACCACCTCCACCGGCGAGACGGTGGCGCCGGAGGCGGTCACCACGGCCGACCTGACCGGCCTGTTCACCGGGGCGAGCACCTGCGCGCTGACCGCGACGACCACGCAGGGGCCGTACTACTTCGACGCCGACAAGATCCGCAGCGACATCCGCGAGGACCGGCCGGGCACCCGGCTGCGCCTGGCCATCAAGGTGCAGGACAGCGAGGAGTGCAAGCCGCTGAGCAACGCGGTGGTGGAGATCTGGCACTGCGACGCGGCCGGGCTCTACTCCGGCGCCGAGGCGATGTCCGGCGGCGGCGGCCAGCCCGGCGGCACCCCGCCCAGCGGCCAGCCGGGCGGCCCCGGTGGGACCCCGCCGAGCGGCATGCCGGGCGGCACCCCGCCCAGCGGGGCGCCGCAGCCCGGGGCCGGGCAGCCGGGCGGCACCGGCGGCGAGGGCGACATGGCCGACCTCCAGCCGCAGGACGACCAGCGCTACCTGCGCGGCGCCCAGGTCACCAACAGCGACGGCATCGTGCAGTTCACCACGGTCTGGCCCGGCTGGTACCGCGGCCGCACCGTGCACGTCCACGCGATGGTGCACGTCAGCAACTCCCGCGTGCTCACCACGCAGATGATGTTCGACGAGGCCATGAACACGAAGGTCTTCACCGCGGCGCCGTACTCCGCCAAGACCGGCCGCGACACCTTCAACGACGGCGACTCGATCTACCAGGACCCGATGCTCCTGAAGATCACCGAGGACGGCGACGGCTACCTCGGCGTGATCGTCCTCGCGGCGGACTCCGACCGCGACGGGGCGTAAGGGCGGGCAGTCTCGTGCAGTTTCGGGGAAAGTGCTCGAATCTTGGCCGGCGGTTTCTGTTGGCTGTTGCAACGAGGTATGGATCTTGGAGGATCGGATTCATGCCCGGTAGACGTTTGACTTCGCAGGAGCGCGCCCAGATCGAGGTGTTGTTCGGTCAGGGGCTGCGTTATGCCCAGATCGCGGCGGTGATCGGCCGTGACCGTACGACGGTGTGGCGGGAGGTGACCCGTAACAACGCCTACCAGGGTGCGCACGCGCCTGGTGGTGCCTGGCATCCGCGCGGCCGGGCCGCCGGATGTCCGGCGACCGGGCGGTGGGGTGGGGGCTATCGATGGAAGTACTGCCACGAGTTCGCCCAGCGTCGGGCCGACAAGCGGGCCCGGCGCCCGCGTGATGGCAGGCTGCGCGCCCGGCGCAGCCGTACGATGGCACCGCTGTGGCACCTGGTGAAGCAGCGGCTGGCCCAGCGGTGGTCGCCGGTGCAGGTCGCCCGGTCGCTGCGCATCGACTACGCCGATCAGCCGGAGTGTTGGGTGTCGCACGAGACGATCTACCAGGCGATCTACTACCAGGCCCGGGGCGGGATGCGTGAGGAACTGGCCCGGCAGGTCGCGCTGCGTTCCGGCCGGGCGGCCCGCAAGCCGCAGTCGAGGGCGGCCACGGCCACACGCGCGGCCAGGCCGTGGGTCGCCGATCTGCACATCTCGGCCCGCCCGGCCGAGGCCGCCGACCGGGCCGTGCCCGGCCACTGGGAAGGCGACCTGATCATCGGCGCCCGCGGCACCAGCGCGATCATCACCCTGGTCGAACGCGCCACCCGCTACGTCATGCTCGGCGCCCTGCCCGAATCACGCATCAGCGACAACGTCACCGACGTCCTCATCACCCTGATGAACCGCCTACCCGACGAACTACGCAAGACCCTGACCTGGGACCAGGGCGCCGAGATGGCCCGCCACGCCCGGTTCACCCTGGCCACCGACTGCAAGGTCTACTTCTGCGACCCCCACTCGCCCTGGCAACGCGGCAGCAACGAGAACACCAACGGCCTGCTACGCCAGTACTTCCCCCGCTCCAGCACCGACTTCCGCAAATACAGCCAGGACGAACTCGACGCGGTCGCCCGAGAACTCAACGGACGACCGCGCCAAACCCTCGACTGGCAAAACCCCGCCGAACGACTCAACCAGTACCTCGTTGCAACAACCGCTTGAGCCGGCCGCCCGGATTCCAGCACTTTCCCCGAAACTGCACGAACCCCGTGCGGGGCGGGCGCGGGCGAGGCGGGTGGGCGGGGTCAGAAGGCCCAGGTCTGGAGGTGGCCGCACATGCCGTGGCGGCCGGGCGGGTTCGGGGTGGCGTGGCCGACGTGGGCGTCGGACATGAGGCCGGGGCGCCCCTCGGCGAGGTCGCGCAGTTGGGCGCCGGTGCGCTCGGCCTGGGCCAGGGCGCGCTCGCGCCACAGCGCGTCCCAGGCCGCGGCCCGGTCGCGGACCAGTGCCGCGGCGGCCCGGTGCAGCTCGGCCAGCGCGTCCGGGCCGCCCTCGCGCAGCCGCAGGTAACCCTCCAGCGCGAGGTCGCGGCGGTGCCGGGCCGCGTCGGCGAGCGCGGCCTGCGTCTGCGGCCCGGCCTCGATCTCCGGGGGTACGGCCAGCGCCGCGGCCCGCGCGTAGGCGGCCGGGTCGGCCAGCACCTCGGGCGGGAAGGTGAGCACCGCGTCGCCCGCCTCGGGCAGGCCCGCGTTCTGCATCACCACCAGCAGTTCCAGGTCGCCGTCGGTGACCAGCCGGTGCACCGTGCCGGGGCTGAACCACAGCACGGTGCCGGGTCCGAGCGGGTGCTCGGCGTACCCGTCGCGGCTCAGGGTCTCCAGGGTGCCGGTGCCGGAGGTGACGACGTAGCCCTCGGACGAGGCGGTGTGCAGGTGCGGGGAGCCGCCGCGCCTGCCGTCGGCGGCGGGCCAGTCGTACACGCGCAGCGCCGAGACGGCGGTCGCGCCGGGGAAGCCGTACACGGGGAATGTCCTTCCGGACGGCCGGGTGCGGGCCGGTAGGGAGCGCGGTCCGCACCCGGTTCGACGATCATGCCAGCTGGTCCTGGAAGCGGCCGCGGACCTCGTCGCCCCCGGCCCGGCGCCGTTCGGAGACGGCGTCGTCCCAGGCCGACAGCGGCTTGCGTCCGGACAGGATGTCAGTCTGGTACGTGTCGAGCACGGTGTCGAGCGCTGCCCGGCCGACGACCACCACCAGGGCGGGCGGCCCGTGGGGCGGCGGGCTGGTCCGCCCCACGGGGGTCTGCGCCGGCACGGTCAGCGGCCCTCTCGATGGGCAAAGCCGTACAGTCGAAAGAATTCCGGAACAGTTCCGTAACTGACTCGGAACGGTAGGGACGACCGAACGGGATAGTCAACCCCCTATGGCCGAATTGGGGATATTGAAAACTTTCGGTGACGCAACGGAGCGACGGCAGCATGACCGCCTCCACCGCAACCTCCTACCGCGCATCTGCGGAGCGGAGGCCGGCCACGGAACGTGACTGTGAAGCCCTGCTGGTGGCGCTGCCGTGTCTGTCCACTGTGCACCGTTTCTACGGCAGAGGCCGTACGAGCAGGGGATTGGTGGCGCAGCGGAAGTTTCGGAGCTTGTTGATCGGCGCTTTTGGACGTCTCGGCCGCGAAAGTCGCCGCAAGAGCTATGGATAGCGCCGAGCGCGGTGCTAGGGTGCGGATGCCACTGCCCTCCGGTGAGATCTCCATACCGGAACTTTCCCGGAAGCAGCCCCGCCGCGCTTCGGAGGACCGTCGGATGTCCAGCCAGCCCAGCCCGCTCGAACCGTGGCGCGACGTCGCGCTGCCCGCCCCCGACCGGGTCGCCGACCTGATGCGCCGGATGACCCTGGCCGAGAAGCTCGGCCAGCTCTACGCGGTGTGGCCCGCCGGCGGCGCCACCGGCCAGGACGTGGCCCCGTTCCAGCAGGACATGGCCGACGAGGGCTTCGACTGGCGCCGCCTGATCAAGGACGGCCTCGGCCAGCTCACCCGGCCGTACGGCACCGCGCCCGTCTCGGCCGCGGACGGCGCCCGGCAGCTCGCCGAGCTCCAGACGGCGATCGTCGCCGCGGGCCGGTTCGGCATCCCGGCCCTGGTCCACGAGGAATGCCTCACCGGCTTCACCGCGTACGGGGCGACGATCTTCCCGACCCCGCTGGCCTGGGGCGCGAGCTTCGACGCCGCCCTGGTCGAGCAGGTCGGCGCCGTGATCGGGGCGAGCATGCGCTCCCTCGGCGTGCACCAGGGGCTGGCCCCCGTGCTCGACGTGACCCGCGACGCCCGCTGGGGCCGCACCGAGGAGACCATCGGCGAGGACCCGTACCTGGTCGCCACCGTCGGCACCGGATACGTGCGGGGCCTGGAGTCGGCCGGGATCGTGGCCACGCTAAAGCACTTCGCGGGCTACTCCGCCTCCCGGGGCGGGCGCAACTTCGGCCCGGTCGGGATCGGGCCGCGCGAGCTGGCCGACGTGCTGCTGCCGCCGTTCGAGCTGGCCGTGCGCGACGGCGGCGCCCGCTCGGTGATGCACTCGTACGCCGAGATCGACGGCGTCCCCGCCGCCTCGGACCCGCGGCTGCTGACCAGCCTGCTGCGCGACGAGTGGGGCTTCACCGGCACCGTCGTGGCCGACTACTTCGGGGTCACGTTCCTGCAGACCCTGCACCACGTCGCCGCCGACCACGGTGCCGCCGCCGCGCTCGCCCTGGCCGCCGGGGTCGACGTCGAGCTGCCCATGGTCCGCTGCTACGGCCGCCCGCTGCTGGAGGCGGTCGAGTCCGGGCAGGTCGCCGAGGAGCTGGTCGACCGCGCGCTGCGCCGGGTGCTGCTACAGAAGTGCGAGCTCGGCCTGCTCGACCCCGGCTGGGAGCCCACCGCCGCCGAGGCCGTCGAGCTCGACCCGGCGCCCGCCCGCGAGCTGGCCCGGCGGCTGGCCGAGGAGTCGGTGGTGCTGCTGGGCAACGACGGCACCCTGCCCCTGCGCACGCCCGGCACGCTGGCCGTGGTCGGGCCGCTGGCCGACCACGCCGACGGCATGCTCGGCTGCTACACGTTCCCGCGCCACGTCGGCCTGCACCACCCCGGGCTGCCGCTCGGCGTCGAGGTGCCCACGCTGCTGGCGAGCCTGCGCACCGCGCTGCCCGACACCGCGATCGCGTACGCGCCCGGCTGCGACGTGCGCGGCGCCGACACCGGCGGCATCGGCGCGGCCGCGCAGGCCGCCGCCCGCGCCGAGGCGTGCGTGCTGGTGCTCGGCGACCAGGCCGGGCTGTTCGGCAACGGCACCTCCGGCGAGGGCTGCGACGTCACCGAACTGCGCCTGCCCGGGGTCCAGGAGCAGCTGCTCGCAGCGGTGCTCGACACCGGGGTGCCGGTGGTGCTGGTGCTGCTGTCAGGCCGGCCGTACGCCCTCGGCGCGTACGCCGACCGCCTGGCCGCCGTGGTGCAGGCGTTCTTCCCCGGCGAGGAGGGCGGCGCCGCGGTCGCGGGCGTGCTCACCGGCCGGGTCTGCCCGTCGGGGCGGCTGCCGGTCGGCGTCCCGCGTCACCCCGGCGGCCAGCCCGCGAGCTACCTCGCCCCGACGCTGGCGCACCGCAGCGACGTCAGCACCGTCGACCCGACGCCGCTGTACCCGTTCGGGCACGGGCTGTCGTACACCTCCTTCGCCTGGGAGCCCGCCACGGCAGGCCCGCTGAGCTGCGCCACCGACGGCGCGGTCGAGGTCGCGATCACGGTCCGCAACACCGGCGACCGCGCGGGCACCGAGGTCGTCCAGCTCTACCTGCACGACCCGGTCGCCCAGGTGACCCGGCCCGTGGTCCGCCTCATCGGGTACGCCCGCGTGCCGCTCGCCCCCGGCCAGGCGCGCCGGGTCGCGTTCACCGTGCACGCCGACCTGACCGCGTTCACCGGCCGGTCCGGGCGGCGCGTCGTGGAACCGGGGGATACCGAGTTGCGCTTCGGGGCGTCCAGTGCAGACTTCCGGCATACCGTGGCCGTCCGCTTCCACGGTCCGGAACGGACCGTGGGCCACGACCGAGCCATGACCACGGAGGTTGTGCTTGCAGACCTATGACCTCGCCGTGGTGGGCACCGGCGGCATCGCCGCCGTGCACGCCCGCGGCATAGCGGACCTGGGCGGCCGGGCCCGCGTCAGCGCCGTCGTCGACGTCGACGACCGGCGGCTGCGCGAGTTCACCGCCCACCTGGCCGACCTCGGCCTGCCCGAACCGCACGGCTACGCCAGCCTGGAGGAGATGCTCACCGCCGAGCGCCCCGACCTGGTGGACCTGTGCACCCCGCCCGGCCTGCACGCCCCGCAGGCCGTCATGTGCCTGAGCCGGGGCCTGACCGTGCTCTGCGAGAAGCCGCCCGCGCTCAGCCTGGCCGAGTTCGACCGGATCAGCGCCGCAGCGCAGGCCGGCGGCGGCCACTTCGCCACCGTGTTCCAGCACCGCTTCGGCAGCGGCGCCCGCACGCTGGCGGCACTGGCCGCCGACGGGCGCCTGGGCGCCCCGATGACGGCCGTCTGCCACACCCTGTGGCACCGGCCCGACGCGTACTTCGAGGTGCCCTGGCGCGGCCGCTGGGACGTCGAGGGCGGCGGCCCGACCATGGGCCACGGCATCCACCAGATGGACCTGCTGCTGTCGGTGCTCGGCCCCTGGCGCGAGGTCGTCGCCGTGGCCGCCCGCCAGGCCCGGCCCACCGACACCGAGGACCTGTCCTGCGCCATCGTGACCTTCGAGTCCGGTGCCGTGGCCAGCGTCGTCAACAGCCTGCTGTCCCCGCGCGAGACCAGCCACCTGCGCTTCGACTTCGGCCACGCCACCGTCGAGCTCACCCACCTGTACGGCTACGGCGACGCCGACTGGACCGTCACCGCCGCCCCCGGTCACGCCGAGGCGGTCGAGGCCGCCTGGGCCGCCGGGCCGAAGGGGCAGGCCAGCGGCCACGGCGCGCAGCTCGCGGCCGTGCTCGACGCGCTCGACGCGGGCCAGGAACCGCCGGTCGGCACCGCCGCCGCCCGCGCCACCATGGAGCTGATCGCCGCCGTGTACCAGTCCGCCTTCACCGGCCGCCCCGTCGCCCGCGGCGAGATCGGCCCCGGCTCACCGTTCTACGACCGGATGCAGGGCACCGGCGCCCCGTGGCCGGCCGTACGCGCCCTGGGAGGTGCCCGATGAGCGACGCCGCCCTGCGCCTGACCGACGACCGCACCGGTTCGCTGGCCGTCGAATACGGCGACCAGCTCCTGCTGCGCTACGTCTACCAGCCCACCGACCCCCAGCTGGAGTCGCCGCGGCCGTACTTCCACCCGCTGCACACCCTCGGCGGCGACCTGGTCAGCCTGTTCCGGCCACACGACCACGTGTGGCACCGGGGCATCGCGCTGTCGCTGCCCAACGTCGGCACCGAGAACTTCTGGGGCGGCGTCACCTACACCCGCGGCCACGAATACCGCCAGCTGCCCAACAACGGCAGCATGCGGCACCAGCGGTTCGACCGGCTCGACGCCGAGCCCGGCCTCGTCCGCGTCGCCCACCGGCTCGACTGGATCACCGAGGGGGGCGAGACCTGGCTGCGCGAGGAGCGCGGCTTCACCGTCACCGCCGCCCCCGACTCCGACGCCTGGGTGCTCACCTTCACCACCGCGCTCACCAACGTCAGCGGCCGCGACATCGTCATGGGCAGCCCCACCACCGAGGGCCGCGACAACGCGGGCTACGGCGGGCTGTTCTGGCGCGGGCCGCGCTCGTTCACCGGCGGCGCCGTACACGTCGAGGGCCGGACCGGCGGCGACGAGCTGATGGGCGTACGCGCCCCCTGGCTCGGCTTCACCGGCCGCCACGACGGCAGCAGCCGCTCGTCGACCCTGGTCTTCGTCGACGACCCCGGCAACGGCGACCAGCACGTCAAGTGGTTCGTCCGCGCGGAGCCCTTCGCCTGCGTCTGCCCCGCACCGTTCTTCGACGAGGAGGTGACGATGGCCCACGACGGCAGCCTGCTGCTGCGATACGCGGTGGTCGTCGCCGACGGCAGCCCCGACCCCGCCGCCCTCGCCGCCCTCGGCACCGCCACCCTCACCACCCTCGCCACCCCCGAGGACTGAGGTACGGAAGGGCACCTTCGTCGGCTGGCGTCAGCCAGACGAGCAGCATCGCGGCTCGCTTTGCGAGGTCGAAGGTGCCCTTCCCCACGCCTGGGTCCTAACGCTCCATTCGCGACTGTGGAGAAGCTGTGAAGGCGTCGTGACGAGGGACGCATTCCGGAGGCGGTGACGGCAGAATCGCTGCCATGCGACGAATACTCGCGCTGGTGGTGGCCTTGGTCATCGGGGGCGGGTGCGCGTTGGGGGAGCTCTCGCCGACTACGGGGACCCCGCCGACCTGCGCCCGGCAGACCTGGTCGGCACCTGGAGCAACGTCGACGGAGGCAACCTGGTCTTCACCGCCGACGGGAGGTTCACCGCGGTGAAACTGCCGTATGAGCGGTTCCGCGACTTCCTGTCCCACGACTTCGCCGGGCAGGTGGACGGCAGCGGGACATGGAAACTGCGGTCGTCGCAGACCGGCGGGCCGATGAACAAGGTCGACCTCGACTTCGGGCAGTTGGCAGACGAGCCCGAGGCGCGGGTCGGCGACTCCGTCGACGCGCTGGTGCAGGACGGGAAGACATACCTGGTGTTCTTCTTCGTCGGCGACGGCGGGAACAGCTGGCGCGCGTACGCGAAGACTCCCGCGCCGTCGGGGGGCGGCGGGGGCGGCTGAGCGCCAATCCAGGGGCGCTCGGGGTGGGTGCGGTCCGGGTCGCGTCACGCGACCCGGACCGCGCTGCGCCGAGCCCGGCCGTCTGGCACGGGCCGACCGGTCCGCGCCAGGCCCGCGCAGCCGCGCGGGCGCAGCCGCGCAGCCACCATGATCACAGTTTCCGGTCAGAATCTCGCGCTCAGACTCGCATTCCGACCGAGAACGCCGATCTTCGTGGCCCTGCGCCCGGTGCGGGCCGGGTCGATGGGGTGAGGTGGCGGGTTGATCGGCGGCTTCGGTCGAAACCTCGTGTTGGGGCTGCGGAGGTGACCGCAAGCGCCGATCACGCAGCGCAACCCCGCTGGACGGGGCCGCGCGGGCGGTCAAGATCTCGTAGAGTGGCGCGGCCTGTTCTCGTGTCGGAGGGTCGTCATGCCGAGGGTTCGTTTCGCCGCCGCTGTCGCCGCTGTGCTGCTGACCGGGACGCTGGCAGCCTGCTCCGGCGACGATCCGGAGCCCGCCGCGCTGTTCGCCTCGCCGAGCCCCGTCGCGAGCCCGTCAGCCGAGGCGCCGCCCTCGCCGAGCGCCGTGCCCTCGCCCAGCGTGTCGCCGACGCCGAAACCCTCGACGTCCCCGTCGCCCCGCCGCTCGCCGTCGCCCGCGCCACGCCCCACGATCAAGCTCAAGTCGATGACGATGAGCATCTCGGTCACGAGCACGGAGGTCGTCGTGACGGTCAAGGGGACCACGACGGGGTATGGCAAGGCGACGATCGACGTCGGCTACCACTCCTCGAAGCGGGCGCGGGACAGAACCGCCACGGTGACGGGCACCGGCTCCAACACGTTCACGAAGACCATCTCGGTGGCACGCAGCGCTGTCTGCCAAGGATCGCCCTGGATCCTCGACGTGACCTTCTACTACAGCGGATACCGGGCGGACTCGATCCATCTCGAAAAGGTCGTCGACTGCTGACACGTCCCCCGGGGCGGATCAGATGCCGTACTTCGTGGGGCCGATGACGCGCGGGTCGGGCAGACCGATCGACGCTCCCAGCCAGGGCACCCGCAGTGCGCCGTCGCGGTTGTCGTGGATCCATACCGTGTGGTCGCCGGTCGAGGCGGGCACGTCGCTGTCGGGGTCGTCGGAGTTGACGGTGATCTCGACGCCGCCGTACTTCGGGCTCGGGAGCAGGCAGAGCTCGGGGATCTCGGGCCAGCCCACCGACCAGTAGATCGATCCGGTGTCGGGCCCGGCGGCGGCGACGAGGTCGCGGTCGGCCTCGTCGGGCGCGTTCCGTTCCAGATGCACCTCCACCAGGACCGGCGGCAGGGTACGCAGGCGGACCGAGGCTCGGGGGTCCATGCCGTACACGGTGCAGGTGCCGTCGTCCCATACCGGCGCGCTCATGAGCCGGTCGCGGCCGTGCAGATCGAGCGCGTCCAGCAGCAGCTCGGCGAGTTCGGGCGTGGTCTGGGCCCGGCAGTCGATCCCGGCCACGTGCTGGTAGCGGCTCAGGTCATGGCTGGTGGTGACGAGGTAGCCGAACATGTGCTCGACGACGACCGCCAGCGACATCAGCTGCTGGGCAGCCGTGAACGCCAGATCCAGGTCCGGGGTGCGCAGCAGCGGGTACCTGATGGAGTTGCCCATGGGCAGGCAGCGTGCCAGCGCCCGGCGCACCCGGCCACGGATTATCGGGAGCGGCGGTACACCAGCTCGACGATCCCGTTGCCGGAGGGGACGCTGGAGACCAGTTCCAGGGGGTACGAGCTGGGCACGCCGTCGAACAGCCGGGTGCCCTCGCCCGCGACGTACGGGAACATGCTGATCTGGAGCTCGTCGATCAGGTCGAGCTGCATGAGCGAGCGCCACAGCCGGACCCCGCCCCAGACCACGATGTGGCCGTCGCCGCCCTGCCTGAGCCGGTCGACCTCCTCGGTCGTGTCGCCGGCGGCGATGGTGGTGTTGGCCCAGTCCGCCTTCTCCAGCGTCCGGGAGAAGACGACCTTGGGCGCCGCGTTCAGGATGGGCGAGAACGGGTGGTCGACGGACTTCATCATCGACACCGAGATGCCCTCGTAGGCGGTACGGCCGAAGACGTGCGCGTGCGCGCTGCGGAGGAAGTCGAGTTGCGCGGGGTCGTCGGGATCGCGGTTCTCGGGCAGGCCGAAGCAGAAGTCCCAGAACGCGGTGCCCCGGTCGGCCATGAGCCCGTCGACCGAGTAGTTGAACACCGTCGCCACCAGCTTGCGCATCTCAGAACCCCTTGTCGCCAAGCGCGGCGGCGCGGCACCGCTGCCGAACGCCATTGTCCTGAACTGACTGACAGGTTCCGCGCACAAAGAGCAACACACCGAGATGTGAACGGCTGTACCGGGCTGTTTCGCCTGGTACAGCCGTTGCGGGGGGTCTTGGCCAGATCAGGCGTCGGTCCTCGCGACCCCGATGGGGCAGCTCATGCCGTTGGGGCCGATGCCGCAGTACCCGTTGGGGTTCTTGGCCAAATACTGCTGGTGGTAGTCCTCGGCGTAGTAGAAGTGGGTCAGCGGCCCGATCTCGGTCGTGATCTCCCCGTACCCCGACGCGTTCACCACCGGCTGGAACGCCTCGCGCGACGCCGCCACCTCGGCCGCCTGCTCCGGGCTGGTCGTGTACACCGCCGACCGGTACTGCGTCCCGATGTCGTTGCCCTGGCGCATGCCCTGGGTCGGGTCGTGGTTCTCCCAGAAGATCTTGAGGATCTCCGCGTACGAGACCACCTGCGGGTCGAACACGACCAGCACCGCCTCGGTGTGCCCGGTCATCCCCGAGCAGGTCTCCTCGTACGTCGGGTTGGGGGTGCTGCCGCCGGCGTAGCCGACCGCGGTCGAGTAGACGCCGTCGGTCTTCCAGTACAGCCGCTCGGCTCCCCAGAAGCAGCCCATGCCGACCACAGCCGTCTGCAACCCTTCGGGCCAGGGGCCGACCAGCGGGGTGCCGAGCACGTAGTGGCGGGCGGGCACGTGCATGGAGACATCCCGTCCGGGCAGCGCCTCGGCGGGGGTGGGCAGGTCGAGCTTCTTGTGGCGAAGGAACATGCTCCAAGTGTGCTCGCTTAGGCTGTTGACATGTCTTACGGGTTTGAAACACTCGCTATCCACGCGGGTCAGGAACCGGATGAACGCACCGGTGCGGTGATCCCGCCGATATTCCAGACATCGACCTTCAAGCAGGACGCGGTCGGTTCGCCGCGCCTGGGATATGAGTACGCGCGCTCGGGCAATCCGACCCGCGATTCGCTCCAGGAGTGCCTGGCCGCGCTGGAGGGGGGTGCCCGGGGGCTGACGTTCGCCAGCGGCCTGGCCGCCGAGGACACCCTGATCCGCACGGTGTGTGCGCCGGGCGACCACGTGATCATCCCGGATGACGCGTACGGCGGCACGTTCCGCCTGTTCGCGCGGGTGGCCGAGCGCTGGGGGCTGACCTGGTCGGCGGCCCGGATCTCCGACGTCGACGACGTGCGGGCCAAGCTCACCCCGAACACGAAGATGATCTGGGTCGAGACGCCGACGAATCCGCTGCTCAACATCGCCGACATCGCGGGCCTGGCGGCGCTGTCGCGCGACGCGCACGCGCTGCTGGTCGTGGACAACACGTTCGCCAGCCCGTACCTTCAGCAGCCGCTGGCGCTGGGTGCCGACGTGGTGGTGCACTCGACCACCAAGTACGTCGGCGGCCACTCCGACGTGGTCGGCGGGGCGCTGGTCCTCAACGACCTGGAGCTGGCGGACTCGCTGAAGTACCACCAGAACGCGATGGGCGCGGTCAACGGCCCGTTCGACGCGTGGCTGACCCTGCGGGGCGTGAAGACGCTGGCCGTACGCATGGAGCGGCACTGCGACAACGCGGAGAAGGTGGCCGAGTTCCTGTCCGGGCACCCGAAGGTCACCCAGCTCTACTACCCGGGCCTGCCCGAGCACCCGGGCCACGAGGTGGCCGCCAAGCAGATGCGCCGCTTCGGCGGCATGATCAGCTTCCGTACCGGCGATCCGGCTTCGGCCGAGCGGGTCTGCAACACCACCAAGGTGTTCACGCTGGCCGAGTCGCTGGGCGGCATCGAGTCGCTGATCGAGCACCCGGGCAAGATGACCCACGCCAGCGTGGCCGGTTCGGCGCTGGAGGTCCCGGCCGACCTGGTCCGGCTGTCGGTCGGCATCGAGACGATCGACGACCTGATCGCGGACCTGGCCGCCGCGCTGTCCTGACGCTTGCGCGAGCCCTCCGGCCGGGTCAGACCCCCTGGCCGGGGGGCAGCACGCGGGTGGCTTCCATGGCGTAGTCCTCGCCGAACAGGCGCAGCTCGTCGCCCTTGCAGCTGTAGCTGTCGGGGTTCACCGACATGGTCAGCTTCTGGGAGTTGTTGGTGCTCCCGTTGATCTTGAGCGTGGTCGTCCCGGTCGTCTGCGGGCTGCTGTAGTTGATGGTCTTCTCGTCGGCCACGTAGTTCATGACGACGTTGCCCTTGTGGATGACCTCGTACCGGTCACCGCTGCGGGTGCCCTTGCGGGTCGTGTTGTAGACCATGCGCAGCACGCCGTCGGCGCCGTAGCTGAACCGCACGCCCTTGCCGGTCAGCTGCACGGTCCCGTCGTAGAACTCGACGTTGGAGGTGTACGACGTCTCCAGCCAGTCGCCGACGAGGCAGTCCTGCGGCGCCCTGCTGGGCGCGGGCGGCGCCACCGACGGCAGCGGGCTCGCCGGGGCGGCCGCGGCGGACGGCGACGGCGCCGATCCGTTGCGGCGCAGCAGGTAGTAGCCGGCCGCGCCGCCGCCCAGGCACAGCACCAGCAGCACCACCAGCCCGATCACGCCGACGACGACGGGCACTGTCCAACTGCGACTCTTCTGGTCCGGCTGCATCGATCCAGCATTGCCAACGGATCGGGCCCCGGCAAGACTCCGGTGTTGAGGTCACAGCGATCACCTCCATACTGGAACCCCGGTTGCCAGGCACGGCGACAGCGACGTTGCGGAGGAACTGATGGCGGACACGTGGGTCGGGTCCACCGCTAAGCAGATCGCGCGCGCGGTGCGCCGCGGTGACACCTCCGCCACCGCCGTCGTCGCCGACCACCTGGAGTACGTCAGCCGCACCGATCCGATCGTGGCCGCCTTCCGCGTGGTCCGCGGCGCCGAGGCCGCCGCCGAGGCCGAGAAGGTCGACGAGCAGGGCGAGCTGGGCAACCTGCCGCTGGCCGGGGTGCCGATCGCGGTCAAGGAGAACACGCCCGTCGCGGGCGTGCCGACCTGGCACGGCTCGGCGGCCGCGCGTACGCCCGTGGCCGAGCAGGACCACGAGCTGGTCCGCCGCCTGCGCGGCGCGGGCGCGATCGTGCTGGGCACCACCCGCATGCCCGAGCTGGGGCTGTGGGGCACCACCGACGACGACACCGCCGTCACCCGCAACCCGTGGGCCCTGGACCGCACCCCGGGCGGGTCGTCGGGCGGTTCCGCCGCGGCCGTCGCCGCCGGGCTGGTGCCGATGGCCCACGCCAACGACGGCCTCGGCTCGATCCGCATCCCGGCCGCCTGCTGCGGTCTGATCGGGCTCAAGCCCGGCCGGGGCGTGCTGCCGGTGGACCTGGGCGCCGACGACTGGTTCGGGCTGGTCGAGCACGGGATGCTCGCCACCACCGTCGCCGACGCGGCACTCGGCTTCGCCGTGCTCGCGGGGCGGACGCCGCAGCCGCTGAACCAGCCGGGGCGGCTGCGCATCGCGGTGTCGCTGCGCTCGCCGGTGGCCGGGTCGGGCGCCGACGCGGCCAACCGGGCCGTGGTCCAGACCGCCGAGAAGCTGCTGGCCGACTGCGGCCACGACCTGATCGGCGCCGATCCGGCGTACTCGACCAGGCTCGGCCTGCGCGGCATGGCGACCTGGTTCGCCGCGGCGTACCGCGACGCCGAGGCCGCCGAGCTGGAGCGCTGGCGCCTCCAGCGGCGCACCCGGCGCCACATCGCGATGGGCGCCTGGGCCTGGCGCCGCGGCTACGTCCAGGAGGCCGACCGCAAGCAGCTGCGGGACCAGGCGCTGGACTTCTTCGCCGAGCACAGCGTGGACCTGCTGCTCACCCCGGTGCTGGCCGGGGCGCCCATGAAGGCGGCCACCTGGCACCGGCGGAGCTGGCTGGCCAACGTGGTGGCCAACACCCGCTACGCGCCGTACGCGGCACCGTGGAACATCGCCGGGTTCCCCGCGATGACCCTGCCCATGGGCGTACGCCCGGACGGGCTGCCCGCGGCCGTGCAGCTGGTCGGCCCGCCCGGCACCGAGCTGCTGCTGCTGGCGGTGGCCGGGCAGATCGAGCTGGCCTCGCCCTGGCGCCGCCACGCCCCCGGCTACCCGCGTCCGTAACGCGGTGCCGCCCGCCGAAAACGGGGTCACCCGCTAGATCAGGTTCGGCTACGCTGCCGGGGCCCTCGACCCTGGAGAGATGCTGTGATCTGCGCGCACTGCGGCAACCACACCGACCCGAACACCGCCTACTGCACCACGTGCGGAGCCGACCGGAACCAGCCGCCGACCTGGCCCAACGTCCGCACGTTCGCGGTGCGGGGCCTGGGCCTGGCCACCGTGGTGGCGCTCGCCGCCGCGTCCGCGGTGCGGCTGCTGACGGCGGTCGTCCTGCCGCTGATCGGCCGGCACCTGTGGGAGCAGTCCGCGGCCGCCGGCACCAGCGACGGGGTCGCCTGGGCGCTGCGGCTGCGGTGGGTGGGCACCGTCGTCGACTTCCTGGTGCTGGTGGTGACGGCCGTACTGGTGACGAACTGGCTGTGGCGGGCGCGCAAGAACCTCGACGCCTTCCCCGGCGCGGGCTCCGACCTGGGCGCGGGCTGGGCGTTCGGCGGCTGGATCACCCCGCTCGCGAACTTCGTCATTCCGTGCCAGCTGGTGTTCCAGGTGGCCAAGCAGAGCCTGCACCGGCGCTGGGTCGGCCCGGTGGTGGCCGGGTGGTGGACCTGCTACCTGAGCTACCAGTTCCTCCCCCGTCTCCTGGACCTGGACGACCTCGGCTACCTGAAGGGCCGCGACTACGACGTCGAGCAGTACCTGCTCGTCAACGGGGGGATGGCGCTGGTGTTCGCGGTGGCGGGCGGCTGCCTCGCGTTCCTGGTCTACCACGTCAGCCAGGCCCAGACCGACCGGATCGCGCGCGGTGAGGTCGTGCACGCCTACGCGGCGTACGCGGCTGCGGCGGCGCAGTCCGTGACGGCCGTCCCGGACGGCGTACCCGGGGGCGGGCAGGCTGTAGCGGGTGGCACGATCCAGGTGTGACACCTGAGCTGGTCAGCCTCGCCGACATCGAACACGCCCGGGAGCGGCTGCGCTCGGTGGTGCGCACCACCCCGATCGAGCCGAACCGGCCGCTGACCGCCAAGCTCGGCGGCCCGGCCTGGCTCAAGTGCGAGAACCTCCAGCGCGCGGGGTCGTACAAGGTGCGCGGGGCGTACACCCGGATCTCGGGGCTCAGCGAGCAGGAGCGGCTGCGCGGCGTGGTCGCGGCCAGCGCGGGCAACCACGCCCAGGGCGTGGCGCTGGCGGCCGGGCTGTGCCGCACCCGCGCGACCGTGTTCATGCCGGTGGGCGCGCCGCTGCCCAAGGTCGCGGCCACCCGGGGGTACGGCGCCAGCGTGCAGCTGGCCGGTTCGACCGTGGACGAGGCGCTGGTCGCGGCGCAGGAGTTCGCCGAGCGCACCGGGGCGGTCTTCATCCACCCGTTCGACCACCCGGACGTGATCGCCGGGCAGGGCACGGTGGCGCTGGAGATCCTGGAGCAGGTCCCCGACGTACAGACGATCATCACCGGGATCGGCGGCGGCGGCCTGATCTCCGGAATGGCGGTGGCCGCCAAGGCGCTGCGCCCCGACATCCAGATCATCGGCGTGCAGGCGGCCGGGGCGGCCGCGGTGCCCCCGGCGCTGCGCGCGGGCCGCCCGGTGCGCCTGCCCAGCATCGCCACCATCGCCGACGGCATCGCGGTCGGCCGCTGCGGCGACCTGACCTTCGCCCACATCAGCAAGCTCGTCGACGAGGTCGTCACGGTCACCGACGAGGAGATCTCCCGGGCGCTGCTGATGCTGCTGGAGCGCGGCAAGCTCGTCGCCGAACCGGCCGGCGCGGTGGGGGTGGCCGCGCTGCTGGCGGGCAAGGTCGAGGTCCGTACGCCGGTCGTCGCGGTGGTCTCCGGCGGCAACATCGACCCGCTGCTGATGGTCCGGCTGATCGAGCACGGGCTCACCGCCGCCGGGCGTTACCTGCACCTGGGCGTACGCTGCGCCGACCGGCCCGGCCAGCTCGCGGCGCTGCTGACGCTCATCGCCGAGCAGCGGGCCAACGTGCTGGACGTCGCGCACCAGCGCCACGACCCCGGGCTGCACCTGGGCGAGGTCGAGGTGGACCTGTCCGTGGAGACCCGCGGCGCCGAGCACTCCGACCGCCTGGTCAGCGCGCTGACCGCCGCCGGCTACCAGGTCGAGGTCAACCCCTGACCCACCCGCGCCCGGCGGCGGTCCGCACGGCAGGTTCGGGTCAGCCCGCGAAGGGCTCGAAGGACACGATGGTGACCTTGATGTCGGCGCCGCTGGGGGCCGTGTAGGTGACCGTCTGGCCCTTGCGCGAGCCGAGGATGGCCCGGCCGAGCGCGGACTCGGGGGAGTACACCGTGAGGTCCGTGGTGGCGGCGATCTCGCGCGAGCCGAGCAGGAAGGTCTCGGTGTCCTCGGTGTCGTCGTCGAAGTAGATCGTGACGACGGTGCCCACGGTGACCTTGTCGGTGTTCTTGGCCTCGCCGACCTTGGCCACTCGCAGCAGCTCCTGGAGCTGGCGGATGCGGCCCTCGGCCTTGCCCTGCTCCTCGCGGGCGGCGTGGTAGCCGCCGTTCTCGCGCAGATCGCCCTCCTCGCGGCGGGCGTTGATCTCCGCGGCCATGGCGGGGCGGGCGGCGATCAGCTCGGCGAGTTCGGCCTGGAGCTTGTCGTACGCGTCCTGGGACAGCCAGGTGGCGTCAGTCGTGGACACGGGCGTTCTCCTCAGGGTCTTGCGGGCGGATTCATGTGCAATCGTCCACGCGTATGTCAAGGGCACGTCACGTGATAACGGCCGCGTTGAGCGCGATGGGCGAAGTTACCAACTTACCAGCGCTTCAGGCCGGACGGCATCCCTTAACCTCGCCGGTGACCGGCCGCCCGCTCGTGACCAGGCGATGTGTCACCTGGGTGCGGGCCGGGTCGGGTCCCGGACTGACGGTCACGTCTTCCTGGCCCACCTGGGCACCGGAGGCGCCGCGCGCCCGCAGGGTGCACACGGCGTCGCCGTCGGCGGGCAGCCGGACCAGGATCGTGATCACGACCTGGGTGTCCGTCATGTCGGTGAAGCGGGTCACCGAGGCGCTGTAGTCGCCGTCGCCGTACGCCCGGAAGAGCTGCCAGCCGATCGCCGCCATGGCCACCGCGGTCACCGCCGCGAGCACCCCGACCACCGCGCGCGGCGTCGTGCGGCGCTCGCGGCGCCTGCCATACCGCCCCGCGGGCCACGGCGCACGCTCACCGGTGGTGCCGGCGGGCGTGTTCGTCGAGGTCTCGGTCACCGTGGGGGGTCCTTCGCTTGGCGTGTCGGAGGCGTGAGGAAGACTGGTGGGGTTGATTCTCGCACGTGGGGAGTACGCGGTGACGCAGCGGCTGCGCTTGATGGCGGTGCACGCCCATCCGGACGACGAGTCGTCCAAGGGGGCGGCGACGATGGCACGTTATGTCCGCGAGGGCGCGGAGGTGCTGGTCGTCACGTGTACCGGCGGCGAACGCGGGGACGTGCTCAATCCGAAGCTGGACCGCCCGGAGGTCTGGGAGAACATCGCCGAGATCCGCAAGGCGGAGATGGCGGCGGCCCGGGACATCCTGGGCGTCGACCAGGCCTGGCTGGGCTTCGTCGACTCGGGCTGGATCGAGGGCTTCGACCCGGCCGACCCGTCCGGGCTGCCCGAGGGCTGCTTCGCCCGGATGCCGGCGGCCGACGCGGCGGTGCCGCTGGTCAAGCTGATCCGCGAGTTCCGCCCGGAGGTGCTGCTGACCTACGACGAGGAGGGCGGCTACCCGCACCCCGACCACATCCAGACGCACGTGATCAGCATGATCGCGCTGGAGGCGGCCGCGGACCCGGCCTACCGCCCCGACCTGGGCGAGCCGTTCCAGGTGGCCAAGACCTACTACCACATCAGCTTCACGAAGCTGAAGTTCTCCGCGCTGCACGAGGCCATGCTCGCCGCGGGCCTGGAGTCGCCGTACGGGGAGCGCCTCAACGACGACTGGATCGGCGACAAGTCGCCGCGGATCACCACCCGCATCCCGTGCGGGGAGTTCTTCGAGCTGCGCGACGACGCCCTGCGGGCGCACGCGACCCAGATCGACCCCGACGGGCCGTGGTTCCGCGCCCCGCTGAACGTCCAGCGCGCGGCCTGGCCGACCGAGGACTACCAGCTGGTCCGCTCGGTCGTGCAGACCGCGATCCCCGAGGACGACCTCTTCGCCGGCCTGCGTGAGCCGGCCGTGAGCGACAGGTGAGGACCATGCTGCAGATCCTGGCCGACAACAACTTCGGCGACACCCGCTCGGGCGACGGTCTAGCAGGGCCGATGGCCCTGCTGTTGATCCTGCTGCTGGGTGCGGCCACGGTTTTCCTGATTCGCAACATGAACAAGCGAATCAAGCGGTTGCCCGAGACGTTCGATTCCGCCAGCATGGGTGGCGGTGTGCGGCCTGACACGCCCACCTCGCCGGACGCCCGATAGGCGGTCCGGGACCTACCACCGGCGGGCGCTGGCACGTCAGGCGGAGCGCGCGTCGCCGCACCTCGGCGACTGCCTCCGCCGCGCGTGCGCTCGGACAGGGGGCTGCGATGAGCACATGGCTCTCGCGTACGTGGGACCGGTGGCAGCGCTGGTCGGGAGTGGCGGGGACGACCCGCCCGGTCCGGCTGGTGACCGCCGGTCTGGCGGCGTGCGCGGCACTCGTCGTCGTCGGCGGGCTGCTGCTCGCCTCCGGCGGCGGTGGCCGGCCCGCCGACTTCGGGCTGCTGGTCGGCCTCATCGTGCTGGCGCACCTGTTCGGCCTGCGGATGCGGGTCGGCTCGACCTACATCGACGTCGACTGGGGCGAGGCCGCGCTGATCGTCGGCTTCACGCTGGTGCCGGCCGGTTGGCTGCCCGCCGCGACAGGCCTGGCCGTGCTGGTCGCCAAGCCGGTGCTGGCGCTGTTCACCGGCAACCGGACCACGGCGTTCGAGGTGGTGCGGGCCTCGGCCTCGCTGACCCTGTCGGCGGGGGTCGCGGTGCTGGTGGTCTCCGCCAGCGGGGTGCAGACCCGCCCGGTGACCCCGTCGTCGGCCGCGGTCGTGGTCGCCGCCGCGGTGCTCTACCTGCTGTGCAGCGCGCTGCTGCTGGCCCTGCACCTGGGTGTGCGCGACGGCCAGTCGATGTTCGGCGTGGTGTGGCAGGCGCTGCGCGGCACGCCCGTCATGATCGTCGGGAACGTGGCCCTGGGCCTGCTCACGGTCGGCCTGTGGCGCAGCAGCTGGCTGTGGGTGCTGCCGCCGCTGCTGTGGCTGCTGCACCAGCTCTACGTGCACCGGCTGCGCGAGGACGAGGAGCGGCGCACCTGGGGTGCCTTCGCGGCGGCCAGCCGGTCGCTGCACAAGCTGGACGAGGTCGCGGTGGCGCAGGAGGGCCTGCGCGCGGCGCAGTCGCTGTTCCCCGTACGCGCCGCCGAGCTGACCGTGCTCGCCTCGCACACCCGCTACCACGGCGCCACCCGCGGCGGGGTGTTCGAGCTGGCCGCCGCCGAGCCGGCCGACGTCCAGCCGGCCGAGAACGACCGGCTGCCCGTGGTGACCCGGCTGCTGGAGGTGGCGGGCGGCCCGGTCGGGCTGCTCACCCTGCGGCTGGCGCGGCAGAGCACCTGGGGCCTCAACGACCAGCACCGGCTGGCCGCGTTCGGGGACGCGCTCGCGGCGGCGCTGCACGACGCCGCCACCCACAGCGCCCTGCGCGAACTGCGTGAGCGCAACACGTACGAGTCGCATCACGACCCGCTGACCCGCCTGCTCAACCGCGACGCGCTGCTGGCGCGCGGCGACGCGGTGCTGCGCGGCCTGGACGCGCGCAGCCCGGTCGCGCTGCTGCTGCTGGACATGGACCACTTCAAAGAGGTCAACGACACCCTGGGGCACCTGGCCGGCGACGAGCTGCTGCAGACCGCCGCCACCCGGCTGATCACCGACGCGGGCGAGTCCGAGCTGGTGGCCCGGCTGGGCGGCGACGAGTTCGCGCTGCTGATCACCGACCTGCCCGCGATGTCGTGGGACCGCGACGCCGCCGAGCCCGACCTGCTGGGTGCCGCGCGGACGGTCGCCGAGCGGCGGGCGCGGGCGCTGGCCGCGGCGCTGGCCAGCCCGACCGAGGTGGCCGGGGTGACCCTGTCGTCGGAGGTCTCGGTCGGCGTGGTGGTGGCCGCCGCGGGCGAGCTCGACCCGACCGAGCTGCTGCGCCGCGCCGACATCGCGCTGTATCAGGCCAAGGAGTCCGGGGCGCGGGTCACCGCGTACGACCCGGCCCGCGACCGGACCAGCACCGACCGGCTGGCGCTGGTGGCCGAGCTGCGGACCGCCCTGGCCGCCGACGACCAGCTGCACCTGGTGCTCCAGCCCGCCGTCGACCTGCACACCGGCGCGCCGACCGGGGTGGAGGCGCTGATCCGCTGGCACCACCCCCGCCGCGGCCTGCTCACCCCGGTCCACTTCGTCCGAGCCGTGGAGGCCAGCGACCTGCTCGGCCGGTTCACCCGGCACGTGCTCGACCAGGCGCTCGGCTTCGCCGCGCAGTGGGGCGCGCTGGGCATGGAGCTGCCGGTCGCGGTGAACCTGTCGCCGCGCAGCCTGCTCGACCCGCGCCTGCCCGCCGACGTGGCCGAGCTGCTGGCCAAGCACCGGCTGCCCGCGTCCCGGCTGGTCCTGGAGATCACTGAGACGGTGGTGCTCAGCCCGCTGCCCGTCACCGACCAGGTGCTGCGGGACCTGCGCCAGCTCGGGGTCCGCTTCGCCGTGGACGACTTCGGCACCGGCTTCTCGTCGCTGACGTTCCTGACCCGCATCGCCGTCGACGAGCTGAAGATCGACCGTACGTTCGTGGCGCGGATGGGCGAGTCCAAGCAGGATGCCGCGATCGTGCGCGCCGTCGTCGACCTGGGCCGCCAGCTCGGCATCCGGGTGGTGGCCGAGGGCGTGGAGACCGGCGACCAGCGGGCCGTGCTGCGCAAGCTCGGCTGCGACGCGGGGCAGGGCTTCCACTTCTCCCGGCCGCTGCCGGGCGACCAGATCATCGAGGCGCTGCGCACGCTCGCGTCGGCCGCCCGACCGTCCCGGAAACTGCGCGCCGAGCCGGGTGGTCTGGCCTCGGGCTAGCCGCCCGGGGCCGCATGATTCGGCCGTTTTGCCTGCTAGACCCGGGTTATGGTGGGCAGGTGCCAGTCGACAGCGGGGGAGCCGATCTCTACTCGGTGCTGTGCTGCCTGCTGACGTTCCTCGTCGCCCTGGCGATCGTCCTGTTCGTGCTGCGCCGCAGGCGGCCGCCCGGTCGGGGCGGACCCGGCGGTGGCGGCAGCGGCCCGACGCCTCCGTCCGGCCCGCCCGACCCGTACGCCGGGATGTCCACCACCGACCTGTCCACCCGTGCCAACGGGCAGCTCGTCGCCGTCGACAACGCGGTCCGCACCAGCGAGCAGGAGCTCGGCTTCGCCACCGCCCAGTACGGCACCGACGCCGTCGCGCCGTACACACAGGCCGTCGCCGCGGCCAAGGACGAGGTGGCCGCCGCGTTCCGGATCCGGCAGCAGCTCGACGACGAGATCCCCGAGGACGAGCCGACCCAGCGCCGGCTGCTGGCCGAGATCCTCCAGCGCTGCGCCGCGGTCGACCAGCGCCTCGACGCCCAGGCCGACGCGTTCGAGCAGCTGCGGGCCATGGGCGACAACGCCGAGCAGCTCAGCCGGGACCTGACCGCCCGCGCGGCGCAGCTGCGGGCCGGGCTGCCCGACGCGCAGGCCACGCTGGCCAGGCTCGGCACCCGCTACACCGAGGGCGCGCTCGCGGCCGTCTCCGGCAACGCCACCGAGGCCGCCGCGCGGCTCGACTTCGCCGACGAGCAGCTCGGGCACGCCGCGACCGGCCTCGCCGCGGCCGACCGGGGCCAGGCCGCCGTCGCGCTGCGCGGCGCCCAGCAGGCCGTGGACCAGGCCGGGCAACTGCTCGGCGCGGTGGGCAAGACGTCAGCCGACCTCGACGCGGCCGGGCAGGCCGCCACCCGGCTGGGCGACGAGCTGCACGCCGAGGTCGCCGCGGGCCGGGCCGCGCTGGAGGCGGCCGGTGGCAGCGGCTCGGCCGACCAGATGAACCTGGCCGCCGCAGTGGCCCGCGCCGACCAGGTCGCCACCGACGTACGCACGCAGCTGGCCGCGCCGCGCACCGACCCGCTCGGCATGATGCGCCGCCTGGAGGGCGCCAACACGGCGCTCGGGCAGGCGCTGGGCGCGGTGCGCGACGCCGCCGACCGGGCGGGCCAGGCGCGGGCCCAGTTGGAGCAGGCGCTGTTCGCGGCCCGCTCGGCGGTCGACTCGGCGGCCGGTTTCATCAGCACCCGGCGCGGCGCCGTCGGCTCCACCGCACGGGCCCGCCTGGCGCAGGCGCAGCAGCAGCTCGACGCGGCGTCGGCGGGCGGCGAGCCGGTGGCCGCGCTCAGCGCCGCCCAGCGCGCCCACGACCTGGCCGCCCAGGCCATGGACGCCGCCCGCGACGACGTCGAGCGCTGGTCGTTCCCGTCCGGCTACGGCCGCATGGGCGGCGGCCCGGTCATCGTCAGCGGCGGCGGCATGGGCGGCTTCGGGATGGGCGGCATCGGCGGCGCGGTGCTCGGCGGCATCCTGCTGGAGAACGTCCTGTCCGGCGCCGGCGGCGGGTTCGGCGGCGTACGCATCGGGCTGATGCCCTCCGAGGACGATCCGGTGCCCCCCGCGCCGGTGCAGGCGAGGTTCGGCGGTCCCAGCACCTGGGCCCGGCACGGCTGAGCAGTACCAACGCAGGGAGAGGACAGAACCGATGGCGGCACAGTCGATCCTGGGGCGGATCACCGCGATGGCGCGGGCCAACATCCACTCGATGCTCGACCAGGTAGAGGATCCGCAGCAGATGCTCGACCAGATGGTGCGCGACTACACCGCGAGCATCGGCGAGGCCGAGAACGCGGTCGCCACGACCATCGGCAACCTGCGCCTGATGGAGGCCGACGCGCAGGAGGCGACCAAGACCGCGGCCGACTGGCAGGTCAAGGCCCGCGCCGCCAGCGCCAAGGCCGACCAGATGCGCTCGGCGGGCAGCCAGCCCGAGGCGGACAAGTTCGACGACCTGGCCCGCATCGCCATCGGCAAGCAGATCGCGTACGAGACCGAGGCCAAGAACTACCAGCCGCTCATCGCCGAGCAGACGCAGGTCACCGAGCAGCTCAAAGAGGGTGTCGCGCAGATGCGCACCAAGCTGGAGGAGCTGCGCCGCAAGCGCGACGAGCTGGTCAGCCGGGCCAAGGTGTCCGAGGCGCGAGGGAAGGTGCAGGACGCCGTCGGCAACATCGACATGGTCGACCCGACCAGCGAGATCAGCCGGTTCGAGGAGATGGTGCGGCGGGAGGAGGCCCGGCTCAAGGGGCACGAGGAGCTGGCCGCCTCCAGCATCGACAAGCAGTTCGAGCAGCTGGCGGCCGGGGCCCGGGACAGCGAGATCGAGCAGCGGCTGGCCGAGATGAAGGCGGGCTCGGGGCCGCGCTGAGGCCGTGCCCCGGCGGGTCGGGGCGGCTCAGTGCGGCTCAGGCGGGGGCGAAGCGGCCTGACCGGTCGTAGATGTCGATGACCAGGTCCCACAGCGCCGCGTTGAGCGTCGGATGCTCGTCGACGATCCCGCGCAGCCGTTCGGCCGGGCAGCGTTTGACCGGGGTGGCCAGCGGCTCGGTGTGCGGTGGCAGCGGCACGAACCGCAGCCGCCGCTCGCCGCCCGCGCCGATCAGGACGAACTTGTCCGCGGGGATGCGGTAGCGGCCGTGCAGCAGCACGTGCTCGAAGGTCGCGTCAGGATAGGCGAGGAAGCCGGTCGTCCCGGTCAGGAACTCGAACCGGGTCTTCTCCTGGTCGTCGTGCACGTACGCCAGTGCCTTGTAGAGCTGGCGGCTGCCGCGCAGCAGCTCCCGCAGCGGATCGCCGCTCAGGCCCACCACGTCGCGCCCGTATCGCAGGGCCGACTCCAGGCAGATCACGGCCTCGACCGCGCCCAGGCTGATGTTGCGCTTCAGCTTGTGGGTCAGCGAGGCCAGCAGCTGCTCCGGGCTCGCGCCCGGCGGCGGCACCCGCTGGCCCGCCCAGGTCACCTCGTCGCAGTGCGTCGCGACCAGGCCCAGCATGCCGTCCAGCCGCGGGCCCAGCTCCCGCAGCGAGGCGTCGACCAGGTCGCGGAACATCTCGTTCATGCGGTTGAGGCCGGTCAGCGCGTCTCCGGGGCCGACCCGGCCGAGCAGGTCCTTGCGTTCGGGCGAGGCGGCGAGCTCGCGGAACCAGGTCGCGGTGAACGGGTCGTAGACCTCGCGGTAGAGGATGTCCTTGGAGTGCTCGTCCGAGACGGCGTTGGCCGGCGCCACGCCGGTCGGAGACGACATCGGCCCATCGTAGAACCAGGAAACGACGGCGGCCGTCAGGCAAAGAGCTCAATCTGTGACAGTCGTCCCGCAGCCGTGTCCACGGTCGCCCGACCGGGTGGTCCGCGAGACTCTCTCGGGGTCACGCACCGTCCGCCACCTCTCCGGAGGCGGTACGGGCGCGGCTAGGGTGAGATCATGACCGAGCCGATCTCGCACGCCCGCTCGTTCGGCAGCGCGGCGGAGCGCTACGACCGCCACCGCCCGTCGTACGCGCCCGAGGCGGTGGTCTGGGCGCTCGGCGAGCGTCCGCTGCGGGTGGTGGACCTGGGCGCGGGCACCGGCATCCTGAGCCGCCTGCTGCACCGCCACGGCCACGAGGTGGTCGCGGTCGAACCCGACAACCTGATGCGGGAGCACCTGCTCCAGACCAGCCCGGGGGTCATGGCGTACGCGGGGTCGGCGGAGCGGATCCCGCTGCCCGACGGGTCTGTCGACGCGGTCGTGGCGGGGCAGGCGTACCACTGGTTCGACCCCGAGCGGGCCCATCCGGAGATCGCCCGGGTGCTGCGCCCGGCGGGCGTGCTCGCCGCGTTCTGGAACGACGCCGACCTGGGTGCACCGTGGACCGTCCGGTTCGTCGAGATCATCGACGGGGGCGGGGAGGCCGCCGCGCAGCGGCCGCTGTCGGACTTCGGGCCCCTGTTCGGGCCGGTCGAGGCGGGGGAGTTCCCGCACGACAGGTGGATGACCCCCGACGACCTGGTGGCGCTGGCGACCACGCGCTCGCCGTACCTGGTGGGCACCGACCATGAGCGGGCCGCGCTGCTCGGGGAGATCCGCGAGCTGCTGGCCGGCCGGGAGCTGGCCGGGCACGCCCGCTTCCCGATGCCGCACCTGACCCGGGTGCACCGCGCGACCCGCCTCGCCTGACCCGCCGTGGGCCGGGGCGGCGGCCGTGGTCGCGTTCGGCGCCACACCTCAGGGGGTGTGCTCACACCACATGAGGTGTAGCGCGTGGACAGACTGCGGCGCGGTGAGCCGAGGCTGGGGCGGATCACGGTGTGAGAGAGTGGGCGGGTGAACCGGCTCGCGAGCGCGACCTCGCCGTACCTGCTCCAACACGCCGACAACCCGGTGCACTGGTGGCCGTGGGGCGAGGAGGCGTTCGCCGAGGCCAAACGCCGGGACGTGCCCGTGCTGATCTCGGTGGGGTACGCGGCCTGCCACTGGTGCCACGTGATGGCGCACGAGTCGTTCGAGGACCAGGCGATCGGCGACCAGGTCAACGCGGACTTCGTCGCCATCAAGGTCGACCGCGAGGAGCGGCCGGACGTCGACGCCGTCTACATGGCGGCCACGCAGGCGCTGACCCGCCAGGGCGGCTGGCCGATGACGGTCTTCGCGACCCCGGACGGGCGGCCGTTCGTGTGCGGCACCTACTACCCGAAGGCGCAGTTCTCGCTGCTGCTGACCCGGGTGGCGCAGGCGTGGCGGGACCAGCGCGAGGCGGTGGTCGAGCAGAGCGACCTGATCGTGGAGGCGATCAGCCAGCGGCCCGGGACGGGCAGCGGCGAGATCACCGACGAGCTGCTGGCGCACGCGGTGCAGCAGCTGCGCGGCGACTACGACATCGCGCACGGCGGGTTCGGCGGGGCGCCTAAGTTCCCGCCCCACATGATCATGCTGTTCCTGCTGCGGCACCACCGGCGCACCGGGGACGAGGAGGCGCTGGAGCTGGCGCGGCACACCGGCGAGGCGATGGCGCGCGGCGGCCTCCACGACCAGCTCGGCGGCGGGTTCCACCGGTACGCGGTGGACGCGACGTGGACCGTGCCGCACTTCGAGAAGATGCTCTACGACAACGCCCTGCTGCTGCGCGTCTACACCGAGCTGTGGCGCCTCACCGGCGACGAGCTGGCCCGCCGCGTCGCGCTCGACACCGCCGCCTTCATGCTCGACGACCTGCAGACGCCGCAGGGCGCGTTCGCCTCGGCGCTGGACGCCGACACCGACGGCGTCGAGGGCACCACCTACTCGTGGACGCCGGCGCAGCTGGCCGACGTGCTGGGCGACGAGGACGCGGCGTTCGCGGCCGACCTGTTCGGGGTGACTGCGGCGGGCACGTTCGAGCACGGCAGCTCCGTGCTGGAGCTCAAGCGCGACATCGACGACGTCGCGCCGGAGGTGCGCGAGCGCTGGGAGCGGGTTCGCGAGCGGCTGATGGCCGCTCGGCGGACCCGGCCGCAGCCCGCCCGCGACGACAAAGTGGTCGCGGCCTGGAACGGCCTGGCGATCACGGCGCTGTGCGAGCTGTGGCGCCGCTGCGTCGACACCGGCGACGAGGGCGAGCGGGTGGACACCGACTTCCGCGCGGCGGCGGTCGAGGCTGGCGAGCTGCTGGTCCGGGTGCACCTGGTCGACGGCCGGCTGCGGCGGGTGTCGCGGGACGGGGTCGTGGGGGAGCCCGCCGGGGTGCTGGAGGACTACGGCTGCGTGGCCGAGGCGTTCTGCGCGCTGCACCAGGTGACCGGGGACGGCCGCTGGCTGGAGCTGGCGGGGTCGCTGCTGGACTCGGCCGCCGAGCGGTTCCGCGACGGCGAGGGCGGGTTCCACGACACGGCGCAGGACGCGGAGAAGCTGGTGATCCGCCCGGCGGACCCGACCGACAACGCCACCCCGTCGGGGCAGTCGGCGCTGGTGGCGGCGCTGCTGGCGTACACCGGGCTGAGCGGCGAGCCGCGCTGGCGGGAGATCGCCGAGCGGGCGCTGGGCACGGTCGTGCCGGTGCTGGCGCAGCATCCGCGCTTCGGCGGGTACGCGGCTGCCGCGGCGGAGGCGCTGCTGTCGGGGCCGTACGAGATCGCGATCGTGACCGCCGATCCCGAGGCCGACCCGCTGCTGCTGGCGGCGCTGGAGCAGGCGCCGCCCGGCGCGGTCGTGGTGGCCGGGGCGCCGGACGCGCCCGGGGTGCCGCTGCTGGCGGGCCGCCCGATGATCGACGGCCGGTCCACCGCGTACGTGTGCCGCGGGTTCGTCTGCAACCGTCCGGTGACGACGACTGTCGAACTAGCGACAATTCTCAACCAATAGCACTATATGAGCCGTCAAACGGACAATCCTGGCTAGGCTGAGGCTTCCCCCAAGGCCCCGCTGAGGAGATGACCGCATGGCCGGCCTCGCCGCCCTGCTGAGCTTCGGCTCCGATCGCAACTCCACCGAGACGCTGACCGCGCTGTCGCGGGCACTGGCCCCGCGCGGCTCCGAGGAGGCGCGCGGCGCGTCCGGACCGGCCCGGCTGCTGGTGCGTGCCGCACTGCCGATCGTGCACCGCCTCGACGGCGGCGCCGTGCTCGTCCTGGACGGCATCGCCGAGCTGAGCACCCTGACCGCGCGGCGCGCCGAACGGGGGCCGGTCGGGCTGATCACCGGCGGGCAGCCGTACACCCTGGTCCTGGCCGACCCGGACGGCCTGGTGCTGGCCCGCAACGGCGACGGCCCGCCGCTCTACTACGCCCGCACCCGCAGCGCGGTGCTGGTGGCCAGCGAACCGGCCGCGCTGCTGGCCGCCGGGGTCCCCGCCGCGCCCGACCCGGAGACCGTGCAGCGGTTCCTGGCCGTCGGCTCGTGCGACGAGGGCGCGGCCACCTTCTTCGACGGCATCCGCCGGGTGCTGCCCGGCCAGGTGGTCGAGATCGGGCGCGGGCAGGCCGACGGCTGGTCGGTGCGGGCCCATCCGCCGGTACGCGGCCGCGGCGCCGCCCCGTCCGGCCGCCTCGCGCTGGTGGAGGCCCTCGGCGAGGACCGGGTCGGGGTGCTGCTCGGACCCGGCATGCCCGGCGCGGCCGTGCTCGGCACCGCCCTGGCCGAACGCGTCACCGCCCGCGGACTGCCCGTCTACTCGGTCAACTTCCCCGGCCTGCCCAGCGAGTCCTCCGCGTACGCCGCCGCGCTGCTCACGCCGCTGGGCGACGGCGTGCGGCACCGGGCGCTGCCGTTCTTCGCCGACGAGATCGACGTCGACGCCTTCCTCGCCGACGTCGGCGAACCAGTGCCCGACCTGGCCGGATACCTGTGCTGGGCGGTCGCGCGGGCCACCGGCGGCGAGGTCGACGCGCTGCTGTGCAGCACCGGCTGGACCGGGCCCGCCAACCACCTGCCCCGGCTCGCCGACCGGGTCGCCGCCCGCTACGGCGTCAGCCTGCGCTTCCCGTACCGGGAGCTGGAGACCACCGACGAGGCGCTGCGCGCCGAACTGCGCTCGACGGCCGAGCGTGCCCTGCCGCCGCCGTCGGCCCGCGCGGCCCTGGCCGCCGGGACCGCCCCGCTGGAACCGCCCCTACACGAGGTGCTCCAGCGGCTGCGCGCCGAACTGATCGGCGCCCTGCTCTACCCGCGCCACGGCACCACCGACCACGCGGGCCTGACCGCGATGCAGGACCTGCCCGGTGCGGGCCCGGCCGCGACCGACCGGCTCTGGCGGCGGTACGTCCTGGAGCGCTGGCTGCTCACCGTCGTCGGGCCGCACCGCCGCCCGGCCGGTGCCGTCCCCGCCGCCCGCCCGGCCCCGGGCCGCCCGCCCGCCGCCCCGGCGGTCACCGCGGACGGGCAGGACTGGGTGCGCCACGCGCTGACCACCGAGCCGATGGCCGCCGGCGACCGCATCGCCGACAAGATCGCCTGGTACGTCGCCGAGTTCGCCCACGGCGCCGACAAGCCGTCCCGCCAGGCGCTGCGCCAGCCGTGGCACCTGCTGGTGGCGGCCAAGCCGATCGCCGTCGCGCAGGGGCTCGCCCGGGGAGTCTGGGACATCCGCCCCGGCGCCGTCGCCCGCGCCCTGGTCCGGCTCGCCGGGCCCGGCACCGGCCTGACCGACCCGTGGACCGTGCAGGTGGCGCTGGAGCACAGCGGCGCCGCCCGGCTCGGCGCGGCCGCCCTCTGCGCCCGGTTCGGGCGGCGGGCCTGGTCCGACCGCATCGCCGGGCCGCTGGCCCGCTCGGTCTGCCCGCCGCGCGAGCACGCCTGCGCCCCGGCGCACCTGGCCGTGGTGCCGCCGCCACGCGAACCGCAGCAGGTCGCCGAGCAGCTCGCCGCCGCGCTGCGCAAGGCCCTGCCCGCCGACGTGTACGCGGCCCTGGCCGGATGCGCCGTCATCGGCGTCGGCGACGGCGGCATGCGGCTGCTCGGCTGGTCGCGGCCGGGCGATCCGCCCGCCGGGCTGCTGGCGGCGCTGTGCGCCGACAACCCGTTCGGGCAGGACGACCGGCGCACCCCACTGATATTGGCGCTGGCCAAGCCCCGGCAGGTGGCCCAGTCCACTGGCCGCAAGGGCGGTCGGCCTGCGGCTAAGCGGCGCTGACTAGACTTCGCGGCGATGGACACGCGCACCGGACTCCCTGTCGTCGGCATGATCGGCGGCGGCCAGCTCGCCCGTATGACCCACCAGGCCGCGATCGCCCTCGGTCAATCGCTGCGGGTGCTCGCCACCGACCCCGACGAATCCGCCGCACTGGTCGCAGCCGACGTCCAGCTCGGCAGGCATACCGACCTGGCCGCGCTGCGCGACTTCGCCAAGGCGTGCGACGTGGTCACCTTCGACCACGAGCACGTGCCCGGCGAGCACATCCGCGCCCTGGCCGCCGAGGGCCACCCGGTCTTCCCCGGCGCCGACGCGCTGCACTACGCCCAGGACAAGCACGCCATGCGGCGCCGGCTCACCGAGCTCGGCGCGCCCGTGCCGCGCTGGGCACCGCTGCACACCGCAGCCGAGCTGGTCGCGTTCGGGCTGCCCGCCGTCGTCAAGACCGCCCGGGGCGGGTACGACGGCCGCGGCGTCTTCGTCGTCGAGGACCCGGCCGAGATCAGCGACCTGCTCGCCAGCGGCGCCGAGCTGATCGTCGAGGAGAAGGTGCAGCTGCGCCGCGAGCTCGCGGTCCAGGTCGCCCGCTCGCCGTACGGCCAGGTCGCGGTGTACCCGGTCGTCGAGACCGTGCAGCGCGACGGCATCTGCGTCGAGGTGCTCGCCCCCGCGCCGAACCTGTCCGAGGATCTGGCGCTGGAGGCGCAGCAGCTCGCCATCCGGATCGCCCACGAACTGGGCGTGGTCGGGATGCTCGCGGTGGAGCTGTTCGAGGTCGCCGGAGGCGGGCCTCGAACCGGCGAGCAGAGCGAGACGCCGGCCGGGCTCGTGATCAACGAGCTGGCGATGCGGCCGCACAACTCCGGGCACTGGACCATCGAGGGCGCCCGCACCTCGCAGTTCGAGCAGCACCTGCGGGCCGTGCTCGACTACCCGATGGGCGACACCACGCTGGCCGCCCCGGCCGTGGTCATGGTCAACGTGCTCGGCGGTCCGGAGGGCGGCATCGGCATCGACGAGCGGGTGCACCACCTGATGGCCGCCGAACCCGGCGTCAAGCTGCACCTGTACGGCAAGCAGACCCGGCCCGGCCGCAAGATCGGCCACGTCACGGCGCTCGGCGCCGACCTCGACGACTGCCGGGCCCGTGCGGCCCGCGCGGCGCACTGGCTCACCTACGGAAAGGCGATGTCATGACCGAGGCGGCTCCCCAGGTCGCGGTGATCATGGGTTCGGACTCGGACTGGCCGGTCATGCGCGCCGCAGCCGAGGCGCTGACCGAGTTCGGCGTCGAGTTCGAGGTGCGGGTCGTGTCGGCGCACCGTACGCCCCACTTCATGCTGGAGTATGCGGGTGCCGCCGCCGACCGCGGGCTCAAGGTGATCATCGCGGGGGCGGGCGGGGCCGCTCATCTGCCCGGCATGGTCGCCTCGGCGACGCCGCTGCCGGTGATCGGGGTGCCGGTGCCGCTGAAGTACCTCGACGGCATGGACTCGCTGATGTCGATCGTGCAGATGCCCGCCGGTATCCCGGTGGCGACGGTGTCGATCGCCGGGGCGCGCAACGCGGGCCTGCTCGCGGTGCGCATGCTTGGCATCCACGACGCGACGCTGCGGGCCAAGCTGACGGACTACGCGCACAGCCTGACGGAACTGGTCGCCGAGAAGGACAAGGCGCTGCGCGCCACCCTCTGACTCCCGGGGCACCCAGCCGCGCCGCACTTGCGCCGCCGCCGCCGCCCCGCCCCGGCCCGGCCCACCCGCCCCGTTTTCATAGACGTTGGCCTATTACGTCGACTTCGATCGACTCCCAGTCGATGTAATAGGCCAACGTCTATCTAAAGCGCTCGCTCGGCGGCGTGCCGACCCCGGTTCAGCGCATCTGGTTGTAGCGGTCTGTCGCCTGGCGGCGGCGTTCGTTGCTGGCGCCCAGCACGATCAGCACGATGCCGCCGATCAGCACGCCGAGCCACGTGTTGCCGACCAGCGTCAGCGCGTGCAGCGAGGCGATCACCGTGACCGCCGCCCCGATCGCCACCGGTGCCTGCTGCTGCCGCTGCGAGCCGATGATCAGTGTCACGATCGCCGCGACCAGCAGCCCCACCTCCCGGATCGGGTTGGTGTCGGTCACCAGCACCACGACGACCGTCGGCCCGAACGCCGCGACCAGCGCCGGCCCGTACGCCGCCCAGCTGCCCAGCTGCGGGCGCTGGCGCAGTTCCAGCAGCCCGACGCCGAGCGCCAGCAGCGCGAACGGCAGTGTGTACGCCTCCGGCAGCGCCACCGAGGCGGTCCGCATGATCAGCCACCAGGCGGCGATCTCGCTGATCGCGGCCGCCCAGAACAGGATGCGCCGCTGCAACGGCGGCCGCCCGGCCCGGGTCGCCGCGATGCCGAGCACCGCACCCCAGCCGACCAGCAGCGCCGCCGCGTGGGTGGTGGACCGGGCGGCCAGGGCCAACCCGATCAGCCCGGCGGCGTACCCGGCCCACTCGACCGCGCTGGCCTCGCGCAGCGCCTCGGGGCGCTGGAAGCGCGGGTGCAGCGCGGTGCCGACGATGAGGACCGCGCCGACGGCGAGGACGCCGAACGCCGACCACTCCGGCCGCGCCCCGATGTGCAGGCTGACCGTGAGCACGAACAGCTCGGCGGCCAGGGCGCCGCCGAGCCAGCCGAGGATGCGCGCGGGCTGCGACCGGCCGCCCAGCGCGGCGGCGGCACCGACGGCGACGGCGCCGCCGAAGGTGAAGATGGTCAGCCCGGGGGTGGCGAGGCTGCCCGCGAGCCCGGCGCCGCCCGCGATCAGGCCGATGACCAGCACCGCGACCCGGGCGGCGCGGACGGCCCGGTCGCTGTCCTCGGTCGACGGCGGGTCGGTCAGCGCCACGCTGAGCATGCAGACGGTGAACACGGCCAGCGCCGCGAGCACTCCGGCGGGCCAGGCCAGGTCGAGGCTGACCGGGGTGATCAGCAGGGTGACGGCCGCGCCAGGCACGACCACCGAGACGGCGCGGGTCGCGCCGCCGCCGAACCCGATCGCGGCGATCGCGGCGGCGATGGTGAGCAGCAGCGCGGTCAGTGCGGCGGCCACGTCGACGGTGCTGGCCACCGGCGGGGGCGGGCCCTGCCAGATCGCGCCGAGCCGCTCGTACGGCCGGACCAGCGCCGCCTGGAGGGCCGGGGCGAGCGAGACCAGGGCGATCGCGGCGGGCGCGACCGAGGCGGCCGCGGCCATCGCCCCCGGGTACGTGGGCCAGCTGCGGGTGCGCTCCAGCAGCTGCGTGCCGGTGTCGAAGTTGATCCGCCACCGCTGCGGCCCGGTGAACTCGCCCCGGCGCCGCCACTGGCGCGGGGTGGCGGGCGCCAGCCCGAGCTGGGCGCGGGTGGTGGTGCGCAGCAGTTCGGCGAGCACGACGAGCAGCACCGCCGCGGCGGCGTACACCCCGGCGGGTTCGTCGGTGGGCAGCGCCAGCAGCGCGATCAGCGTGCTCGACACGGCCACGCCCACGGTGCACCAGCCCAGGTACGGCGCGACCAGCTTGCGTACCGCCGCGAACGCCGCGAGCCCGAGGCTGGCCCCGCCCAGCGCGGCGGTCAGCACGACGCTGGCGTCCTTGTCCGCGGTCGCCGCGAGCGCGGCCAGCGCCGCGGGCAGGGCCAGCAGCACCCCGGCCGTGCCGGTGCCGCCCATGACCTCGACGTGGCCGGGCGGCTGCGCGCCGTCGGCGGCGGCCCGCCGGGTGACCAGCACCGACATCACCACCAGTGCCGCCGACACCAGCGCGATCATGCCGAGGGCCGCGGTGGTGGTCCACGGGCGGACCAGGCTCGCGCCGAGCGCGTACAGCGCGACCGCCACGGCCACCGTCAGCCGGGTGTATCCGGCCCGGGTGTCCTGCGCGATCACGGCCGCGATGGCGTACCCGGTGGCGATGGTCAGGCCGAGCACGATCGGTGCCCACCACGGCCAGCCCAGCGCGGCGGGGGTGCCCACGGTCGCGAGCACCACCGCGACGGCGGCGGCGTGGTAGTTGCGCGGCGCGGGCAGCACCACGGCGGCGGCGACCGCGAGCACCAGCAGCGCCACCGGCCCCTGCCAGCCGAAGCCCTGGGCGCCGACCGGGGCGAGGTCGGCCGACCACAGCTGTCCGGGCCGGGCCAGCGCCTGCATGCCGCCCGACAGCGCCGGATACCCGGCGACGACGACGAGCACGGCACCGGCCACGCCGGTGCCCGCGGACGGCCCGCGGCGCAGCTCCTCCGGCAGCGACCGGACGGCCATGGCCACCACCAGCACGATCGCCGCGGCGAGCACCAGCCATGCCTGCGGCACCACCTGGTACGCGATGCGGCCCAGCGATCCGATCAGCCCGACCGTGACGGCCCCCGCCGCGATGTCGGCGCCGTCGAGGACGCGGTCGGCCCGGCGGCCCGAGTCGATCGACGGGGCGAGCGCGAGCAGGATCGCGGCGAACAGCAGCAGCGCCCCGACGGCCGCGTCGAGCGTGGTCGCCCCGGCGGCGACGAACCCCGCGCCCGCGACCAGCAGCGTGCCCAGCCCGGCCCCGGCGGCCAGCGGGGTACGGATCCGGCGCTGCGCGACCAGCCGCGCGGCGACCAAACCCAGCGTGACCGCGCAGGCGAGCTGCGCACAGGCCAGCGCGGCGGCCTGCCCGGCCGCCGGGAACAGCGTCAGCACCCCGACGCCGACGGCACCGGGCGCGCTGAACGCGGCGATCCCGGCGGCGGCGTCGCCGAGCACGGCCGCCTCCGGCGGGGCGACCACGACCCGCGGCAGCATCGCGAGCAGCGCGCCCGCGACGGTGAACGCCGCCAGCACTCCGGCGGTCGACGACTGCGCCGCCAGCGCCACGCTGAGCGCCGCCGCGACCAGCACGACCGCCGCGATCAGGTACGCCCGCGCCGATCGGGGCGTGCTCGCGCCCCACGGCACGCTGTCGGGGGTGTCGGGTCCGGTGGTGGCCCGGATCAGCACCACGGCGCCGGCGCCGATGCCGACCGCGAGCACCGCCACGGCCGCGCCGACCAGCAGCCACTGGCTGACCGCCCAGCTCAGCCCGAACGATGCGGGGGCCGACAGCGCGGCCAGCGCCGCCGCCGCCACGGCCGCCTCCCGCCGGTACGCCGTGGGCAGCGCCAGCGCGGCGGCGACGGCCAGCAGCGCCGCCGTGGCCGCCAGGGACCAGCCCGGAGAACCGGCCTGGCGCACCACGGCGGCGGTGAACGCGGCGGTGTCGGCGTGCCAGAGTGGGCGGGCCGCGATGGGCAGGGCCAGCGCGGCCCGCAGCGCGGCGCCGACGGTGAACAGCGCGAGCACGCCGAGCGCCACGGTCGCGGCCAGCTGCGGCCCGCGCCGGATCGAGGCGGGCACCGCGCGTACGGCCAGGCCGGTGAGCGCGACCACGGCGGCGATCACGACGAAGGCTCGGCCCGGCAGCGTCACCACGGCGACCCGGGCCGCCGACCCGATGACGGCCAGCACCATCGCGGCCGCCGCGATCTCGCTCAGCGGCCGGCGGCGCACCATCAGGGCGCCGAGCAGCCCGATCGCGGCGGCGGCCAGCAGCGACAGCCCCGCCAGCAGCACCGTCGGCACCGCGTGCGCGGTGAGCAGGGCGGCGACGCCGTAGACCAGCGCGCCGCCGACGGCCAGCCCGTGCAGCACCCAGATCAGCTCGCGCAGCCGGTATGCCGACCAGCCGATCGGGTTGCGCTCGGGCACCTTGGACAGCTCGACCGCGCGGGCCATGACCGCGTTCTGGGCGGCGACCCCGGTCAGCACCACGGCCCAGCCCGCCGGGCCCTTGATCATGTCGAAGGCCAGCAGCGGCAGCACGGGCTGCGCCGCGAGCACCACCACGTACCGGGGGGTGGTCAGCCGGGTCAGCCGGTGGTATCCGAACGCGATCGCGGCCGTCGCCCCGAACACCAGCCCGGCGACCAGCGGCCCGGCCTCGCCCCGGTTGACCACCTGCACCAGCAGGTAGCCGTCGATGGGCAGCAGGCCCAGGCCGACCGCGGCCAGCGACTCGGCGGTGGAGGTGAGCCGGGCGCGTACGAGCTGCGGCGCGATGCCCAGCAGCACCAGCGTGGCCAGGCCCAGCACCGCCAGGCGCAGCTGCGGGGCGACGTTGCTCAGCGCGACGACGGCGAAGACGACGGCCGCGATGCCCAGTAGCAGCGACCCGAGCACCAGCAGCACGTTCTGGACCTCGCGCGGCGAGGCCTCCGGCGGCGGCCCGGCCGGTTCGCCCAGCGGCGCCACCCGGGGCCGACTCGTCCCGCCCGGCGGCGGTCCCGCAGGCCCACGTCCGGCCGCGGCGACCGGCTGCCGGGGCACCGTCGGCGCCTCCGGGTCGGGGGCCTGGGCGCCCGGCCCGGCACCGGCCGGCACGGTCGCCGGTTCCGCCGGTGCGGCGGCAGGCTCGGAAGTGGCGCCCGAACCCGGGCGCAGGTTCCAGCGCCGCGGCTTCGGCGCGGCCTTGCGCTGCCGCTCGGCCTCCTCGGCCATCAGCACCTCGCGCTGGTGGACGGCGGCCTGCATCTGGCTGGAGAGCTTCTTGCGCTCGCTGGACAGCCGCACGTCCTCGGCGTTCATGTCCGCGATGGCCTTGGACAGCCGGGTCAGCTCGTCGCCGAGCTGCTCAGGGGTGTTGCCGCAGTGCGGGCAGCGCTGCGACGGATCACGCATACGGCCGCACATCGAGCATTCGCTGTTGGCAGCCACGGCAACCTCCGACTCGCCCCCTGGTCACCAACCGGCGACGCGGAGTATGGATCGCTACCCCCGCAGCATGCCGAATCCCCCCACCCCTTGAAAACCCCCATTCCACGCACGACCCCCCACCGACCCCACCCGCCACTTTTCGGTTGATCATGAACTTAAGGTCGGGTTGGACGGTGTGTCACCACCCTGGGACCGTGATCAACAAGCGCAAACCCGGCAGCCGGGCGGGGGCGGGGCGGGCCGGGGGGCGGTTGGGTGGGCGGATGCGGCGAGGCCCGCCTCGCCGGGTGGCGGGACGGGCCTCGTCGGTGAGACGGGTATCGGTCAGACCGTCGGGCGGCCCAGGGCGCGCACGGTCCAGCCGGCCGACTTCCACGCGTTGGCGTCGAGGCAGTTGCGGCCGTCGATGATGAGCTTGCTCGCGGCGACCTCGCCCAGCGCCACCGCGTCGGCGTTGCGGAACTCGGCCCACTCCGTCAGCACGCAGACCAGGTCGGCCTCGGTGACCGCCTCGACCATCGACTTCTCGTACGCCACGTCCGGCAGCGCGCGCTTGGCGTTCTCCATACCCTGCGGGTCGTAGACGCGGACGTCGGCGCCCGCGCGGGCCAGCATGCCGGCGACGGCGAGCGCGGGCGCGTCGCGTACGTCGTCGGAGTTGGGCTTGAAGGTCGCGCCGAGCACGGCGATCCGGGCGCCGGACAGGTCCGGGCCGGCCGGGCCGAAACGGCGGTTGAGCAGGCCCGCGGCCAGGTTCAGCACGCGCTGGCGGCGGCGCAGGTTGATCAGGTCGACCTCGTGCAGGAACCGCAGCGCCTCACCGGCGCCCAGCTCCTGCGCGCGGGCCTGGAACGCGCGGATGTCCTTGGGCAGGCAGCCGCCGCCGAAGCCGACGCCCGACTGGAGGAAGCGGTTGCCGATGCGCGGGTCGTAGCCCAGCGCGCGGGCCAGCTGCGTGATGTCGCCGCCCGCGACCTCGCACACCTCGGCCATGGCGTTGATGAAGGAGATCTTGGTGGCCAGGAAGGAGTTCGCGGCGACCTTGACCAGCTCGGCGGTGGCGAAGTCGGTGGCCACGACCGGCACCTCGCGGTCCTCGACCGCGGCCAGGTCGAAGACGCCCTTGTGCGCGGCGTGCAGCAGCGAGTTGGCCCAGTCGGTCTTGGTGGCCACGACGATGCGGTTCGGGCGCATGACGTCGTCGACGGCGAAGCCCTCCTGCAGGAACTCGGGGCTCCACGCGACCTCGACGGCCAGCTCGGCGCGGGCGTGCTTGGCGACCAGCGTCTCGACCCACTCGGCGGTGCCGACCGGCACGGTCGACTTGCCCACGATCAGGGCCTTGCGGGTGAGGTGCTGCGCGAGGTTGCTCACGGACGCCTCGACGTACTGCAGGTCGGCGCCGAGGCCGTTGGCGCGCTGCGGGGTGCCGACGCAGATGAAGTGGACGTCACCGAAGTCGGCGGTCTCCTGGTACGACGTCGAGAAGCGCAGGCGGCCGGCGGCCAGGTTGCGGCGCAGCATCTCGTCGAGTCCGGGCTCGTGGAACGGGACCTCGCCGCGGCTCAGCTTCTCGATCTTGTTCACGTCGACGTCGAAGCCGATGACCTCGTAGCCCAGCTCCGCATAGCAGATGGCGTAGGTCGCTCCCAGGTAGCCGGTGCCGAGGAACGTCAGGCGAGGGCGGGGGGCGCCCGACGGCGGGGTGACCGGGGCCGGGCTCGCGTACGGGAGAGTCACGCGTTTTCTCCTAGATTCTGCTGTGGCGCCGCATTCAGCTGAGGAGCGCCGTAAGGGGCCGGTGGTGGAGCAGATGCAGAGCCTACGCCCTGTACTGATGCCAAGGAAAGTTTACCGGAGCTGCTGGACCGCGCATTCTTATCGAGCGTTAAGCTACTCGCCGGTACGAGTTTCATGCGTGGGAGGAAGCCGGAGATGTTCGACCTCTACCAGCTCTCGGACGAGCACGTCGCCATCCGCGAGGCCGTCCGTGACGTATGCGACGCCAAGGTCGCCCCCAATGCCGCCCAAGCCGACGAGACCGGAGAGTTCCCGCAGGCCAGCTACGACGCGCTACGGGCCTCGGACTTCCACGCTCCACACATCCCCGAGGAGTACGGCGGCGCCGGCGCCGACGCGCTCGCGACCGCGATCGTCATCGAGGAGGTCGCCCGCGCCTGCGCCTCCAGCTCGCTCATCCCCGCCGTCAACAAGCTGGGCACCATGCCCCTGCTGCTGTCGGCCTCCGACGAGCTCAAGCGCCGCTACCTGCCGAAGGTCGCGGCGGGCGAGGGCATGTTCTCGTACTGCCTGAGCGAGCCCGAGGCCGGCAGCGACGCCGCCGCCATGACCACTCGGGCGATCTATGACAATGGTCACTATGTGCTCAACGGCGTCAAGCGGTGGATCACCAACGCCGGGGTGAGCGAGTTCTACACCGTCTTCGCGGTCACCGAGCCCGGCATCGGCGCCAAGGGCATCTCCGCGTTCGTCGTCGAGAAGAGCGACCCCGGCGTCAGCTTCGGCGCCCCCGAGCGCAAGCTCGGCATCAAGGGCTCGCCCACCCGCGAGGTCTACCTCGACCAGGTGCGCATCCCCGCCGACCGCATGATCGGCGAGCCCGGCACCGGCTTCGCCACCGCCATGCGCACCCTCGACCACACCCGGGTCACCATCGCCGCCCAGGCCGTCGGCATCGCCCAGGGCGCGCTCGACGCCTCACTGGCGTACGTCAAGGAGCGCAAGCAGTTCGGCAAGCCGATCGCCGACTTCCAGGGCGTGCAGTTCATGCTCGCCGACATGGGCATGCGGCTGACCGCCGCCCGCGAGCTGACCTACGCGGCGGCGGCCCGGTCCGAGCGCGGCGACGCCGACCTCACCTACTTCGGCGCGGCCGCCAAGTGCTTCGCCTCCGACGTGGCGATGGCGATCACCACGGACGCGGTGCAGCTGCTCGGCGGGTACGGCTACACCAAGGACTTCCCGCTGGAGCGCATGATGCGCGACGCCAAGATCACCCAGATCTACGAGGGCACGAACCAGGTGCAGCGGATCGTGATGGCGAGGCAGCTGCTCAAGGGCGTGATCTAGCAACTTCATGCAGGTGGGAGCCATGATTTGCGGGAGTTTGATCTTTCGGTTGATGTCTGCTGATCATGGCTAGTTTCGACTGTCATCCTGGGGAAATCCTGGGCCCTAAGCTAAGCAATGCAAGTTAATCGATTTTGGCCTTGAATGGGGAGCGGGCTCGCATGTCCGGCACGGGCCGTTATGGCTCGAGTTGGAGGGCGTGAAGGCCGGACCGGGTGAAGGCCAGTCCGCAAGAGACCGCCCAGCAGTCCTGGGCGGCTCGCAGACGGGCGGCCAAGTGCGAAGTGGCCCGAAGGACTTGGCTCCCGCCCGGACCATGGGCTGTCCGGGGCTGGCCAAGTTGGGCCCCTGTTCGGGTGGAGCCGCCCATGTATCGTGAACTGCTCTCTGCTTGTCGATGACCTGCGGTGTCGGAGGGGCTTAGTAGGCTGAGTCGTGCTCCTTCAGGGCACCTGATCGTCACAAGGACGGGGATATGCGTTTTGTCGCGGGTCGGTACGCCGAGATCGCGAACACTCGGCGAGTGGGCGGTCAAGCTGAGGTCTTCCAGGCGGCAGACTTGCATCAGGGAGGCCGGACCGTAGCGGTCAAGCTCGTGCCCGCTACGGCCGACGAGATCAATCGCATCTATTTCGAGCGCGAGACGTCGGCGCTGCGCAAGCTTGATCATCCGAACGTCGCAGCGTTACTTGACAGCGGCACCGACGATGCACTGGGCGTCTACTTCGTGGTCCTGGAATGGGTTCCGGACACGATCAAGGAGTGGATGCGGACAGAAGACGAGCCTCCGAGCTGGGACGACGTAGCAGAAGTGATTGCCCTCCCTCTGGCGTCGGCGCTGGCCCACTCTCACTCGCTGTCTGTCCTTCACCGGGACATCAAGCCAAGCAATGTGCTGTGGGACGGCAAGAAGCCGCTGCTGGCCGACTTCGCCCTGAGTAAGATCAAAGACCAGGTAGCGGGCGCTGGCGACCTCTCCGTGCTCGGGGTTCCAAGCGGCCCGTGGGCGCCTCCGGATCTAGCATCGCGTGGATCCACGCGTTTCGACGTCTACGGGCTGGCTGCCACTCTCCTGCAGTGCATAACGGATTTCGAGATCCATGACTACCCGGATCTTGTCCGGGCTTTGGTAAGACCAAATGTGCCGGACAAGGCAATAGCGGACTTGCTGAGGCGAGCACTCGACCCGGATCCGGCCAAGCGCCCTGCGGACGGTCAAGTCTTTCACCTGGAACTACAGGCGATACAGGCAGCGCGGAGCAGCAAGTGGCACAGGCAGAAGACCTTCGCCTTCGAGCTGTCCGGTACCGCTCGGAAAACGCTTGAGGCCACTGGTGACGGTCGCGCCGCAGAATCGGTCATCGCCACCCGTCTTGGGACCGCTACCTTCGTCATGCCCCGTCGGAAATTACTGCCCGACGGCACGGCGGAACTGACCGCTGACGAGTTCCGGCTGGTCGGCGACCAGGTAGAAATGGCTATCGTCTTCACAGGCCCATACCGGATGCTGTGTAAGTGGGCCGAGCTGAAGGAGTTCGACGAGCTTGAGCGCTGGCGGCAGCACGAGGACGCCATCATGCTCGATGCGCGGGACTACGCCTGGACCGCGGGCTCGCCGATCAACCCTCAGCAATCAGCACAGGCCGCCACAGAACTGCGCGCCATCCTGGAGAAGGGTGTCCAGGACGCCAGTGACAGGTTCAGCGACCGTTTCAAACAAGCCCGGCTCAACAGCTGGTCAACGCTGATCGATGCGAAGGAACAACTGGAACGTCGTCTCGAAGAGCCCATCCGGTACGTGAAGATCAACCGGTCTGGCGCAGAGTTCGAACTAGAAACACCAACACCTTTGAGCAGTGCGCACCTGGATCAGGACCGGCTGGCGCGCCCACTCGAAGATACGAACCGTCGCGGTACAGCAGTGACGATCGTCGAGGTTGAGGGCACCGACTTCGTCGTGCGAGCGGAGAACGCCGGTCCTGACCTGCCTGCCGAAGGTGTCCTGGTTCGGGACCGCACAGCCACGCAGACCTCCATCCGCCGGCAGAAGAACGCCCTGGCGGCGCTACGAGAGGGAAGCGCAGCCCGGCCGCATCTTCGCGATCTCGTCCTTGATCCGTCGGTTGCCAGAGCGCCCGAGCCGGTGGCGTTCACGCCCCTGACGCCAGATATGGATGAGGACAAGAAGATCGCCGTCGCCAAGGCGCTGGGCGCGCCGGATATCTTCCTGGTGGAAGGGCCGCCGGGAACGGGGAAGACCTCGTTCATCTGCGAGCTGATCCGCCAGTATCTGAAGGCGCGGCCTGGTGACAAGGTGCTCCTCGTCAGTCAGATGCATGTAGCTATCGACAACGCGGTGACCCGCCTGCACCGATCCGGGGTTGGCTCGGTTGTCAGGCTGTCGAGCCGAGATGATCGCGTCGACTCCGAGGCCGCGCCATTGTTGCTCGCGAACAAGATCGCCGCTTGGGCGGACGAGATCAGGGAACGTGCCCGCAGCGGCATGGCCGTGCTTGCCGAACGCGAAGGCCTGAACGTCGAGCATCTATCGCTGGCGATCCGGGCGGAGGAAGCCCTCGCCACGCTTCGGCGACAGACGGAAGCCGCCGACGCCCTGGGGCCACTCGACGAAGGCGATCGGCTCGACAACGAGGATCTGGCGGAGGAACGCGCCGAACTCCTCGCGGACTACCTGCGGGCCGTGGATCGCGCCGACTCTGCCGTACGGCACGTCAAGGTACTTGCTCATGAGCTAGGCATTACGTTGGCGGCGGATCTCGGAGAGTCGGAACTCCAGCAACTCGTCGATGCGAGTCTTACCATGCCTGGGGCCGAGATGCGCGTTCGGCAACTGGTAGAAACGCAGGGTGACTGGCTGGCCAGCCTCAACGATCCGCGCAGCGCCGAACCAATGTTCCTGCCGACGCAGAGTGTGGTCGCGGGCACCTGCATGGGGTTCCTGACCAACGCCCATATCCAGGAAATGCAGTTTGATCTGTGCATCATCGATGAGGCATCGCGGGCCACCGCACCGGAACTCCTGGTACCGATGACGCGCTCAAAGCGATGGGTCATGGTCGGCGACACCAAGCAGTTGCCACCCATGGTCGAGGAGATCTTCGAGTATAAGGATCTTGTCGAGACCTTTGAACTCGACAAGGTGTTCCTGACATCGTCGCTTTTCAGCACACTTTTGGGCGAGGCGCCGCAGGAGTGCAGAACCAGCCTCGTGACGCAGCACCGTATGGCTGAGCCGATCGGCGAACTGATCTCACAGACGTTCTACGAAGGCGCGCTCATCCACGAGCCCGTCACTATGCTGCGGGCGGACACGATCGACGACGAGGACAGGCTGGTCTGGTTCTCCACCAGCCGGCGCAGCGGTCGGCATGAGGAACCGCGGCGCCAAGGCCGCTCAAGCTCGAACAAGCTAGAGGTCGATCACGTCGTCGCCCTGGTATCCAGGATCGACGCTGACAGGATAGCCGGCCGCCTGGCCCGTATCGACGGCAACCCGCTGGAAGTGCTGATACTTAGCGGTTACGAGCGGCAACGCACCGAGATCACCCGAGCGCTTCGACGGCTCCGCCTTAGCCATATGTCGGTTCAGGTCAAAACAGTCGATGCCGTGCAGGGCCGGGAAGCCGACGTCGTGATCTTCTCAGTCACCAGAAGTAACCTCGCGGGAGACCTAGGCTTCCTTGCCGACCAGCACGGGACGGGGCGGGTCAACGTCGCCCTGTCGCGTGCCCGCGAGATCCTATGGATCGTCGGTGACTCCGAGTTCTGCAGTAGTAAGGAAGGTCCCCTGAAGCGAGCGGTGACCCACATCAGCGCCAGCGCAACGGGGAGGGTGGTATACCTGTGACCCGGGACATCTTCGCCCAGGCCGCCAGGCGGCACGCACACGCATTGCCCGGCCACATCCTTCTGGCCGCCGTGCCTTGCGCGGTTCCGTCATCGGTACTCACCGTCGACGTCCTCGTCGAACGGGCAGAGAACCTGGAATCGGCTCAAAAGTACGCTCTACGCGCACTGCTCTACGGCATCGACACCGTCGAAGACCTGCAACTGTTCCTCGGTCTGGACCTCGGCGACACCGCTCGCGCCCTCGCGGGCCTGCTCAACGCCGAGTACATCGACTACCGCGCGGTGGCCGAGGGTGACATCAGGCGACTACAGCTACTTCCTGCCGGCCGGGAGGCTGCGCGTGACGCGCAGGTGCGCCGCCCGAAGGCCACGACGTATCAGATTGTGTACGACCGGCTGACCGAGAAGGTCACGACGTGGCATAAGAACGCTCTGCGCCGCGCCTCCCAGGCACGCGTCGATGGGCGGATCGTGTTGCCGCCTGCCACCAGCAGGCATGTGGAAGTCGCCGATCTCAGCATCTCCGCGGTGTCGTCAACGCTTGACCACCGAACCCGTGATGGGGTTGGCATCCTGGGTATCAGCGGTGTCACCGAAAATCGCAACTTCCATCATGACGGAATATTGCTGATCTTCAAAGACCTCGAATCGGATGCCCTCCGGCTCGGAGTCGAGATCGACGGCGGCTGGAGCGAGGCCCACGTAGCTGCACTCGAAACCATCGGCGCAGTGGACCGCCTCGGCCTCTCCACGGGACCTGCGCAAGCGCCGTACGAGCCGATCGAGCACAGCGGCGAACGGCTCAGTAAAGATCAAGTCGTGGCGCTCCAGACGGTCGGCGGCGACGTGGCCGAGCAAGACGCGAGCGACGCCCTGGAGCAGGCCGCGATCCGCTGGCTGGGCATCTACGAACACCCTCAACAGCTCGAGGACGCGCTCGCGAACACGCAGCACCGGCTACTGATAGTCACCCCGGCGATCCGGCAGGCGGTGGTGAACGCCGCCTGGATAAGGCAAGTCCAGGACCTCGCCCGGACGGCAGACGTCACGATCGTCTGGGGATCCGGCGACAACAGCGAAACCGATCAGTCGTGCCTAGAAGCCCTGAATGAGGCCGCCCGCAGATCCGGGCGCCTGGGCATCATCAAGGTCAACGATATCCGGGCAAAGGTTCTGGTCTCCGACGACACCTACATCAAGACCAGCTTCAACTGGCTGTCCTTTCGCGGTGACGGTTCCCGCAAGTTCCTCCAAGACGAAGGCGACCTGGTCCGGGAGAGGACCCTTGCCGATGCGGCTTACGACAAATTCATGAGGGAGAACTGCGGTCTCGCGACCGAGGTGGTTGGGAGCCTCCCGGCCAGGTTCCTCGGTCTGATCTCCACCGAGGTTCCGTGGCAGATCGCCGAGCCAACGATGGTAGCCAGACCCGCCACGCAGGCTGCTCGCCCGCCGAAGCGCCCAGCGGAGCCCAAGGGCGTTAGGCGGGAGGATGCGCTCTCCGCACTATCCGCCGGACAGGTTCTTGAAGGGCGCGTGAAGACCCTGACGACCTTCGGTGCGTTTGTCGAGGTGGGCGGTGTGGACGGCCTTGTGCACATTTCCGAGCTGGCCGAGCGCCGTGTGGGGCACCCCTCGGAGATCGTCAGCATCGGTGACAAGGTGACGGTGAAAGTCCTATCTGTGGACCTCCAACGCAAGCGCCTATCCCTATCGCTGAAGGCAGCGAGATGATCAAGCGTCAATGAAACGTTAGTCATATCTGCCGCGAACAGGTAGTCGACGTACATGCCGCGCTGGGCGGACTCGGTTTCGTCGGAATCGAATACCGCGATCATGGCAGGGTCACCAGCACTACATTTCGGTCGCTATACATGGCGGTCACCCGCCAGCAAGCCGGTCTCGCTGGGACGGCAGATCTGCGAGGACCTGAATTTCGGCGTCGAGCGCTCAGTCGTCAAACGCTTGAGTCGTCCGTAAACAGTGTCTCCAGAAGGGGGCGCGGTGTGGTGGGCAGCTTAAGCCTCGGGGACTGTTCGCGCCATGCGTTGGCGATCTGCTCCGCGTACCACGCCATGCGTCGGGAGTGCGCATCGAGGTGTCCGGACTCCTCGGCATCGCGTCTTGCAAGGCGATAGCGATGTTCGCAGCCATCGATGCCATGACGTGCAAGCTGATCTTGGACGGCGCGTCGTACCTCCGCCGGGGTCGGGTCGTTGTCAAGATCCGCACCGAACAGGATGTGGGAGAGCGTTCGCGGTTCAAGTTCGACCGTAAGTGTTACCCGCATAAGTGCGATACTGTCTGAAATCCGACTTATCTGGCAAATGCCACGCTGCTGTTTTCCACCTGGCTGGAACTTTCCCTAGGAGTGCGGGCGCGGTCGATTTACCCGGCGCCGGGCGTTGTCGGTGCCGCTCCGTAAACTCATGTATGGAGTGGACCCGGGCTCGGGTCCGATCGGAGAGAAGCTCGGGTTGACCTGGGCTAATAGCTGTGAAAGCCGTTGGTGTGCGTGTGCTGATATCCGCCTGCCCCACTTGCTTGCGGGCGACCCGGGCCGCTGGCCCGTGAACGAGACGCTTCGTGACGCTCTCCGTGCGTCAGCGCCCGTGTACGAGATACCAGAAGACGATCTTGTTGGTGAGGTTCTGGTACCCGCCATGGCGGCGTCGGAAGAGGTGCGAATCGGCGCCGGATTCTTCACCTCTCACTGCTTTGCGCAGATTGCCCCGGGTCTCGCGTCGTTCCTGCGCAGCTCCGACAGCGCTCTTCATCTGTTAATCAGCCCGGCGATCGATGCGGCCGATCGGGACGCCATGGAGCGCGGGCTGAAGACTGCCGAGGTGGTCATTCAGGAGGCTGCGGACAAGTTGCTGGAGGATGCCCATCTGTCGGATCGGGCGCTGGTACATCACACTCTTGACTGTTTGGCATACCTCGTCGCGTCTCGGCGCTTGCGGGTCAGGTTCGCGCTGATGAAGGTCGGCCAGTACCACAAGAAGCAGTGGCTGCTGCGTTCCGGTGACGACTGGGCGGTAGTCCACGGATCCGGCAACGCGACCACTCGCGGGCTCCTCGTGAACGGGGAGCAGATGACCGTCGACCGTGCGTGGAGCGACGGGCCTGTTGCCAAGGCGCGCGTCGAGAAGCTGATCGCTGGCTGGGATCGTGACTGGCACAATCGCAGCGCGCATCTGCTGACGATCGAACTGGCCGAAGGGCTTCGCCTTACTGCAGGCGTGTCCGGGGCGCCGCAGATGCCCACGGTCGATGACTTCTGGCGAGCATGGCACGCCGACCATGTCCGTGGCCTTGAGCCGCCTTTGCCGCCGGGCCTGGAGGTGGCAGCGCCCCGGCTGCTGGCCATACCGGAGGGCGTTGAATGGCGGACGGGGCGCTTCGCGCATCAAGGGCTGGCCGTAGACAGCTTCCGGGAGGCTGGTTCAAGGGGCATCCTTGCGATCGCTACAGGTGGGGGCAAGACGCAGACAGCCATGATTACTGCGGTCTTGGAGCAGGACCGCCACCGAGGCCCGATGTTCGTATTGATCATCGTGCCCGGTGCGCCGCTGATGCGTCAGTGGGCCGAAGTCGTTTCGATATTCGGGGTAGACCCGTTCCTGCCCAGCGAACTTGCCAGCGCGAAGCGGCAGGCGCGGCTGCAGGAGATTCGGGCAGGTTTTGCCGGCGACGTACAGCGCACTGTGGTGGCGGTCTGTACCCAGAAGCTCTTCGTCGGTGACGCCACGTTCAGAGAGTTCATCGAACAGCTGCCTGAGCGGGTCCTGACCATGCTCGTTGGCGATGAGGTCCACAACCTAGGTTCGAGAGGATTCCTGGAGAGGCAGCCTGACCGGTTCGAGGTCAGGCTGGGCCTGTCGGCCACCCCTCAGCGGCAGTACGACCCAACGGGCAGCACGACGCTGTTTGAGTTCTTCGGCGACCAGGTCTTCGAGTTCGGAATTCAAGACGCCATCAGGGCCGGATGCCTAACCCCCTACAACTACTACCTGCACGAGGTGCCTCTGGCCGAGCATGAGATGGCGGCCTATGTCGATCTCACCCGTCAGCTGCAGCGTAAGGGCTTCCTCCGTGCCGACGACGGACAGGAGTCGGGCGTTGACGCCCAGGTCGAGCACCTGCTGCGTAAGCGTCGGGCGATCCTGGAACACGCAGAGGCGAAGCTTCCCAAGTTGCGCAGCCTCCTTGCCGGCACCGGCGCTCGCAATATCAGCAGAACGCTGATCTACGCCTCGGCGAAGCCGTCAACGCTGGGGGGCGGCCGACAGATCGACGATGTTAATGCGATGCTGCGATCACTGAGTGTCCGGTTTCATGAGTTCACCAGCGAAGAGACGTCACAGCGCGGTTCTCAGCGATATCTAGAGGCGTTCGGAAACGGCGACTACCAGGTACTTACGGCGATGAAGGTGCTCGACGAGGGCATCGACATTCCACAAACCGACACCGCCTACCTGCTGGCCTCGAGCACGGTTCGGCGAGAGTGGGTGCAGCGCCGCGGCCGGATCCTGCGGCGCGCGGCTGGCAAGGACCTCGCTCACCTGCATGACTTCTTCGTGGTTCCGCCGGAACCAGGAACGAGAGAAGGCCGCTCGCTGCTACTCGGCGAGTTGGCGCGGGTGCGCGAGTTCGCCGGGACCGCCGATAATGAGTACGACCCTGACGGCCCCCGCGTATTGATCAATAACCTTGAACGGATGCTCTAGGGCGAAAGGAACAGATGTCAGCCACCACACCCCGAATCCTGGAAGTGGCACGCCAGGAGGTGGTATCCCTCGACGACCGCTGTACCGGCTATCACGGCGAGCTGGTCATGGCCTTGGACACGCTGATCCGAGAGCAGCCCACGTCCGATCCTCGCCAGCGTCAAGACCACATCGCAAGGTTGGTCGAGACGATCGGATCTAGGGTGATCCAGCTCAGCGGGAGGGCCTGATGCGCCTACTGGGCGTCCATGTGCGCAACTTCAAGCTTCTGCGAGACGTCAAGATCGAGTTCTCGGTCGACCGGAACCGTCCGCTCACCGTGGTGCGTGCTGAGAACGGTTCTGGGAAGACCTCATTTCACTATGCGCTGCTCTGGGGTCTCTATGGCGCCGAGCGGCTCAAGGTCATCTCTGGTGTCGATCGCCTTCGTTTGACATCGACGGCTCTAGAGCCGGGCACGTCCGTCGATGTCGATGTCGAGATCACATTCGAGGTGACTGACCAGAACAATGACACAGCGACTTACACCCTGCGCCGCAGCGTGCGCGAGACTCCAGGGCACGGAGAGGTCAGCCGGGGACGGGAGACGTTGACGCTGTGGCGGCATGAAAGCGCCGGTGATAAGCAGGTTGCCTCGCCTGAGGCATGGGTGGAGCGTTTGTTGCCCAACCGGCTAGCAGACGTCTTCTTCACCAATGGCGACGATGTGCAGAAGTTCATCACAGGCAAGGTGGACACGCATGAGCGCCAGGAGAAGGTGCATCGCGCCATCAAGAACCTGCTAGGCATCAGCATGCTGGCCGACGCCGTGTCCGACATCAAAGCAGTACAGCAGCAGTTCGAGCGCAAGGTCGCGCGGCTGGCGGGGTCGAAGGTCGAAAACCTCATCAGCCAGCGTGACGACCTTCAGCTGGCGGTCGGGCGGCTGAGCGCGGACCTTGAGAAGACCGTTGCCAGGCGACGGGTCATGGAACACGACAAGGAGACCAAGCAGCGAGAGCTCAACGCGATCCGAGGCATTGGCGATCTCGACTCGATCAACATGGAGATCGGCAACCTCGAGCGTGATATCGAGGGACTGAGAACGCGCAAGGACAAATGTCTACGCAAGATGCGCGAACTTTACGCCGGCGAGCCGCTGTCTTGGGCGCTGGGAGCAGATCTGTTGAGCCGCGGCATGGCTCGGCTGGAAGGGTTGGCAGAGAAGAACATCATCCCCAGTACGGCGGTGCAGGTCCTTGCCGACCGGCTGGAGATGGGCGTCTGCATCTGCGGGCAATCGCTAGAGGAGGGCTCAGACCTTCGGTCGCACGTCGCCGAGCTGTTGAGTAGGCAGCGTGAGCAGTCCGAGATCATCGACCATCTTTCCCAGCTGCGGTACCAGAGTAAGGCGCTTCGGGATCTGACGCCTGACGGCGAGGCGTACCGTGCGGCCAGACTTGAGCTGCTCGAGGAATACTCCGCCATTACCGCAGACCATCGGACCAAGGCGGTCTCACTCAACCTCGCCCTCGACAGACGTAAGCTCATCGACCACGAACGGGTGCGTTTGCTGGCAGAGGATCTCGCTGACCTGGAGAAGAAGCTCAACGAAGCTCTCGCTCACAAGATCCACCTTGAGAACCAGATCACCAACGAGAAGCGCGCCCTTGATGACAAGCAGCAACAGGTCGACAAGGCCCAGCGCGAGGCTGACGTCGGCCGCGATCAAGTCTTGAAGAAGAGCGTCAGCGAAGACCTGCTAACACTGGCCACGGCCGTGCAGGACCGTCTTCAGACCGACTACGTCCAGCGCGTCTCCGACCAGCTCGGCGGCATGTTCATGGGGATCGTCGGCACTGACAGCGATCCCAGCAAGAGCGTTTTCACCGACGTCTCGATCACCAGCAACTTCGACATCACCATATCGAGCCAACACGGAACGAGTCTCGACCCTGACTTCGAGGTCAACGGAGCATCGCAGCGCGCGCTCACACTGTCGTTCGTCTGGTCGCTTATGGAGGTTGCCGGCGTCGAAGCACCCCGGTTCATCGACACTCCGCTCGGCATGGTCTCCGGCGAGACCAAACGGCGCATGGTGGAGGCGATCACCCGCCCCCCTGGGGCCACGGGCACCGGTTTCCAGGTTGTGCTGCTGCTGACGCGCTCCGAGATGGCGGGAGTCGAAGACCTCATCACGGCACGGGCCGGGGCCTACTCGACGCTCTCCTGCAGCCACCACTACCCGACAGAGATCGTTAACCCCTGGCCCGTCGAAGGCCCGGTCTCGGTCGTCTGTGATTGCTCCCACCTGCAGCAGTGCCGCGTGTGCGCTCGAAAGCAGGACAACGAGTTGGGCTTGAGCTATGTCGAGCGACAGTGAGTGAGTACGTGCGATGATCTCGAATCGCTATGCCGCGGTGGACCTATACATGCCCGAGCAGCTGCACCGCCACATTAGGGATGCCACGGGGGCCGGTAAACCCTTCGAACGGCAGATCGACGCGTGGTGGCTCGCCATCAGTGTGGGAGTCAAGGCCTCGCAACGCCGACCGATGGAACCCGGCGCCAAGACGACGAAGTTCATGGACGGAACCATCTTCGGTCGAGATCCATGGCGCATCGTCCATCTCGAGCTGCTCGCCCTGGCCACAGAAGGTGAAGAGGTGCTCCGACACCCGACGAAGGTCATCGCGATCGCCTCCAGTTACGCCAACTATGGCCTCGAGTGGCTGATCAACGAGTGCCTCATCGGCGATGTCGAACCTTCGGTCACGATCCTCAACAGACTCGACCCGGCAGCTCTCGGGTAGGGCCCCACCGTAGTCGACGCCCCCACCCCGCTGCGGGCCATCATCGCGGGGTGGGGCGATCGGTCGAGCCCATCAGCCGAAAGGATGATTTTTCGAACAGGTGTTTGCTTCGCGACGTATGATCTCCGGCGGCGGTCGACTACTGGACGAACGCCGCGACGGGCGGTCGCGGCCATCCAGGAGCCTCGGCTAGAGTCTAGGGGTGCCGCGGGAGGATGACGTGCAGGGCCTCAGCAGAGAGGCGAGCGAGGTCATCTACCTCGACTACAACGCCACCGCGCCGCTCAGGCCGGAAGCGTGGGCCGCCATGAGCGAGGCCCTTCTTCGGGTGGGGAACGCCTCAAGTGCCCATACGCTGGGGCGATGGGCTTCCGAGCGCGCCGAGTCCGCGCGCAACGAGGTCGGGCACCTCATCGGGGCCGCACCGAACGAGATCATCTTCACTTCCGGTGCCACCGAAGCGAATAACCTGGCCCTGCACGCGGCGGCAGTCAGAGCACAGCGTGTCGTGGTCTCCGCGGTAGAACACCCGGCAGTCCTCGAAGCCGCCCGAGCACTGCCTGTCGCAGATCTTCGCATCATCGGGGTCGACGAAGACGGACTGCTGCTCCTGGACGAGCTGGAGGACGCTGTGGCCGGCTCGGGCGGGAGCGTCGTGTCCGTCATGGCGGCCAACAACGAGACCGGAGTGCTGACCGACCTAGCCGCCATCACCAAGATCACCCGGCGTGCTGGCGCGTTACTGCATGTTGATGCGACCCAACTCGTGGGCAAGCTTCCGATGAACCTGAGCCTGCTCGACATCGACCTGCTGTCGCTGTCTGCTCACAAGTTCGGCGGTCCGCAAGGCGTCGGCGCGCTGTTTCTGCGACGTGGATGCCCCGTGGCATTCGAGCCTCTGCTGAGGGGAGGGGGCCAAGAGCGCGGCTGGCGTTCCGGCACCTTGAACGTGGCCGGCGTCGTGGGCATGGGAGCTGCCGCCCGTGCCGCAGCCGACCAACTGGAGGTCGAGCGGCGGAGGGTGATGACACTACGTGATCACCTTGAAGCGGGAATTCTCGCCACGGTCAACGGGGTCGAACGCAATGGGCACCCTGACTTCCGACTTCCCGGCGTAAGCAGCCTCGCCTTCCGCGGAATTCCAGCAGACGCCCTGCTCAGCGCTATGCCCGGTGTAGCCGCCTCAGACGGCAGCGCCTGCGCCTCTGGGGCGCTGACGCCAAGCCACGTTCTGCTCGCCATGCACCGCAGCCGCGAACACGCGGAGTCGACAGTACGCTTCTCGCTCGGCCACGCCACGACCGCCGCAGAAATCGAGGAAGCGATCATGCAGGTAGGCGATGCGGTGAGGCGGGTTCGTACAGCCATGAGCTAACCCGCTTCATCTTGCCAACCCGCAACCGTAGAAGCCGCCACCGACGGTGGCACGAGAGGTATCACCCACATGATCGACACTAAGCTGAGGGACGTGGCGGAATTTTCCTTCGCCCGCCACGAGACATTCGCCCCACGGTTCGGCTGGCTTCACAAAGCCTATAGCTCATTGACCGACCCGAATGTCGGGGCAGAGGTCTTCCTGCGTAATGACGCACCGGTCGTGCTCGGTGTCGGCAAGAACATGGTCAACGCGATCCGCTTCTGGTCCAACGCCTTCAAGGTGTCCATCGAGTACCCTAAGGCGGCGAACATCAGAGCGTTCGAGTCCAGCCCCCTGTGGGAGGCTCGCTGGCTGCTCGACGAAGAAGGTGCCGACCCGTACTTGGAAGATACCGCCAGCCTCTGGCTGCTGCACTGGTGGCTATTGGCGCCGCCATGCTACGTGCCGACGTGGTGGATCGCCTTTCACGCCATGCCCACCTCACGGTTTACTGAGGCGTCCCTGACAGAGATCGTGGTGCGAAACGTCAGGCTGGCCGGGTGGGAGCCGCCAGCTCTGGCATCAATCGAGCGCGACGTGGACTGTCTGACCAAAATGTACGCCCGGCGGCGGACCAACCCGTTGTCACCGGGCAGCTTCGAAGACCTACTGGACTGCCCCTTCAGGGAGCTTGGCCTGCTCGAAGCTGTCGCAGCCGATGTCAACGAGCACTCGAAAACGCCCCGCGCCTGGCAGTTCACCACCACCGCGCGAAGCTCGCTGCCGGCCCTTGTCCTGGCCTACGCCTGCCTTGACTACGCGGCGCGCAACGACGGCTTCGCCAAGGGCGGCTCGATATCGCTGGCCCGGCTCGCCCATGAACCAGGCGGACCCGGGCGTGCGTTCCGGGTTCGAGAGCCGGAGATCGCCGCCGCGCTGGAACAGGCCGCAGCACGGCACAAGAATGTGACACTCACCGAGGGACTCGGCCAGCGCAGCCTCACCTTCAAAACAGACCCTAAAGCCCTGGCGTGGGATCTGCTCGACGCGCACTACGGCGGAATTCGGAAGAAGCACCCGACTCCTACGGCGCGGCAGTGGTACGCAGACCATCCTGGAGCTCATGACGCCCTGCAGACACGGCAGGCCGGACGCGGCCGTCAGCTTGCGACTGTGGGAGGACAGGCATGAGCCCGGTGGCCAAGACGTCGAAGAAGGTCAGCGACGCTGGCAAGCCCGAGCTGCCGCTTGGCGTACAGATCGTATCCAGCCAGCTGAGATCCACGAACCTCGACCGTGACGCGAGTAGCGCACCACTGGACCACATCCATGTAGGCGCCCGCGCTCAAGACATGATCGAACGGGTGGCGGCGGCGCTCGACGACGCCACCCGTACCCGGGCCTGGTCGCTGACCGGCCCCTACGGAATGGGTAAGTCGACCCTTGCCCTGCTCCTGCAAGCGCTGCTGGGTCCTGACCCGGATCGGCAGGCAGAAGCTGACAAGCGCGTGTCTGCAGTCAGTGCGACATTGGCGCAAAGGTTCGCTGCCGCACGTGAGCGACAGGTCCCGAAAGGCATGCTCACCGCTGTGACCACCGCGCGGCGAGAGCCTCTCGTCGTTACCGTCGCGCGAGCCCTGCGTCTTGGAGTAGACCGGTACTGGACGACTCGGACCATGCCTCGGCCGGTGGCCAAGGCCCTCGCAAGGTTGGAGAGCGACAACGCGGCGAGCACGGAAGTGCTCGAAGCTCTGGCCTGCATCTGCGACCACGCGCCTGTGCTGCTCGTCATCGACGAGTTCGGCAAGTCATTGGAACACCTGGCGTTCCGCGGTGACAATGCCGAAGCCAAGGACGACGTGTTCCTGCTTCAGGAGATCGCCGAGTCGGGCGCAGGAGCTCAAGGGCTGCCGCTGTTCCTCATGACGCTGCAGCACATGTCATTCCAGGACTACGCTGCTCACTCATCCGGGCTGCAGTCACGCGAGTGGGCGAAGATCCAAGGACGCTTCGAAGACGTCACCCTCACCGCCCACATCGGCGACGCGATCCAGCTCATGGCTCGAACGCTTGACAGCTCCGGCGTTGACGCAACAGGGCGCAAACGCATCATCAAGTACGCGGCGGTAGCGGCACGCGCCTGGCAGGACCACGGTCTCGATGGGGTCCTGCCCGCAGACGACGCCCTTTTCTCTAGCGTGTACCCGTTACACCCGATCACGGCGGTTGTCGCACCACTGCTGGCAGCGCAGATTGGTCAGCACGACCGGAGCATCACGGGTTTTCTGGCCAGCGATGAACCGCACACCGTGCGGCGGTTCATCACCGATCATGAGACCGCCAAGCCGAAGATTGCGTCCACCGTTCACATCTCCGACGTCTACGACTACTTCCTCACCGCAGGCAGGACGTCGGTGCTGGCCTCAAGCAATGCCAGTCGATGGATCGAGATTGACTCGCGGATCAACGAGGCGCACGGCCTGTCGTCTGAAGACGAGAAACTGCTGAAGACGATCGGCGTCCTCAATTTGATCGATGCCTCAGGGGCGCTCCGTGCCAGCGAGGAAATGATCTACCTCGCCATCTCGGAGCCGGACGAGCTTGACGACTCCAGCCGACGCCACCGCCTGAAGGAACGACTCGACGAGCTCGTCGACCAGGGGGACTTCCTGGTCTACCGAGAGTTCAGCGATGAGTACCGTGTCTGGCGCGGAAGTGACGTCGACCTGGGAGCGCGCATCAAAGAGATCGTCGACAAGCTGGACGATCACAGCAAGGTCACTGGTATCAGCCGCTTCCTGCCCGGAGCTGTTGTCGCAGGCAAGCACAGCCAGCAGACCGGCATTCTCCGCCACTTCGTCACGAAAGCAACAGACCCCCAGACTCGACTTGAATCGCTGCCGACAGTCGAAGACGCCGCAGACGGCACGCTCATCTTCCATTTCGGCGAGCCGCTGACAGTCCCGCGCATCTCTTCCGAACTACCGGTGGTGGTGGGCACCACCACAGCACTCGCCGAACTCCTCCAAGCGGCAGGCCAGTTCGTCGCCATCGAAGAACTGCTAAGGGATGTCACCCTCGACAGCGTCGCACGCAGGGAACTCACCGAGAGAAGCGCACAAGTCAGCGCCGACGTCGCGGGAAAGATCGCCACGGCGTTCTCGCCGACGGCGGACGGCACAACGTGGCACCTCGTCAAGCCGAACACCGAGGATCAGACCAGCGAAAGCATCGTTCTGCGAGGCCGCAGCATGGCCAGCATCGTTTCGGCAGCCTGCGATGCTGTGTTCACCGAGTCCCCCCGCATCCGCAACGAGATGCTTGGCCGGCATGAGCTGACCAGCCAAGGCGCCAAGGCTCGGCGTGAGCTGATGACCGCGATGATCGATCATCCGCGAGAGCGTCACCTCGGTGTCGAGGGCTACGGCCCGGAACGGGCCATGTATAGCGGGGTGCTGCACTACCTCGGCATACACGACATCGACGACACCGAGCCGGACAGCGACGCAGACGAGATCGTTCGCTTCGCTTTCCGCCCCCCGCAGCCCGGCTCCACCCTGGCCCCGGCTTGGAATGCGCTTCACGCTGCCCTGAGGAAGGAAGACAGGTCGGTTTCCGTGCAGGAGCTGTTCGACCTGCTCGCCAAGCCGCCGTACGGCGTGAAGAAGGGCATCGCGCCAGTCGTAATCCTGACCGCGCTGCTGTTAGGCGACAGAGATCTTGCAGTGTTCGAGGAGGGATCGTTCAAACCGCGGGTCACAGCGGACCTTGCGGAGAGAATCACCAAAGCCCCCGGCCGGTTCGCCATCCGGTCCATGGCGACAGATTCAGGACCTCGCAAAGCTGCCCTGACCGCCCTGGCCGCCGCGCTAGGACTCAATGACCGAGCAGTTGCCGCCAACATCCGCAACGCGGCGCCGGTAGCGGTAGCCCGCGCGCTGCTCGATCGGTACAGGGCGCTCACCCCTTATGCCGTGTCCACGCGGCGCACCAGCGCGCAGGCACAACAGGTCCGCGCGGCTCTGAGCACAGCCCAGGAGATAGACGGGCTGCTTTTCGTTCAGCTGCCGCAGGCGCTGGGCCTAGAGCCGATCAACCGCGAAGGCCGCACGGACAAAGCGATGATCAACACCTACGCGCGCCGGCTGGCCGAAGTTATGGACGAACTGGCGTCGCTACAAGACGAGCTCGCATCACGCGTCGTTGCGACGGCTGCTGAGGCATTCCAGGCTGACCCACATCTGACGCAGTTCCGCAAAGACCTGGCTCGTAACGTAGCGGGTCTTCAAGGCGTGGGTGGCCTGGAGCCCTCCGTTCAAGGGCTGGTCAACCTTGCCACCAACACTGAACTCGACGACGAATCGTGGCTCGACCCGCTTGTCCTCCGGATCGCAGGTCGCGGCATAAACCAGTGGCGCGACACAGACGAGGAGACCTTCGTTCAGCAGGCACGAGCGCTCGCTCGCTCCGTCGATCGCGTAAGCCATATCCTCGAAGACCGAAAGACGCTTGCCGCCGACGAGGCGGTGACATCCCACGTGATCACCCTGACCAGCGGCTCCGGCGATGAGGACAGGGCAATAGTTCATGTCCCCGACGCCAAAATCGAGCGAGGTAGATCACTCGCAAGCGATGTGGCTCGGCAAGCGCGAGAGGCCCTGGGAGCCAACGGCGCGCGAATCCTGCTTGCTCTGCTAGCCCAAGAAGTCCTCTCTGACCAGCAGAGCGAAGCATAGCCCCGCACGATGCCAGACATACCCCCGCGAAAGAAGGCGTAGGATGACCATCCCGGTGCAGACTGCCCAGCCAATCCGACACGTCCTGGGCATCTCTGGCGGCAAAGATTCCTCGGCGCTAGCTGTACACATGCGAGACAAGGTGCCGCAGATGGAGTACTTCTTCTGCGACACCGGTGCCGAACTGCCCGAGACCTACGACTTCCTGAGTCGTCTCGAAGGGGCGCTCGGCAAACAAATCGTTCGGCTTAATGCGGCCCGCGACTTCGACCACTGGATGCAGATCTACCAGGGAACGTTACCGAGCGCCAGCATGCGATGGTGCACCAGGCAACTGAAGCTCAAGCCACTCGAGGATTGGTTGGGAGATGACCAAGCAATCTCATACGTGGCCATCAGGGCGGACGAGAACAGGCTGGGCTACATCAGCACTAAAACCAACATCACGGCCGTGTTCCCCTTCAGGGAGGACGGAGTCGATCTAGACGGCGTGAACCGCATCCTCGACCAGGCTGGAATCGGCCTCCCGGACTACTACGAATGGCGTACAAGGTCAGGTTGCTACTTCTGCTTCTTTCAACGCAAGCACGAATGGGTTGGGCTGGCCGACCGTCACCCTGATCTGTTCGAACGTGCAGTGGAATACGAAGACAAAGTCAACTTCGAGGCCACCGCATCCCGGGGTCGCAAGTACACCTGGTCACAGGGCGAGTCATTGCGGGAGCTGATCGGCCGGCGCGACGAAATCGAGCGCAAGCATGAAGAAGCCCTGGTGAGAGCGGCCCAACGCAGTCGACCCAACCTGCCTCTCATCGATATTCTTACTGACGCCCTCGATGAGGAAAGCGACGAGGCGGGATGCGCGGTCTGCCATTTGTAGCGCCAAATCGGGCCCGCCGTTCATCCGTGCCAGTGCGTTTGTGACGGGTCGCGGTCAAACATCTACATCTAGAGCTTGTTTCGCCTGTAGTGCCCTGGGGTGCAGGCCTGCGGTCGCGACCGCAGGCCTGCATTTTCACGATTTTGGCAGCCCAAGCCAGGGCGCCAGAGTGTCCCAAGCCAATGACGCCAGCCGTTCGGACCGTTCGTGAACAAACTCGACAGACCAGTCCTCTTCGCGCTGCCCAAGTGCAGCAACGAGAGGTAGGTGACGTGCCTGCAACATGATCTGGTTGGCGTTGCTGCCCAGAATCAAACCCTGGTCGGCCGCTTCCTTAATCAGCTTCTCCGCGTCATCGATAGTGGGGGCAGAAAATGCTCTATACATCGTTCTCTTAACCGGCCACGGTCGGTTGCTGGCGGAAGAGTTCTCGATGGAAGGCATCAGAGTGAGGTTGCCCAGGGTGTGCTGAGTGTTATCGCCGTCATAGATGCGCGAATCCCAGCCATCGTTCGCCTCCTTCGGGGCTACATGCTCGATGGTGAGGGTTGCATCGTCACGCCAGCGCTCCAACGTCATGGTTTCAAGCAGCCCATCCCGACCCCACCTGATTAGGCCCGGCCGTTCCACGTCAGGGGACGAGTTGTGGCTGGCGGCCAGCAGCAGTATGCGAGCCAGTGGTCGGGCGGCAGTGTAGACAGGCACGCTGGCGGCACGCGTGATCCACTTCGCCTTATCGTCGAGGCCCCCTTTGCCCAGTTGTTTGAGCAGATACTTCTGTAGGAGGTCGACATCGATCTCGGCCGCGAGCTGCCGTTGGTCGCGCGCCAACGGGGGGACTGCGCTGTCTGGCTCGCCCAGGTGCATCAACTTCCTGTAGATGTCATCGATGCCGGCGGTGGAGCCATGAGCACCGCGCCAGAGCGCATAGAACGCGGCGCACATGCGCGCAGCGCTCAAGAAATGCTGCACTCGGCGATCCACTTCGTCCGACGGCGACAGGCGATAGGCCGCGTAGAAACGAGTGAGCGGCGCCTGGACTATGTCATGCTTGGCGGATCCCAGAACTGCTAAAGCAAGTGAGGCATCTCCGCTAAGCGCAGAATTATAAGCCTCGAGCTGCTCTGGATGCCTCCATGGACCGTCAGTGAATTGAACAAGCTGCTCAAGTGTTGCCAGGAAGTCTCGGCGAGTTGACAGGTCCGGTTGCTTGTCGAACTGATCGCGAAGGTGGCGCCGCTGATCATTGAGGCGTTTGCTCAGCTTCGTGCCGCTCTGGATCAAGGCAAACGGCACTAGTAGGTTGCTCGTGGCCGACTGCTTTCGGTCGGCCGTATCGCCCTCGCGGGTCAAAAATGCATCGATGACGTCAAATGATCTTTTCGACGGCGACTTCTCCCAGTCCTTTAGCCCCTCAGCCTGAATGACCTTCGGCTTAAAGGTCTCCAGTGCGGTCAACGGCTCACCGGTGGTGTTCAAGGCTTCGAACATGTCGAAGCCGTAGTCCTCGCGCTTGGCCGTAACGACAGCAACTGTTACGCGACGCAGGAGGTAGTTCGCGAAGACGATAAGTCTCAGAAGCTCTGCCCAGCGAGGCTTGTCCTCTATTGATTCCTGAATTTCAACCGGGATAGCGTTGTCACTGTTGAAGAGTGCGCTCTGCAGCTTTGCTGAACTCAGCACAGTCGAAAGGCTAGGAAAGGAGTTGTCGTCGCCATCGTCGGAACTATCTGCACGCGCCTGTTGCCGAACGGTTTTGCGGATGTGTTCCCTGACACGTGAGAGATGGTTGTGGGCCTCGCGATTGCTTGGCTCAGTCTCAGCTTCAAGCGCGACATGCTTGTATGGCTTCGAAGCATCGGAGCTTCGTGCGTGAGCGCCGTAGCTATGAAGGTAGAAACCGATCGGCGATTCATAACGTGCCTCGCCGGTCATCCGGGACCACGCGTCATGATAGGAGCGAATCATGCGGGGGTAATACCGGAAGTTGTTGTCACCGTAGCGCATGTCTTCTTCGAAGGTGGGAGCGAGTCGACCAACGATGTCGAGAGCTTGGTTGTACAGCCAACGAGCGGTCTGATCCGCTTGGATCTGCTCGCTCCTTAGCCGAATCTCTTCATGCAGGATCGTTGCCAAGATCAACACGGTGGTCAGTCGCTGCTGTCCATCGATAATGGTCATCACCTTGGGGGGGACCTGAGAGCGATGAATCGGCTCGACCGTCACGTAGCTAAGGTCACGAAGGGCGATGACCGTACCCAGGAAGCAGATCGAATCCTCGAACTGAGTGAGCTGGGTTAAGCCATGAGCTATGTCCTCGAACAGTCGCCGCACCTTGGTCTGTTCCCAGCTATACGCACGCTGGTAAGGCGGGATATACAAACCCTGACCAGTTTCACTCAAGAACTGTGAAATCGCCAGTGGTGCTGCGTCGAAGATCTCACGTGCTTCCATACGGCCCCCATCGGTCACCCTCGGTTGATCGCTCGAAAGCGTACCGTTGGCGAGCGACGCTCGGGAGACCCCTTTTTGAGATTCTGATCGAAACTGAATGAGCGGATTTGAGCAGGTATGCTAGAGAGCGTCCCATAGTTGTGGCCCAGCAAACAGGCCCGACGACGGCAGCCGGTTAGCCGTTAGGTTGGACTCTGGCCCTCCACTTGATCGGCATGCAAGTAGCGACTGTGGGCCGCGAGGAACCATCGGTTTCATTCGTCAAGCGGCTTGCTGTTCTCCACGGGTGTCGCCAGAACCTCAAGCAACGTGCGCGCGGCAACACCGGAGCGTGACCGAGTGGTTCGAGCGGGCCAGGCACGGTCAATCTGCTGGCGGTACCACTCAAGCCGCCGATTATGAAGATCGTTTGCGCTCCGCTCGTGGGCGTCCCGCTCGGCAAGCCTGTAATAGCGCCGACATCCGTCGAGCCCGTATGTGAGCATGCGATTGACCACCGCACTCCGCACCTCTCCCACGGTGGGCCTCTCGCTAATGTCGGCCCCGAAGGCAAGCTCGACTAGATTTTTGCGGTCGACCTCCAGCTTCATCTGCACAGTGACTCGCTGGGCAGGATCCTGAGAATTTTCCACCAGGTCGCTCCGATCGCCATCGCGCCAGCACCCGCTGGCGGAGCCGCTGAAAGCTCGCCGTAGGGCGGACAGCAAGCGGCCCGGCGGAAAGATCGTGGTGCGAGCGAAGCGAGCTTTAGCCACGATCTCGCCGGGTCGCTTGTCTAGGCCGACCTATGGCGAGCGACAATCGGGTCCCGAAGCGGGCGCGGCCAGGATCGGGCCAAAAGCGTACATTCTCAAGCAGTGTTGCGTCGGCTTCCGATCACACCTCGAACGCTCAGCCGCCTCGACTTATCTGCGGACTAGCACCTATGAAACAGGCTTCGCTAAGCCTGGCGGGAAGGCGTCTTGTAAAGCGTGATCCGATAAAGCACCATTATGGTCTAATAGTCATACTTTGAAACTATTTGGTTAGGTCTACTCCTCGCGCTGCCATGAACATGATGGGGTCTACGGCTAGGTTGTTTGAGGGGCCGCCGATGTGGGTCTGGTAGTGCAGGTGGGGTCCGGTGCTGTGGCCCGAGGTGCCGACGACGCCGATCTGCTGTCCGGCGACGACTTGTTGGCCGACGGTGACGTACGGGCGGCGCAGCATGTGGCAGTAGCGGGTGAGGGTGTGGTCGGGGTGGGTGATGTCGACGTACCAGCCGCAGCCTGGCATGTTTAGTGATCCGTCGATGTCGCAGTTTGCGCTGCCGCACTTGGCGACGGTGACCTTGCCGGCGGCTGCGGCGTAGATGGCGGTGCCTTTGGGGGCGGCGACGTCGACGCCGTTGTGGGTTGGCCGGTCCGGGGTGTGGAAGCCGCTGGCGAAGCGGCCGTTGACGGGTTTGGTCCAGCCCATGGCCGAGATCGGTCCGCTGCTGATGGTGCAGGCGAGGTTGTCCCCGCCGATGGCCAGGGTGATGGCGGTGGCGAGGGGTTCGTGCTTGGCGTAGGCGTCCGGGAATGCCGACACCTGTACCTGCTGGGCCGCGACCGTGACCGGGAGCTGTTGCCAGTCTTTGATGGTGGTCAGCTTGCGGTAGAACTTGGTGGCCGCGGTCTGCGGGATCATTAGTTCTTTCACGGTGCCCCACCCGCCTTGCCCGTCGGGGGGCAAGGGGCGCTGCTGGAACAGTCCGACGGAGTCGTGGTCGGTGCCGACGCCGTCGTGGGGCAGCAGCAGGGAGTTCGGCACGTTGGTGTTGGCGAGGTTGCGCAGCCGGCTTTCCTGTAGCGCGGTGGCTAGGGCGACGACCGCCGCCCGGGGTGGGAGCTTCAGCCCGGCCGACACTTGGTAGACGGTCTTGGCGTGGGCGAGCTGAACAGGGCTGAGCTCTTTGAGTGCCAGGGCCGTGGCTGGGTCGGTGCCGGTGGCGGGTAGGCAGCCGGTGGAGGCGACGGGGTCTAGGGCTCCGCTGGCGGTGGCGCTGACGGCAACGCCGAGGGCGAGCAGGACCGGGGCGAGCGCGGCGGCGATGCCGAGGTGTTTGAGGTTCACCGGCGAGCTCGGGGCGGGCGCGCGGGAGCCGGATGAGGCTGTGGGGGCATGGGGTGTCCGTTCTGCCTGGGTTGCGATCGGGGGATCGTGGGCCGGGCAGCGTGACAGCCGGTCTGCGCGGCCGAGGAGGCGCGCAGTGACACGCGATGCGGACGTGAGGCTACGTGGCCTCTGACCTGCGGCGCAAGCCGAGACGACCTAGTTGAGAAACTTTACGTAAGTGCTCTGACCTGGCTTGACCTCGGCCGGGGGCGAATGGCAGGTTGGTGAGCCGACGCGGTCACCGAGTGTGATGTCCGCAGGCAGGAGGCCGGTTCCTCCGCGGCATCCGGTTCGCGTCTCACCCCCTTTTGCCGTGACACCCCCGGAGCAACCATGTCCATCTCCGCAACGCTGCTCAACCATGCCCTTTATGCGGCTGATGTCCTGGCTGATGTGCCCAACCCGGCGCCGGTAGACCCGACCGGCGGCAATGGTGGCGTGTCGCTGCTGCTGTCCTACGTCAAGTGGGGCGCGCTGATCGCCTGCGCGATCGCGGCGCTGGCCTCCGGCGGCATGATGGCCATCGGCAAGCTGTCCAACCGACCGGACACCGCGGAGAAGGGCAAGTCCGCGTTCGTGTGGGCCATCGGCGGCGTCATCGCCACGGCGATCGCGATCCCCCTGGTTAACACGGTCTTCGGTGCCGCGAGCTGAACGCGCGCCGATGAGCAACAGCTTCCTGGAGACCGGACGCACCCGCCGCACCGGACCCATCCTGATCATCATCGCGGCACTCGCCGTGATCGCCATCGCGGTAACCACAATCGTGATCGTCGTGGCCAACACCTCGCCTGACCCGAAGCCCGAGCCGAGTGTCCAGCCGACCCTGTCGGTACCGACCGGCCCGCTGACCTTGATCAAGGGCTCATACACGGTCGACGGCGTCTCGGTCGGTTACCCCCACACCGTCGCGGGGGCGGTGTCGGCGGCCGCCGAGTACGCGACTCAGATCGGATCTACCTTGGATCCCGATCGCGCACGCATGATCGCTGGCGCTATCGCAGATCCCTCATTCGAGAACGCTCGTGATTACTTCGCGCAGGGGCCGGTCAACTCCCGGCAAAGGCTGAGTCTTCCACTGGCCGGCCCGATCCCTGCAAACGCGAGTTTGACGCTGGGTCCTGCTGCCTACCAGTTGCGTTCGCCGAGCGAAGACGCTGTCGTCGTTCTGATCTTGGGGTATCTGTCCATGGTCGGCTCCGACGGCAAGCTGATCTCGAAAATCGGTGTCTTCCCCATGGAGATGCACTGGGCGAACAGCGACTGGAAAGCGCTCAAGCCGGGCACCACCAAAGCCACCGACTTTAGCTCGCTCGCGACCACGCCCGGGTCATCCGAGGCTGCGGCAAAGGGATGGCTGGAGCTCCGGCCTTGAGGACCGAGTGCGATCTAATCAACAACCCGACGGGGTGCCCGGGCGACATCATCGATGACGTCATCGGGGGCGCGGCGCTGAACGCGTGGGAGTCGGTGTGTAAGAGCTTCGCTGATGCCGCGGTGTCGCTGATGAAGGGTTTCGCGGGCGCTTTCGCGGCGTTTCCGAAGATCGACTTGATGGCCCTGGAGGGTCCCTACGGGATCGCGAAGTGGGTCGGGATCGCCCTGATCGCGTTGCTGCTACTGGTGCAGGTGGTGCGCACGGCGGTGACGCATGACGGGTCGGCACTGGCGACCGGTGTGGTCGGTGTGGGTAAGGCGGCGCTGGCGTTCGCGTTCACGTTGTGGATCGCCCAGGCCGGTCTGGAGGCCGCGGATGAGATCACCGAGGGGATCATCAGTCGGTCGTTCGGCGACTCCGACGGGTTGAAGGAGCGGCTGACGCTGCTGTTCCAGTGGGGTGGTCCGAACCCTAACCAGACCCTTGTCGTGTCGGGGTCGTTGATGTTGATCCTGTCGCTGGTCGGGATCGTGCTGACGCTGGCGTTGTGGTTCGAGATGCTGCTGCGTCAGGGCGCGATCCTGGTGCTGCTGGCGACAGCGCCGATCGCGGCGGCGGGGTTGGTGTCGGAGTCGACGCGGTCGTGGTGGTCGAAGATGTGTGCCGCGACGATCCAGTTGATCGTGTTGAAGCCGGTGATCGCGTTGGTGTTCGCGATCGGGTTCGGTGTCCTCAGCCCTCCTGCCGGGACCGGCCCGTCGGAGCCGGTGAAGGTGCAGGATCTGACGACGCTGCTGGCCGGAATGCTGATCTTGTTGATGGCGGTGGTGGCGTGGCCGGTGATCGCCCGGTTCTTCACGTTCACCACGGTCCACGTCGGCTCCGGCGGGATGGCGGGCCTGCTCGGCTTCGCCGCGGGCCGCGCGAACAGCGGTGGCGGCCCGGTGGGGGTGAACCCGGCGCAGTTCGCGCAGGTGTCGGAGGCGCGCACGATGGCGTCCGCCGGAGCCCAGGGCGGCCTGGCCGTAGGCGGCCCAGCCGGTGCCGGTGCCGGTGCCGGCACTGGTGCTGCTGGTGTGTTGGGTGCGGCGGTGTGGCCGGTCGCGGTCGCGGCGGCGGGTATCGACATGGCGCAGCGGGCGGTGAACTCGCTGTCGGGCCGGATGGAGCAGATGGCCGGCCATGCCGGTATCCAGGGCGCGCAGCCTCATGGGCGTCCGGCGGGTCATCCGCAGTTCGCGGGTGAGTGGTCCAGCCCTGTCCCGTCGCCGTCTGCGCAGCAGCCGGAACGTGCCGCCCCCGCACCCGTGCCGGCGCCTGCCGAGGCTGGTCCTGCTGGGCTGATGCCCGAGACCCGCTTCATCGAACCCGCTCCGGCATACGAGCCCGGTGCCCATGTCAGCCCGATCGAGGAAGTCCAGCGATGACGACGAGCAGTGAGTCCGGCCCGCGTACGTATATGGGTTGGCAGCAGGAGAAGGTCGCGTTCCTGTTCGGGATGTCGGCGCAGCGGGCGGCGATGGTCGCTGCTGCGGTGCTTGCCGGGATCTGGCCGGTGGCCGCGTCGCGGCCGCAGGCGGGTGTGGTGTTGTGGCCGGTCGCCGCGGCGTTGGCCACGCTGGCGTTCCTGCGGCTGGGCGGGCGCACGGTCGACGAGTGGGCAGCGGCGTTCGTGTCCTACCACGCCAACCGGGCACGTAACCGGCACAAGTTCCTGTCGGCCGCGTTCGCTCCCGACACGTCGGCGGACGCGACGGGCCCGAAGCCGATGGACCTGCCCGGTGTCCTCGCCCCGGTGAAGATCCTGGGCGGGCAGATGCCCGGCGGCGGACCCCTGGCGATCGCCTACCACCGCCTGGACCGCACCTACACGGCGGTGGCGAAGGTCCGCTACTCCGGGATCAGCCTGGTCGACTCCGGGCGCCGGGATCAGCGGGTGGCCGGGTGGGGTGCGCTACTGGCCGGCTTGTGTGTTCAGGGCAACCAGATCGTGCGGGTCCAGGCGCTGCAGCGCATCGTGCCCGAATCAGGTGCGGCGCTACGGCGCTGGCACAACGACCACATCACCGCGGGCGCGCCGGAGCAGGCTGTAGCCGTGACGGCGGGCCTGCTGTCCACGGCGACGCTGGCCACCAGCCAGCGGGAGGCGTATCTGTCGTTCACCCTCGACGAGCGGCGGGCGAGCGCGGCGATCAAGAGCGCCGGTGGCGGCAGCGCCGCCGCCGCGGCGGTGCTGACCCGGCACCTGCGGGCCATGGCGGCGTCGATCGCGGGCGCGGATCTGCAGATCGAGTCGTGGTTGAGCCCACGGGATCTGGCGGAGGTGATCCGGACCGCGTTCGACCCCCACGCCGGGCGGCACCTGTCGGAGCGGCGTGCCAATGCCGCGGCCATCGGCGCCGACGGCCTACCCGCCGGCGTGGACCCGGCCATGGCGGGCCCGGCTGCGGCGGAGAGCAAGCCCGACGCGTACGCCCACGACGGCGCGCACTCGGTGACCTACTGGGTGCATGACTGGCCGCGCAGCCAGGTGTACTCGACGGTGCTCGCGCCGCTGCTGGGCGAGGGCGCCCACCGGCGTGCATTCAGCCTGCACATCGAACCCCTCGGCCCGCGCGAAGCCAGCCGGGAGGTGATGGGGGAGCGGACCAAGCGCAGCGTCGCGGTCGGGATGCGCCAGCGCACCAAGCAGATCGTCCCCGAACACGAACGCGTCGCCCTGCAGCGCGCAGAGGCGCAGGACGCCGAACTCGCCGCAGGGCACGGCCTGGTCCGGTTCACCGGCTACGTCACCCTGACCGTCACCGAGCCCGGCCAACTCGAGGACGCGTGCGCCGCCCTCGAAGCCGACGCGGCGGCGGCACGGATCGAGATCCGGCGCATGTGGTACGCCCACGACATCGGCTTCGCCATGGGCGCCCTACCGCTCGGGTTCGGCCTGCCCAAGAAGCGGTGGTAAACCGATGCTGCGCCGTAAGAAAGGCATCGACCTGCCCCAGGTCGACATCACCGAGGTCCTCGGGCACGTTCCCAGCCCGGTCAAAGCGGTACCGAAGGCCAAGCGCGAACGCCGGCACCGTGAGCCCGTACCGCCGCGCCTGGGCTGGCCGCGCCCGTTCGCTGGCCGCGCCGCCAGGCCCCCGGCGGTGCCGGTGTTCCGGGGCTCGACTGGGCAGATCCAGGGTCTGTACCCGTGGCTGTACGGGCAGAGCATGCCGCCGGCCGGCACGTACATCGGCATCGACACCCAGTCGGGCGGCTCGTTCTCCTGCCACCCGATCGAGTGGCTGAAACTCGGCCTGATCACCAACCCCAACATGATCATCACGGGTGTGCCGGGCTCCGGGAAGTCCGCGACGATCAAACTGCTGTGCTACCGGCTCATGGCCTACGGCGTGCGCAGTTTCATCGTCGGCGACATCAAGAACGAGTACGCCGCCCTGGCCCGCCACCTCGGCGTGCAGCCGGTCGAACTCGGGCCGGGGCTGGGCAACCGGCTCAACCCCCTGGACTCCGGCCCCCTCGGCCGCAACCTGCCCGCAGACCCGGCGCTGCTGCGCGAGCGCCTCGACGAGATCCACCGCCGGCGCATCACACTGCTGTCCTCGCTGCTGGTCATGCGGCTGGGCCGGGCACTGTCCCCGACGGAGGAGGCGGCGCTGTCCCTCGCCATCAAGCACGCCTCCGGCCAAGCGACCGCCGCGACCGACCTGGTCGACCCGACGATCCCGGCGGTGTGGGCGCTACTACGCGACCCCCTGACCGACATGGCCACCGAACTTCGGGTGCGAGGCGCGGACGTCGCCGAGCTGCGCGAGATGATCCGCCCCGTCGCCGACGCGCTGGGCAACATGGTCCAAGGCTCTCTGTCCGGGCTGTTCGACGGCCCCACGAGCATCCGCCTGGACTTTGACGCCCCCATCCAGACCGTGGATCTGTCACGCATCGACGGCCGCGGTGACGAGACCGTGGCCATGACCCTGGCGTGTGTGAGCAGTTGGGGCCAGGCCGCGATCGACGAGCCCGGCGGCCCGGTGCGCATGGTCGTGCGCGACGAATTGTGGCGGGCGATGCGCGTGCCCGCGATGATCCGCAAGATCGACTCTGATCTGCGGCTGTCCCGGGCGCAGGGCACCATCCAGGTCCTGTCCACCCACCGCCTGGCCGACTTCGAAGCCGTCGGCGAGCAGGGGTCGGAGGAGGTGACGATCGCCCGCAACCTCATCGCATCCTGCGACGTGCGGGTCTGCCTGCGCCAGGACACCGCACCCCTGGCCATGACCAAGGAGACCATCGGACTCACCGACACCGAGTGCGCCCACATCGCCGCCTGGTCCGGCGAGCACGTCGGCCGGGCGCTGTGGAAGGTCGGCCGCCAGCCGTCCCAGATCGTACAGACCGTACTCAGCCAGCGGGAACGGCAGCTGTTCTACACCAACGAACGCATGGTGGCCTGACGTGGACTGGATACGCGCCCGGTTCGAGCACCTCGTGATCGGCACGATCCTGGCCGGCGTCAACGAACCCGCGAACGCCGCCTATCTGCAGGCAGACGACTTCGAGTTCCCGTTCACCGGCGGACTGTATGCCGACCTGTTGCACATCGGCGCGGCGCAGCCCGGGTGGGACACCACGAAGATCGCGGCGGTAGGCGCACGCCGGCACACGACGGCAGGCGTCACCGCGGCACTGCTGCTGCGTCTAGCCGATGACGCCCGCGCCGCCACGCCCGAGACGCGGGCGGCGGCGTATGCGCAGGTCGCCTGGTACGGCAGCGCGAGCGCCATCGAGAACGAGCTGAAGGTCATCGGCGTCATGCGCAGCCACGCGCAGGCGATGGCCGCCTACGCCCGTCTCGGCTTGGCCCTACACCGCGCCGAGCACATCCAGCCCAGCGAGGACGGCTCGCGCATGCAGGAGCGCTGGCTGGAACACCACTACGGCTACAACCCCGTAGGCGACAACGAGCACCATGCCGCAGCAGAGCACACCGTGCTGGCTGGACTCTTGCGCACGCCGCAGGCGGGTTGGGTGATCGCGAACCTGCCCGAGGCGGCTTTCATCGATCCGCTGCACCGCACGGTCTACCACGCCCTCACCCACGGCGAGCTGCCCGCCCCACCCCGCCGGCCGACATCAGACCAGGTCACCGAAGTGGTCCTGCGCTTACACGTCCGCGGGGAAGTCGACACGAACCTGGACGACATCGTCGCGCTCGACGGGCGGCTGACCCGGCTATACGCGACTCGGGTCGGCGTGGTCGACTGCGTCACCGCTGCGGGAACCCTGTTCCCCGACGGCGACGGTTTGGCTGGCGCGGCACGGTGAGCACCAACACCACCCGCGTCGGCGGCGGCATCACCAGCAGCGGCTCGGACACGGCAATCCTCACCCTGATCGCCACCGCCGGGTTCGCCGGCGTCGGCACGTGGCTGTCCGGGCAACTGGCCGGGCTGCTGTTCACGTTCACCTGGCCCGCCGCGTCGCCAGGTGACGCGTTCACCATCGCCCTGGCCCTGCCGCAACATCTGGACGACCCGCGCCAGGCCTGGCCGCTAGCCGCACGCGACCAGCTACCCGGGCCGGCCGGGGTGTACCTCGTCATGGCTTTGGTCCTGGCTGCCATCGGGGGCCTTGCCGTGGCGCTCTGGCGCCGGTGGGGCAGGGGTGTGCAGCGGCGCGGCATGGCCTCCCCGCGCCAGCTCGACAAGACCCTGTCCGCGCGCGCGGTGCTCGGCAAGGCGGCTCGCTTGCGGCCGGGTCTGGTCGGCAAGCCGCAGCTGGCCGATGTGGCTGTGGAGCTCGGCACGGCAGGGTCGATGCCGCTGTACGCGAGCCTGGAGTCCTCGGTGCTGCTGGTGGCCGCGCCACGGCAGGGCAAGACCTCCCAGGTGATCATCCCGTGGCTGCGCGGGTTCCCCGGCGCCGCGGTCGTGACGTCGGTACGCCACGACGTCCTAGAGGCCACCGCCACGCTGCGGTCGGGCACCGCGTATGTGATGGAACTGACCGGGGACCTGACCTGGCCCCATCGCATCCAGTGGACCCCGATTGCCGGCTGCGAAAGCTACGACACAGCCCGCAAACGCGCCGACGTGATGATCGCCGTCGGTAAGCAGGAGTCCGCCGACGCGTCCAACTCCGGGTTCTTCGGCCTGACCGCCACCAACCTGATGGCGGCATGGCTGCACACCGCCGCGCTGACCGGCCGCACCATGACCGACGTCCTCATGTGGTCCACCGACGACACCAACGACGAACCCGTCAAACTCCTGCGCGGCGCCCACGGTGCCCGCGACGGCGTGCTTCGTATGCTCGACAGCTTCTACCGCCAGCCCACCACCACGCGTTCGAACCTGTGGACCACCGTGCAGACCGGCACCAGCTGCCTGTTCGGCGAAGCGGCCACCGCTGTGTTCTGCGGACCTGTCAGTCGTTCGTTCGACATCGAGGCGTTCCTGCGCGGTGGCACCGACACGATCTATCTGCTCGTCGACGAGAGCCAGGCCGCCGCACTCGCGCCGCTGGTCACCACGTTCGTCAACGAGATCACCATCACCGCCAAACGCCTCGCGCAACGCTCACCCAACGGCCGCCTCGACCCGCCCCTGGGAATGATCCTCGACGAGGTCACCAACGTCGTTCCCCTGCCCGACCTGCCCGACCAGATGTCGTACGCAGCAGGCTTCGGCGTCTTCATCGTCGGCGTGCTGCAGAACCTTGCCGCCGCAGAGCGGCGCTGGCGGGCCGTCGGCCGGCGGATGCTGTGGGCCAACGCCACCATCAAGATCGCTCTCGGTGGTCTGGCCGGCGACGACCTCGACGACTTCTCCCAACTCGCCGGCACCTACCGCGAAACCCTGCTCGTGCCGCAGCGCAACCCGCAAGGCGTGACCACCCAGGCCACGGTCGTCGATCGCAAGACGATGTCGCCCGAAGCGATCCGCACCCTCGACGAGCAGGACCGTCAAGCGCTGGTCATCCACGCCACGACCCCGGCCGTCAAGACCCGCATGGTGCGCCACTACGAAAGCGCCCACGCCAAGGACTACACCCGCGCCACCGCCGAAGCCCGCACCCTGATGGGCCACACCACCGGAGCCGCCACATGAGCACACCCGAACCACGCCCGGCGCCCGCCCTACATCTGGGCGGCGGGTACGAGGTCAAGCCCGTCATCCGCGAGTGGCACACCCTGAGCCCCGACGAGCAGCAGACCGAATGGGCCGACCTCGTCGACTGGGTCATCTGGATCCACGACCTGTACGAACTGTCCCGCGAGGAACGCCTGCCACTGTGCTGGCCGCGACACCCGGGACTGGTCGAGGAACTGCGCAGCCTCAAAGTCTGGCGCGAAGCCGTCTACGGCACCCCGGACGCACCCGCGCACACCGCCCGGTCCTGGCACGGCGAACTTCGCCAGACCATCGCCGCCACCGCCTCGTTCTGGGCGCCGTCCTGCCGCGCCGGCCACACCGACGCCGCCGTGCTCACCGACGCCCACCCGGAACTCGCCAAGGCCTGGCACGAAGCGGGACCCCCGGCCACCCCCGGCAGGCCCACCGTCACGGGACCGACCGCCGGCGCGCGGGAGATCAGCGATGCGGCGATGGCCGACGCCCTGGCCAACGGCCGGGCCATGGTGCACAGCAAGGGCATGCCGTTCTACACCAACATCGACGGGACCTGGTGGACCCGCGCCGACGACAGCACCACGTGGCTTCGCTGCACCGACCCCGCCCACCACGCACACCTCGACACCACCGCCGCACGCATGCGCGCCGCCGAAGCCGCCCGCGACAACCTGAACCTCTGAAGGAGACCCGACCATGGCGGACCTGATCATGCGCGCCGAACACGGCATCCTCGGCGCTCTCCTGACCGGCGACCAGGCAGACCTCATCACCAACACACTGACTGCGGACGACTTCGGCCACCCCGCCCACGCCGCGATCTACGGCGCGATCCTCGACCTGCAATACGCCGGCTACGACACCAACACCCTGACCACCGCAGTCGCCGCGGTCGTCGACCGGCCCGACGTCGACGCCACCTGGCTACAGCAACTTGCGGCCGCCGCACCCGACGGGGCCGACGTCCGCCCCTACGCCCAGATCGTCATGCAAGCCGCGTTCGACCGCGACACCGCCGACCTCGCCCTGCCCTACCACGCCGCCGCCGAAACCACCGCCGACCCACAGGAGCGCTCACACCTGGCCCGCGTCGCGGCAGCACTCGACGCCCGCGCCGCCGCGTTCGCACCCGCCGCCGCGATCGACCCCGAACAGGACATCCAGCTAACGGCCCCGACCGGCGCGGCGCTGGAGTTGCACCGCGAGGACGCGGTCATCGCCGACATCCTCCAGCACCCCGAGCAGGCCAAGGCCGTCGCTTCCTGGCTGCACTCCGACGTGTTCACCATTGAGCAGCGACGGCTCACGTTCGAGGTCGCGATCTCCACCGCCTACCACGGCGACCCCATCGACCCCGTCATCCTGGCCTGGGAAGTCGAACGCAACCGCAGCCTCAACCTCCTACACCACCACCGGCCACAACTACCCGACCCACGAATTGAACCCGACTACACCTACATCGGCCGCCTCCTGACCACCGCCGTAGCAGTCGGCACCGCCGTGACAGTCGGCCACAGCCTCGTCGAAGCCCACGTCGCCGCGACCCTCGCCCTGAGCGCAGCCGCCGCAGCCGAACGCGCCCTCCACCGCGGGCACACAGTCGAGATGGCCCACATCGAGGTGAGGCTCGAAGCCCACCAAATGCCCCAGCCCTCCGCCGACCGGCCCATCGAGCTGTGAAGGGACGACCGACGATGACCACGCCCAACACAGCCACCACCGGCCAGCCCCAGGCGCAGCGGCACCTCAGCCACGACCAGATGCGCCACCTCATCGCAGCCGGCCAGGCGGCACCCATGTCAGCCGACGAACGCCACCGCATGTACGTCAGGTATGACGGCACATGGTGGATCGCCGACCGTGACGGCTACACCCAGATCACCAACCCCGCCCACAACATCAAGCTCGACACGTGGCATCGGCGGCTAACCGACGGAGCCCTATGGTCCTAGATCGAACTCCAACCGCCAGGGGACTTTGGGTGTCGACGGCATTGGGCCCGGGCGTCCAGCGAGGCTCTTGATACATCTTCCGCGTGAGCTTCCCAGCAAGGGTGATCGACGACTCTAGATCGCAGCGCGGTTGGTGGGTAATGGTCGATGGGCGAAGACATCGAGGTGCTGAGCAATGGTCTCGGTTAAGATGTCCGCCATCTCGCCCACCTTCTCGGTTGCCTCTGTGCCGATGGAAAAGCGCAGGAATGGATCATGGAACTCTGCGGTCGACGAGGTTGCAGACACACGGGTGGTCGAGAGCCCGAAGCTCACGCCCCTGACCAGCGGGATGCCGCGTAATCTGGCCATTTTCATCAGGCGCTCGATCAGCGATTCCAGGACGTCGCGATTGTTCAGACCTGTCTCGTGGAACTTCAGGGTGACCACGCCGCCGCCGTGCGACCAGTCGTTGTGCGTCCAGTCGTCGACAACGCCTACTGCGAGGCGTTTACCAAGCCATGGCACGAGGCGTAGAGAATGCGCGAATGCGGATGCGTTGGCGGACATTGTCTGCATCCTGTCCAGGAACGTTTCGCGATCTGCCCTGGGAAAGCGAGCGACAGCCTCGGGATACAGAACGGTACCAGTGTTGCGGCGCTGCAGCCGTAAGTGAGTAGAGAGGGCCGTTGGTATGACACAAACACCGGCCATTTGCAGGTCAAGGCCGAGTTGTGCGTATTTACTTGCACTCTCGTAGTAGAGGGCGCGGGGGGTCGTGCCCGGGGGGAACAGGCGAAAGATGTCGATGCCGCCTGAGACCATGGTTCCGTCGATGACCAGCCAGCGGTCTGACCATGCCGGATTGCCAACGGTGATGCTGGCGAGCTCGCGGAGGTCGACCGAGGGGAGTCCCGCTATGTTGGCCACGGGGTCGACGAACAGAACGCGAGCGTCATTCTGCTCGACGATCTGTACGAGGTCGGAAGGGTGGAAGCTCGCAGCTTGGACGTGTCTTACGAAGGGTAGGCTCGTCAACTGTTCGCGAGCCTCGAAATAGATGTAGGGCGTGCACGCAACCGTATCGCCCGGTTGTAGCACGTGCCGTAGCAGGTAAGACTCGATGAGCTGGTAGGCGGCCATTCCGCTCGACGTTGCCAGCAGTTCGACGTCGTGGTTTGCGAATCCGAGCATCTCGGCGAGGCACAGCTCGAGGTCGAGTAGGGCGGCGTTGCCGTACCGGGCATAGTTCGCGATGTCGGGCATCTGTGCGGCGGGATCGAAAAAGTTGATTCTCTGGCTTTGGTCATGTGCGGGACTAGCCCATTCCATCGACTGATGTATGAAGCCCGTTAGTCGGTGAAGCAAGCGCAGTTCGTCCTCGTGGTGCTCGGTTGTATTACTGGCGACGTGGTTGCGTAAGCGCTGGGCGATGCTGAGAACGACGTCAAGCGCCTCGTGGGCGACGGGGCTTACGCGAAGATCCGAGTCTTGCACATAGCGTCGGTGCGCCGTCAGAACAGATGCCGCAGCGTCGAGTTGCGACCTCGGAGGTGAACCGGCGGACGGTAGGTTCGGCGGTGTAGCCGTCATCGACCGGTCGCCGTGCGTTGCGGGCAGCTGTTGCGCGAGGGTCGGGGGGCGGCTCAGAACGGGTGTGCGTCGGCGAAGGCCGAGCCGACGACGCAGGTTCGGATCGGGGATATCGGTGGTGAACGCTCGAGCGACGTCCGAGGAGTTGATGTTGCTACCGGTGAGAACGACCAGTGACCGGCCAGACGTCGATGGCCCTGGCGGGGTCATTAGCGCCCCGACTGCCGCAGCTGCCGCGCCTTCAACGAGCAGGTTTTGCCGATGTAGTAGGGCGAAGACCCCCAGTGCGATGGTCGGCTCGTCGACTTCGTGGAGCGCGACCGACAGCCGGTTCAAGACCTCAGCCAGCGGGTGTGGGTCTGGAGTCAGGACCGCGAGGCTGTCAGCGAGCGTGGGCGCATACGCTTGGGCCAGGCAATTCGTCAATGGGAGTTGCCCGAAGGGGCGCCGGAACACGGCTGGGTGGACCGCGGCGAGCCGGATGTCGGCGACGGCAGCAGTTGCGTATTCGCCGCAGCCGGCGAGAAGCGTGCCACTGCCTAGAGGGACAATGAGATTGTCAAAAGGACCTGCGTCTTCGAATGCCTCAGCAGCGCAGGTGGCGAGTGCGACTGCTGCGCGTAGGTCGCCGGATGACGGAAGAAACGGCAGGCTGTGTCGCTGCGCGTAGGCAACGGCGTAGCTGGTGGCATCGTTGCCGTCGGCCCCGGCGACCTCGACATGTGCGCCGAGTTCCCTGATGCGTCTGGTACGTACGGCAGAGGCGTTGATCGGAACGAATGCTACGCATGAGTGGCCGAGAATACGCGCGGCCTCGGCAATCGCGAGTCCGTGGTTCCCGCCGGGCGCTGTCACGAAGCGTTGAGCCGGGTCGAGGGACAACAGGGCATGGAAGGCGGAGCGGGCTTTGACGCTGCCACTGCGTTGCCAGCATTCCAGCTTGGCCCAGACTTCTCCGTCGGGGGTGTCCAGCCATGGCAGCCGGATGGTGGGCGTATTCACAACATATGGGGCAATGATCGTGCGGGCCGTGTCGACCTGGTCGGCGATTACGTCAAACGCGGAGCGTCGGCCGGTGGTCTGGGTCATGCAGGATCATCTACCAAGGAAGCGGTCGACGTTCGTGAAAAAGTTGGCCGCGTGGCCCGTCGTCGGGCAGCGTGGCCAGCCACGTGAAGGTATCGACGACTTCTGCCGGCGCGTGTTCTGCTTTGCCGTACGCCAAGCGGGTGGCGATCAAGCCCGGTGACGCGGCATTCACCAGAATGTTGTCCCCGGCGACCTCGTCTGCGAGCACACACGTCAAGGCGTTGAGGGCGGTCTTAGAGATGCGATACGCGGCGCTGCCCGTTTTCATCGTCGACAGCAGGCTCATGTGGCTGGTCACGTTGACGATGCGTCCGTAGCCGCCTTGGCGCATCTGCGGGATGGCCGCTATGCAACACCGCCAGGCGCCGAGCAGGTTGGCGTTCATCGTCGCCGCGACGATTTCCATGTCCGCAGAGTGTGCTGGCCTGGCACGATCAATGGCGACGGCGGCATTGTTGACGAGCACGTCCATTTTGCCGTGTTCGAAGCCGATGTCGGCGATCGCCCGTGCGACGCTGGCTGGGTCGGTGATGTCGAGTTGGTGCGCGCTGACGTCGAGTCCGGCGGCAAGCAGTTTGTTCGCCGCGTCTACGACAGCTCGTTCATCTCGGCCGGTGAGGACGACGTGCAGACCCAGGGTGGCGAGAGCCTCGCTGATCGCGAACCCAAGCCCTCGATTGGCGCCGGTGACGACGGCGACTCTGCGCATCAGATGAACTCCATGCTGTCGATCTGCTCGACGAGTGTGCGGGCATCGGAGATCCCATCGTACTGAGCGAGACGATTGCGAAGGCGACGGATGCGCCCGGTGTTGCGGGCGGAGCGTGAGGTCTGCAGGTCGCCCAGTGCGGATCTCGTCAAGTCGCAGGCCTGCTCGACATTTCGAAGGTCGATGAGGTTTTCGGCACGCCAGATGCGGTACGTCGCGCGGTCGCGGACCCGCGATGCCGGTTGGAGTTCCAGCGCCTTGGCTAGCCAGGCCTCGGCTTCGGCTGGCCGATGGACAAGCCGGTAGCACGCGGCGGCTTGCGCATAGTATTCGGCTTCGTCGAAATAGCCTGCCCAGGCGGGTGCAGCCGTAGCGTGGTCGGGTGCTCGGCCCATAGCCGTGTCCGCCGAGGCGAGTAGGCGCTCAGCCCTGGTCCGGTCGCCTGCGGCCGCGGACGTCCGGGCAAGCCTGATGGTGAGCATGGCAACTACGCGGGGGTGGGCATTCTGGGCGCTGGCAAGTGCCGAGCTTGCGATTGACAGTGCGTCAGCGGTCTGGCGGAGGTCTACCCGTTGCAGACTCATGCACTTGAGGATGTTGGCGCCGAGCATGCGATCATCAGCGGCGTGCGATGCGCGTAGGGCAGCGATCCAATAGCGCTCAGCCGCAGTGTGGAACCCGGCGTCGAAACTGGCGTAGCCGGCAAGCCGTCCGAGTTCTGCAGCGATGGCGGCCATCCTGCGGCCGGTGGGTTCGTCATAGCGGCTGGCGAGAAGCAGATTGGTGACTAGACGTAGTTCCGAGTCCACGATCCCGCGGACACCGGCACCGCCGAGGCTCGCATCCAGCGAACGCATGGTTGGCAGGCGCTGCTCAAGGCAGTCAACGACTGTTGTGTCGAGCCGGCCTCCGCGCATCGCTGGTATGAGGCGGGGGGCGTCGGTGCCAAGCCATCGATCCGTCAGCGTAGCGACCGCAACTCCGCCGAGAGTGAGAAATGCTCGTCTGTCCAGCATGGCCGACTCCGCTTCCCGGCCAAGCGCCGCCAGCGCCTGGTCCCAGGTCCAATCGAACGTCGTATCGATCCGTACACCTGCCGGTAGCCAGTACGGCCAACCCAGCGCCGACACCGTGCCAGTGTCAACGCCAAGCTCGGCCGCTATGGCGAGCTGGGTGGCGTGATCGGGTGACACGCCGCCGTTCTCCCACTTGCTGACGTCGCCTGCGTGAAATGTCGCCTGGGTTCTACGAAGGATGAGATTGGCGAGGTCCTGCTGGCTCCAGCCCCGCTCGTAGCGTACATAGGTCAAGGGGTGCGGAAAGACGGTGAGGTCGCTGGGCCGTGGCTCGTTGTTGTTGGCAGCGATGCCCGCAGGCGTCGTGGCGGTAGCTGACGCTCGGATGACGTAGAACCCGAGCTGAGCGTCGCCTTCGACCATCAACACTGATCGAAAAGCTTCGCGATACTTGCTGTTGGGCCAGCGATGCTCCCCACGTTCCAGTTTGCCGATGTACGTCTCGTCCAGCTCTGATCGCTGCCCATGGGTGATGAGAAGATATCCGTTGACAGCCTCAGCAAGTTCTTGTCGCGACATCGGCCGACCCGAACCTGACGGTGACACAAGGTGGCGTCTTGCTCGATTGAGCAATGTGTTCGGCGACAACACTCTTCCCGCACCCACGGATCCTCCCTTCGTCTATATCAGGATGACAGGACACGACGCACGTGTCAGGACGGTTCGCGTAACCCTCACTCAGGTGACCGCCGCGACTGCTGGCGGTGGCCCACCCGCAACGAGCGGCAGCGCCTACAGGTCGAAGTCGCCGCGTCGGATGCCGGCCAGGAACTCCTGCCATACAACTGACGGGAAGGCCAGGATCCCGCCGTTCGGGTCTTTCGAGTCGCGTACTCCGACGTGACTGCCGTCCTCGCTGGTGGCGACTTCCACGCAGTTGTCACCGCCACCGCTGCGGGTCGATTTGCGCCAGTTGGTGAGCGTCGTGTGCTCCATCAGCGGTCCTTCTCTCGTAGTTCCTCGGCTACTGCGGCGAGGAGGTCAAGGCTGTCCAGGGGTGCCAGGGCGGCTTCGCGGAGGCGGTCGTACAGGGCCAGGTAGTAGTCGACCTCTGCGGCGTCGGTCAAGACCAGGTCCGAGGTGACGGTGTCCACCGCGACGACGACCGGGTCGTCGGGGTCGGGGTAGCGGTAGACCGAGAACGGTGACCGGGCTACGGCGTGATCAGCGATTCGTGCGCCGACGCGCAGCACCCGGATGGTGATCTTCGAGTTGTTGTGGCCGAGGTCGATGAGGTGATCGAGTTGCCTGCAGACGACATTGCCCGGTGCGGCAAGCCGGCGCACGGCCAGCTCGTCGATGATCACTTCGTAGGTCGGTCCGCCCGGGCGCTGCATGACCTGCTGGCGGGCGGCTCGCGCTTCGACGGCGCGCTCCCGGTCGAACTCCTGGCCGTGGGCTGAGTGGTCTACGCGGGCGCGGGCCTGCGTGAAGGTGGGGATCTGCAGAAGACCGGGCAAAAGGGTCAGCTGGTACTCGCTGATGGTGCTGGCTCCGGCCTCGAGGTTGGCGTACAAGGCCTGGCGCGGGCCCATCTGCGTGGCGAACTTCTCCCACCACCCGCGCTCCTGCGACTCGCGGGCAATCGCCATGATCGTGTTCCAGCGTGGCTGGCCGACGCCCAGCTCGGCCAGGATGCGCATGATCTCGTCGAGATCAGGGCGTACATGGCCGTTCTCCAGGCGTGAGATGCGCTGACGGGCGACCCCGATCGACCTGGCGAGCCGGTCCGCCGAGTATCCGTGGTCGTCGCGCAGCCGCGTGATCTCAGCGGCCAGGCGCCGGCGGCGCACATAGGGACTGATCATGGTGTTCTGCCTCTACTCGGCTCGGTGACCGACGGCGGCAACCCGCCGATGCGCACAGACAGTAACCCCAAAATCGACGGCTGACGACGCCCGATCTGGACAGTGCGGTGAGTTTCAGCAGGTGGGAGACAAGTCTCCTGCCAAGTCTCCTGGCATGTCTCCTGCCAAAGTGGCGTTCCCGCCACCGGGGACCGTCCGTGAAGGTGTACTCACGACGAGCGATGCATCGACTTCCTGGCGCCAAGTCGGCCAGGGGGCATGCGGTCCATCGCATCCTCCCCACCACCCGGCAGACAAGGGGGCGACATGGCCATCACCGATACGGGCTGCGGTACTCCCATCGGCAGGCAGGCCATGACGGTACCCGCTCTGCCGGCCGCACGCAGCGCTCCGGTCCCTCGCGCAGCTGCTGTACGCACCGCTGTCGTTCCGAGAACGGGCTGGGCGGCATCGGAAGGTCGTCTGTCCGTCACGGGCGACAACTTGCCGGAAGTCCTCGCTGCTACCTGCCTTGATATGACGGTGGCGGTGGGAGACCTGGCTGGGCTTCGGCGGGGTGCACGCGACCGTACCTTCCCGCCGCGTGCACCCCGTTCGAGCAGCCGACCCACACTGAACCGGCCTGAGTGCCGGACGGCATCGAGTGCCGACACGGTGTCCGATGACGAGGCGGGGGCCAGGCCCAGGGCGCACCGGCCGCGCCCAGCCAGGGGGGTACCCCGCCTCATCAAGTACGTCCCTGCTACCACGCGCTGCGGACAGAACTCCCCAGCAGTACGCGTGACAGCCAGCTCGGGGCGTACCGGGCTGGCGTGGATCACCGTCACGGCAAGCGGTGATCCACGCCAGCCACAGACCGAGTGGAAGGCGGGCAAGCCGTGATCGCCGACGACTTCTTCCGCATCGCCCACCACGACGTCACCGGGAAACCGCGCCTGCACAGCCGCGCGGTGGCGATCGGCCTGGCGGCGTCGCTGCTGGGTGAGCTGCTCGCCGAGCGGCGCATCACCCTCGCCGACGGCCAGCTCACCATCACCGACCGCACGCCGCCATCGGACTCTCTCACCCACGCGGTCCTCGACCAGCTCGTCGACGAGCCGCGCCAGCACACCATGCAGACGTGGCTGGCGTTCCTCAGCCAGCAGGCGACGGCCCAGGTCGCAGGTCGGCTGCAGCGCGCGGGGCACGTTCGGGCCGAGGCGGGCCGTCGGCTGCTGCGCACCGCCGGCACGGTCTGGGTCCCCACCGACATGAACACCGCCGCCAAGCCCTGGGCGCTGCTGTCGAACCAGCTGCGCCGCCACGGACCCCTCGACTACCACCAGCTCTGCCTGGCCGGGCTGTGCCACGTCACCGGCCTGGACTCCTACGTGATCGAGGGCGCGCCCCCAGCCACCTACGAGCACATGCGCAACCAGATCGGCACCCTCTGGCCCCCGATGCAGGACCTGCTGCACCACACGCGTACGGCCATCGGCAACGCCGTCCTGGCCCACCGCACCTGACCCACCCTGAAAGAGGAGCTGTACGTGACCCACTCCACCAGCCAACCGACCCGGGCGAGTAACGTCTCGCGGACCCTGGCGCAGTCGCGTCTGGGCGTGCCCAGCGTGTTCTTCTTCGCCGCAGCCGGCGCCGCACCGCTGACCGTCGTGGCAGGCGGCGCCACCACCGGCTTTGCGGTCACCGGAACGCTGGGCATCCCGGTCTCCTACTTCGCCATCGCGATCATCCTGGCCGTGTTCTCTGTCGGTTACGTGGCCATGAGCCGCCACATCGTCAACGCCGGCGCCTTCTACACCTACATCAGCCACGGGCTCGGCAAGATCACCGGCGTCGGTGCGGCGGGTGTCGCCGTGCTGGGCTACAACGCCATGCAGGTCGGCCTGTACGGCGGGTTCGGTGCTGTGCTGGCCGGCTACCTCGAAACCCGCTTCGGCATGAGCATCACCTGGTGGGAGTGCGCCTTCATCGGCTGGGCCCTGGTGGCGGTGCTCGGCGTGCTGCGCGTCGACCTGAATGGCAAGGTCCTGGCCGTCCTGCTCCTCGCGGAGATCGCCATCGCGGTTGTCTACGACGCTGTGATGATCGGCCATCCCGCCCGTGGCGGCGTGGATTACGACACCCTGGCCCCCTCCTACCTGTTCGCCTCGGGTATCGGCGCAGCTCTGGTCACCGCGGTCACCGGGTTCGTCGGCTTCGAGGCTGGCGTCGTGTTCAGCGAGGAGACCAAGGACCCCAAGCGCACCGTCGCTCGAGCCACCTACCTCGCCCTGGTCGTCACCGGCCTGCTCTACGGCCTCTCGGCCTGGGCCATGTCCGTGCCCACCGGCCACGACGGCATCGTCACCGCCGCCCAGGCGCAGGGCACCGAGCTCATCTTCAGTCTCGTCGCCCCGCACGTCGGGCAGGCCATGATCGACATCGGCCATATCCTGTTCATCACCTCCCTGTTCGCCGCGCTGCTGGCCTTCCACAACACCGTCGCCCGCTACCTGTTCGCCCTCGGCCGCGAAGGCGTGCTGCCCGCCGCGCTTGGGCGCACCAGCCGCCGCAGCGGTGCGCCCAAGCTCGGCTCCCTCATCCAGACCGCCCTCGCCTTCGCCGTGATCACCGTCTACGCGGTCAACGGCTGGGACCCGATCGTCAAGCTGTTCTTCTGGCTCACCGTCGCGGGCGGCCTGGGCGTGCTCATCCTCATGGTCGCTACCTCCCTGGCCGTCCTCGGCTACTTCCGCCGCAATCCGGTCGGCGAGAACCCATGGCGCCGCATCATCGCGCCGCTGTCGTCCTTCCTCGCCCTCGGCGCCGTCCTCGCGATCACGCTCGACCAGTTCCACCTCCTGCTGGGCGTCGGCCCCGACTCGCTGCTGAAGTGGATCTTCCCGATCGCCTATGCCGTCACAGCCGCGTCCAGCGCGGCCTGGGCCCTCGCCCTCCGGCTGGGCCGCCCCAGCACCTACGCCGCCATCGGCCTGGGCGCCAACAGCCCCACGCCCGCCACCGCGCACGCCTGACAAGCGAGAGGCCCCGGAGCCATGGACCGCACCCCACCCGCACCGATCCGCAGCGCCCGACCTGACGAGGCGCACTGGATCAGCGCCCTGCTCGCCGACGCCTTCCTGATCAGTCCGGTCGGCAACTGGCTCATCCCCGACATCGGCGAGCGGCGCAAGGTGTACGTCGACTACTTCCGCATCTTCGTCGACGACGGCCTCCACCAAGGCCTCGTCCACGTCACCGACAACCTCTCCGGTGCGGCCATCTGGTACCCGCGCACCGACGAGGACGTCGAACCAGCCGACTACCAGGAACGACTGGCCGCCGCCTGCGGGCCGTGGACACCACGCTTCGCGCAGATCGACGAGACCTTCGCCAAGCACCACATCCACGAGCCACATCACTATCTCGGCTTCCTGGGCGTAGCGCCCGAACGCCAGGGCGCCGGCGTAGGCAGCAGGCTCCTCCAGCAGCGCCATGCCGACCTCGACAGGGAGGGCACGCCGGCCTACCTGGAAGCCAGCAACGCCCGCAACCACCGGCTGTACCTGCGCCACGGCTACACCGATCTGCCCGGCTCGCCGTTCCACCTACCTGACGACGGGCCGCCCATCTGGGCCATGCGACGTGTGCCCAGTCCAACGAGCCGGTAGCCGGCCCCGCCGCGGCGCCACTGCCCGCGCTGACCTCGCCCAGCACTGACGGATTCGAGTAGGAGAGACAGTGACGACCACAGACCGGATCAGTCCGCCACGTTCCTGGATGACGCCAGACTCGCATTTCGCGATCGCTATGGACAGCGACTGGTATCGAGGGCTTGTCCTGCTCCAGGACACGCTCACCACGGCGACGACGCAGTTCTGGACGGCGCGAGGGCTCCGGTTCAGCCACCTGCCCATCACCACCGGCTCCGTCTCCTCGCCCATGGGCCTCGGCAGCGACAGCCTGCCCGTGCAGGTGGACCTGCACGGCGTACCCACCTTCCTCGCCGACTCCATGCAGTTCTCCCTGGAGTACATGTGCAGGTTGAGCAGGAACGGCGCCTACTACGTCATGCCGTCTTTCCGAGGCGAGGCCGCCGACCCGACCCACCTTTGCCAGTTCTTCCACAGCGAGGCCGAGATACCCGGCAGCCTCGACGACGTGATGCGCCTGGTCGAGGACTACATCCGCCACCTCGCCGAACACCTGCTCGTCCAGGCCGGGCACTGGATCGCGCGTATGGCCGGTGGCGTCGCGCACGTCGAGAGCCTCCTCGCCCAACCCGCGGGGTTCCGGCGGCTGACGTTTGACGAGGCGGTGGTGCATCTACCCGAGCCGGAGAGCGTTCAGACCGATGAGGTAGGCGGATGGCGATCGCTCACGCGGGCCGGTGAGAAGCGGCTCATGGACCGCCTCGGTCAGTTCGTCTGGGTCACCCGCTGGGACCACTTGTCTGTGCCCTTCTACCAGGCATTCGACGGCGACGGTCGTGCGCGCAACGCCGATCTCCTGTTCGGGCCGGGCGAGGTGGTCGGCGCCGGGGAGCGGCACACCACGGGCGACCAGGTCCGCGATGCGCTCAAGCTGCACGACGTCGCCAGCGATGGCTACGAGTGGTACGTGGCCATGAAGGATCTCAGGCCCATGAGGACCGCCGGTTTCGGCTTGGGGGTCGAGCGGTTCTTCATGTGGCTGCTCCAGCACGACGACATCCGTGATCTTCAGCTGCTGCCGCGCGAGAACGGCCGCACCATCCTGCCGTGAAACCGCCGGTGCCCGCTCCGACGATGACCTCCGCCAGACGAAAGTGAGAGCCACTGACATGGGACTTATGACGCGAACCGAGTTCGACCAGTTCTTCGAGCCGTACGCGAGGAACGTCGCCGGCTTCTACGAGGCGTCGTACTGGCGCCTGGCCGACGAGCTGATCAAGGCGCTGGTCCGGCGGCACCTGGGGATGCTGCCAGGCGGAAGACTGCTGGACGCCGGCGGTGGCACCGGACGGTGGGCCGTGTGGTACTCCTCTGCCCTGGACGTCGATGTGACGATCGCCGACAAGTCCCCGCAGATGCTGGAGGAGGCGCGGCGCACCATGGAGGCGGCCGCTCCGATCCGCGTTCCCCGGATGGTCGAGTGCGACCTGTGCGACGCTCCCTCGCTCGGTGACGCGGAGTTCGACGGCATCGTCAGCACCTACGGCGTGCTGAGCTTCCTGGAGGATCCCGCCGCCGCCTTCCGGACGTTCTACCGGGTACTCAAGCCCGGTGGGCGGGCGTTGCTGATGAGCCACTCACTGTCGAACGCGCTGCACTCCAAGGTAAATCGCGACGGCGCCGACGCAGCGGAACTCGCGGACATCCTCGCCACCGGAACCGTCCGGTGGGCGCCCCACGTACCGCGCCTGCGGGTCTACTCGGTCGAGAACCTGCGCGACCTCGCCGCGGCGGCCGGCTTCCGGGTATGCGGCGCCTTCGGCGTGACCTCAGTCGTGCACCCCGGACCCGAGGACTTCGGCTACCCGTACGACACGATCAGCGCCATTTCGCGACGCCTCGAGGACCCTGCCTACTTCGCGCAGGCTCTCGAACTCGAGCTGGCGGCGTCCGAGCAGTCTGGCTGGGCCGAGCGCGGGGTCAACCTCATGATCTACATCGAACGGCCGGCAGAGGCGTGAACTCGCCGACTCCACCCTCCAGCGGCTCGACAACGGCTGCACGGCTTTCCAGCTCGCACCCCTCGAGGAGCGCCAGATGACTCAGGAACTCTGCCGGTTCAGGCCTGCAACCACCGGCTCCATGGTGATCTGGGAGCTGACGCGGTACTGCAACCTCGCGTGCGTGCACTGCTGCACCGACTCCGACCCCGACGTCCCGACCGACCGGGACCTGCCCACTGCCGCCATCATCGAAGCGATCTCCGACATGACCGCCTGCGGCATGCGCGAGTTCTTCTTCTCTGGCGGGGAGCCGTTCACCAGGAAGGACCTGGTGGAGATCATCTCAGCGGTCGACCCGCAGCAGGGTGACGTCTTCGTCAACACCAACGGCTACCACGTCACCCAGGAACTCGCCGCACAGCTGGCGGGCACCGCTCTGCGCAGCGTAACCGTCAGCATCGACGGCGCGACCCGGGATGTGCACGCGATCCTGCGGGGCAAACCGAGTTCGTATGACCGGGCCGTCCGGGCGGTCGGGCACTTCGTACACGCCGGTATCCCGGTGCGGATCTCCCACGTGGTCGCTGCGCCCAACGTTCACCAGGTCGAGGACTTCGTCCACCAGATGCTGCCGCTCGGTGTCACCGGCATCGTGGTCAGCACGATGTTCCCGGCCGGCCGGGCAGCCCGATACCCCCATCTCCTGCTGAACGAGCAGCAGACGACCGATCTCGAGATCCGGCTCTCTGCACTGCGGGCCGTATGCGCCGAGAACGGTGTCGAACTCGACTACAGCCTGGGCGACAGCCCGGTCACCGAAGAGGGGCCACGGGGCTGCCCGGCGGGCTCCCAGGTGTTCTACGTCTCCGCTGATGGCGCGGTCAGCGGTTGCTCCTGGCTCTACAAGCTCGACCCGGACCGGTACGGGATCGGCAACCTGCATGACACACCCTTCAGGCAGCTGCTGGACGACCTGCGAGCGCAGAACCAGACGTTCATGGGCTACCAGTACTGCCCCCTGCCTCTCCTCACCACGTGAGCGGTATCACCAGGCCCACGGAAGAGTGGCGACGCAAGGCGCGGCGGGCGCTGTTCGGAACCGAGCAGCTCCGCCGGCGCGTGGTGCTGTCGCCCTTCGCCGCGGTCCGTGAAGAGTTCACCGGCGCGGACGAAGACTCCGGCTGGTGGCCAGTCCGCCATGCCAAGGAGGTCAGCGTTATCCAGGTTCCGCAGGGCAGCGTCTGCGTTGACGCCGTCCTCGCACTGGAGCCGGGACACCAGGTCACGTTTATTGGAACCTGCGGAACGCTGACTGCCGCCACGCCGCTACCAGGCAGGAGCCTCGTCGAGCCTGAGCGTGCCACAGCCTTCGACGGCACACGCGGTCGGCGACGGTGGACAACCGGGCCGGTAGTGGCACTGGGCGGGCACGTCCGCACGGTGGGCCACCTCGGGCAGTCCAGCGCGGCACACGCAGAACTCCGCCGCGACGCGGACTTCGTCGATATGGAGACCGCCTGGGTGTTCGCCGCCGCACTGGTGGCGCGCTGCGACGTCCGGGCGGTCCTGGCCGTAACCGACGGCAACCAGGGCGGAGCTGTCTTCGAGACGGCGTACGAGGACGTAGCGGCTCGGCTCAGAGCTGCGACAGCACACGCGAACGCCAGCTGGTGACCAAGATTCAATCCGAGCTTGCCGGAGGAAGGCAGCGATGCCGTACACCGAGTTCTCGAACAGATCACCTGAGGCCAGCAGCCTCCGTGTCGCTGTAGACCAAGCCGCCACGCGGGTGCAGCAGAGCGTCCTCATCGAGGCACATGCCGCGCGTGCCGCGAAGTTGAGTCCCTCCGACGTGCACGGGCAGTTCGCGGCGAACCCGTTCAGCCGACCCAGCGACCTGGACCAGCGGGCGGTCCTTGAGTTCGAGCGATGCGCGATGGACGTCATACCCCTCGGCGCGCGGATGGTCGAGCTCTCGCCGGTCACCGCCTTCGCCGCCCACTCCAGCCTGACAGGGATCAGCCAGAAGACGGTACTCAGCACCATCCGCAACACCGAGGTCGTGGCGGACGGCGTGGTGGTCCTGGCCCTGCTCGCCGCCGAGGAGAGGCGGCAGGCGGCGTACTGGAACGGCACGATGCTGGGCACGTTCCACCGAGAGTTGCGTACCCAGGCCCACGAGCAGCCGGGCTTCACCTCCCACTTCCGGGCGCTCAGCCTCGTCAGTACGGAGAGCACCCGGGACAGCACGGCATTCAAAGCCGCCCACTTCGCCCGCCATGTCGGCATTTACCTGGACATCCTCGATGAGACGACATCCCTCGGGTACCGATCCGAGTCCGTGACGGTGGCCCTGTCCAACCTTCGCATTCTGGAACTCGTCATCCGGAACGAACGCCTCGATCGGGCTGCGATCATGCGGCACACCCAGACACCCGGGTTCTCGGTCATGGGTCGCTTCGGCATCCCCCTCCCCAGATCGGTCCGCCTCGACGAGCTTCCGGCGCTCACCGCCGATCTGCCGTCCGAGTTCACCTACCTCCGCCGCGCCCTTCGGTACCTGGAGACCGTCTTCGAGCCGACACGGAATGCCCTGGAGGACAGGCCCGGCGCGGCAAAGACCAACATCGTGGTCGACCTCGACCGGCACGCCGGCATGGGCTACTACGAGGACGCCTGTGTGAAGATCTCGGCATCGAACGAGTTGGGCGAGACCTTTCCGCTGGTCGACATCGGCACCAACACGTGGCTGACAATGATCACGAACGACAGGTCGGACCGCCTCATGACCGGCGGCATGGGAACGGAACTGTTCATCAAGAAGTTCCGCAGCAGGTAGCGGCATCTGTCAGTGTCACTAGGCGGTCAGCGATGTGGGCACCAGATGTCGGTGGGGATGGCCAGGGGTTGTCAATAGCTCGGCCGCCAGATGTCAGGAACCCGGTTGGTTATGTATCGAGCTGCGGTGGCGAGGGCTTGAGGTCGCTCGCAGGCGCACCGGCCCTGAAGACAATCCCGCCTATTATCTGGTCGTCCGAGACGAGATTCTGATCCGGCCGCCGCCCAGCGCTACATGGCGCGGCGGGCGCGCGCCCAAATCACTAGGTGAAGGGCTCGGACATCGCAATGATCTTCCAGCCGCGAATCGCCGCCGAGCTGATCCGCAAGGCCGCCCGATCGGCATCGTAGCTTGCAGGGCCGAACGGCGTGCGCCGCCCAGCCGATAGCCGCACGCGACGCACCGGCGGTACGGTGACTTCCGCTGAGATCTCCGATACGTTGCGGATGATGGTCAGCTTCTTTCTGAGCTACCGCGCTGGCGACGAGGAGTTCGCGGCGCGGCTAATCGACGATGCCCTGACCGACCGGTTCGGCGGCGACAGCGTCTTCCGGGACAGACGGTCGACTCCGCCTGGTGTGAATTGGTCGGCCGAGCTGAGGCAACGGCTCGCGGGGGCGAGGGCGCTCATCGTCGTAATCGGGCAGGGCTGGCTCAGAGAGACTTCTCGCCGAAGGCTGGATGATCCTTCGGACTTCATCCGGCGCGAGATCGAATTTGCAATGGAGCGCCAGATCACGGTCGTGCCCGTGCTGGTTGGCGGAGTAGAACTGCCACGCGACAGCGACCTGCCGGCGTCCTTGCGGCCGTTGAGCCAGCTACAGTACCGGCGCCTCGGCGCTCGCACCGCCGAGGCGGACCTCCGCCAGCTGGTCGAAAGTCTTGCCACCAGCCTGCAGATGCGCGTGCCCGTTGCCCCAGCCGGTGTCCCGCTGATTCTCGGCGAAGCGTCGGTGCCCGTGTTCAGCCTCAGGGTGCCGACGCGACCGTCGACAGCGGTCGTCTACGCGACCCCTGCCGGTGACCTGGAGGTCTTCGACAGCGGCCGGCCGATGCGGCCGTCCGATCTGATGGGCGGCAGGTACTCAACGCGCTACGAGGTCGACGTCCGGAAGCACCAAGCCGTCCTTACGGCGAGGATGCCCAGCAACAACGTCGGCTACGACTTCACGGCTTCCCTCGAGGTGACCTTCCAGGTCACTGAACCCGAGCAGGTCGTCCGGGAGTCGGTCGGGGACGCCCTGATCCCAGTCCGTGACTACTTGCTGGACAAGTGCCGGTCGATCACCCGGCAGTTCGCGGTCGAGCAGGTCGGACAGGCCGAGTTGGCCATCAACGGTGAGGTTGATCGGAACACTCTCATCCCTGGTGGAATCACGATCCACTCGGTGCGCTCACGGCTGACGCTCGACGACGAGACCGGACGGCTTCTGGCGGAGCGAAGCCATGAGCTACGCCATGCGTCTGAGCCCGAGGTCCTCAACGCGAACCCCACAGAGCTGTTGCAGTTATATCTGAACCATCGCCCGGAGGATGCCGCCGAGGTGCTGGAGCTGCTTGCCAAGCGCGAAGGCAGCTTCGACGACCGCGTGCATCGGGTGTTAGTGGAGTTGTTCAATCGCAACGTGGTTAAGCTCTCGGACATCCCGCCGATTGAGTCCGCTCTGGGGACCGGGCGGCAGCCGGAGCGGCTGCTGGTGGCTCGAGCACCCACCCAGGTGCCGGTGGGTCAGGATTTGAGTGTCGAGGTCCGGATCGTGAGCGCGGGGCGCTCGGTTCCTCTCGACGCTGTCATGTCCAGGATGGCCAGCTTCGTTGTGACCGATGATGGCACGCGGGTCACCCTGACGGTCCACGTGCCGCCGGGGCTGCACGCGGAGGGACCGCTGCAGCAAACCGTGCTGCTCAAGCTGGCGGAGGATCCGCCGCCGATCCGGTTCGGGTTCGGTGCGCGTACCCCTGGATTGCATCGCATCGATGTGACGGCCTGGGCCGGCGGCACCTTCCTAGCCGAGGTCTCCGTCGAGGTCTCCGCGGACGTCGGCGGGGCGTTCCGCGACGGGCAGCCGAAGGCTGCGTCGCTGGGCGCGGCGAGCGCGCGGCCCGGCGAGGTCACCATGGAGGTGCGGTTCAACGGCAGCCAGTACACCTTTCAGCTGCGATCGGACGCGGCGCTGTTCGCCCCAGTCGTCGAGTCGGTCGCGAACACGCCGAACGCCGCCGTGGAGAACGCCATCAAGGAGCTGCAGCAGCTGGCCGGCGGTAGCTCCCGCTCCCGATACAGCGCCACGATGACCCGCGAGGTGGTCCGGTCGGCTGGCATCCAGCTGTGGTCGGAGATGGTGCCGGCCGACATCCGCGACCAGTTCTGGCAGGTCGGCGCGGACATGAGCGCCTTCACCATCGCCACCGACTACGACTTGGTCCCGTGGGAGCTGCTCTACCCGCTCAACGCGAGCAATGACGCCGGCTTCCTGGTCGAGCAGGTCCCGGTGGTACGCCGCACCTACGGTCAGCGCCGTACCCCAACGGTGGGGCTCGGAAGTCCACGCTTCGTCGTGCCGACCAAGGCGCCCACCGGCGTGTACGACGAGGTCGCGGCCATCAGCGCGATCCTAGGCACGGCCCACGGAGACCCGATCACCACGGCCGACGAGCTGCTCGCCCTGATCAACTCGGGGGAGATGGGCGCCACCCATTTCGCCTGCCACAACACGTTCTCCGCGGACGGCTCCTTCATCGACATGGACGGCGGCCGATTCAAGCCGGCCCTGCTCGCCGAGGCCGCCATCCGCAAGACCCTGGAGCAGACCAGCCCTCTGGTCTTCATCAATGCCTGCCGCAGCGCCGGCGCGGCGCCGACGTACACGAAGATGCTCGGCTGGGCCCAGCAGTTCATGTCGTCCGGCGCCGGCGCGTTCGTCGGAACGCTGTGGGCCGTTCGTACCGAAAGCTCGGCCCGCTTCGCGACCGCCTTCTACCGCTCCCTGGCAGACGGCGCCACCCTCGGCACCGCAGCCCTCGTCGCACGGACCGAGCAGCAAGAGGATCCGCTCGATCCGACCTGGCTGGCGTACACCGTCTACGGCGACCCGTTCGCCACCGCTGCCTGAAAGGATCCAACCATGGACGTGATCGACTACAGCGTGCCCGTCGAAGAGTTGGTCGCGGCGGTGAAGGACGCGGTCAAGCAGGCCAGCATCTCGACCACCGACGCGGGACGGGACCTACGGATCAGGTCGGTCCAGCTGACCCTGAACGTGGTCGTCACCACGAAGGTCGGCGGCGGTCTCGACTTCCGGGTTCCGGTGATCGGCTGGAAGGTGAAGGTAGGTGGCAGTCGATCCCGGCAGCGGGCCCACACGATCGACCTCACGCTCGTCCCGGAGGATCTACAGGACCGGTACGAGCTGCGCAACAACGCCGTCGAGGAGGCTCTCGTCGAGGCGATCACCATAGTCCGGTCCGCGGTCGCCGCCGGTGCCGGAGGTGACGACCCCCTCGTCCTGGAGACCGCGACGGTCGAGCTTGTCTTCGGGGTCACAGACCAGGGCACAATCTCGGTCGGCGCGGAGGGCGAGCTGACCGAGGAGCTAACCAACACCCTCCGACTCAAACTCGTAGGTGGCAAAGCGGGCTAGTAAAGCGTCTTTGCGCGATGCGCGCAGGCCTGGCCGCACGAATCGTCACCGTACGTAAGCGGATTGCTAGGGCGACGACCGGGCTGAAACCGGCATCCGGGATGGCGCCGAAACTCGAACATCGAAACCGATCAGATCTCGCTGGCACTGAAGCTCGGCGACATCTGGCGCCGTAAGAAGTGGCGAACAAAGCAGCTCCGCCTGCTGCTCTCTTCCTCAGGCGGAGCCTGAGCTTGGGTGGGGTCCTCAGGACGCGAACGGATACCCCAGGACGGCCTTGGTCTCCAAGAATTCGGCGAACGCTCGCTCGCCCCACTCCCGGCCGTTGCCCGAACGCTTGTACCCGCCGAACGGAGCGTTGAAATCGATCGCGGCGCCGTTGATGTTGACCCGGCCAGCTCGCAGGCGTCCCGCGACTCGGACGAGCCGCTCGGGATCTTCGCCGTTGATGTAAGCCGCCAGTCCGTACTCAGTGTCGTTGGCCAGGTCTATCGCGTGGTCGACGGAGTCGTACCCGATGAGGCAGAGCACCGGTCCGAAGATCTCCTGCCGCGCGATCGCCATGTCGTTGCGGACGTTGGCGAAGACAGTCGGCCTGGCGTAGAAGCCCCTGTCCAGCCCGGCCGGCCGGCCGAGCCCACCGGCGATGAGCGTTGCGCCATCCTTCATGCCCCGCCTGATGAACTCCTGGACCCGGTCCCACTGCGCGCTCGATGCGAGCGGTCCCATGTCAGGCTCATCGAGCGGGTCTCCGACGGTGGTGTCGTTCGCCATCTGCCGGGCGATCTCGATAGCCTCGTCCATCCGCCGGGCCGGTACGAGCATTCGGGTAGGGGCGTCGCAGGACTGGCCCGAGTTGACCATGACCGACTCGGTGCCACTCCGCACGCCGGCAGCGAACCTGCTGTCGTCGAGAATGATGTTGGGGCTCTTCCCGCCGAGTTCCTGGTGCACTCGCTTGACAGTGGATGCGGCAGCATGGGCGACCTCGATCCCAGCGCGGGTCGAGCCCGTGATGGACACCATGTCGACGTCGCGGTGCCCGGCGAGAGCTGCCCCTACCGTAGGGCCGTCCCCGTTGACCAGGTTGAAGACGCCCGGAGGCACTCCCGCCGCATCCATGATCTCCGCGAAGAGGTAGGCGGACAGCGGAGCGATCTCGGACGGCTTCAGCACCATCGTGCAGCCGGCCGCCAGCGCTGGGGCCACCTTGCACGTGATCTGGTTGAGTGGCCAGTTCCACGGCGTGATCAGCGCACATACTCCTATCGGTTCGAGGAGCACCAGGGTGCTGGCGCTTTTCTGCTGGAACCGGTAGTCCCTGATGGCATCTCGGGCGGTGCTGAGGTGCTGCCCGCGGCCGACCTGGGCTGCCGCTGTCAGCCAGGTGGGGGCGCCCATCTCCTCGGTGATCGCGGCGGCAAGGTCATCGGCCCGCCTCAGATATTCCGCGATGATCGAGTCGAGCACGAGGGCGCGCTCGGCCGGACTCGTTTGCGACCATGACGGGAATGCCTGCCGCGCAGCGCCGACCGCCTGGTCGACATCGTCCGGCGTGGCGGCGGACACCTGCCCGGCGATCTCCTCGGTCGCCGGATTGATCACTTGGATGGAGGACGGGCTGTCGGGTGCGACCCACCGCCCCCCGATGTAGAAGCTGCCGTAGTCGCGCATCAGTGACCTCTCGGAGATGGTGGGGGCAGGCTCGCGGCGGCGTCGGCCGTGACACGCCTGCGGTCGGTGAGGGTTGCCTGGATCGCTGCGGCCAGGGACTCCGGATCGCTGTCGTTCGCGACCGCGGAGATGGGGAGATTCCGCACTTCGTCAATGAGGTGGCGCTGCAGGAGCCTCGCGGCGATGAAGTCCGTCAGGCCCTGGGCGTCGCACTCCCGTTCGCGGAAGAACCGGCTGCGGTGCTGGGCGGCGTCGGCGCTCACCACGAGGAACGCGCTTCCGGACCACGAGTAGGCCGGGTCGAGGAAGGAAGCCTCGACTATCAGATCGTCGCCGTACAGCGCCAGCTCGTTGTCGAGAAACGGTTTCATGCTCGTTCGCACGGCCAGGAGGCCCCTTGCAACGTTCTCTTCAGTCAGCTGGCCGAACCGGGTCCACGCCTCCTTGGTGCCCAGATGAAGGAAGGGGTCCTCGGCCTGCGACTTCACCAGGGTGGCGATGCACCACTTGAGATAATCGCCTTCCAGCAGCGGGTAGTTGAGCAGGAGCTTGAGCCGCCTGCTCGTGGACGTCTTGCCGGCCCCCGGCGCCCCGTAGATGAAGATCCTGGGCATCGCCCTCTCCCACTCATAGGTTGGTCGTGCGCTGCGGCGGCTGGCGGCTCAGCGCCGGTCACCACACCGCAGCACGGGTGATCTCGACGCTGCCGGAGGTGCTGTCGACTGCTGCCTGGACTCCGATCGGCAGCGTCAGCATCGGGTCGGTATGCCCGAGATCCACGTCGGTGACGACCGGTATCTGCCGCACATCGAGACGCCGTCGCAAGCTCGACGCGACACGGGCGGCAAGTTCCGGCGGTGAGCGGAACAGCCGCCCGAACAAGACACCTGCCGCCGTATCGAAGAGTCCGAGCATCTCCAGGTGCGTCAGCGAGCGCTCGATCTCGTCCAGCGTGCTGCTGGCCGTCTCGAGAAACAGGACGGCACCGGTGAAGTCCGGCAGGTACTGCGACCCGCCGAGCGCGCTCAAGGTGTCGATATTTCCGCCGAGCAGGGGTCCGCTCCCGGTTCCCTCGCAGACCCAGTGCCATCCGGTACCCGGCCGCACGGTGCGCGGGCCGTCATCGTCGGTGTCCCATGGGCAGAATTCGTCGGTCCAGGCCTTCGCCGGAACTAGCCGGCCGATCGGGATGGGCTGGCAGACCGCCCGCAGTAGGTGATCGGCGGTGTAATCCTGCATGGAGGGCTGCTCGGCAACCTCTGGAAGGAGGGTGGGGCCGTGGAAGGTGACGATCCGCGCCTTGGTGTAGCAGGCGAGGAGGACGGCGGTGATGTCGCTGTATCCGCAGATGATCTTCGGATCGGCCCGCAGGGCGTCGTAGTCGAGATGCGGAAGTACGGCGTTGCCGCTGTATCCCCCGATCGTGGCGATGACTGCCCTCACCTGCGGGGCGCGTATGAACTTATTCAGTTCGTCGGCCCGCGCCGTCGCGCGCCGCTCGTAATCGCCGACCAGACTGGCCTGCGGTCCCACGATCACCTCGAAGCCCATCCGGCGCAGGGCATCGACGCCGCGGGCCAGGCGGCGCGGCGTGCGTACCGGCCCCGAGGGTGTGGCCACGGCCACCAGGTCACCCCGCCTGAGCCGACGAGGCAGCACCGGCTCAGCGGATGCACTTCCTGCGGCTGCCTGCTTGAGACCACTCCTCATTTCCGTCGCAGGACCCAGGTCTCGCGCAGCGTCTGTTCCGTCGCTGGCATGCTGCCGTAGTCGTCCCGGATCTCCTCGACCGCGTACATCGCGTCGGCGGCGTACGCCGCCAGTTCGTCGCGGTCGAACCAGCGCTGGTGGTGGCGGATCGACTCCCGAGTGAAGGCGCCGCCCTTCCGGGTGAACAGCGTGATGTCGAACTGCGTGGTCCGAGCCGCCGCGTCGGTGTGGTTGCGCCAGACGTAGGCGAAGTCGTCGAGGTCGTCGCCGTAGTGGGTGTCGGCGAAGACGTCGTGAAGCTTGCGCTGCGTGTTGACATCGAATACCAGCAGCGCGCCGGGCCTGCTCGCCTCGGCCATGCGGCGAAGCGCCTGCGAGACCATGCCGTCGGCGACCAAGTAGTTGAGGCTGTCGAAGGTGCAGATCGCGACGTCGAACGATCCGGAACCGAGCGGCATGTCGGGCACGTCGGCGCGGACGAACCGGGCCTTCGGCGCGGCACGCCGCGCGATCTCGAGCATCGGCTCGCACGCGTCCACGCCGGTGACCTCACAGCCTCGCTCGGTGAGCAGGCCAGCCATGGTGCCCGTGCCGCAGCAGACGTCGAGCACTCGCGGCCGCGCTGAGGGTGGGGAAGGAAGCCGATCGAGGATGAACTCGACCCAGCGCTGGTAGTCGTTGTCGGCGACCCAGCGGTCATAGACCTTCGCCAGGGCGCCATACGGAGCGGACATGGTGCAGCCACCTCTCGCCAACCTGATCTCGTACGGCAGTGGCGGCTACCCGATGGCGCCCGGAGGGGGCGAAGCCTATCGATGTTGCCGCATGTCCACCTTCGTGGACTATCCCTGCGGCTGGAACGCCGCTTTACCGGGAGAGATGGCAGGAGAGATAGCAGGAGACTTGGCGCTCGCGCAGGATGCGGCTCGTCCGGCCCGGTAACACCGCAGGCTGGAACCGCGTCTGATGACGCGACTCCAGCCTGCGGTGTTACCGGTTTCTGGGCGATCAGGCCTGCTCAGGACGTACCAGGGGGAACAGGATCGTCTCGCGGATACCGAGGCCGGTCAGCGCCATCAGCAGCCGGTCGATGCCCATGCCGACCCCGCCGCAGGGCGCGAGGCCGTACTCCAGGGCGCGCAGGTAGTCCTCGTCCATCGGCATGGCCTCTACATCGCCCTTGCCGGCGAGCCGCGCCTGCTCCTCGAACCGCTCCCGCTGGATCACCGGGTCGACCAGCTCGGAGTAGCCGGTGCCCAGCTCGAAGCCGCGTACGTAGAGGTCCCACTTCTCGGTCAGCTTTGGCTGGCTCCGGTGCGCCCGCGTGAGCGGGCTGGTCTCCTCCGGGTAGTCGCGAACGAACGTCGGCGCCTGAAGCGACGGCACGACGAGCTCCTCGAACAGCTCCTCAGCCAGCTTGCCCGGACCCCACTTGGGGTCCACGCCGAGGTCTACCTTCTCCGCGAAGGTGATCAGCCGGTCGTACGGCGTCTCGACGGTGACCTCCTCGCCCAGCGCCTCCGACAACGACCCGTACAGCGTGACCGAACGCCACTGGCCGCCGAAGTCGTGGACCGAACCGTCCGCCGCGGTGACGACGTGTGAACCGCTGACCGCCAGCGCCGCTTCCTGGATCACCCCGCGCAGCAGGTCGGCCATGACGTTGTAGTCGGCATAGGCCTGGTAGAACTCGAGCATCGCGAACTCCGGCGAGTGCGTCGAGTCGACCCCCTCGTTGCGGAAGTTGCGGTTGATCTCGAAGACCTTGTCGATGCCGCCGACCACGCAGCGCTTGAGGTACAGCTCGGGCGCGATGCGCAGGTACAGGTCCATGTCCAGGGCGTTGGACCGCGTAACGAACGGGCGCGCTGCCGCACCGCCGTGAACGACCTGCAGCATGGGCGTCTCGACCTCGACGTAGCCCCGCTGGTGGAACGACTCGCGCAGGCTGCGTACGACTGCCGCGCGACTGCGGACCATCTGCTGCGCCTGCGGGCGCATGATCAGGTCGACGTACCGCTGGCGGACTCGGGCCTCCTCCGACATCGGCTTGTGGGCGACGGGCAGGGGCCGCAGCGCCTTCGACGCCATCTGCCAGGTCGAGGCGAGCACGGACAGTTCGCCCCGCCGACTGGTGATGACCTCACCGGTCACCGAGACCTGGTCGCCGAGGTCGGCCAGCTGCTTCCACTCCGCCAGGCTGTTGGCGCCGACCCTGTCCAGGGAGAGCATTGCCTGCAGTTGGGTGCCGTCACCGTCCTGCAGCGTCGCGAAGCAGAGCTTGCCGGTATTGCGGACGAACATCACACGGCCGGTCACCGACACGACGTCGCCGGTGGTGTGATCTTCAGGCAGGTCGGCGTACCCCTGGCGGACCTCTGCGAGGGTGTGCGTACGTGGCACCGCCACCGGATACGCGTCCACGCCCGAACCGATCAGCACCTCCCGCTTCGCCCGGCGAACCTTCATCTGATCGGGGAGATCATCGACGGGTTCTCCCTGCGCAGGCGGCGTCGTCAGGGACTGGGCAGCTTCGTTCGTCATGGAGCAGCTTCCTCGGCTCAGCAGGTAGTCGGACAGGTCCAGCGAAGACTATCTGTACCAGGGCGGCCCGGCCTGCTCATAAACGTCCTGACCGCCAACGCAAAATGGCACGGCCTGCGGCAAGGCAGCATCACTCGTATCTCTCCTGGTAAGTCTCCTGGTAAGTCGGAGTTCCGGATCGGTGGTCCTGACCGCGAAAGTCGACATCGATTCGCAGAACTCCCGTCGCGCGGAACTCATGTCGATCTGGCTTCGTGGCCCTGTATGCCTCCGAGCCGCTTCGTGCGGCTACGCCTATAGCCACCACCTATAGCCCCAGGTCAACCCGATAGGCGGATTATGACAGCCGGCGACGAGCAGCTACCCCACGGGCAGACCGCGCAGCGGCTGTTATGGCAGGACCTCTCGGATGATCTGAAGCTCGCGATCGAGGATCAACTGGGTGGTCGGGTGCTGCACGCTCGATCGCAGAATGGCGGCTTCACCCAGGGGATGGCCTCCGTGCTCTACACCCGTGATCACGGCGCCGCCTTCGTCAAGGCGGTACCCGCAAGCTCGCATCTTGCCGAGTGGTGCCGTAGGGAGGCTGCTGTCAACGCAGCCCTACCGACTGGCCTGCCAGTCCCGGGGTTCAGGTGGAGTACTGAGCTGGCCGGACACGTGATCCTCTGCTTCGATCCGGTGTCCGGGGAGCTGCCACAGCAGTCGTGGGAGCCTGCCGAGCTGCTGGCGGCGCTGGCGGCGCTGGCCGCCATCGCCAGCGCACTCACCGTGCCGCCGCCGGCTCTGGCGCAGCTGGCTACCACCACCTTCTCCCGTGAGATCGCCGAGAGCCACACCTGCTGGCAGCGGATCGATGCAGGGGATCTTCCGATGCCGCCGATACCTGCCTGGGCAGTCGAGCGTATCGGGCAACTGGCGCAGCTCGAGGCCCTACTACCCCTGGTGAGCGCCTCCGCGACCGGAATGATCCACTACGACCTGAGGCCGGATAATGTGATCATTGCCAGGGGGAGCGGTCAGGCCGCCGTCTGCGACTGGGCGCGACTTGACCATGGCCCCGTCTGGGTGGACACGATCAACCTTCTCATCAGCGCCGCTCCCTACGGACACGACGTGGACGCGCTACTGGCTGCCCATCCGAGCGCGCAGGAGATGCCCGACCTTGCGGTCGAGGCTCAGCTTGCGTCCTGGTCTGGATACCTCCTTGTCGCAGGCAGCCAGCCTCCCGTGCCGTCCTCGCCGCACTTCAATACCAGCCGCTACCAGTGCGGGCTGGCCGCACTCGGCTGGCTCCGCAAGCGCCTGGAATACGGCCCGAGGACCGCGTGACTGGACACGAGTGGCACCGGTGTAGGGGGGCACCGAGCCTTCGACGCTGTCCTGGTGGGCACTGGGTGGCAGTTGGCGAACGGGGTCGTGGCCGCCATCCTCAGCTCAGACTACGCCAGCGTCGCCTTGCTCGAACCGGGCAATCGTCCTGAGGGCATGTGCTTCGAGCGACGGTCTCGCCTTGAGAACCGCCCTGTGTACGTAGGTCGTCAGAGGGTAGCGCCGAAGTATCTCATCGAGTCGATCTTGCACCTCCAGCAACTGGTCGGCGGGGCCGGTCGTCAGGTCCGCTGTGACGAGCGCGTCCATCACGGCACTGTCCTCGTACGAGAACTCGGCCAGCTCCCGCGTCAGGTTGCGTTCGGCTGCCTCGAACCTCGCTCCGGTGTGATGGGCAACCAGCGCTGCGAGACCTGCGGTCCTGGGCGCGGCGTGCCACGGCGCGGTGTATGCCGCCACCCGCAACGGGCCGTTGATCATCGACGCTCGGACCGGCGCCGATCGGGTCACTCTGGTCGACGGCATGCCGCTGCTGGTCAACGAGTACGTCGCGGTCGGCGACTACGCCGGGCTGGGGATGTCGGTGCTGCCCGCCATGCGCTGACCACTGCCAGCGGGTGGCGTCAATGCGGCCAAGTGGTGGGCAGTGTGGCGGCGCCGCCGGGAGAGCCGTTGTCGGGTTCCTGGCGGCGCCGGCTGGCAGGGGCTAGTGCAGCCCGCTGCGCGGTCCGCGGCGGTGATCTGGGCTGGGACTCGGCCGCGGTCGCTTCGCGGACCGCTGGGTAGCTTGCCTATGCTGCTTGTCGGCGTTCCTCTCGGGCCGAGGGTCGGCCTTCCCACTTGGAACGTGGGCGTTGGCATTCGATGCAGGCCGCGCGCTGGTGCAGTTCCATGCTGATGCCTCCGGCACTGGCGATGGCGAATCCGGGGGCTTGCGAGGTGATGGCGAGCGGTTCGCCGTACACGTCAATGCTTAGGTCGTTCAGGTAGGCGACCGCCTCCGTCGGTGTCGTCATGCCGCACCAGCTCAGGTGGGCACGTGCCGTCTCGGCAGGGGCAGGGATAAAGGCCGCGTCGCGGGCGTTCAGACGGCTATCGAGCACGGGTAGAAGCGGGAAGAACGCGCTGTAGAGGCTGGTGTGCGAGGTAGGCAACCAGACGTGGGCCCATCGGTCTTCGAGATCGGTGAGGCCGCTGGAACGCCAGACCGGCTTGTACCCCTTGTTGTCGCGGTTGTCTTGGACCTCGAACTCGAGAAGATGTAGACGGGCTCGGTGGCGGTCGCGGATCTCGATTACGGTTTTGGTGGGCAGGTGCAGCAGTTCGTACCCGTGGCGGGTGAGGCCGTGGTGTCGAAGTCCGGGGATGCCTCGGCACTCAGGCCAGCCGTTGCGCTCGTTGACATAGGGGAGGAGGTAGCTGGCCATCCGTGTGGCGAGGGTGGAGCCCATGATGATGCGGTCTGGCTGCGGTGAGATCCATGATCCGTAGCACTCGAACAGTTCGGTCAACGATCGACCTGTCGGATTCCACGGGTGGTTACGGCTGCCATGGGCGAAGATCTCGAGCAGGGTGGCTTGGAGGACTTGCTGGCCCGTCGGCTGCTTCAGTAGATCTCCGCGCTGCGGAATTCCTCGCCGGGCGAGGGCGCTCGGCTCCTTCGTGATGTCCCGGCGGTGCTTCCAGCGGCTCGGGTTGGTCCCTCTCATGACTGACCTTCCATGCACGGCCGACGTCCCGGACCACGCCGCGGCTTTCGGTCAATTGGCATGGAGATTGCTTTGGGTTAGACGGAGCCGCGGGCACCACCCTTGAACTGCGTCGAGCATCGATGTCCGGGCATCGGATGTCAGCAGCGGGCGGCTGGCTCCGAGCCGCCGACTGGGACTGTAGCGGGCAACCGGGGTGGAGTCACGGCGGCTCGACAGGCGGCTTGGCAGGTTCAGCCGCAGGGAGTGCAGAGTGCACGGAGTCGGGGCAGGTCCTGATCGCCCACGGTGGCACCGACCTCGCGGCTGTATACGGGGGCTGGTGCAGAGGGTGTTTGTGCTGTGCGGTGGTGGCCGGCGGTGATGGGGCGCGCCGCCGGGTAAGTTCCCTGGCGGGTTCCCGGCGGCGCTGGTTGGTATTTGTGGTTAGCGCAGTCCGGCTGCCCGGTAGGCGTCGACGATGTCGGCCGGGACTCGGCCGCGGTCGCTGACCTGCTTGCCCTGTGCCTTGGCCCAGTCGCGCACGCGCTGGTTGAACGCGCGCTGGTCGGCGGCGGTGAGTGGTGCGGCGGGCTGGGACCGTGGGCCGCGGGCCGGACTCTTGCGGGCGGCGGCGATGAACGGCGCGAGCGCCAGGGCGAGTTTGTCGTGGTTGGCGGGGGACAGGTCGATCTCGTAGGCACCGCCGTCGTATGCGAACGCGACGGTTCGTACGTCGTTGTCGGTGCCGTCGAGGTCATCGCTGAGGACCACGATTTCGCGTCGTGCCATGGGCTGTTCCTAACTATCCGGGGGCATGGAGCGGGTCTGGGCGCCAGGGTGGGCACCGGTGCTGATCAATCACATCGGGTTGGTGCATCGGGGCGGCACGGCAAATTTGACCAGTCACCAGGTGATTTCTGTGCCCGGGGAGGGTTGGGTGTATTCCATCGGGGCTTCGAGGGTGAGGGGGTTTCGGACCAGAGGCGGCTCCGTGCGGGGCTGGGGGATGGAACTGGTGTGGGGTTCGGATGCGGTGAGGTGGCCGCAGTGGACGAGTACTGCGTGCAGGTGCGCGGTGTAGGCGGGTGCGGTGAGCAGGGTGTCGGCGTCGCCCCCGCGTGGGCCGAGCCAGTCGCCGCCCAGGCGCGCGGCGAGATCGGTGGAGATGGCGTCACGCTCGGCCTCCGGCAGCGCGAGATAGATGTCGGCGGTGATCCGTGCGGTGATGGTGTCGAGGCGGGGCAGGCCGGGGTGGCGGGTGGCCAGGACTGCGTCGGCGGCGTGCAGGTAGGCGTCGTGTTCTGCGCGGTCGGCGGGCACGTAGGCGCCGAGCGGCTGGGTGGGGTCGTCGGTGGTGATCTGGTGCTGGTCGCGGTAGGCGGCCACGACGCCGACATGCCCCATCCATGTGGCGTGGGCGGTGGCGGAGGTCGGGGTGGTGCCGAGCCCGGCCAGCCAGGCGGGCTGCCCGGCCAGGGCGGTAAGGGCGAGGTGTTCCACGCGGGCGGCGGCCAGCTGCTCGGCGTGGGTGAGGTAGTCGGTCAGGTCAGTGTTGGTGGTGGCGGGGTTGGGTGCCAGCCATGGCAGGACACCGGCGGCGGGCGCGGGGGCGGTCAGGGTCTGGACGTGCTGGAGCAGCCCGTCGAGGCTGGTGCCGGGCTTCGACGCAGCGAGTAGTTGTCCGGCGGGGGTGCCGTTGGTTTCGGCGGCCTTGAGGGTCCAGGCCAGCGTGCGCCAGGTGTCGCTGTTGCTGTCTTCGGCCGGGGTGGGCCGGGTGTCGAGGGTGTGGGTGATGCGCCAGGCCAGGACCTGGGAGATGGAGTCGGCATCGTGTAGCGGCCGCTGGAGGACGGCGGCGGTGAGGACGCGGGCGGGGTCATAGCCGGCGTTTTCGGCGCGGCGTACGGCTGCGGTCAGTGCCGGCCACGCGGCTTCATCGGTGGCGCGGCGGGCGTCGTGGTCGCCGAGCACAGCGGCGAGGCTCTTCTGGTTGTCGGCCTGGGCGATGGTGATGTCGGTGCGCAGGGCACGCGGACGCCCCACGGCGGCGTGCGGGTCGAGGCCGAGCTGTTGGGGCAGGATCGGGTGCAGCAGGGCTGCGTAGCGGGCGGCGTCTGCGGTGGTGGGCTGGGCCATGGCGGGGGTTGGGGTGCGGCCGTCGACGTGGTCGCGGATACGCCACGCGAGGACCTTGGACGGGTCTTCGTCGGTGGGCAGGGGTCCGCGGCGGGCGGCGCCGGCCAGAACCTGGCTCAGGTCCCAGCCCTGCGCCTCGACCGAGCGCAGCGCGCGTACCACGCTCGACCACGACTCATCGGTACGCATCGTGGTGGCGTGCTCGCCGAACGCCTGGACCACCAGTTCGCGCATGCGGTCCTGGGTGGCGAGGTCTGCGGCGTAGCGCATCCTGGGCAGGATGGCGGCCAGGCTGCGGGCGTGCTCCTGCTCGGCCGCGATTGTCTGGGTGGCCGACAGCTGAGTGCCTTCACGCGCCAGCACATTCTCGAGGACTTCGCGGGCGGCCTGGTGGTAGGGGTCGTAGATGCTGCGGTCCAGCCGCGCGTCCTCGTCCAGCGGAAGGATCTGGTGGGTGACGGCGTACAGGATGGTGCGGATGCGGGCACGGGTCGCCGCGACGTACAGGTTTTCCCTGCTCATGTCATCGGTGACGAGGGCGTGGGCGGTGTCGACGGTGGAGCCCTGGGCGCGGTGGGTGGTGGTGGCGTACATCAGTTCGACGTGGGCGGTCACGTAGTCGGCGGGCAGGGTGAGGGTGCCGCCGTGGCGCTGGTGCTGGACCTTGAGCGAGCCGTTGCGGTGGCGTTTGGTGACGGTCCAGGCGTCGCCGTTGCGGACCCAGTCTTTGCCGCGGTTGCAGGTCATGCGGCGGTCGTTGACCCGGGTGACGATCCAGTCCCCGGTCCCGACGAGGTTGCCGTCGTGCAGCTGCACGCCGTCTCGGTCGACCTGGCCTGCGGCGACACGGTCGGTGCGGGCGCGGGCCGACAGTGCGGTGACGCCGCTGGTGGTCGACGACGACATGATGGTGCGCAGCCCGGCGGTCATGTCGGCGTGCCAGCCGTTGTATGCCTGCTCGATCATCGCCTCGGCGGACCCGCCGCGGATGCGCCCGCCAGCGGCGTAGTAGTCCAGGGCGGCGGTGTCTCCCTCCCGTAGACGGCGCGTGTTGTCGGCCTCCTGCGGCGTGGTGAAGCGGTGCAGTTCGGTGAGCTCGACTGCCCCGACTTCGGTGGCGAGCAGGCGCAGGGCGCCGCCGGACTCGACGGCCGACAGCTGCCGGTAGTCGCCGAGCAGCCGTACGGACGCGCCGTGGCGGGCGGCGATGTCCAGCAGCGTGTCGAGGTTGCGGGTGCCGGCCAGACCGGCCTCGTCGACCAAGATCACATCGCCGGGTTCGACGCGGAAGAAAGCGCGTTTGGCGTAGTCGCGCCCGGCGCGCTGCGGGTCGGGCTGCCCGTGGACCATGTGCTCGATGACCATCTTGTGCAGGTTCTCCGCTGCCACGCCGAGGTCGTTGGCGAGCACGGCGGCGGCTGCCGCCGAGGTGGCCAGGGGGATGAGGCGCTGCCCGTTGGCGGCCAGGACGTGCTGGTAGGCGTGCATGGTGGTGGTCTTGCCAGCACCGGCCGGACCGAGCCCGACAGTGATCATGTTCGGGTTGGTGGCGAACTCGACGACCATGGCCCGCTGCCCGGCGTCCAGGGTCTTGCCGTGAACGGCTTCGTACCCGTCGAGTACGGCGGTGACGAACGCCAGTTCGGCGGTGCGTGCGCCAGGGGTGGTGGCGGCTGCGAGGAGGCGCTGTTCGGCGTCGAGGATCGCCTGGCTGGTGAAGCGGGTGGAACCATGTTCGACGAACACGGAGGTGCCGTCAACGCGGCGCAGCATCGCCGGCTCGGGCAGATCATGGTGGGCGGTTACGGGGATGGAGTGCTGCTCGACAGCCTGGGCTACGACCTGCTCCAGCACGGCGGTGCGCTGTTCGACGGTGGCGAAGACGAGCCCGTCAGGAAACATTCCGTCGGGCGGCTGGCGCAGCGTGCGGTCGGCCTCGGCGCGTAGGTTCCATACGGTCCATGTCGATCGGGACATCGCCGTACGGCCGGCGGTGAGCTGCGCCAGCGCCGAGATGTCGCCTGTGGACAACTCTGTGAATACGGCTGTGGAAACCCGCCCTGGGGTGGTCGCTGGCACCACGGCCATGACCTTCTTGATGGCTTTGCGTCCGTGATCGTTGGTTAGCCGGTCACGCCATCCGGCGCGCAGTCCGGCCAGTGACCGGGGTGCGGGCTTGGGGCCGCGGGTGGCCAGGTTGGCCCGCTCGGCCAGCGCAAATGCGACCTCCTTGTCCGGGTCGCGGCCGTGGGCGCGGCGGTAGTCGACGATCAGCTGGTCGTATTCGGCCTCGACCTGGGCCCGTCGCGAGGAGAACGTCTTGATGACCTCCAGAGGCATTCCGGCGATCTCCCGCACGACATGCCGCTTGCGCACCGTGTCCGGGCGGACCTCGAACCCCACACCCAGATACCGCGCGGCGAGGGTCTCCACGGCCGAGTTGTAGTGCTCGGACGCGGCGACCGCGAGGTTGTACAGCAGCCTGCCGTTGAGGCTGCGCCACTTGTCGTCGACGCCTTGGATCTTGGCGCTGACAGTGACGTGGGTGTGCAGGTTCGGGTCGCCGTTGCGGTTGTCGAAGTGGTCGAACACCGAGTAGATCAGGCCACGAGTGGCCAGGTGGACCTGCCCCGAATCGCCGGTACGGGTGTAGGCCGCGTGCTCCTCCAGGAACGCCAGCGCGGAGTCGCGGGCCTCGACGTGCACCCGCATGGCGGCGTCGCGGACCCACTGCCGCTCGTCCAGCATACCCAGCACGACCAGCGACTTGACGGGCGTGAACACGAGGTCGAACCCGGCGACCCCGCCCCGAGAGCGGCCCGCCTCCTCGGCCCGGATCTTCGCGATCTCGGCCCGGTTCGGTTCACGGCCGGCTTCGGTGCGGATGACGTCGAACCGTGCGTTGACACGGCTGTCGAACGCATCGAGGTTCTTGTAGACGGGAAACCGTCGCCCGAGCGTGGCGTGTCGGATCGCCTTCTGGGTCAGCGCCGCACGCTGCTTGTCGGTCATCTCCTCGCGCATGTGCCGGGCCAGGTAGTCCGCCATGATCCGGTCGGAGTCGGGGTGCATGCCCTGCCCGTACAGGTGGGTCATCTGCTGCTCGGTGACGGTGCCGGACAGGCCGAGCGCGGGCAGACCCCGGCCGCCCCACTGGCCGGGAGGGTTGCCGTTGGCGGTGTAGTACTCGGCGGCGGACTGGCCGGGGATGCGGTCGCAGTCGCCGCCGGCGATGTGGCGGGTCAGGTAGGTGTAGCCGTCCCCGACTGACAGTTTCGCCAGCGACATCATGCGGCAGCACCTCCCTTCCCGGTCGTGGTTTCGCCCACGAATGCTGATGCTTCGCGGGCGTGGTTCTGCTTATTCGCGCGTGTGTTGAATGGGCACTCTACGGCCCTGCTCTTTCGGTGGCAAGAGCATCTGCAAGAGGTGTGTGGCGCTCTTGCTGGTGCGGCCCAGGTGTGGCGTTTGTGCTGGTGAAGTGGGAGGTGTGGGCGGCTTTCGGGTGGTTGTTTCTTTAGTTGTTTTCAGTTGGCTTGATGTGGTTTGAATTTGCGACTCGGGCTTGAGGGAATCGCTGTTTAGTGGCTATGGTCTGGCGTCATGGGAAAGCGATTCAGTGGGCAGAGTGTTCGGGCGGCGGCGGCACGCCGGGCGTCAGAGGTGTCGGCAGCGCGGCAGGCGCGGCTCGCCGCGCATGAGGCGGCGGTCACCGAAGCGGTGCGGACCTACTTCGACCGCACGGCCCGCCTGGAAGCCGTTCGCGCCGACGCGCAGCAGCGGGCAGAGCAGATCCTCACCGAGGCGCAACAGACCGTCGCAGGACTGGCGCTGGAGGCCGAGGACGCGGTGCGGACCCTGCGCAGACTCGGCGAGCCGGTGGTCGAGATCGCGCAAATGACCGAACTACCCGTGTCGGCTGTCCGAGCGCTCGTCGGCAAACGCGCCAGCGCGCCGACGCGCCTGCCTGACTCGCAGCAGCAGCCGTCGGCCTGAACCCGTGATCGGCTGCACGCCCGCCAGGGCGCGTAGCACCCGAACCTCACCCTGGAAGCATTGGAAAGGACGCCACCGCGTTGAACGCGACCACGCTCGCCTCTCGCACCTCGGCCGCCATGGTCGCGCTCGTTGCCGGATACTCCTCCTTCAGCCACGTCGCACACGTGGCGCTGGGCTACGGCGAGCGGCCTGAGGTTGCATACGCGCTGCCGTTCGCGGTCGACGGGCTGCTGGTGGTGGCGACCACCGCGATGCTGGACGACAAACGCGCGGGACGTTCGGTGCGATGGTCGGCCAGGCTGGCGTTCGCGTTCGGGGTGAGCACGAGCCTTGCGGCCAACGTCGCCTCCGCCCGCCCTGACACCGGCGCCCGGATCGTGGCGGCTGTCCCGGCCATCGCGCTGCTGCTGGCTGTCGAGGTCCTGTCCCGCTCCGGCAACCCGAAGACCACCGCACCCGCACACGCGGGTGAACACCTGATGGCCGAACTCCCCGACGGCGATGATGGCCAAACGGCCGAGGTGCCGCAGCGGCCGGTGGCCGAAACCGCGTACGAGACGATGGCCGTTTCCGCCACAGGCGCTGTGGTTGCCGTGGCCGAAACCGCGACGGGCGACAGTGAGCAGTTGGCCGAAGTCCGCGACGAGGTCGTGGCCGAAACCGCGACGGCAGCCGCTGGGCGACTGGCCGCAGGCCGCGATGAGGTTGTGGCCGCTGACGACATGGCGGCGGTGCGGCCGTCGGCTGCGATCGCTGCGGCCAGTAGTGACCTGGCTGTCCGCGTGGCGTTCCTTGCCGCGGGCCGCCCGGACATCAAGTCCAAGGCGGTGGCCGACCGGCTCGGGATCCCGGAGCGGACCGCTCGCCGTTACCTTGCCGCTGTACGAGCTGGCCGTGCGGGAGTGCAAGCGAGTGGCCGAGGCTGACTGCGGGATGGTGGTGAACATGCGGCCAGGCCGGACCCGTTCGGGTCCGGCCTGGCCGTGAGATGTGGGCGTGATTAACCGCAGTGGGTGTCGTGCCAGCCGGGCGGTTGGTCGTGGGCGCTGGCCTGGACCGCGCGGGTCAGATCACGCGCGGCCAGTACGACCAGGTCGTAGTAGTAGCCGAGGCTGTCGGCGTAGTGCGCGTGCGACTCGTCGGCGCGCTCAGCGCACACCAGTTGCAGCACCGTCGGGTCAGCCGGTCGTGCGCCGTGTGCGCTGGCAGCACCGTGGAGGTGGTCGCGTTCATCGCGGACTCCTTCGCGAGATGGGGCGGCGGCACCCGGCAGGGTGCCGCCGCGGTGCGGTTTAGCGCTGGTGGTAGCTGAGGACGATGCGGTACTCGGCGTGGTCGGCAGGGTTGCTCCAGTCGTAGACGTCCTTCTGACCGGCGAGTACGAACGGGGTACCCGTGGTGCGGGTGCCGGTGCCGCGGCGGCGGTAGCTGACGGGGCTGTGGTGGTGACGCATGACGGTGCCTCCTCGGGCGGTGTCCGGGTGCGGCGGTGTTTTCCCGGCCTGTGCCTGGGTGCCGCGCTGACAGGCCGGTGAGGGACCGGCCAGGGCCGGGCGGCGGGCAAGAAAGCCCAGCGCAAAGATGTTGGGAGCGTCAGCGTCCGGCGCAGCGCAGCGAGCCGGCCCAAGATGTTTGCGCGGGCTCTTGCCGGGCGCGGCCTGGTCGGTCACCACTGGGGACTGGCAAGCGCGCACCATGGCGCCCGCCAGGGAAGCCGACACCCGGACATGCCGACAGGAGCACCCTGCCGCCATCGCAGCGTCGGCAACGCCGACACGTACCCACCCGCGCGCTGTCGGACACCGTTCACGCTCCATGGCGCCGACGCTGCTTTGACAGCAGGCCACCGTGCAGAGGTGGCCCGCGGACTACGGCGGTGCTCGCTGACCGGCAGACGGCGGTGGCTACTGGGCTCGCGCACGTGCGGGCCGTCCCAGGCGGCGACTTCGTCTAGGGCCCGGCGTGCCGACACGATCCGGAACATGATCACATCGCGCATCGTTGCGACGGCCGCGGGGAGCCTTTCAGGACGGGCGCACCTACGGGCCCGGCCGACGCGCTCCATGACCGGCGCCGCCCGCTTGTCTACTGTGAGCGACCAGGCGGGTCTGGTCGCCTTCGGCCTGCGGCCAGGTGCAGGCACCGGTCCGCAACCGCGGCGATCGGTGAGCCGTCCAACGCGGCCTATCGGCCGCACCAGCCGCTGCGCGCGTCGGGGCTGCTGGGACGGGGGACGTGGTCATGGGTGTCGACAGACATGCTGGCACTGTACGAAAACGGGCTATGACCACGACCTCCGAGCGATCCTCGACTACGGCGTTGCTCTGCGGCGGTCGTGCCGCCGCAGAGCAACGCGTTTGTTCAGTCGCCGCAGCGACGTGGGTGCGTCGCGAGCTGGTCGGCGTTGCGTACGGCGGCGGTGACGTAGTCGTGGGCCAGGCGGAACATGTCGGCCTGGGAGGCGTCGTGCTGGTGGTCGGCGCATGGCCGGTCGTGGTCTCGGCCGGGGCAGCGGCAGGACAGGGCCTCGTCGCGGAATTGCTCGGCGCAGTGTTCGAGGACGCCGAGGAGGTCGTCGGCGATCACGCGCGGTACGACGATCGCGATCGGGGCGTGGCGGTGGCGGATGGTGTCGAAGCTCATCGCAGACTCCGAGATGTTCAGGGGCGGGGTGTCCGTGGTCTGGTCCACCACCACTGGCAGGACAGGACGTGGTCCTCGCCGTCGGAGGGGTTGGCGCCGCAGTCCGAGCACGGGCGCTTGCCGCGTCGAGTGCAGCCGGGGGAGTGCTCGAAGAACCAGCCGCGACAGCAGCCGGTCCTCTGTCGGTTGGTGCGCATGGCGGGCCTCCGGGTACGAGGACGGGCGCGGACCTTCCGGTCCGCGCCCGCGAGCAGTCGGTCAGTGGTGGACGAGTTCGAGGTCGGTGACGACCTCGGGGTAGATGTCGGCGACGAACCGCTCGCCGTCGGCGGTGGTGACCAGATCCGCGCGGCGGGCCTTGGTCGGCAGGCCGGCGTGGGCGTCGGTGAACCGCATGGACACCGACAGGTTGCGGGCCTCGACGGTGATCGCGGGCATACCGGAGTCGCCGGTGTAGGCGACCATCCGGCCGCCCTCGACGAGAACCTGGTCACCGCGGGTCAGGCTGCGGGCCCGGCCGGCGAGGTCGCCCCAGGCCATGACCTCGAAGAACTGGGGGCGGGCGTCGACCCACTTGCCGGTGTGGTCGCGGTAGCGGTCCTTGTGCATAAGGGAGAACCGGACGAACTCACGCCCGTCGCGGGTGTGACCGGGCTGCGGGGAACAGGTGAGACGGCCTTCGATGACAACGGTGAACAGGGACACGATGACTCCAAGCGTGCGAAGGATGAAAGGGGCGGCGCGGCGGGCCAGGGGTGCGGGGCCGGTGCGTGACCGGCCCCGCACAAGCCGGGTCAGAAAGCGGGCTCAAGCTCGCCGGACACCGCATCCCACGCGGACTCGAAGTCGCTGTCGGAGCGCTTACCGAAGCCGCCCTTGACCTCGCGTTGGGAGGTGGCAGGGTTGAACCGCAGCGACAGGGCGATGTTGGCGGCGGTGACCTGCAGCTGCCCGGACGGGCGCTCGGCACCCTCGGTCTGGTAGGCGTAGACGGACAGGTCGTCTCGGGCGTCGATGATCACGGTGTCGCCCTTGCGCAGGCTCTCGGCGACGCGTTCGGCCAGGTCCTCCCACGCGGTGACGGTGATCCACACGGTGGGGCCGTTGACCCACTCGCCGGAGGTGTTGCGGCGGCGGGTGTTGTGGCCGACGCGCATCCGGCACAGGGCCTTGCCAGCCGGGGTGTAGCGCAGCTCGGGCTCGGCGGCCAGGTTGCCCTCGAAGGTGAGGTTGAACAGCATGACGGTGGCTCCCTTTAGGAGTGGTGCGGCCCCGGTGTGGTGCCGGATCGGGTGATCCGGGCGCCGGGGTGCCGCGCTGACGGGCCGGTCAGAGCCCGCCCTGGGGCCGGGGCTGCAAGCCACCCGCCGAAAGATCTTGGCGGCGAGCGCAGCGAGCAGACAGCCAAGACTGTTTCGGCAAGGGGGGCTTGTCGGCCCCGCGCCCGGGTGGGCTGACCTTCGGGTCCTCAGCAGCGGCATCCACGGCCAGCCCTGGGATCAGCGCGGCGACCCGGCACCGCCGGACCTGCACAGCCCTGGACGCCGACAGGACTGTTCGACAGCTCCGGAGCGACCGCGCGAGGACCGGTTCGCGCATTGGCGGTCAGCACCTGACGGTTGCGGCCGTGGCGCTGAGCCGCGACGGCAAGGCCGTCGAACTGCCCGCCCCGGCAAGATGCGCTAGTCAGGGGCTCTTGGGGATGAGCCTGTGCGTCGTCCAGAGGTCAGCGGGCCGAGCTATCCGGTGCCCGGGGGACGACGGCATCCCGCGCCGCAGCCTGAATGCCTGTGGATCGCTAGCGGCGGGCCGATACCACGCGAGCGTGCTCGGTGCTTGCTGCCGATCCGGCGGGTCAGCCGTTCACCGACTCCGAGACGTTGAGCAGCGCGGCGAGTTGACGGAGGTTGTCGCGGACGGGCCGGTAGTACACCCAGGTGCCACGGCGTTCGCCCTCGATGAGTCCTGCTTCGCGTAGCACCTTCAGGTGGTGGGAGATGGTGGGGCCGGACACCGCGAAGTCGCCTTGTGTCACCGACGGCGCGCAGGGAACTCGTGTCATGTCGTGGCCCGGCTACGCCGTTGGGCGCCGTGGCGAGTTCAGGCTGGGGCGGCGATGGGTTCGGGGTCCCAGCCAGGCGCGGTGACGGATGGTCCTTGCGGGGCGTAGTCGCCGGCGCGCCGAACCCGCCACCGCCCGAACTGCCGCCCGTAGGCGTAGGCGGCCTCGGCTGACCTGCGCGCCGAAGTCTCGTCGTGGAACGGGTGAGCTATCCGCCGCTGCTGTTCGCGATCGACCAACTCGACCTCCCACGCGCCGACAGGGCTCTCCCGCAGTTCCAGGTGCAGCAGTAGGCGTCCTGCTTCGAAGCAGTCAGCGACTTCGCGGACCCTCATTTGAAACCCACGACGTCCAGCATATCGAACGTGTGTTCTATGGCGTCAAGGAAGCCGGGATCCGCGTGGCGGATAGTGGAACTGTGGCTGGGCGCGGTAGTTGGCCATTGAGCAGACCAGTTGGCCGCATGATCGCCGAGGGTGCGCTGGCGCGGTGGTGGCGCTGCGGCGAGTAGAGGGTGCCGCTAAGGTCATGATCACGGTGGAGCAGGCGACTGGCCGCTGCGAGGCGTTCACCAAGCAGCCCGTCGCCAGGATGGTAGGGCAGCAGGAACGCGCCTACTGCTCGTCTGGAACGCCGAAGCGTACTGCCAATGCGGCCTCTTGTATTACGACGGCCTCCCACTCGATGAGTTCCGTGCTGGGTCGTTCACCCGGCTCAAGCCGCTCGTAGCGACGTTGGCGCGCATCCGGATAGTGGAAAAGCAAGCTTTCGACGATCTGCTCACGAAAGCGGTAGTACCCAAGTTGTCGCTGCGAGACCTCGTCATCCGGCTCGAACCACTTGACCAGGAACGTCTGCACGCAGTCGCGGTGGGCGTTGATCGCTTGGCCAAACCGTCGCTCTCGGCCGACTGGAACGAGTTCATCTGGCCAGCTGGGCTCGGGACCTACTCCACGGGCACCGCATGAGATGCAGGCTTCACCACGGGCCTGGTCGAGGCTATAGATGGTTTCGATCACCGCCAAGGACGGCATGACGCGAACCTCGAGCTTGTAGGGCTCAACCGGATGAGTGGGTTGCGGACGGGGCTGACGCTCTTCGGAGGTGGTCATCGGCGCTCCTTGTCGGAGCGAGTGTAGATCAACCTGCTTGGCGGAGCGGCCCCGCCGAAAGGAGCTGGCGGAGTGTCGATGCGGTGTGCGAGTTCGTGTATGTGACTAGGTGGCCCTTGAGACGGACATGGTGGAGGTAGGGGCGTTCTCCGTGAAAGCGTTTCCACTGCGACACGAAGTCACGTCGGATTTTGCCCGCTTCTCGCGGCAGCATCGGCGCAAAGTAGTACTAGCTCTGTGTTAGGTCGGTCCAAATGCGAACCGAGGCAAGGAGGCGCTTCAACTCGCCCTGGTCTCCATGAGGTTCCCGAGTTGCCTGCTCTCTACAACCTGATGTAGTTGACTGGGGTGCGAGCCGGTCGGGGTGGGCAGCGGCGTCGGATGGCGTTGCCCACCCATTCCAACCTGCCGGACGACGCATCGCCACCCGCCCCGCCGAGCGGGTGGCGCACGCCTGCTAGAAGGCGGACACCTGGAAACGCGGGCCTGGTGGGTCAGTGCTCGCCGCCGGTTAGCGCGGGTGCCGTCGGCCTGCGCGCCAGCCGGAGGCGATGGTGCGGCGTGCCTCGGCAGGTGGCAGGCCGACCACGACGGCGGCTGCTGCGAGATGTTCAGTGACCTGGCCTTCGGTCAGGTCGGCGAGTCTGGCGAGTTGTCCGAGACGGAAAGCTGCGTGGTTGAGTGCGCTGTTGCGCCCGCCAGGGCGGATGCGACGTCCGGCGCGGTACGCCGGCCGGGCGGCGTTCAATACGCGCCTGGTTTCTGCGTCGAGGACGGCGGTGGTGTAACGGTCGAGGTTGGTGATCGCCTTGGTAGGCGGTGGGGCAGGGTCGGGCCGGGGCGTGAGCAGGGCTTTCAGCGCGGGCGGGCAGTCGGGCAGGTGGCGGCCGGTCCAGGCAGGTGTGAAGGCGTAGCGGTCGCCGGTGCCGTGCATGGATGGTGGTGCGACGGCGAAGCCGCCGCGTCCGCGCCAGTCGACTCCGGGCAGCACGCCCACGCGGGAGGGCAGGCCGGTGGCCGTGTACCACAGGTGCCAGCCGTTGCCGGTGCGTACGACAGGCCCGGGTGGGCTGGCGACGTGGAGCAGGTTCAGGACGACGGCCATCGCTTGGCTGGTGTCGATGTCGCAGATGTCGAGGGTGGTGCCGGTGGCTACGCCGATGTTGGCGGCCGGCCACCGGCGCCACCAGTGCCGGATGAGTCGGGGGTTGACGGAGGCTTCGTGCAGGCCGTGTCGCAGCCGGGGGTGTTTGCCCGCCGAGGAGCAGTCCTTGCCGTTGCGGCAGGTGCAGCCGTCGGGGGTGGGGGTGTGCAGGGGCAGTACCGATATGCCCCGTGCGGCATATCGCAGCGCCGCGGCCTGCAGGCTGTTGACGGCCTCCATCGGTCCTCCATGTTGCTGGCGGGCTGGTCGCGCTAGTCCTATCCGTTGGTCAGGGGCTTGAGGGCGTCGAGGATGAGCTGGCGGTCGATGGTGGTGAGCCAGGTGCGGGGGATGCGGCGCCAGTAGCGGTGGTCGGTGCCGCCGAGCTGGGCGAGGTTGGCTGCCTGTCCGCCGTCGCGAAGGATGACGTGGGGTTCGGGTCCGCCTTCCCATCGCGGTCCGGCGATGGTGACCACGGTGCCGACGGGCAGCGGCGGCTGCGGCATGGCGACGGTGGTCTTGGTGTCGTCGGCTGCGGGCGCGGGCAGCAGGGCGGTGGGATTGGCGCGCAGGCCACGACCGCCGCCGACACGTTCCAGGATGGCGTCGACGGGGCCGAAGCGTTCGATGCGGTAGACGATCCCGCACCAGCGCTCGGGGACCTCGGCGGGGTTGCAGACGACCAGGTCACCGATGTTGAAGCCGTTACGTGACATGAGCGATGGACTCCTTAAATGAAGGTGAGGCCCGTGTCCGGGTGGACGCGGGCCTGCGGTGCTCGACTGGATGGTCAGGTGTTGGCGGGATGGACCGACAGCCACCTGCTGGTCTTGAAGTCGTGACTGGTGCCATCGGTGAGGGTGATGGTGATCTGAGCTCGCCGTTCGCCGTCGGCGGGCCGGTGCTCGACTGCGGCGACGGGTCCGGTGAAGCCGGTGTGCAGTTGCCGGCCGTTGTAGCCGGTGTCCCAGGTGCCGGCGATGATGTCGCCGGGCCGCACGTCTGCGGGCAGCCGGTCGACCGGCTGGCCGTCGGGCATTCGCCAGGTCGGCTGCTGGGCGTCGACGGCCAGCGACGCGGCGATGTCGGGCACCGGCTCCCCGGCCGCGAGCCGGTCGTACACCGTCAGGTATGACATGGCCAGGCGCCTGCGCGCGTCGGCGTCGGTGTCGGCGGTGGGCCAGAACGCGGTGACCTGCCGGTCGTCGGCGGTCAAGGGCAGGCCGTGGACCAGGCGTTGGGCGTAGCCGACGTGGCGGGCCTGCTCCTGCGGGGCGGGGTCGTAGCCCGAGCTGCGGGCGGCTGCGGCCAGATGCTGCCAGCGGGCGACGGCTTTGGCCTGCTCGACCGGCCACGGCCGCCCGTTGGGCGCGTCGAGCTGCGCTCCGCCGCGACGGCGTCCGTAGATCTTGTCGTAGGGGGCTTTCTGGGGCCATATGCGGTTGTCGAGGCTGACCGTCTTGCGGTTGACCCGGGTGACGCGGTACCAGCCGTGCATCCCGACGCGTACCCAGTCGTTTTTGGCGAGGTTGTCCGGGCCCCAGGCCACGAACTGCCCGGACGCTGCACGGTCGGCCAGCTTCGCCTCCTGGTGGGCGATGTCCTCCTCCAACCGCGCGATCTCGTTGTGAACCCGCGTCTGGTAGGAGGACGCGGCGTCGACCTGGACGGCCTCCTCGCGCTCGCGCTCCCAGCGGCGCAGGTCGGCGCGTAGCCGGTCGATACGGCGCATGATCGCCCGCGGGTCGTCCTTGGCAGCTTCGGCGGCCTGGACCCCGGCCGCGCGCTGGGACAGCGCGACGGCGGTGTCGTGCTCGCGGTTGGCGGCTTGGCGGTGCTGGTGGGCGCGTTCGCGGCGGTCGCGGTCGCTGCGGTAGGAGTGGTGGCCGGGCATCATCGGCTGGCCTGTCGGGATCCCGGCTGTCGTCGCCTCAGCCGCTTGCCGGCGGGCGTCACCGCGTGCGGCGACCGTGGTGGCGCGGTCGGTGAGCCGTTCGGCTCGTTCGTCGGCTCGCTGTCCGCGGTCGGCCTCGCGTTCTGCGGCGGGCCGCCACTGGTCGTCGATGTCGACGGTGACGGTGTGGCCGTGCTCGCGCAGGGCTGCGGCTGCGGCGTCGATGGTGTCGCGTCGGGCGGGCTTGTCGCGGCTGCCGCGCAGGTAGATGCCGACGTCGGGGTGACTGCGGAAGCCGTAGGCGCCGATCAGGTCGAGGACGCGGTCGCTGCGGTGGGTGCCGCTGACCAGGGTGCCTTCGGCGTGGTTGTGGGAGATGAGGATCAAGGGGTCTCCAGGGTTGTCGGGGGTGGGCAAACAGGTCCGCCCGCGCCGGGGTTCGGCGCGGGCGGAGGAGGGCAGGTCGGTTGGGTGGGCAGCGGTGTCGGCCGGGTGACGGACGGTGATGTTGCTGTTCGCGCGGGACACTGGGGTATGGCAGGGCAGGCGGGGCAGGACATGGTGGTGGGCTGCCTGATCCGTCTGCGCGGTGAGCTGGACCTGATGACAGCCGACGGCGTCGCGGTGGGGCTGCGTGCGGCGATCGACACCGCCGTGCGGCGGCACGCGCGCCTGGACTTGGCGCAGCTGCGTTTTATGGACGCGCGCGGTCTGGCGGTGCTGCTCGGTGCGGCCGCCTACGCCCGTACCCGCTGCAGCCGGTGGGATGTCGTGGGTGCGTGCGCGCAGGTCGCCCGGGTCATCGCGGTGACCGGCGCGGGCCGGGCGCTGGGGATCGGGGACGCCCGCGGCTTGTAGCGCATGGGTCCAGCCGCGCCGGGCGGCTTCGGCCGCGGTGTAGTCGCCGCGGCTGGCATGGATGCCGGCGTAGGCGTCGGTGAACGCGGCCCGGATCTTGTCGGGTGCGACGTCGGCGTGGGTGGCGCCTTCCAGGTGAAGCCAGTGCCCGATCACCGACGGTGGCAGTCCGCTGCCTGCGGCCAGTTCTTTGATCACGCACAGCACGCGTAGGTCGTGGTGTTCGCGGTGGCGGCCGTAGTCGCCGAAACCGTGAGTGTCGATGATCAGGATGTCGCTGGTCGTGCCGGTGATCTGCTGCAGATGCGCCAGGGATGCCTGCGGGTCGGGGCTGATGGAGGTCCGGTGGGTCAGGGTGGGGTCGGCGGCGTCGGCGACCAGGATCCGCCCGCTGCTGTCGGCCGCGTCGGGCAGTTGGCCGGGTGTGCGCTGTAAGCGGGTGTCGCGCAGCGTGGCCAGGTCCAGTAGCGCCCGCCGCGAGATTCGCCCGAGCAGGGCGAGGATCCGGTCGCGGTGGCGCTGCTGGTAGGGGGTGAGGTCGGCGGCGGGGGTGATCACGGCCGCGTGGTGGGTGACCCACACGATCGGGGTGTCGTCGCAGCTGACGCTGTAGTAGATGGTGTCGCCGGTGGCGGGCTGGTCGTGGGGGCGGTAGGCGTCGGTGTTCAGCCGGTCGGCGTCGTGCGGGTGCAGGGTGCCGGTGGGGATCGGCTGCGGCGCCCCGTGGCGCAGGCACACGCCGTACAGGCGTCCGGCGTCGAACGGGGACAGCTCACGTGCCAGTTCGAGGGCCCGGCTGTGGGTGACGGTTCGGCTCACGGCTGGCCGCCAGTGGTGATGGCGGTGGGCCAGGCGTATCCGATGTGGTCGGCGCTGACGTCGAGGGCGAACCAGGGCCGGTTGCGTCGGGCGGCGGCGCGCAGGTACTGGATGAGGGTCGCGCCGATTGCCAGGGGTTCGGTCAGTTCGAGGTGTTCGGTGAAGTCGTCGCCGCCGATGTCGGTGTGGCTGAGTTCCTGGCGGGTGCCAGGTCCCCAGCCTTCGGCGTAGACGGCGCGCTGTCCGTGGTCGGGTCGGGCGGCGTTGCGGGGCAGGCCGGGGATGCCCGAGGAGAGCAGGAAGGTGCCGTCGTCCTTGCCCCACAGCAGCGCAGGTACGGCGGGCAGTCCGGCGTCGCGGCGGGTGAGGGACAGGTGGTGGTCGGTGGCTCGCATGGCGTGTTCGGCCAGGACCATGGTTTGGGCGAGTGAGAAGTACAGGCGGGTCATCGGCGGGTCTCCAGGTCAGTTGCAGATGCGGGGGAACGGTGCTGGCCCAGGTCAGCGGCATCGCCTCCAGTACGGGGCGGCCGTTGACGGTGATCGCCGGGCCGTAGTTGTCGCCGTCGTCGGTGGTGATGTCGATGCGGATGTCGGCGCTGTCGTCGGCGGGCTGCCGGACGCGCACGGTGTACGCGTCGGCGGTGACGACCGCGGTGCTGATGCCGTACCGGTCCTCGACGACCCGGGCGTCGATGGGTGTGGTGTGGGTCAGCAGCGGCCGTCCGCTGCCGGAGATCAGCCCGCACAGCAGGTCGACGGCATCTGCGATGTTCGGCTCGGTTTCGCGGTTGAGGAACGCGGTCAGCCCGTCGACGATCAGCGTGTTCGGGTGTTCTGCCTGCCTGTCGTGGTTCATGCGGCGGCTCCGACAAGCTCGCGGGTGTCAGGGCGGGCCGGGCTGACGTGCACGGCACGCTCGCGGTCTCCGTTGCCGGTGAAGGTGGGTGTGTGCCCGGTGATGAGTTCGACGAGGGAGGCGATCAGGTCCCTGGCGGCGGGTGGGGTGACGGCGTTTCCTGCTTGGCGTACGCGGGCGCGGCGGGTGCCGAGGATCTGGTAGTCGGCGTCGAATGCCATGCCGGCGGCGATCTCGGAGGGCTCCAGCATTCGGAAGTCGCACTCCATGGGGTCGATGGCGAAGGCGGGTGGGGTGTCGATGAGGGCGTAGCGGTCGCGGGTGGTGAGGGTGGCCATGGGCTGGTGGGTGGGGTGGGCTCTGCCGTTGCTGTGGTAGGGCAGCAGCAGGGAGGGCCAGGTGAGCAGGGCGTGGTGGTTGCCTGCCGCGGTCACGGTGGGCAGCGGGTGGGTGGCCGCGGGTCGGGCGATGCCGTGGTTGCGCATCGGGACGACCAGCGCGTCCTGGTGGCGGCCGGTCTGGGCCCGTAGCGGTTGGTCGACGGGCCGGACATGGGCGACGGTGGCGCGGCCCTCCAGCGGGACGACGATCGGCGGCACGGTGACCTTGGCGTCGGTATGGCGGGTGTGGCGGCGCAGCCCGTCGGTGATGCGGGCCATCGTCTTGGCGGCCAGCGGCGTCGGGCGATCACCGATACGAGTGCCGGTGAGCGTGAGGTCGATCGCGGTGGCGGCGGGCAGGACGCTCGGGTGGACGCGGTTGCGGCCGCAACCGGGGGTGGGGCAGGCCCATACGTATTGGCCGTGGGTGCCGTAGCGGCCCCACGACCGGTCCGGACGTTTCCAGTCCTGGTCGGGGCGCTGGGTGATGCCGCACCGGTCGCAGGTGGCCAGCGGCCGAGCCCAGGTGTCCAGGTCAGGGCAGCGGCCGAGTGTTGCGAGGTGGGCCACGCAGTACCAGCGGTCGCGTGACTGCGGTGCTCCCGGCCCGCCCGCCTGGGCGAACATCGAGTTCAGATGAACCTGGTGCAGGCAATAGCCGAGGTCGCGCAGCGCGAGCAGCCAGGCCCGGTAGGGCAGCCACTTGACGACCTCGATGACGTTTTCGATCACCATGCCGAGGTACGGGCGTCCGGCCAGACGGCGGGCTTCGGCGAAGCGGACGACGTCCCACATGGTCGCGCGGGAGCGTTCGGCGGCCTGCCAGGGCAGTGTCTGGCCGTACACGTCCGGGACCTTGTCGGCGTCGCGGATGCCTTTGGCCTGGGTGTGGTTGGTGCATTCGGGGCTGGCCCACAGCAGGTCGGTGGAGGGGTATCGGCGTGGGTCGACCTGGGAGATGTCGGCGCAGTCGTGGGCGACGGTGGGGAAGTTGGCGTGGTGGGTGGCGATTGCTTGCGGCCAGTGGTTGATGGCGAACAGGGCTTGCACGCCGTCGACGAGGGTGGCGCCGCGGGTGCTGCCGCCGGCGCCGCACATCATGTCCAGCAAAGTCAGCGTCAAGATGGGGCTCCAGAAACGACGAAAGGGCGGCCCACCGCGCACACGCGCGGTGGGCCGCCCTTGGCTGGGGGGCCGGTCGGGTCAGACGGTCAGGGCTTCGGCGTCGGCCAGCGCGGCCAGCGCGATGTCGATGTCGAGCCCATCGCCGGCGCGGCCTCCGAGCCCGTCGGCCTCGAAGCTGTCACCCGCGGCCGGGTCGTCGCCGTGCCCGTGCTCGTCCGAGCCGCCGTCGTCGGCGACGTTCTCGTGCTCTGCCTGGTCGTCGTCCGGGATTTCGGCGGTGTCCTGGTCCTCGTCGTCTCGCGTGTCGTCGCGAAGCGACTGGCGCAGGGTCGTCTCGGCCTCGGACAGGACGTAGCCGTCGCTGACGAGCTGGTCGAGCCAGAACGCTGCGGCGTTGCGGTCCAGGGCCCACTGCTGCATGCCGCCGGCGTAGCCGAGGTTGTGCTCGTGGGCGCAGATCCACTGCGCGACCAAACAGCGGCGCAGCCGGTCCTCACCCGCGGTGGCCAGCACCTCGTTGTCGACACCGCCGAGCGCCGGATACAGCCCGTCCAGCTCCCGGAAGCGGATCGACGCGGTCGCGATCACCGTCTCGCGCAGCGCCTCGGCGAACAGCTTCTTCGCGGCGCGGGCGGTGCCGTAGGCGCTGCGGTAGAAGTCCCGCCGCACCTGCTGCGCGGTGGCCAGGCCCTCGACGTAGGCCGCGTGCTCACGCTCGGCTTGCTCGCGTCGCTCTCGCTCTTCGGGCGTGAGGCCGGCGGTGGAGGTGGTGGCGTGGCTAGCGCGGGTGTAGCCGTACTTGTCCGGGTCAGCGCAGTAGATCACCGTCTTGGCCGCCGACCCGTTCTTGTCGACGAACGCCGCGAACCCCGGCATGGTCTTGACGACTTCGGGGTCCAGGCGCTCGCCTTCGGAGTCGACCAGCCGTGACGCCTCCACCGCGGGGCTCTCGTATCCCCAGGCCTTCGGGCGGGCGGTGACCTTCACCCCGGCCAGGACCAGCTCGGCCTTGGCCCGGTCGCGGGCCTCGTTGTAGGCGCGCTTGGAGCGTTCGTTGGCGATGGCGTGCTGCAGCCCCCACCCGGTCCCGGCGGACTTGAGGATCCGCGCCAGTGTGGCCGGGTCGTCGGCGAACTCGGCGAGCCGGGCGGCGTCGTCCAGGGCGAGGGTGCCGCGGTCGGCGGCGGCGCGGGCCTGTTCGGGCAGTTCCCGCAGCTGCAGGCTCGCCTTGATCCTGCCGGTGGGCACGGCGCGGACCTTCGCGATCTGCTCCGGGGTCCAATCGAGGAGGGTGAGCTGGTGGTAGGCCTCGGCTTCCTCGGTGGGGGTCAGGCCGACGCGGTGGCCGTTCTCGGCCAGCTGGGCGACGATCATCGCGGCTTCGCCTTCGTCGGCGGCGATCCAGCACGGCACCTTCGCCATTTCCAGGGCGATGGCGGCGTACTTGCGCCGGTGCCCGATGATGATCTGCCACACGCCGTCACGGCCCTCGGCGGGGATGACGACCAGAGGGCATAGGACGCCGACGACTTCCATGGACGCCTTGAGGTCGTCGAGGTCACCGACGCTGACGCGCAGGTTGCGCGGGTTGTCGAGCAGTTCGCGCGGGTCCAGGTCGGCCGCGCGTAGCCAGGCCGCAGGCGACGCCGGGACCGTCGGCTGCTCGCCGACGATGGCGTCGGTGTCGGTGGTCAGGGTGGCTGTGGTCACGAGGGGGTACCTCCAACAGGGTTGATCAACAAATGTCGCCCTGCCCGGCGTCGTGGCCGGGTGGGCGGTGCTGGCCCGATCCGCCAAGGCCGGCCGATCGGCGCAGACCCGCAAGGCCCTCTGCTCTCGGGAGCAGGGCACCGAGGGTGACGGGCGCGGGGGAGGGCCTTGCGGGGCCAGCCGCGGGCGGCCAGGATCACGGGCCAGACACGCCACACCCGGACCGCCGCCGGGACCCAACACCCGCTTCCGCCGCATCTACTGCGGCGAAAGCGGGTAGGTCAGGGTCAGGAGTGAACCGACCAGGTACCGGGCTGCGGCCCGTCGAACGGGAAGTCCGGCTGGTGTTCGTGGTCGAGCACAGCCGCACCGGGGTAGGCGGGCCGCCATGCCCGCTCGGGGGTGGGGATCGCGGCGCAGCCGGGGGTCGCGCAGCTGCGCTTGTCGCCGTGGAAGACCACCCCGTACACCAGGGAACCGGTGGACACGTACAGCGACATGCCCCCGTCACGCGACACCGTGACCTGCGGCCCGGCCCCAGGAGTGAGCAGCCCCGCGACGTGGCGGTGCCACGAGGACAACGCCGCCAGGTACCGCTCGGAGCGTTCGCCGTAGAACCGGGCCAGGGCATGCAGGTGCTGCTCGCAGGCCGTGATCACGTCCGCGGCCGACCTGCTCACCCGCACCTCGACCACATCGGGGCGGTAGTCCGCCTGCGGCAGGACCGGTTCGGGCACGGTGGGGTCGTCGTAGCTGCCCGGCATGATGTTGATCAGTTCGAGTGCCAGTTGCGGTCCGGTGCCCCACTGCTCGGCGCGGCGGGTGACCGCGTCGAGCACGGCCGACCATTGCGTCTCGGGGATCGCGTACCGGGTGGGGTCCAGGGGGTTCGACGCGTCGAAGTCGTCAAAGGCCCTGCCCGTGCCGTCCAGCAGGACGTTGAACAGGCCGCGGATGGTCACGGACGCCAGTTCGCCGGTGGAGGACGCCGCGCCGATGCGGTCCAGCAGGCCGCTGATCTCGCGAGCGGTCAGCGCCCGCGAAACCTGGTGAGGGGTAGATGTTGTCATCGTGCGGCCGCCTGGAGTTCGGCGGTGGGGGTCCAGTGCTGGTGGGCGCGGTCGAGGCCGGCGAGGTAGGTGTCGGCGTCGTTGGCGCAGCGGGTACACAGCCCGACGTCGGGCCCTATCTGGTCGTAGCCAGCGGCGTCGAGGCTGAACCCGGCGCTGAAGTCCCCGAGGATTCCGCGGGGGTCGTTCTCCCCGTCATCTGTGCCCCACAGCAGCCAGGAGCAGACCGCGCACGTCCCCCGGTAGCGCAGGATCCGGTCGCGGTGGCGCCAGGAGTCGTACCAGACCTGTACGGGTGTGCCGGTCGCGGCGTCGGCAGTGAACCGGGGCTGCTCGACGAGGACGGGGAGGGCTTCGGGGATGGTGAGCAGGTGGTCGGTGTCGCGGGAGGTGATCGGTTTGGTCATCCGGACCAGCCGTGTCGTGACCAGCGTGCCGGAGATGGCGAACGCGTCGTGCGGCAGCGGCTGGTGGCTGCCGTGGTGCTCGATGAAATCCCGAATGGTGCGGTGCTTGGCGTCGTTGCGGTAGGCGATCGAGTTGGGTACGACGGCGACGAGGCTGGCGCCGGGGCGCAGCATCACCCATGCCATGCGCAGATGGTCCATCCACACGTGCGGGTCGCTGGCGGTCCCGAACGGCGGGTTCATGACGACCGCGTCGAACAGGCCGTTAGCGGTCATGGCCTGCTGGGCGAACACCTCCAGGGTGGTGGTGCGCACATCGACCTGCCGGCCGAGGGTCGCGGTGACTGCGGCGCGGGTGGGGTTCGGCTCGACGGCGGTCACCTGCACGTCGGGGTTGGCGCGCAGGATCGCCGCGACCAGAGCCCCGTCGCCGGCCGATGGTTCCAGCACGCGGGCGCTGGGCGGTAGCCAAGCCAGGTCGGTGTGCGGGTAGGAGCACAGGCGGTCGGCCAGATCGTTCGGGGTGCGCACGAAACCCTCGGCGCGGCGCGGGTGGAGCGGGATGACGCCGGTGTCGAGGGTGTGGACGATCAACGCGGCCGGATCGACAGCCTGCGGGAACACGGTGGCCTTAACCGCGGGTGCCCAGGCGCCGCCGAGGGCGGCCAGGATCTTCTTGACCGGCGCGTACGCCTCGGCGCTGACCTGTTCGGTGATGCGTACGCGGTTGCCGTCGACGACGGCGGCCGACAGCAGCTCGCGGGTGCGCTCGTCGATGGCGGGCGTGGCAAGGGTGGAGGGTGGCAATCGAAAACTCCCTGGAAACGGCGAAAGGCCGCCCCCGCGGATGCGGGGGCGGCCTTTCGCGAAGGACGCAAACGGGTGCTGGCGGACCTGGGCGGTCCGCGGCGGTCAGGTGCCGGTCAGTGGCGGATGACCGTGTGGACGCCGGTCAGGTAGGGCGACACGTCGCCGGAGAACGCGGCCACGCCGTAGGTCTCGCTGTCGAAGTCGCCGCCGTCGAGATCGGCGCGGTAGTGCTCCTGCCCCAGGGCGCTGGCTTGCTCGAACGCGGCCAGTGAGTTCTCGCCTCCGACGACGGGCACGACGATGACCGGCGGTTCGCAGCCGCTGAGCGGGCTGTCGGAGGACCAGTCCCGCACGAAGGTCACGTTCAGCGGCGCGCTGTCGGCGTCGCGGACCAGTTCGCGTGCCTGGTGGACGAGGCGGTGGAGGGTTTCCCAGGCGATGTCGTTGTCCATTGCGGCGTCCGGGCCGTCGTTGTCTGACGGGTCGACGTCGGTGGTCAACTCGGCGACCGCAGTAACGAACTCGCGCAGGGCGGGCAGGGCGTCGACGTTCATTGGTGCTGGCCTTTCGGCCGATGCCGCGCCCGATCCAAGAAGCCGAGCACGAGGTCATTGAGCTGCCGCCGGGCCTCGGGCTGGGTTCGTCCTTCCGCACGGAACGGGTTGTAGACACCGACGTCGGGAAGGTCGAGCTCCGCCTGCCATGCCGCGCCACGTACCGGCTCGCGCCACATCGTCACGGGCAGCCGGATGGTGGCCTGCTGTTTCACATAGCTGGACAAGACCGCTCCTCAGATGTGGTGACAGGTGACGAAGGCGGGCCGGCGAGGGCGGCACGGCGGGCCCGCTGGTGCCGCAACTGCTGGACCCTGGCCTCGAACCGGTTGTTGACCATCGCGGCGACCTCCTGCTGTTCGGCGAACAGCAGCGCATACCGCGGCGCGTGCGGCATCTGGCCGAAGTAGGCGCGCACATACTGGTAGCGGCGATCGTGGCGCCAGCTGCGGCGCAGCTCGGCCATCAGCCGCGCCGCGAACGCGGGCACCACCTCGTCCAACTCCCAGCGGACGTCGTGGCCGTCATGGTGGGGCTGGTACTCGATGCCGCTGACGGTGTCCCACCACAGCCGCCGGACCCGCTCGTCGCCCAGGACATGCCACACGTCCCGGGCACGCTCGCCGAGCATCCGGTAGACATCGCCGGAGACCCACTGGTCCCACGACGCTTCGATGTCCTCCTGCTCCAGCGCCGACAGGTCGGCCTCGTCGTAAACCGGGTACTCGACCTGCAGGCCGATCAGCAGGTCGACCAGCTGCGGGGGCAGGTCGGCCACGAACGCGCCCAGCACGTCGCCCTCCCAGAAGGCGAGGTCGGTGAACGCGCCGGGGTAGACGCGGTGCAGGCTGCGGTGGTTGCTGCGCGCCCGCGCGGCGGACTGCCCGGCCAGGCGCTCACCGCTGCCGACATCGCCCAGACCGACGTAGACGGCGCTACCGGCGAACGGATACGGCGACAGGTCGTTCCACCGCAGCGCGTGCGGTGTGGCCGGGTCGGCGTGGCTGATGCCGAACCCGGCATCGCGCAGCCGCTCGACCGGGTCACCTGCGGCCAGGGTGAGCCGCTCGGCCAGCAACTGGCCGCCTGACGGCAGGCACAACACGGCGCTGCTGCCCGCACCGCCGGCCGGCACCCGTGCGGCGGTCGTCGCGTCCACGGTCACGGTTACGACGAGCGTGGCCACACCATCGGGTAGGTCGAGATCTGCCGGAACGGCGTCGGCGCCGAGCAGCAGCAGCGACAGGTCGCCCGGCGCCGAGAATGTGTCGTCGAGCCCGCACACGCTCACGTGCACGCCGACGCTGCGGGCGACGGCGGTGACTGCCGCGCGCACGCGCTGGCAGCCGGTGATGAGTAGTACGTTCACGCCTCACCGCCGTGTCGTGCCGGCAGGGTGTCGTCGGCGGTTGGAGGCCATTGCGGAACGATCTCCCGGGCGGGTACGCCAGTGCCGATACCCTGGGCGACCAGCCGCGCCATGCCGTAGTCGGCGTCGACGGCGGCGACGCGGTTCAGCGCGGCTGCGGCGAGAAGGTCTTCGCCGCGCATCCATGCGCACCAGGCGGCCAGGGCGGCGGGCGCGGCGATGTGGGTGTCGGGGGTGCGGCGGGTCAGGTCCAGCCACAGATCCCGCTGCCACATCAGGCTGGTGGTCGCCTGCCAGGCGATGTCACGCAGCCGGATGTCGGTGAGCATCACGGCCATGAGCGCTGCCTGCCCGGTGGTCAGCCGATGCCCGTCAGCGGCCTCCTCGAGCAGGAACCGCAGCACTGCTGTCGGCTTGTCGCCGCGCGGCCGCAGCACGGCGATAGCTTCGGCAGTCTCGGCCCGCGCCACCTGATCGGGCAGGGTCAGCGCGACCAGCGCCTGGCGCGAGGGCAGCGCCACCAACCCGCGCAGGGTCGCGTGGGCCGCCGCGGCGGTGGTGGCGGGGTCCAGGGGCAGGCCTTTGGCGGCGCGGCAGGCCGGGCAGCGCAGGCAGTAATAGCGGCCCTCGGCCAGCAGGTAGACGTCGGCGACTCGCAGCCGGGCGTCGAGCTGAGCGACGGTCGCCCGGACCCGATCGATAGCAGAGGGCGGACCATACGCCAGCACGGCTACGCGAGTGGCGCCGCGCTTGTGCGCGAGGGCCCGGACGTGCCCGGCGATGGCGTCGGGATGGTCGGCCAGGTCGTGGCGAGTGAACAGATGCACCCGCTGGTCGTCTTGCAGGTACAGGACGACCAGGCTGTCGGTGGGGTGGTAGCCCAGCAGGTAGGGGACGGTGCCGAACATGTCCTCGGGCGTGCGCAGGTGGAAGGTGGGCGTATCGACAGGCAACACAACTCCTAGAAGATCATCGATGGGTGCCGGTTGTGGCGCGGCCACGGCCGCGGGCGGGTCAGGATGTGGAGGCGGCGTTCGTGAAGACGTCGGGTTCGCTGATCAGCCAGGGCGCGCGCCGGTAGCCGGGTAGCCGGGAGATCGCCAGGGCGCGCAGCGCGTCGCAGAACTCACGGGCCTGGCTGTCACGCCAGCCAGGGTGTTCGCAGGACTGGTACTCGTAGCAGTCGACTGCCTTGAGGACCACCACCGGATCGGGATCACCCGGGACGCGGGTGAACAGGTAGGGCGGTTCGATCTCGGTCTCGTCGTAGCGGTGGTTGACGCTGTCACGGTTGGTGGCCAGCAGCATCGCCCCCACCTGCCCGGCGGTCGCCGCAGTGAGCTCACGACGCCGCTCGGTGGCCTGGCGCTGCAGCTTGGCGGAGGTCCACTGGCCGCGGTCGGACGCCGCGTCAATGGGCGGCCAGGTCCAGCGCAGCGGCCCAGTCGGGGTGTAGGCCAGCGCGGCCGACAGCATCGCGTCGATGTGCTCGACGGGCAACTCGATAGCGCTCACCGGCCACCGCCTGACAGGCGGCAGGGATGACAGTTGAAAGAGGTCATGGCACCTCGCCAAGGGAAGTTCCGAAGACCCGGCGGCGGGGTGCGCCGTGCGCCGGGTCGTGCTGACTCCCGCCGGACACCGGCCAGGGCCCGCAGGCAGGCAAGGGACCGCACCTGACGGCGTTAGATAGAGGCGGCCCCATCAGGCGTCGAAGACCAAGGGCGCGAGGCTGACGGTGCCCTTGCCGGGCAAGGGCCGGCCGGTAGAACGCGGGAAAGTCAGCACCGACCCGAGCGCGCCAGCACTATCGCCGCCGTCAGCAAAATGAACGCGCCCACGCGGCGCGCAGGCGCCGCGTGAGCGCCGAGGCGTCAACTCCCCGGCTGGGCCGACTCGGCCAGATGCCACACCAGGTGGCCGAGTCCGACCGCGTACATGCCGTCGCTGTCGGCGACGGTCCAACTGACCAGCAGGTTGCGCTGGTCGTGGCCGCCGGTGCGGTACAGCTCCACCACGCCGTGATGGATCTCGATCCAGTGCTTGCCGGGAAGGTCCGCATACGCTGCGGTGTCGGCGGCGATCGCCGCTGCGGTGGCGGCGTCGAAGCGGGCGACGTATCCCAGGCCGCAGCGCAGGCCGGGGGCGATCTGGGCGGGCCAGTCTTGGCCGCTCAGATCCCAGCTGAACACTTTCCCGTCGATCCAGGCATGACGGCCCGGGTCGAAGTCGTCGCGGACGACGGTGCGGGCGCAGCGGGTGATCGGGACGCCGTCCAGGCCGGGCAGATCGTGCCACACGTCGACGGCCAGCCAGCCGTCCTGCCGGTCGGGGATCCTCGAGGACGGGACAAGGTTGTAGAAGGAGTCGCGCAGGCGGATGAACCCGCTGCGGGTGCGGTCGTCTGCCACCGGCGGCCGGTTGACGGGGCGGATGGGCCGGTCGGCCACGGTGTGGGGGCGTCCCCACCGGTCGTGCCAGCCAGGCAGTCCGCTGGAGGCCAGGGTCGCCCCGCCCGGGTGGTAGCGCAGGATCAGGCCGCGCCCGCTGCTGTCGCGCCCGTCGGGGTAGGTGACCTTGCCGTGGGTGTCGGTGTGGTCGGCGTGCGCGACTAGCGCCGCGACCCGCGCCCACGGGAACCACAGCCGCCGCGCGGGCGGGGGAAGCTCTCGCACGGCCGCAGTAGTGCGAGCCTGCCAGGTCCACCATCCGGACCCGACCGGATACCGCCCATCGTGATCGGGGGACAGGACCGTGCAGGTCTGCTCGGCGGTGCCGGCCTGTTCGACGACCGTGACCGTGGTCCCGTCGATGTCGATGCGGGTGGTGTAGTCCGGGTCCTGTTGCTGCCGGGCCACCTGCGCGGCGATCTGCTCGACCGTGGGCAGGTCGAAGCTGGGCAGGTCCCAGCCGTTCCACGTATAGCCCTTGGGGATCATAGCGTCGAACGGTCCGAGGTCCTCGATGGCGACAGCGGCCGGGATCATGCGCGCGTTGTCGTCGGCGCCGCTGCGGATGCTGTGCACGGTGGACACCACGGTTGCGGCGCCGTCGGCGGGGGTGAGCGCGAGCCAGTGGTGGCCCGCGGCCACGCCCCGGTACAGCAGCGCGAGCATGCCGTCCAGTGGATCGGCCGTGTTGAACAGCGGCAACTCCTTGGCCGTGCTCAGGCGAGGGACGGGGCCGAGGCCGTGGACGACGGCGGGCAGAGCGCCAGACACTGTCTCGGCGGCGCTCTGCAGGATCACCGGCTCTCCAGGGACCAGTACCAGCTGAGCCTGGCTGCCCTGGGCGGCGAGGGTGTGTTCGGCGAGGTTGAGGGCGTCGTGCAGGTCGACGAGGTAGGCGGCAGTTCGCAAAGGTGGTGCTCCTTCGGGGCAGGGTGAAGCGCCCGGCCGGTGCCGGGTGCCGAAGATCAGGAATTCGTTGGCGCCAGCAGCTGTCGCAGGTCAGCTGACTGTGGCGTCAGCTCGTTGGGCCGCGAGGCTGGCGGGCAGGCGGGATCGCCAGCGCAGCGCGTAGCGGCGGCAGTTGCCGCAATGGCCCAAATGGAGGCAGCTGCGCAGGCGCGGCTGGTAGCGGGCCGCGAACGACCATGCCATCGAGTCGCTTGACTCGATCCGTGGTGCGAACCGGGCTAGGCCCAGCGTCTTGGAGCCGTACAGGTGCAGCCGGTTCAAGCCGAGGTTGTTGAGTAGCGAGACGATCCGTTCGGCCTCGGCGCTACCCTGCCGACGGCACACTGACCCGACGTCGAGGAGGGGCTGACGGGCCAGATCTACGCCGTGGCGTGCGTAAAGGTCGACGCACAGCTCGTACTCGCGCGGGTGCCAGCCCTGCACGACCGGGATGATCGGCAGCGTGTCGTCGACGGCTTGAGGTCGAGGTAGTTGCCGACTTTTCTGAGCGACGGGTCACGCTTCGCCGCTAAAGCAGCGGGTCGACGTCGCGGGAGCTTTTCGCGACGTCGACCCGCAGGCTGGGAACCGAGTGCCTGTTGAAGAATCAGGTGAGTGCTCAGTTCCGCAAGACCACACTCCGATCGCCAGTAAAGCCACGGCGGTGCCAGCAACCAACAGGAACGGTGTAACACGAGCTTGAGTACGAATGCGGCCATCATCCCCAACTGGCCGACGATCAATGCCGCTGCCAGCCGGATCAAGGCCAGGGCCCACAGACGTCCTACCCCGACTGTGTTGGGCGTCTTGCGACCAACCGGCGGCGGCGTACATCATCACAGCCGGCGGCGAGTGGTGCGCAAAGGCTAACCGCGTGGTGGGGTGCAAAGCGGATCGTTGGGCCTTAGTGTCCCCCAGTGTGAAGGCATTCATGCGAGACACCGCCATCAACGTCTTGGCCAACTTGATAGCAGCGGCAGTGATCTATCTGCTCGGCGTCGCGTACGGACTTTTCCCCAGTGTCAGGGGCGCCGTCATATTCTCGGGCGGCCTGATCGTGGTGGCGGGCTCCGGTGCCGTGTTAACGCTGGTTGCCATGAGAGCGGACAGGGAAACTCATCTCCGGGGGTTATTTGCATGGCAATTGTTACAGGGGGTCGCGGGGATCGCCTTCCTGGGTGGGCTGATTGCGTTGGTGGGGGCAGCGGTTCCGGGACCGACCGGGGGAACGACCCGCTCAGTCCTCTTCGTAGTGGTACTCCTCGGGGTGGGAATCCCGTCAGTGATTGCGCGGATCATGGCGGTCTACCGTAGGGAGTTACAAAAGAAGACTGCGGGCGAGGAAGAAGCAAAAGACCTTGAAGGCTATCCATCACCAGCTCCAAGGCAGCGCCCAAGTACACCTCGTCGAGCGAAGAAGCCGTCTCGGAAGTAACGACCGCCCAAGCTTTCACGCGCGCCAGGAACACCCGCGCCCGCCCTGCTGGCGGCTGAGCGGCATTTTCGGCTCCGACGAGGCCGTGTGACGCCGGAGCCGCGATGCCGTCTGAGTGCCCGACGAACAGCCCGGTCAGGCGGTACTGACGGCAGGCTGGACTCGGCCGGTGCGGTGGCAGCGGGCCAGACGCCGGGTCATGACGATGACCATGGCCCACTGGACGATCGCGGCGTGATGCTCGGGGTGGCGTTCGTGCTTTAGAGGATCTGTCCTCGGAGCGGTTCGACGATCTTGGCGAGGAAGCGGTGCATGTGCGGGTCGAGATCGTCGATCGGCATCTGCAGGACTTCTTGCGGGCTGTGCCATCCGATCGCGGTGAACTCCGCGGTGTCGAACGCGACGACCTGTGTCCGGTCGGTCTGCACCACGTGCCACAACGAGACGTCGATGTGGCTGCCGCCGCGGCCGTACGGGTCACGGGTGCGGGTCACGGTCACCATGGCCGGGGTCTGCCCGAACACGGGGTGGGCGAGCGCGGCTACGCCGAGCTCCTCGGTGAACTCGCGCTCTACGGTGGCCCAGGGCAGCTCCCCGGGTTCGCAATGCCCGCCTGGCGGCAGGCGCAGGCCGGCGTTGCGGTGTTCGACCAGCAGCAGGTCGCCGCTCTCGCGGTCGACGGGGATCATGTAGGAGACCAGGTGCATCGGCGGGTTGTCGGGCTTACTGACCCGGTAGAGCGGGGCATCGCTGCTGATCCAGGCCAGGACCGTGTCGCGGTGTTCGGCTTCGACGGGGTCGAGGGGGCTGATCTCGGCGACCAGGGCGTGCACGGCCTCGCGCGTACTGACGGGGGAGCGCATCTGCTGATTGTCACCTGCCGGCCCGGACACCCGGGCGTCGGCTGGCGACAATGTCGGCCATGACGTCGACTGCCGGGCTAGGTCGGGACTTTCGCCGGTTGTGGGCCGGCTACGCGATCAGTGAGTTTGGCAGCGCCGTCGGGGCCGGCACGTTGCCGCTGGTCGCGATAACCGTGCTGGACGCGCCGGCGTGGCAGGTGTCGATGCTGGCGGCTCTGTCGGCGGCCGCGGCTGCGGCCATCGCGCTGCCGGTCGGGACCCGCATCGATCTCGGCCGCAAACGCCCTTGCATGATCGGCGCAGACCTGGTGCGGTTCGCGGCGCTGGCGAGCCTGCCTGCCGCCGCCGCGCTCGGAGCCTTGACGATCACTCAGTTGTGCCTGGTGGGTGTCGTCAACGCCGCCGCCGCGATCACGTTCGCCGCCGCGAGTGGCGCTCATTTGAAGAACCTGGTTCCTGCGCAGCTGCGGACGCGGGCCAACAGCCGGATGGAGGCCACGTTCTGGACCGCGACCAGCGTCGGGCCTCCGCTGGGAGGGCTGATCGTGTCGGCGGTCGGGCCGCTGGCCACGGCCGCGGTCGACGCCGTCAGCTACCTCGGCTCCGCCGCCTGGGTCCGCCGGATTCGAAGCCCCGAACCGCCACCGGCAGCACGCCACGACGAGCCTTGGTCGGCTCAGCTGACCGCCGGATGGCGTTACATCTTCGCGCGGGCTGACCTGCGGGGTCTGTTCGTCAATTCGCAGTTGTTCGGTGGGGCGATCATGCTCGCGTCGCCGATCCTTCCGGTGTTGATGCTGGGTGAGCTGGGTTTGGCGGCTTGGCAGTACGGCCTGGCGGTTGGCGTGCCGGCGGTGGGCGGGATCGTCGGCTCGCTGCTGACCGGCCCTTTGGTCCGCCGGTACGGGGTACGGCGCGTCCTGCTGGGCGCGGGCGCGGCCCGGACCGTGTGGATGGTGCTGGTGCCATTCGCGCCGCCGGGCACGGCGGGCCTGGTGCTGATCATCGTGGCGGACACCATGCTGCTGCTGTGCGCTGGAGTGTTCGGGCCGCTGTTCGTGACCTACCGGATGGAAGCGGTCGGCGACGGCCACCTGGGCCGGGTGCTGACGACATGGTCGGCTGGCACCAGGTGTGTGCAGCCGCTGTTCATCGCAGCCGGCGGTGTCCTGGCGTGGCTGCTCGGCCCTGCCGCGGCTATCGGCGTCGCCGCGCTGTTGCTGCTGTCCAGCAGCGTGCTGCTGCCATGGACCGCAGTCGAGACCAACCCGGCGGGGGCGCTGCGCACCGCCGACTAGCTCCGGCAGGTACCAGCCATCCGCGCAGCCGCCAGGCGGCTGGCGCGACGTTGGCGTCGGGTACGCCGTACGCGGGCCGGCCCGCACGTCATTGACCGGATCGCGACAGCACGGTAGCCGCCTCAGGCAGGGCGTACACCGTCATTCGGACGTTGTCCATGATGAGGCCGCGTATCGAGGCGGCCACTCGCTCCGAATGGGGGATGCACGTGAGCAGGCGCCGACTGATCATGCTCGTCAGCGCATCTGCGCTGCTGGTCACGGTCGTGGTGGCCGTCGGCGACCTGCAGGCCGGCTCCGGCGCCGTCGCTGAGGTCGGCGACACGCTGCGACCGGACTCCGAGTTGCTGTCCTGCGATCCCAGCAACGGCGTGGTCTCGAGCAACCTCGACTACGGCATCGGCGGCACTGAAACCCCCGACCTGCGCACGCCCGAACAAGTCGTGGCGGACGTGCTGACTTTCGAGGGCCACCCCGAGCTTGCCGTCCTGGAACTGGTGACGGTGTACGCCCGGCGCGACTACCGGCAGATCACGGTGAATAGCCCGCAAGGCGTCTATGCCGCATTCACCTTTGAGTCCGTGCCGGGCGTACAGCAGGGACGCCCAATCCTGAGTCGGTACAGCAGGTGCAACGGCCCGCTGTCCAAACGCCGCTGATCTTGCATGCCATGTGATGCCGGCCAAGAGCCTTCCGGGCACGCGAGCCCGCGCGACTCCGGCCCCGCCCGGCCGCCAGCACTGCATCGGGCCTGCGCCTTGGCGATTACCGGCACTCGAAGATTCGAACTGATGTACGATCAAGCCGACCTTGATCATTACGGCAGGCTGGGCTGGTCATGAACCGTCAGGCGAGCGTGGCCCGACGCCGCGGCTCGGCGCGTGGGCGCGGCTACGGGTGTGGCTGAAATGTCGGGACAGCACGCCTACGGGCCGATGCCCACCACCGCTCAGCTGGCAGACCTCGCACGGCCGGTCCCGCCGCTGGTGACGGTGACCGGCATCGCCGAAGGCTTGGTTCCAGCGGCGCTGCTGTTCTGGGGACGTGGCGACGACGGATGGCACGCCGGCATCGCCTGGATCTATCGAACCTTCCGGGGGACGCCGCTGCGCGCGCTGCTGACGACGTGGGTGCCGGCGGAGCAGGTGCGCGAGCGCGCGGGTGAAAGCTACGAGCGGGTGCCGCGAATCGTGCTGCGCGGTCCGGCTTCGACCTGGCCGATACTGCCACCTGCGTACCCGAAGATCGGGCCGGAGTGGGTTGAACGGCACCAGCATGCGGCGCGGGCGGACCCCACTGGCGAGTACGCCGACCTGCGCGACGACATCCGCGCCGGCACGTAGCGCCAGCGGACAACCCATCGCGGCCCCCTGCCGTCGTAACTGCCGTGGACCGGCAGGCGAGCGGAGATCAACTTGGGTGTCCTTCCGGGGAAACGGAGTGAGGTGGATAGACGGGGCGTGCCTGCTACCGTGGAGGTGCGGACCTGCCCCACACTCGTGGATCGGCAGGTCCGCTTTTATTTGCCTCCCGATTGCAGCCGTTAGACGCCTGCGGGTTCTGCAGCCTCTGCGGACCGGACCGTGCCGGTGATTGAGGCGAGCGGGGCCATGGCGGTGTCGATGGCTGCTCGGCCGCGTTCGGGCGCGTCGGGCATGAGGTGGCCGTAGTAGGCGTAGGTGATCTCGACGGAGGAGTGGCCGAGCCACTCACACAGGTCGGTGATGGGCACCCCGTTGCCGAGCATCGACGCGGCGAAGAAGTGGCGCAGCGCGTGGGTCTTGTGGAACGAGACCTTCGACGCGGTGAGGGCGGGCTGCCAGACCTCGTTGCGGAAGTAGTACTGGTAGAGCAAGCCAGTGCGGGTGTGGTTGGGGAACAGCAGCTTGTCCTGGCCGCAGGTGCCGTAGCGCTTGAGGTGTGCCTGCAGAACCGCGGCCACGATGGCGGGCAGCGGCACGGTGCGCCCAGGTGACTCCTCGTCGCGGTGCTTGGTGTAGCGCTTGAGCCGCAGCCCGGCGTTCTTGCCGCTGTCGGTCTCGCCGTCCTCGGTGATCTGCCGGTCGACGCGCAGCAGCCCCTTGCGGAAGTCGATCTGCTCGCGGCACAGGCCCATGGCCTCGGAGATCCGCAGGCCGCAGCCGGCCATCAGCCAGATCATCGCCGCGTACCGCGGATCGGTGGCCAGGATCAGGGCTTCGACCTCGAACAGGTCCGGTACGACGATCTTTTCCTTGACGACACGCCGGGTCTTGGCGCGGCTGCCGGGCAGCGTGGCACGTTTGGCGGGGTTGCGGCCGAGTTCCTCGTTGTTGACGGCCCACTGCAGCGCCGAGGACAGGTAGCCGAAGCGGGTCTGCAGGGTCTGGTTGGCGTACTTCTTGGTGTCTTTCATCCAGGCGATCCACGCCTGGATGTCGGACAGCTTGAGGCTGCCGGTGGTGCGGGTGGTGAAGTACGGCTTGATCGTCTGGTTGAGGATGCTGCGGTACTGGCGGACGGTGGAACTTTCCAGGCCGCGTGAGGTGGCCCAGCGCTCGAACAGGCTGACGACGGTCTCGGCTGCGCGCTTTGGCTCGATGTAGGTGCCTGTTTCGAGCTCGCGGTCCATCTTCGTGCGGAACGCCTCGGCGTCGACCTTCTTGCGGAAGGACTTCTGCCGCTGCTTTTTGTCGGGGTCGTGCCAGTAGACGGTATAGCCGACGCCTCCATCGGCTTGCGGGGTGATCCAGGCGTGGGCCATGCGGGTGGTTCCTTTCACATACCCGCGCCGTCGGGCTGCTGCGGGCGCGTGTCATCGCCCCGGCAGCCAAGGTCGGGCGGCGGGTTGGGGGTGCGGGGTATCGGCCGCTGACACCACTGGTGCCGCGGAACGTGGGTACGGGCTACCGGCTCGTGTGCCGGACTGGCGTCACGAGCGTTTTGTCAGGTCTGATCAGGCGCTGGGTCGCCCTAGTCGATCCAGGAAGCCGTCGATCTTCTGTAGCACGTCGGCGGTCGGCGCGTCTGAGGTGATCGCGTCACGGACCTCGCCGAGCACCTCGCGAACCTGTTCGCGGGTCTTGCGGCTGATCTGATCGGCGTCGGCGGCGAACAGGTCGAACGCCGCCATCGCGCGCTCCTGGAACCAGGCGCGCAGATCCTGCGACACCGGCTGCTCAGCGCCGCTCAGCACCGCGTCAGCGGCGGCCTGGTACTGGCGTGCGTCGGTGCCTTCCAGGGGCTCCTGCCCTCTGACCCAGCGCAAGAAGCGCGCGGAGTCGACTGTCACGCCCGGAGCCACTTGGACATGTTCGCCGGCCGCGACCAGCAGCGCCTCCGGCGGGACGTCGAGCACATAAGCGAACCGGATCAGCTCGTCGATGGTCGCGCCGGCCGCTCGCCGCCCTGCCTCGATGTTCATCAGGACGGTCGATGTCATGGACGGGTCGTCGTACAGCTCAGCCGCCTGTGTCGCGTTGAGTTTGCGTGCCTTGCGCACCTCTCGCAGTCGGTCACGCACGATCTCGCCAGGCGACGACCCACCGCTGACCTGCTCGCTTGTCATGTTCGTAATTTTTACTCGTCCCCTTGACAAATGGCAACCCCCTGACCAGGATCACTTACCGCAACAGCAAAGCAGGATCCTAAAATTTGCGGAATTGGTAAGTGAGGTTGAAATGAGAGACGGCGGCACGGGGCTGTGGACACATGAGGAAGCGGCGGAGTACCTCGGCATCGCCAAGCAGACGCTGCACTTCATCAACCACAAGGGCGAAGGGCCGAAGTCGTTCAAGGTGGGACGCTACCGCCGCTACCGCCAGCGCGACATCGATGCCTGGCTGGAAACCCGCAGTTCACGGTCCTGAGACCTACTTCGCCAACCCCTCACCACTGGAGTCTCACCTTGCCCACGACCTGCAATTTCGACATCTTCTACATCGACGACTCCGGTAGCGAGGCCGCCGGGTGCATTACCTTCAGCTGGATCCAGATCAACCCTGCAGACTGGGCGAGCGCCATGCAGAAGTGGCTAGCCTTCCGGGCGGAGGCGTATCGGCGGCATGGCATCTCCGCGTCCCAGCGACTGCACGCCACCGACCTCGCCGGAGGACGCCGAAACCGCTCCGCCGCGGCGCTGCGAGGAAACCGCCAGCAGGGGATGGCTCTCATTCGGGAGGGCTTGGAAGCGATCGCAGGCCTGCCCGGAGCACGCCTAGGCACCGCCTATCGCATGACGTCCAGCCGCGGCCGCGCCTACGAGACCGACAAGCAGGACCTGTACGAACACGTGGTCAGAGCACTGGATGCGCAACTTCAGGCACGCGACAGCTTCGGCGCGATCGTCATGGACGGAGACGGAACCAACGGCGCCTACGCGCGAGCACATCGCACCCTGGGGGAGCATGGGCGCAGACTGATTGAAGACCCGTTCTTTCGGCACGCCGATGTCAGTCAGTGGGTCCAGATCGCTGATCTCATCGCCTGGACCGGCTACCGGTCGTTGACTGTCACAAACCGTAGGCGTGCGGCGATGACTTGGTACGCCAACATCCTCGGCGACCTCGACGTCCACGGCGGCCCGGTCATTCTTTGATCACTCCGAGTTTCTGCCACGGAACCCGTGGTCTCCCTGGGTCGATGCATGCCGCGCCACGGCGGGGCCGGGCCTAAGCGGGCCCGACACTCGCAGCCGGGCGTCAAGGAGCGAAGCGCCCGGAGGGCTTGACGCCCGCTAGGGGGTCGGGATGATAGGCCGGGGACCCGCGAGCCAGCGCGGCCGCTTTCGTCAGATTCGGTCATGAGCCGCGCCTACCACGAGAAGACCGTCACGGTTGAGCATGTGGCCTGCGTTCTGGCGCTTAACCCTGAAGCTGGCTCGATCGGCCGTTTTGTGGCGTTAGGCATCCTGGCCGCATAGCTGACGGTGGTAGCTGAGGCACTCGGCGTCGAGGATGTGCTGTGGGTGTATGTGCAAAGTGCCGACCGGCGATTGATCAACAGCGGAGCGTACAACACCCTCGTGGTCTACATAGATTGTAAACGTATCGAATAGAACGTGATCGTTGGGGCAAAGGCACAGCAAGTTGGCTAAGTGATCTGGACCGCGGTGGGGCACGCCGAGACCGCGAATATGCGCCGCTTCGCTGTAGCCACCATTGCGAGTTTGCAGGCGTACGCCGCAGATTTGACATCGATGATCGTAGAGAGCCTTGACTGATTGTGCGATCTGGGGGTCGCGCACGATCAGTTGTGCCGTCACCTCACGCCTAGCTGCTTCGCCTTGCAAGCCTTCCGCGAACCCTGCCCACCTGTCGTTGCCGGCTGCGGTGTCGTAGCCATGCAGGCCGACGTCGCCCAGCAGCGCAGTATGATCTAGCTGGACAAGGTACCGCGTGAGAAGGGTCCGTACGGCACGCCCTCTAATCGCCGTATCCTCGAGACGGCTAGCGGCGTCAGTAGTGAAGCCAGCCAGTGGGTTGTCGTTGTCCAGTAGTGTGAGTGGGGGTGTCTTTGTGCGGCTCCACGCCAGGCCGTTGACTTCCCATAGCCCATCGCTGCGCAGATGCCAGAACGGGTGCTCGGGACTGAGGCGTGACTCGGGCAGTCCGTAGCTATGCAGAATTGGTGTGACACCATCGCGGAATTCTCGCCAATCCATTAGGCGAGGTTGACCGGCGGCCAGCCGGCCGATCGCCCACAGCAGAGCAAGTGGCTTATGACGGCTGGGTATCCCCCCGAGCCGATGCGTCGATAGGCGATCAAGAACATCGAACAGGCTGGTACCAGCATGACCCGATGGCCTCCGTGAGTCCACGCGGGTGATCTCGAAACCGAGTCTTCGCAGCTGTAAGATCATCGTGCGCTGGCCATCACCAAAGTCGCTGGGCGTCAACGCACCCCCACCGACATGCTCGTGAGCGGCGACCATGATCGCCTTCGAGTCGTACTTCCGGCCGTTGTGGACAAACCAACAAGCATGGGTCTGTTCCAGCCCGTAGCGCTCAAGGAGCAGCGGCTGCCCAAGCTCGTCGTACTCCGCGACTGCCGCCAGCACGGCTTCACGCGTGATTTGCAGCAGCGTCATGCTCAAAAGCATATGGAAGTCGCGTTGGCAACCACCTCGGCCGAAGTGCCACGATCAACGCCGGTGGAACGACATCCTTGCCTGGCTGGCTTCAGACTCCGGGAGAAGGTGCCGTAGCGGCGGTGACGGCGCCAAGGTCCCGCGCCTTTCTTGATGACCTTGCAGTTGCCGAGTGGCAGATGCGTCGAGTTTCGGCGGCGCGTGGGTCACGGCCGTATGTTCTCTGCCACCCAACGGTCCAGGTCGAGGTCGGCGTTGTAGACAACCGGCCGCTCGACCGCGGTCGGTTCCTCGAACATGCTGAGCGCCTTACTCATCGTCTCGTCGTGAAGATGGGCCCGCTTCTGGGTCGTCATGTTCTGCCGGCGCCGCGCCTCCGCTACCTCGGGCGGCGTATCGACGTACACGAGCACCGGCTCGGCGCCGCATTGCTGCGCGGTGTCGCGTAGGCTCTGCCGCTCGGCGCGTGTGAGGCTCGCCCCGTCGAAGACGACCGTCCGACCGGCCCGCAGCATGGCCTCAAGTTTCTCGAAGGCCCTGGCATAGACGTCGTTCCAGTCCCTTTGATCCATCGTGGTCACATCGCGGCCGCCGCTGGTGATCTCATCGTCGACCGACGCGTATCCGAAGTCGAAGCGTCGCACCAACTCGCGCGACAACACACTCTTGCCGGAGTACGGCAGACCAGTGACGATGTAGAGTCTCAGCTCGCCCACGTCGGGCAATGTAATACGACCGCCGACGGAGTACGACGGCCGATCGAGGTCAGTCGAACAGGTGACGATGGTCGCGACTCCACCGGATCGATCCGAGACACGGTCCAGAACGCTCTCGGCATACTCGCCAGCCGCGTCGCGGTACTCGACCGTCGGCTCACGCGGATGGTGACTGACGAGACGGGCGGGTGTGCGGGGCCTATGTGAGCGGCGTTGCGGCACGGCCGAACGACCGAGCACCACGTGGTCTCGGCGATCCATTCGTCGCCGCTCATCGCACCGGTTGGGGTGTGCCCGGCGAAATGGGTCAGACGGAGATCAGCGCCGTGGGCTGGTCGGCTGCCCGTACTCGGCGGACTGGGGCGACGTTCGACCTGCCTGCGAGTGCGGCGGTCGCGGTGGCCGGATCGGTGAACATGTCGAGTAGGTCGGTCACTTCCAGGACCATGCGGACCAGGCGTTGCGGGTAGCGTGCCCACATTTGACATCCGGCGGCCTGCGCGGTGGTGTGCGCGGCGACGAGCACCCGCAGGCCGGACGCGTCTAGGAAGGTGCAGGCGGCGAGGTCCACGTCGATGACGGCCGGGGTGTGCGTGGTCAGCGCGTCCAGTAGCGCGTGTTGCAGGGCGGGTGCGGTGGCCATGTCGATCTCTCCGCTCACGGTCACGACGACTGTGCCTGAGGCGCGGCGGCGGGTGGTCAGGTGCGCTTGCGCCAGTGCGGTGACCGGCGAAGTGTGTTGTGACATCGTGTGTACTCCAAGCCCAGCGGCGGTGCGCGAAGCGTGCGGGTTGGAGGGCGGGGACCAGGCCCAACGCCGGGAAGGCAACAACCCCCTTGAACTCGGGGCGCTGTCGCGGGCTCGACCGGCCGAGCACGTCGGTGCAGCGCGGCCAATCCCATACGCTACTCGCCCGTGACAGCGGGTGGGGTCACGAATTGAGCGGGGACATTGCGGGCGTTCGCGTCGGTGATCGTCGGGCCGCCAGCCGGGTAGCGGCCTGGCGAAGCGCCACCACACCGAGCGGGATCGGCGACCCCTCAGTAGACCGCACAGGGACGACAATGCCAGTGACGTACGCGCCAGCAGAACAACTTCACCGGTCCGGGTGGCATCGGAAACCAGGTCTTCGTCTGAGCGCATGAGCCATTCCTTGGCGGCACGGGCGTGGCCGGCAACCCGTGAGATGCCTGCCCCGCCGATGACCTGAACCAGTTGTGGCCTCTCCGAGGTTGAGACCAACCACGGGCCGGTCCGAGCGGGCTCAGATCGCGATCAGAGGCGGCCGAGCACACTGGGCCGCCACGGCCATGGTGCCTTCTGCAGTTCGCGGCTCATCGGTGTGCCGCCGTCGCACACGTTGACGACCGGTCCCACCGGCGGCAGCTCGCAGTCACGGATCGTCGCATGGTCCAGGTGTGCGGCGACCCAGTCAAAGGCCTGGTCGATCAGGCGCCTGTTGATCTCAGCGGCGAATTGTGCGGCGTCCTCGCCCGCGAGTTCGACCATGGGTCGCGCCGGCGTGTCCGGGCGGCCGAACACTAGGGCCATCCGCGGGTTGGCCGGCAGGATGATCGCCTCGGCGAGCGGGAATCCTGACGGCTTGGTGGTGTAGATGTGGATGATCTCTTTGCCGATCCGGTGCGCCTGGCGGTCTTTGCGGATGCGGACCCGGCGCTGCTTTGCGGTCAGGAAGCACTCCGGCCGGTGCTCGACATGAGCGTTGTTGACGACCAGGACCGGTTCGTCGCAGGTCATCAGCAGCGGGGCGTCCAGCAGAACGCGCGTCACGGGCCGCTGAACCAGGTGCAGGGCAACCGGCTCGGCCATGGGGAATAGCTGGATGTGCTCGTTGGGATGTGGGACCGCGACCAGGCCCTCAAGCAGTTTCTCCCGCTTGGTGCCCCGGGCCATCATCTTGACGTGGTAGTCGGCGAGCAGTTCATTCTCGCGGCGTGTCCGCATGCCGCGTACGGCCTGCATCGCAACGAAGTTCGCCAGGGTCATCCGGTCGTCGACGGTTAGCGGCACGTCGGCGCGTAGGTTCGTCAGCAGCCGTTTGAACACCTCGGCCGTGTCGGCTTCCAGGATGCTCAGCAGGTGTTCCATCCTGCCGTCCTTGTGCCCGTCGTGGTTGATCACGGTGTAGAAGTCGCGTACGGCCAGGTCCTTGTGCGACTGGGCGCGGCCGGTGCCCTGGTTCCTGTCGCGGACCCACAGGTGGCCGCTGGTGGAGGCGAATCCGCGCAGGTAGAAGGCTGGCACTACGTGATGGCGTGCGCCGACGCCATTGCTGATGTCGACGTCGCGGGTCCATCTGTCGGCCTTGGCCTGCACCCATGTCCGCATCGCCGCGGTGTAGCCGTCTGACACCGTCATCCTCGCTTTCGGGTCCGCACGAGCGGAACACCAGGGCAGCCTGTCACCCTTCCGAGTCCGGATGCACATGCTTTACATCGCTGTCGGCGGCCTTCCGTTCGTCGAGACGCCCTTGGGCGGCGATGGGTGTGCCGTCCGTAGGCGTCCCCGCGGGTTCAGGCTCGGCCGGGCCGTGGGATGGGCCGCGCCAGCGGACGCCTGCTCGGTGGTCGACTCGACAGCGACCGGCCTACTGTGAGCGCATGTCGTCCGCAGCAGGGCACGTCGATCGCATCGCTGAGATCGCCGCGCGGTATCGCCGGGCGATCCTGGACAGCTCGCCCCACCTCGTGGAACTTGGCGTCATGAACAACTTTCCCGCCGGGGCGTGCGGCCAGGCGTGCCTGCTGCTCGGTGAGCACCTGTGGTCGCGAGGTCAGGGACTATGGCGTCTCGCGTCGGGGATGCGTCCGGGGGAAGGCCCTATCGTCACTCACTCGTGGCTGGTGCGAGATGGCCTGGTCGTCGACATCACCGCCGACCAGTTCGATGACGTCGATACCCCAGTCGTGGTGACGTTGGACGACGCCTGGTACCAACCCTGGGACCGGCTGGGGTCCCGCTGGGCGCGCCTGGACGGCACATCCGGCCAGGACACCCCCTCGCTTCGACAGGCCTACGACCACATCGACGCGGTCCTGACCGGAGGGCGTGCTGGCTGAGACACCGTTCTCGTATAACGGGTCCTTGCCGTCGCGGGTTCTGATTCGAGGCGCGTCAGCTGGCCGCGCGAGGCACCGCGACCGGGCGTGCGGGTGTCATCCTATACGCCCCTTGCGTAGGTTCGACCCAGTTCGTCGACCCGAAGACCTGGGCGCCTTCGTGCCTGTCCAGCCGCTTGAGTAACGCGGGTATCTGCCCCCGTTGATCCCGAAGGTCTCAGTCGGTGCCAGGCGGCACGCCGAGCCGTTCGGTGGCGCCGCGCGGATGGTGAAGGTGTCGGGGAACAGGCGCAGCTTGCGGCTCATGTGCTCGCCGTACTGCGCGGGTGCGTCGGCCGGTGTGGCGAACGGCGGGGCCGGGTCGGGGCCGGTTAGGCTCGGCGATCACCCCGTGACGGGGAACCGGGAGGGCCTGCCGTCGCGGGTTTCGCTTGCGACGAAGGACAGGTGCTGCACAGGTGAACGCCGAGGGCGAGACGATGACCCCGGAGACCGACGCCGTCGATCTGACCGACCTCGGCCGGATGCTGCGCCAGCGCCACGACGACACTGCCGAGCAGCTTCGCGGTCTGCGCGAGCAGACCGGTTCAGTGCTGGCCGGTGAGAGCGGCAGCGGTGACGCCGCCGACGTAGGGACCCTGGCCGTGGAGAGCTCCGAACAGGCGGCGCTGGCCGCCGCTCTGGCCGAGCAGCTGGCCCGGTTGCGGGCCGCGGTGGCGCGCCTGGACGCGGGTACGTTCGGGGTGTGTGAACGCTGCGGGAAGCAGGTGCCGCCGGTGCGGCTGCAGGTGATGCCGTGGGTGACTCACTGCGTGCCCTGCCAGAGTGCCGCCGAGAAGCGCCGTTGACCACGCTCCCGTGCCGCATCTGCGGTGCCCTCTTGGCCCGCCCGGATCTAGCCGAGATGAGTGCGTGTCAGTTCAGCCCGGCTGCGGAACTCGCACTTCGTCGAGCCAGAGGCGCTCATCGAAGCCTCCGCGTTCAGAACGTTTGCTCGCCGCAGCCGCCTCAACCTCCTCATCGGTATGGCCGAGGGCGATCGTTAGCGCAGCTAGAACCTCGTGAACGTCGGCGAGCTCGCTGAGGACCTCGTCTACTTCGGCGGACCCGAGTTCCTCAGCTTCTTCGTGGAGCTTCGCGATGAGCGCCACTAGGAAGTCATCTGGCCCGAGAACCCGGATCTCCGGTATCTGACCACCGGCCGAGATGATCTCGGGTATGCGGTCACGCACGAGCTTGCCGTAAGGGATCTTCCTGCTCTGAGCCATCCCGGCATCCTGCCACTTGCCCGCCACTGAGGGTGCGCAGATTTGCCGCGATTCGGTCGGCAGTTCCGTACGACCGATCGCTGACGAGGTGGTGGTCGGATGAGCAGTTTGACCGGTCTCTGGGTGTCTAGTGGTAGGAGGACTCGGCTCTGCGACCAGGCTGCGTCGTCGCTAGCTGTATGCCAACCAACATTACGATAGGTGTCTAAGTTAACTCGCTCAGTAATCCTGGGGAAGTCCTGGGGGCGGGTGGTTCAACATGTGTTTTGCCAGTTCAGGGGATATTAGAGCGAAGATCACCCAGATCTACGAGGGCACGAATCAAGTGCAGCGGATCGTGATGGCGAGGCAGCTGCTCAAGGGTGTGATCTAGAACGTTGGTGCTGGCGTCGTGTACGCCTCATGCGGCAACCAGAGTCGGCACGTCGAGAAGCTCGGCGAATCGACGGCAGTCGCCACGTCGTCTACCTGGTACCGGCGATAACCGCCGCCTGACCGCGTCCCGGTGGTGTCAGAACCGCCACCGGGACGTGGGGGCAACACGCCTGCCGAGCCGCTCGAGATGGTCGGCGAACTCGCGCTGCGGCCCCGGCAGCCCGTGCACCAGCATCACCTCAGCCGCGCGGGCATCCTTGATGATCGACATCAGTCCCTTTCGGTCGGCGTGCGCGGACAGTCCGAACTTGGCGATCCGGGCCTTCACCTCGACTGCCTCGGTGTCCAGCAGGAACCGGGTCTCCTCCCCACTGGCCAAGGCAAGCAGCGCAGCCCCAGGGGACTCCTCGTCTTGGTGACCCGCCAGGAGCAGCGCGGCCGACGGGTCGGGCAGGATCGAACGCGCCCACTGGACGGCCGGACCGGCCGTGAGCATGCCCGACGTCGTGATCACGACTCCGCGACGGAACGAGGCCATCGTTTCCCTGCGCCGTTCCGGGGCGACCTCCTGCACCTGCCCGCCGAAGATGCGCAACGGGTTCTCGGCGGTGGCGGTCTGCTGCTCGTAGATGCGGGTGATCTGTCGCGCCATGCCGTCGACGAGCACCGGCACATCGGGTAGGTGGCGTCGCAAGGTCAGCGCGACTTCCTGGGCCCGGCCCAGGGCGAAGGCAGGCACCAGCACACGGCCGCCCGCCGTGACCGTCTCGGCCACCGTCGCGAGGAAGTTGTCCACCTCGAAGGCGCGGTGCGAGCGCCCCGGCCGGCAGTACGTGGACTCGATGACCAGCAGGTCCGAGCCTCGTGCCGAATCGGGCAGGAGTAGGCCGGGCACCGTCGTCTGTGCCTGGTCGGACACGTCCCCGGTGACCACCACCCGGCTGGCACCCGCGCGCACGACCACACCCGCCGCGCCCAGGATGTGGCCTGCGGGAAACAGTTCCACCGTCACGCCGTCGCCCACGTCCACCACGGCACCGAACGGGACGGCCCGGATCTGGTGACGCGCGACCATCGCCTCGGCGTGACCGTAGGGGGGCAGGGCGTCCGTGGCGTCGGGAAGGCCCTCCCGGCGAGCCCGCTCGAAGACCTTCACCGAGTCGGCCCACATCGTGGGAAGCAGGGCCGCGGTGTCCGGCGTGCAGAGCACCGGCACCGACGAGTCGTCGGCGACCAGGACCGGAACATAACCAGCGTGGTCGTTGTGGGCGTGGGTCACCACGATCGCGTCGAGGCGACCGGCTCGCGCCACGGCGATGTCCGGTGGCCCGGCGCGGTCGAGCGGCTGGCGCGGGCGCATACCGGCATCGACGAGCAGGCGGACGTCACCGACCTCGACCAACATGCAGGACCCGCCGATGTCCGTGCCCCCACCCAGCGGAGTGAGCGAGATGTCCCTGGGACGGGTATGCGCAGGGGCCGACGGCAGGATCGGCGACCGCAGCGAGTCGAGGACGGTGAGGAAGGCCTCCGCGCCCATGCCCGCCGCCAGTGCCGCGGTGAGCCGGGCGGCGGCCGTGCCGGGCTCGGCGTGCCGGGCCCGTTCACGGTCGCGCGGATCCGCGTCCACCAGACCGGCCGGGCGTATCGCCTCGGCCAGGACGGTAGCAGCGTGTACGGGATCTGCGGCTCTACGCCGCTGCACGTCGAGTTCGGCACGCAGCGACTCCACCACCGCGAGGGCTTCGTCCCGGTCGGTCACCGCGGCGTCCAGCTCCCGCCGGGCCGCGTCACGTTCCCGGATCGCCCACTCGAGTCGCCCTCGGGCCTGATCACGAGCTGCCCTGATCTCGGCGATGGTGCGCGCGTCCCGGTCGGCCCGGCGTCCCTCGACGCTCTGGACGGGCTTCGGCTCGGGCTTGGGCCGGGTCGCGTCCCGGGGCGCCGGAATGAGCGCTTGGGGGTCGGCGGCCAGCCGCTCGGCCGCCCGCTCCGCTGACCCCTGATCGGGTCCGGTGAGCTCGCGTAGCAGCGGGTGGCCACCCGCCAGTGCCGTGGCGTGGCGCTGCGCGAGTTTCGCACGCATCGCGGGCACCTGGGCGATGACGCGTAGCAGCTGGGCGCGGTTCACCGCAGCGAACCGCGCCGCGTCCACGTCCTGTCCGTCGTACTCCGGCTGGGCGAGCACCTGGCGCACCGCGTCCCCGATCAGCGCGGTGAGCAGACGGCGCGCGTCCTGGCTCACCTGACCGAAGCCTGGGTCGCCGCGGCCATGACCGGCTCGACCAGCAGGTGCCCGCCGTCGGCGCTCGTGATCAGCAACCCGAGCGTACGCAGCACGTCGACCACATCGGCCATGCTTCGGTACCCGTGCTCGGCAAGCTGCGACTCGCCGAGCACCGCGGCGCCCGAGTCTTCCGACTCCGCGTGCAGGCGCAGGTAGTCGACGATCGTCTGCTGTTCGACGCGCTCCGCGGCGAACTCCCGCACCAGGAAGGTCCACGCCTCGCTCAGCACGCCGTCGGCTCGGGCGCCCGAGGCGGCCACCAGCTCGTTGGCGCGTTGCGGATCCGCCAGGTGGGCACGCAGCCCTCCGAGCGGATCGACGCGGGCGTCACCGTTCTGATCCCGTGACAGGTCTTCGGCGACCTTGTTCACGTTCATCGGCCAGCCGCCCGAGACCGACAGCAGCTCGTTGCGGGAGGCGTCGTCCTGGAACGGCAGCGTCGTGTCGGTCAGCCACAACCGCAGGTCGGTCCGGTCGTAGCGGCGCAGTCCGGTCAGGCCCGACGAGGCGTCGGACTCGTCGGCGACGGTCGGCCACAGCGCGGCCTGTTTCGGCGAGGTCACCAGCACGATCCCCAGCGTCCCGCCGGAGTGGGCTGCGATGAGTTCCCGCGCGGTGCGCCAGGTGTTCCAGGCCGCCTTCGGCATCGCCGCCTTCAGGTCCACGACGACCACGGCGTGCCCGCCGGCCGCGAGCATCGTGGCCTGCTGGCACTCGTGCTGCAGGGTCGCCGGTGCGGCCTCGCGCAGTTGGACACGCCGACTGCTGGACACCGCGTTGTCGTGTTCGTCGCGCATGGCGCGGACGCAGCGTTCGATGGTCAGCGCCGTCGACCCCGCGATCATGCGCACCTGACTCCGTGGCGACAACAGGTCGGCGATCTGCTGCGAGGTCAGCGGACCCCGGGTCGGACCGGTGCCGAAGGCCGGCCGAAGCAGGCTTCCGTCGAAGCTCTGCGGCAGCGGCATGGACTCCGCCTGCTCCAGGAACTCGTCCACCTCGTCCCGCGAGCCGAGCAGGTCCAGCACGTTCGGCGTGCGCAGGCGGTAGCCGCCGTTCGCATAGGACAGCACGCCGAGGTCGACGCACTCGTCGAGCAGTGCCCTGAACTCACCCGAGCGCACGTTCTCGGCGGCAAAGCCCTGCGGCCACCACTGCTCGCACTCGACTCGCAGCGCCGCTGGCGACAGCGCCGAGCCGGCGCCGCTGGTGTGCGCGTGGAACGCCACGCTGTACGCGATGACCTTGTACCGAAGGTCCAGGTTCAGGGTCCAGTCGAAACGCTTGCGGAAAGCCGCACGTAGCGCGTCGTCGGCCCATACCGCCTCGACGTCGTCGTCGGTGACGTTCTGCGGCGGGGCGTCCGCAGCCAGCGCCACCCGTTGCAGGTTGCGCAGCAGCTGCGCGCCGAACAGCTGGATCAGCGCCGGCTGGTTGTTGGCCAGGGCGAGCACTCGCGGTGCGTGGTCCAGCTCCCCGAAGCGGTAACCGAGCGCCTGCAGCGGGTTGGTCAACAGGTCGTAGGCCGCCTGCGGTGCCAGCGGCCCCACGCAGACCGGGTCGCCGAAGTGGGCCAGCGGGTGGTTCGCCAGCCGCTCGAACCGGGCCGTCTGGTGCAGGCCGGCGAACACCACCTTCACGGACCGGCTGGTGCGCTCCATCAGCTCCTTGAACTGCGTCACGTTCGTGAACCTGCCCTCGGCCGCGTCCGCGTCGAGGAAGGAGTCCGACTCGTCGAGCAGCAGCAGAAGCTGACGGCCCGGTCGGGCCGCGATCCAGGTCGCGACTCTGCCCATCAGCGTGGGGGCGACCTCTCCGGGCGGGGCGTCGCCGGCGACGACCCCCTTCTCCGCGAGGATCGGCCAGAGCGCCGACCACACCGCGTCCGCCGGGACGTCCTGGCCGACCCGGTATATCGAGAGGTAGACCGCGTGCCGTGAGACGTTGTCGTCGAACTCCCGCGCCGCGGCCCGCAGCAGGGCGGATTTACCGAGCTGACGACCGCCGTACACGATGCACGAACCCATCATGTCCACGACCTTGTCGCGTTCCTCGGCCCGGCCGTAGAACATCTCCTGCGGCACCAGCCCGGCCACATCCGGCGTGAACGGTGTGGCCGAGGTGAACGGCAGCGTGATGGCCATGGTGGTGTCCCGGCTCGGCTCCGGCTGCGACACCAGGTAGGCGAACGCCGCCTCGTCGACGACGGCGGTCACCGGCAGACGCCGACCGCCGCCGCCGCCGCTGCGGAACTCCGTGGCCAGCTCGCGCCGCGCGTCTGCGTCCAGGGTGCCGAAGTAAAGCACGACGACCGAGTGGTCCGTGGGCTCGTTGCGCAGCAGCTCGATCAGCTCGGAGGCGGTCGGCGAGCGCCACACCGCGAGCAGCCGTAGCGTGTCCCCGGATGGGCTGATGGCGCTGCCGAACGCCGGAATGAGGGCGTTGCCGGCCGTGGCCCGAACGCTGGTGAGATGCATCCACGACGAGCGCTTCGCGCTCTGCCCACGGCGTCCGGTGGGCGTGTTGGCGCCGTCAACGAAGAAGCCGAGCTGCTCGAGCACCGCTTTCACGTTTCCGAGCCTCGCGTCGAGCGATCCCTCCTGGGCCAGCGCCATCCACTGCCCGATGCTGCCGGACGCCGCCCTGGGGCGGCCGATGAGGGACAGGTCGATCCCAGCCCCGCTCAGCGCTGCGGTCAGCGGGCCGGCAGCGGGATTGCGACCCTCCTCGATCGCCCGCTTCAGCTCGCTCAGGGCCACTGTGGTGGGGCTGGAGCCCGCAGAACCAGCGAACAGGTTGGGGAAGACCGGGTGGAACCTGCGAAGGTTGTCGACCTCCTCGCGCGGCCCCGGCAGCTCGCGACCGCCGCGGATCGTCTCGAGGTACTCGTTCGCGGTGGTCAGGTCGCCTTCGTCGATTCTGCTGGCGACGCGGGCCGCCGGGCCCGCAGCCGCGTCGGACTCGGTGAGCTGCCTGCGCGCCCCGTCGACCGCCGCCTGCACCCTGGCTGCTCGGTCTTCCTCGATGCGGGCGACCTGGGTGAGCATCACGTCGTAGTCCCGCCGGACGCCCCGGGTCCCGGACATGAATTCACGCACCCGCGACGACAGGTCGGCCCATTCGTCGGCGGTCAGCCGGCCGTAGCGGCGGTCGGCGTCGATGCGGGTGACGACCCCGCCGGCCAGCTGGTCGAGGCGGCTGGCGGAGTCAGCGACCGCGCGGTCCCTGGCGACGGACAGACGCTGCGCCAGCGAGGCGTCGGCGGAGCGCACGACGTCGATGAGAATCTGCGTACCCACCTGGTCGTGCTGGGCGGCGCGTCGATCGAACGCTCGTACCCAGCCCGCTTCACCATCGCTCAGGGTGTCCACGGCCACTTCGATGTCGAACACCGTCACCTCACGCAGCGGCTCCAGCGAAGGGGCGATCGGCAACTGCGGCACGAGCGCCAACTGCCCGTGGACGAGCCGCTCTGCGGACAGCTCGGCACCATGCAGCGCCGTCTTGCCGTCCAGCAGTTCCAGCGACTCGCTGAGCAGCGCGAGCCCGGCCTGGATCGCCGCATCGCGGGCCGGCTGGCCGGTGTGCGCAAGCGCCGCGAGCTGTTCGAGCGCAGGCTCCCGGATGGTGTTGACCCGTGCCCGCAGCTCGGCCATCGGGTCCGCCATCCATGTGCCTGCCGCCGCGGGGCGCGTCAGGTTCTCCGTCGCCTCGACCCATCGGGCGAGCAGGTCGGTGACACCATCCGTCCACTCGAGGATCTTCGACCGCGCCCTCGCTTCGATCCGTGACCGCCGCTTCACCGACGACGATCGCCGAGTGTCGTAGTCCAGCGTGGCCTCGAGAGTCGACTTGGACCTCAGCTCGCGGACCCGGTCTCGCACGGCACCGAGGTCGTCCAGGTCGCGAGAGCCACTGGCGACGATGGTGAGCGGGGTGCCGAGGAAGCCGCTGGCCGCCATCCACGACTGCCACAGCTCGGTCGCGGCCGCGTATCGGATGGTCCGCGACGGTCCGGACAACAGCAGTTCACGCGCAGCCCTGGTCAGGTCCTCGTGTCCCGCTTCCGCGCCAGCTGCCTCAGCCACCGCGTCCGCGCTGCGCGCGGTCAGGTAGACACCGCTGTAGATCGCATTGAGCAGCGCCTCGGTCAGCTCCTCGACCGCCGGCCCCGCCTTGACGACACTGGTGGTCAGATCCCGCAGCGGACCCGCCGCGCCCGCGGTCGGCGACAGCAGTCCCGCACGCACCGAGGCAGCATAGATCAGCATCTGCATGTCCGGCCGGTCGTTGAGCGCGTCGGCATCGAGCTGCCTCACGGTGTCGACGAATGCCGCCGCGTTGGACCCGGCCGAGCTGCGCATCGCCGCGGCGTGCGCGGCAAGCCGATGTGCCGCCACCACGGCCACAGGCGCGGCCTGCGCGTGCATCAGCCACGAGGCGAGTGCGAACTGCCCGTCCTGCAGGAGCCCGACGTGCATGGCCTCGACGTCCAGCGGAGTCCGTGGATCGGTGGCGGCATCGGCCGGACCGTCCAGGACGTGCTGGCCCGGCTGCTCCACTGCGCTGCTCGGCTCGGGAATCGTCAGCTGCATCCGGGCCAGCACCTCGGCGAGGGTCACCGTGATCGCGGGAGCGAGTTCGCCGGCCGGTGCCATGGCGGTTGTGGTGGCCGGACCTTCGCCCTCGGCATCTGCCGCAGGGGCGGACTGCACCGGACCCGGTCCGATTCCGCCGTCACCGTCGGGAGGGGTGTCCGGCGTCGGCGAGACGTCGTCTCCCTCGAGCGCCAAGTCTCGCACGACGTGCAGCAGGACCGACGCGTCGGGCAGGCCGGCCTGCACCGTTCGCGCGAGCTCGGTCACACGCTGCGGGTCCCGGCTGCCGATCTCAATCGCCGTCAGCAGGGCGTCGAGGCCGGCGAGTACCGCCGCGTCAGTGTCGGCGTCGACCGAGGCGGCCAGCTCGGCCACCAGGCGCGCCTCGCCGGCCACATAGTCGGGAGCACGCAGTGAGACCAGCCGCCGAATCCGTATTAGCTGGCCCAGGTTTTCCATCGCGGCGGACAGCTCATCCAGGCGCAGCCGCGCCTCGTCGAGCGTCGACGGCAGGCCCTCCTGAGTCACCGCCGCGACCTTCTCGAATAAGGCCGTCAGATCATCGGACAGGCGCCCGACACCGATCAGCGCGCCGTCCGGGGGCAGCCTGCCATCGTGGACCGACGCCACGAGATCCGGCAGCACATGGTCGCGGACGAGGGCGTGCGCGGCGGTCACAGCGTCGCTGAACGCGATGATGTCGCTCAGGTCCTCCGGTGACACCTCGTTGCCGTGCCGGTGCCCGTTGTGGTACCAGGATCGCTGCCCGCCGCCGACGTCGGCCGACTCCTCCCCCGAGCCGGCCCACCCGTCGGCCGACTGGTCATCGGAGGTGGTGACACCGATAGGCCCGGCTGCATTCCGCAAGCGGGTCACCACCTCCACCAGCCGCTCCAGCGACTGAGGCTCATCCGGCAGAGCGGGATGCCGCATTAGCACCTGCTCCCAGAGCTGCCGCAGCGCCGACGACCCTTCCGGACTCAAACTGCCCGGCGCTTCGGCGACCAGCCAGCCGAGCGCGGCCACGCTTCCAGGGTGCGCGGTGGTCACCATGGCGGACCAGACCGCCACCCGCACTGGCGTAGTGAAGCCGAACGACCCGACGTCCTGCAGGCAGACATGGATCTGCCGGTCTGTCAGAAAACCCAGTCGCGCCGGGTCGGCACGGAGCAGAGCACCAAGTTCTTCCTCGGACAGTTCACACGTCATGGCGGTGCTGAGCACGCCGTGGTGTAGCGCGTCGTGGAGGATCCGCTCGGTGAGCTCCTCCGGAGCCCGGACCAGCATCGTGCGCATCGACTGGGCGACGACTGATGCCTGCGCCCCGTTGCGCACCTTCAGCTGGCGCTGAATCCAGGTGAGTTCCGCAGCGCGAAGGCGGTGCAGTTCATCTGCGAACTCGGCCACTCCGATGTTGAGCGCCGCCGACTTCGCCAACCGCAGCTTACGAAGATCACGGATATCGTGATCGGTGAGCACGGGCGTGTCGGCTGCGGGCCGCAGATCGGCTTCCTGATCGATGCCAGACACGTCCACACGACCTCCCGGATACCAGCAGCCTTGCCGAGACTCACTGTCTATCACGTGCCCCGGACTGCACAGGACGACCTGCCGTCACATAGAGTTCACCCGAACGTCCTGTATGACGTGTCTTTCCGGCGTTGTCACTCGGCCTGCGGCGTAAGAGATCGAAAGTGGCCTGGTCACGGCCGATTCCGATCGTCGTCGCGGCCAGGACCGGTCGTCTCGCGATACCGGCGGACGAGCTCGGCGGCGGCCGGGCCGGTCGCTGTCACGACGGTCGTGATAACCGCAGCCTCGTATTGCCTGGCGGCCATCAGAATGGCCGGGCCGAATACACACAGGACGCTGACGAGGCCGAGCAGGGCATCCGGTAGACGCGTGTTGGTGCAGACGGTGCCGACAGGTCGCGCGCGAGCTATCAGCGAATCTTTTATGGCTGGTCGAGCTGAACCAGGATAATCCGCAGGTAGACGCTTTGCATGGACCAAATGTCAGGTCGATCAAATCAGCATTCGGGGCAGCTGGGTGACATGCGGGGGACCGCGGTCGTGACAAGATGCCCGGTGCCGTGGCGGATCCATTGCCGATCCGAACGACACCAGCAGAGCGCTCTCTAGGAGCCGCTCGGTGCTGCGTGGAGCCGGTGTGGCCACGAACCGCCTGCGGGGCTCCTGCACGCGCTTGGGACGTCCGGCGAAGACGCCTGTGCCCAACGGCAGGGATGTGGTGATACCGGTCTATGGTCGGCTCATGGCCTACCGTGTCGAGTGGATTCGGTGACCGTGCGCCGGCCCGGGATCCGTACCTGTCGAGAAGCGGCTTCAGCCGTGCACGCCTCCGAATTCGCCGCAGACGTCCGGGGTCTGCTGCGGCCCCGGATGTACGGGCTGCTGCGGGGGAGGGCGCCGATCTGGTTGCAGCTCGTCCGGGCGTCCCGCGACGAGCGGCTCATCTGGCAGGGGCTGGAGTCGTTCGCCGTGCTGAGCCGCCCCAGAGACCGGGTCGGCGAGGGCGCCGACCGGGTGCTTCGCTGGATCGACCAGCCATGGACGCTGATCGTCGCCGCCGCGGAGCTGCTGGTGAAGGGCATCTGCGACTGGGGCCAGGGCAAGTCCGATGAAGCGCAGGAGCTCGCGGCTGGGAACGCCGCGAGCCTCGTTCTCGATCTCGTCGCAGCGGGGCGTTCGTGCGCCGACGGGGACCGGTCAGGCGGTGATCGCGCGGCCACCGTAACCACCGGCGCGCGGAGTACCAGAAGATCGTCGGCCGATGCTGGCGGATGGTCCACCGGCCCGCTGCCCTGCCGACAGCGATCAGCCGCGGCGCGGCGGAGATCGCTGTCTGAGGTCAGGAGGCGCACGGAGACGGCAGGTTGTGACCGCAGACAGTGATCTTCATCCGCCAGCCCGCTCGGTGAGCGGGGTCAAAAGGAGAGGGCCGGGGGCAGTTGCCCCCGGCCCTCTCCGTGCTGTCAGGTCAGCTGACCGTGACGATGGTGCGGCCGACCGCGGCCGTGCCGTCGCCGTACGTCACGACACCCAGGTACCGGGTGCCCGCGGCCAGGCCGCTCCACGCCAGCGTCACGGTGACCGTGCCGTTGACGGTGATCGGCTGGCTGGCCGGGGTGGCGGTGAAGTTGCCCGCCGCGACCGGCGCGACCGCCCACGAGTGGCCCTTGACGGTGGTCACGGCCTTGCCCGGGGAGTCGAACAGCGTGTAGTAGACGTCGTAGCTGCCCGGCGCGAGGGTGACGACCTCGGCCGCCGTGCCGCCCGAGCTGCTGCCGACCAGGCTGCCGGTGCCCGCCACGTACGCGAACACGTCGATGTCGGTGCCCATCGCGTAGTCGGCGTCGAAGGTCTGCACCCGGCCGACGCCGCCGTCCGGCACCGTGAACGTGATCTTCGTGGTGCGGTTGGAGGCGGCGGGCAGGTTGGAGTCGAACGCCGGACCGTTCGGGTCGAGCGCCTCTCCGGTGACCGACGCCGGGACCAGCCCGGAGACGGTGCTGGTCAGCGTACCGGCGAAACCGCCCTTGACCTTGACGGTGGTGCCCGACCCGGTGGCGGCGACGTCACCGGCGACCGCGACCGGCACGGGCCGGACCGCGATCGGGCTGCGCACGCTGTGCAGCGTCTTGCCCTTGCTCTTCTCGGTCCAGGTCAGCGAGCCGAACGCCCAGTCGTTCTGCGGCGCGGTGGTACGCGTGATCTTGACAGTGAAGGTCTTGGACTGGAGCGGCTTCAGCGACAGCGTGCTGGGGCTGACCGTGACCGTGAACCCGGCCGGAGCGACCGCGGTGGCCTTGTAGGTCGCGTTCGACAGGGTGGTGTTGGTGACCGTCCGCTTGACGACCTGCTCGCCGGTGATGTCGCCGACGGCGATCGACGGGTAGTTCAGGTCGCTCGGGTCGATCTTGGCGGCGGACGCGCAGCCCGCCTCCGGGGTCTGCCCGATCGCGCACGCGTACGCGTCCCAGTCGCGCGGGCGCGACGAGTACACCAGGCCCGGGTCGAACATCTTGGTCGGGTCGACGTGGCCCGCGCCGTAGTTCAGCGGGGTCGCGTCGCCGGACGCGGTCTGGATCGGGGCGCCCGTGTTGTCGGTCTGGTACGCGGTGGTCATCATCGCCGACTTGACCCACATCGGCGGCCACAGCGGGTGCTTGGACATGATGAGGGCGGCCAGGCCGGAGATGTGCGGCGCCGACATCGAGGTGCCCGACAGCGCGTTGAAGTTGTTGCCGTCGGTGACCGGAGAGGTCGCCGCGATGACGTCCACGCCGGGCGCGGTGATGTCCGGCTTCAGCAGGTCGCCGCCGCCGGCCAGGGCCGGGCCGTACGAGGAGAAGCCGGCCATGATCGGTGCCTGCACCGGGGTCGGGTCGGTCTCGGTCAGGCTGGCGGTGGCACCGGCGCCCGCGCTCGCGACGTACGCCTTGATGGCCACGCCGTCGGCGAAGCTGACGTGCACGGTCGGCACGGCGTGGAAGTCGCCGACACCGGTCTGCGACGCCGCCGAGTTGGCCAGGATCATGCCCACGCCGCCGGCGGCCGCGACGACCGCGCCCTTCTCGACACGGGCGTTGATGCCCCGGGTGCAGATCACGATCTTCCCGGCGGCCAGCCCCGGGTCGATGGTGCCCGGCATGCACAGCTCGGCCAGGGCCGGGTCCTGCGCGGCGGCCACGATGTCCTTGGAGTTCACGATGCCGGTCGACGCCACCGCGGCCGGCACGACGCCGACACCGGTGTAGGTCGTGCCGTCGCCGAGCACCACGCTCTTCTGGTTGCCCCGGTCGTGGCTGCTCGCCGCGACGGTGATCGTCCACGGCGAGTTGTGCGCGACCGTGGACGGACCCTGGTCGCCGCTGTTGCCCGCCGAGGTGGAGATGAACACGCCCGCCGCGGCGGCGTTGCGGAACGCGACCTCGTCCGGGCCGACGATGGTGTCGGTGGAACCGGAGATCGAGTAGTTGATGATGTCGACGCCGTCCGCGACCGCGTCGTTGATCGCCTGGACCAGACCCGCGGTGGTGCCGCTGGCGCCGGTGCCGGCCTCGTTCTCCCACAGCGCCTTGTACACGGCGATGCGGGCCGCCGGGGCCATGCCGCTGATCGAGCCGACCGAGCCGCCGTTGATGGTCGCGGGCACGTTGTAGTTGCCCGCCGCGGTCGACGCGGTGTGCGAGCCGTGGCTGCTCAGGTCACGCGGGCTGACGAACTCGTCCTCGGTGACCGTGTTGCCGAACCCGGGGTAGTACCGCGCGCCGATGAGCTTGTTGTTGCAGGCGATCGGCTCCTCGGTGCCCGCGTCGCAGATGCCGCGCCACTTGTGGTTGATGATCCACTGGTCGGGGCGCGGGGTCGGCAGCGCGGCGAACGCCGGGTTCTCCGGCCAGATGCCGGAGTCGATGTCGCCGACGATGATGCCCAGGCCGGCCTTCTCGGCGCCGCCGAAGCGCTTGGCCCACACGCCGGTGTCGCCGGACAGACCCAGGAACTTCGGCGTGGTCGTCGTGTCGACCGTGTGGATCTTGTTCTCCCAGACCCGCACCACGCCGGCCGTCTTGGTCAGCTGCGCGGCCTGGGCCTCGGTCAGGTCGGCGATGAAGCCGTTGAAGACCGCGGACAGGTCGGACCGCTTCTTGCCCGTGGCGCCGACGCGGCGCAGCACGTCGTCATGCCGGTTGGCCAGCAGCTTCGTGTACGCCTTCGCGGCGGCGGTCGAGCCGTCGAAGCGCTCGCCCTCAGCGGGCCTGGTCGCCTGGTAGCCGGCGATCCCACCCTCGTAGACGCCGGTGGGGGCGCCTTCGGTCTGGACGATGTAGAGCTTCGTGGGGCCGGTGCCGGCGGGCGGCGCGGCCTGGGCGCCCTGCACACCGGCACCGGCCACGAAGGCTACGGTCACGGTGGCGAGCGCGAGCGTGACCGCGCGGTTGCGGGTCAGTCGCTGGATTCTCACGAGGGGTAACCTCCTGCTCCGGCGGGCGCGTCAAGTCGCACCCACGCGGGTAGAAGGTATGTCGCTCGATCGGGTGAGCCCCATCCGCCCTATGGTTCGTTTTCGGACTCCGTGCCTGCCGGTGATGCCGATGGTTCCGAATAGGACTAACCCTGCGTGACAAGACCCGGTCAGCCGACGGCCCGGTCAGCCGTTGGTGCGGTCGATGACGAAATCCGGGTACGCGTGCCGCCCGCGCTGCTCGCCGACCTCCGCCACCGCCCGCTGGAGCTGCGCCAGGTGCTCGACGGTCAGCTCCAGCGGCGGCTCGTCGGGCTGGTAGCTCCAGCCGACCGGGTAGTCCGTGCCCGGCGTGGTCGTCATCTCGATGTGGCAGCCGAGCACGTGCGTCACCGGCCGCCGCCGCGCGAAGTCGACCAGCCGGTCGACGCTGCGCCCGAACGCGGCCCAGTCCTGCACGTACAGCCGCCCGCGGTAGACGGTGTCGCCGGTGAGCAGGAAGCCGGTGTGCGGGTCGTAGAAGCTGACCGACGCGTCGTGGTGGCCGGGGATGGCCAGGCACTCCAGCACCCGGCCGCCCAGGTCGAGCAGCGCGGTGCGGTCGGGGTCGGCGTCGAAGCCGAAGAAGGCGTACGCGGCGTCGCGCCTGGCGCCGATCAGCTCGGTGTCGGGCCGGCCGGCGAACTGGCCGTCCCCGGCGACGTGGTCGCCGTGGGCGTGGGTGTGCACGACGAGCAGCCGGTAGCCGGGGCGGGGGTGCCGGGCCAGCCACTGCTCGACCAGCCCGTCGACGACCGTACGCAGCGGCATGTGCGCGGGGTCCGCCGTCGCGCCGGTGTCGATCAGCACCGCGCGGTCGGCGCCGAACAGCAGGAACAGGAACGGCGCCTCGTAGTGCACCGCCTTGTTCTGGCGCAGGATGAAGGTGTGCTCGTCGTGGGCGTACACCTGGAGGTCGGGGTTGGTGTCGTACTTGGCCGCCGTGGAGCCGTGGATCCAGGACACGGCCAGCGGCCGGGCGGTCGGGACGGTGGCGAAGGCGACGGGCCGGCCCGGATCGGTCATGTCCTGCTCCCATGATCGGATCGTGATTGATCATTCACCACCCTAGCGGCTGACCTCCGATCGAAATCGCTCGTTGACTGTCGGCCCCGCGCGAAAGACTGGTGGTCCATCCACGAGGGAGGACACCACGTGACCGCGACCGCCACCGGCGCCACCACCTCGACCGAAGACCCCGACCCAGCCGCGCCGGCCTATGAGCCGGCCCTGCCCGAACTGCGGGCGATGTGGTGGGAGAGCGGCATGCGCGCCCGCGCCGACGCGGGCCTGTTCGCCATCTTCACCGAACTGCCCCGCCTGGTCGCCACGGCGGTCGGCATCAGCTGGAGCGCCGACCGGGCCCGGACCATCGTCGTCGGCGCGGCGACCTTCGCCTCCGGCGCGATGGCCACCTTCGGCCTGCTGGCCACCCAGCGGGTCCTGGTCGGGCTGTTCTCGGCCGGGCCCACCGCGGACCGGGTCACGGCCGCGCTGCCCGCACTGATCGCGCTCGCGGTGGCGACCGCGGCACGCGCGGGGCTCGGCATCGCCAGCGGGTACGCCCAGAACGGGCTCACGCCGCGGGTGGACCGGGCGGTCGAGCGCAAGCTGTTCGAGACCACCACCGCGGTCCGCCTCGACGCGTTCGACCAGGACGCCTTCGCCGACGACGTCGAGCGGGCCAGCCGTGGCACCGACGCCGCGATGGGCCTGGTGCAGGGCACGATGAACCTGCTCGCGGGCGTGGTGTCGCTGCTCGCCGTCACCGTGGCGGTGATCGTCATCCACCCGCTGCTGCTGGTCGCACTGCTGGTCGCGACGGTGCCGAACGCGTGGGCGGCGCTGAAGGCGGGCCACCAGCGCTACCAGACGTACGTGGCCGGGTCGGTGCGCCGCCGCCGGCTGTGGATCCTGCACCACCTGATGGCCGACCGGCAGACCGCCGCCGAGCTGCGCAGCTACGACCTGCGGCAGTTCCTGCTCGGGCAGTACGACCAGGTCATGGAGGTGGAGACGAGGATCCAGCTCGACCTGGCCCGCAAGGTCACCACCACGACGAGCATCGGCTCGCTCATCGGCGGCATGGCCAGCGGTTCCGTGTACGCCCTGCTCGGCTGGCTGCTGCTGGACGGCCAGATCCCGCTGGCGGCCGCGGCGACCTGCGTGGTCGCGCTCCAGGCCGCCGCGCGGTCGCTGTCGACGGTCACCTTCCACGTGGACCGGCTCTACACCGACGGGCGGCACTTCGGCGACTACACCGGCCTGATGCGCCGCGCCGCCGACCACCTGCCCGACACCTCGGGCGCGACGCCGCCCGAGCCGCTGCGCGAGCTGCGGGTCGAGGCGGTGAGCCTGGTCTACCCCGACCGGGACACCCGCGCGGTCGACGCGGTGACCCTGGCCGTGCAGGCGGGTCAGACGGTCGCCTTCGTGGGGGAGAACGGGTCGGGCAAGTCCACCCTGGCCGCGATGATCGCGGGCCTGCGCTTCCCGAGCGAGGGCGTGCTGCGGTGGAACGGCGTCCCGCTGGCCGAGCTGGACGCGGCCGAGCTGCGCGGCCGGGTCGCGGTGGTGACGCAGGACTACCACAAGTGGCCGTTCACGGCGGCCACGAACATCGCGCTGGGCGACATCGCCGGGCTGCCGGGCCGCAAGCGGATCAAGACGGCGGCCGGGCGCGCCGCCGCGCACGAGATGATCGTGGCGCTGCCGCACGGGTACGAGACGCTGCTGGACCGTACCTTCGCCCAGGGCCAGGACCTGTCCGGCGGCCAGTGGCAGCGCATCACCGCCGCCCGCGGCTTCCTCCGCGACGCCGAACTGCTGATCATGGACGAGCCGTCCTCGGCCCTCGACCCCCGCGCCGAGGACGCCCTGTTCCAGGCCCTGCGCGACCGCCAGGGCCACCGGACCACCATCCTCATCACGCACCGGCTGGCCAACGTACGCCACGCCGACCGCATCTTCGTGATGCACGACGGCGCCCTCATCGAGTCCGGCACCCACGACGAGCTGATGGCCCGCCCCGCCCGCTACGCCGAACTCTTCACCCTCCAGGCCGCGGGCTACCAGGCCTGACCTCCACGCGCTCGCGGTCGCGATCGTGGCAGCGGTTTCGGGGAAAGTGCTGGAATCTTGAGCGCTGTTCCTGCACTTTCCCCGAAACTGCCCGAAAGTCCGCCGGGGACCGAAAGTCCGCCGGGGCGGCGTGTCGAATGCGCCGTCGGGCGTTCGTAGAGAGGGTGAGGCGGTCACGGGGGCCGTCACGAGACGAGGGAGCGACACCATGGCGCAGTACCTGCTGAGCATCTACCAGCCCGACGGCGTGGTGCCGCCCCCCGAGGTGCTGGACCGGGTCATGGCCGGGCTGGCCACCGTCGAGGAGGAGCTCCGGGCGGCCGGGGCGTGGGTGTTCACCAGCCCGCTGACCCCGGCCGCCGCCGCCACCGTGGTGCGCCACCGCGACGGCGAGACGCTGCGCACCGACGGCCCGTACGCCGAGGGCAAGGAGCACGTCGGGGGCTTCTGGCTGGTCGAGTCACCGGACCTGGCCGCCGCCGTGGGCTGGGCCGACCGCATCGCCCAGGTCACCACCCTGCCGATCGAGGTCCGCCCGCTCGCGGGCCGCGCCGCCTGAACACCGGCGAAGTTGCCGGCAGTCGGGCGTATCTTGACCGCTGATACGCCCGACTGCCCGGCAACTTGCGCGATCTTGCGTGTGGGTGTGTGTCGTCAGGCCTCCGTGAGCGGGGTGTCGACGAGGTGCTCGGCGAGGAACCACGCCTGCATCTCGCCGGTGCGGATCACGTCCGACACCAGCAGGTCGTTGGTGCCGTCGTCGCCCATCTCGTCGGCGCGCTGCGCGGCGTCGTGCGCGGCGATCAGGATCGACTCGTGCGCCTCCAGCAGCCGGGAGATCATCGCCGGGACCTCCTCGACACCGTCCGGCGGCCGCTTGATCACGGTGATCTCCGCGACGTGGCGCGGGTCGCCGATGGCCACGCCGCCCAGGCTCTGGATGCGCTCGGCGATCGTGTCGATCAGCTCCAGCTGCTCGCCCGCGTGCTTGTCCAGCAGCAGGTGCAGCTGGTAGAAGGTCGGGCCGCGCATGAGCCAGTGATGCTTCTTGTAGAGGCTGTAGAGGATCTGGCTGTCGGCCAGCGTCTGGTTGAGGCGCTCGCACGAGTACATCCGGGCGTCGTGGGACAGCCCGACCGGAAGCTGGCGCACCGTCCCGTACTCCTGGATCTGCACGCCCTTCTGGTGCAGGTTCGGCTGGCTGCCGCCGCGGGCGGAGCTCTTGGCCGTCTTCGAAACCATCGATCGTCTCCTTCTCGTACAGCCCGGAGACACCCCCTGCGCATCGCGCTTGAGCAGCGCAGACGTGCCTGATCGGGCAGGAACGGCGTGCCGTGTCCGAGTCTGGCAGAGTCAGCCCCGGTTGAGCTGCCAGATGCTGAAGTTGAGTGCCGTCGCGAAGGTCACCCACAGCCAGTACGGCACCAGCAGCCAGGCCGCCACCGGGGACACCTTCCGGAACACCGCGACGGTCGCGCCGATCGCCAGCCACAGCGCGACGATGTCGACCAGCGCCGCGCCGCGCAGCCCCGCGCCGAAGAACAGCGGGGTCCAGGCCGCGTTGAGCACGAGCTGGATCGCGTACGGCACCAGCTGCGGCCCCCAGCCCACCGCCCGCCACACCAGCCACCCGGCCAGCGCGATCATCGCGTAGAGCAGGGTCCAGACCGGGCCGAACACCCACGCCGGCGGCGCCCAGCCCGGCCGGGCCAGCGCCGCGTAGTCGTCGGCGGGACGGGCCACGGCCAGCCCGCCGACCAGCGCGACCAGGGCGACGGCGGCGGCGAATCCGGCCAGGACCCACCACTGCCGGGTCGAGGAGCGTGCCGACTCGACTGTCATACCAAGTTCAATAACCCCGATCGGGCGGCGGGAAACCCGGTTTGCCCCGATGCGTCGATTCGAGTGGAAGGATTTTCCCTGATGACGGCCCCCGCACCCGGACCACGGGTCACCATGGCGGCATGAGGTACGCACAGGGCACGCCGAGCTGGGTCGATCTGGGCAGCACCGACGTCGACGGCTCGGTCGCCTTCTACGGCCGCCTGTTCGGCTGGACCGCCGACGACCTGGGCCCCGAGGCGGGCGGCTACCGGATCTTCCGCAAGGACGGCAGGCAGGTCGCGGGGCTGGGCCCCGCCAGCGACCCCGCGCGCGGCTCCTCCTGGGCGACCTATCTCGCCGCGACCGACCTCGACGACGTCGCCCGCAAGGTCGACGAGCACGGCGGCCGGGTCGTCGTCCCGGCGATGGACGTGATGGACGCGGGGCGGATGGCGGTCTTCACCGACCCCACCGGGGCGTACTTCAACGGCTGGCAGGCCTCCCGGCACGAGGGCTTCGAGCTGGCCAACGAGCCCGGCAGCGTCACCTGGAACGAGCTCATGACCGCCGACCTCGACGCCAGCAAGGTGTTCTACCAGGAGGTCTTCGGCATCGACGAGCGCGACGTGGCGATGGCCGAGGGCATGACGTACACGCTGCTGGAGGTCGGCGGCCGCCCGGTCGCCGGGGCGATGCCGATCGACCCCGCCTGGGGGCCGATGCCGTCGCACTGGTCGGTCTACTTCGCCGTCGACGACTGCGACTCCGCGTTCGCCCAGGCGCTGGAGCTGGGCGCCAACAAGATCATGCCGCCGGAGAACTCGCCCGCCGGGCGGTTCGCGATCCTCAGCGACCCGCAGGGCGCCGGATTCTCGATCATCCGCAACAACCCGGACTTCACCATCTGAGCCGCGCTGGGTAGGTTGGTCCCGGTCGGCCGCCGGGTCCGGCCGCTGGGCCGGAACGGCGGAAGGTGCGGGCGCGATGACGCTGGTGGCGGTGACCGGAGGCAGCGGCAAGCTGGGCCGGGCGGTGGTGCGCGAACTGCTCGACCACGGGTACGACGTGGTCAACCTGGACCTGGCCGCCCCGCGCGAGCAGCTGTGCCCGTACACCCGGATCGACTTCACCGACTACGGGCAGGCGGTCGAGGCGTTCACGGCGATCGACAGCCGCTACCGCGGGGTCGACGCGGTGGTGCACCTGGCCGCGATCCCCGGGCCGGGCGTGACCGGCAACGCGGCCACCTTCGCCAACAACGTGACCGTCAGCTACAACGTCTTCGCCGCCGCGCGCGCCGCGGGCATCCGCAACGTGGTCTGGGCCTCCAGCGAGACCCTGCTCGGCCTGCCGTTCGACACCCCGCCGCCGTACCTGCCCGTCGACGAGGAGTACGAGACCCGCCCCGAGACGGCGTACGCGCTGGCCAAGCGGCTCGACGAGGAGATGGCGGCGCAGTTCTGCCGGTGGGAGCCCGACCTGAAGATGATCGGGCTGCGCTTCTCCAACGTGATGGAGCCCGGCGACTACGCGGCCTTCCCGTCGTACCAGGACGATCCGAAGCTGCGCAGCTGGAACCTGTGGTCCTACATCGACGGCCGCGACGGTGCCCAGGCGGTGCGGCTGGCGCTGGAATACCAGGTGCCGGGGCTGGAGGTGTTCATCATCGCCAACGCGGACTCGGTGATGGACCGGCCCTCGGCCGAGCTCGCGCGCGAGCTGTTCCCGCAGGTGCCGTGGAAGCGGCCGGTCGAGGGCACGCAGACGCTGCTGTCGATCGACAAGGCCCGCCGCCTGCTCGGCTACGAACCCCGCCACAGCTGGCGCTGATCCTGCCTCCGCCGGGCAGGCGACCGGTGGCGTCGGCATCGTGATCGGTGCTCGTAAATGTTGTTCCGGGAAGCGATGATGACGGTGACCGTCGTTATCGGAGGAACGCATGGCGAAGTCCGGAAGATCGCTGGCCATGGCGCCGCTGTGGCTCATCACACTGCTCGGCGCCACGCTCACGGTCCTCGGCGTGTACGTCCAGTCGACGGCGGAGTCCCCTGTCGCGAACGTCGTCGCAGGCACGCTCGCCGCACTCGGCGGCGGCGTCATCGGTGCCACGATCAGCCTGTATTTCGCGGCAGGGGAGGGGCGCGACGCGCTCTACGCGGTGCGTGAACTGCTGGCTGGCTCGTTCGCGGCGCGGATCAGGTCGGCTGAGGCGGATCTCAAGCCGGTGCGCCAGGTCTGGCACTACTACTACCTGACCGAACGCGGCGGAGCGTTCCTGTGGCGCTACTGGACGTACCGATTCGACCAGGGCGGGGTCCCGAGTTCCCTCGCTACGGAGATCACGGACATCTCGAACGGCAAGGAGCACGTCTACCGGGTCGAGGTAGGGGTGCGCGGCGGTCGCATGATCATGGTCGAGTCTCCCGCTCAGGGCAACGAGCCGCCGATCATCGCCGTGACCCCCAACTTCACCGAGGTGTACCAGAACATCCGTGCCGGTGTCGTCCTCCTCAAGTCGTGGGACGGCAACGACCTGTTGACGAAGTGCCTGTGGAGCACGTCTCCACTGGCCCGAGCGGACGGACTCGAGGTCGTCGTCGAGGACGAGCCCATCCTTGAAGACGTCTGGGACCGGGTGTTCGGCCGCAACAACCGGATCTTCCCGTCGACCAGGGACGGTGGCCGGAACGTGCCGCGCCGAGATGCCGGTGGGTCCCTCGTGGAGCCTGGCCGGGCAGGCGATGCGGTGTCCGGAGAGTAGACGCGCACCGGAAATGAAACTAACTGTTAGGACTCTTGACTGATCGTTGGCGCCGGGAGAAGGTCACCGGGAGGCAACGATGGGAGTTCATATGTTCCGTACTCTGCACCGTCCAGGGCTCGTCGGGGCGTTGGCCCTGGCCCTGGGGGCTGGCCTGGTGGCGGCCGTGCCCGCGCAGGCGGCCGGCAACGCCGCGGCCGACCAGGCGCCGAAGAAGGTCATCTCCGCGTACTTCGCCGACTGGGACGTCTACGGCCGGGGCTACTTCGTCAAGGACATCCCCGCCGACAAGCTCAACGTCATCCAGTACGCGTTCGGCGTGCCGACGTTCGACTCCGCCACCGGCGCGGTCGGCTGCGGCGTGCTCGACCCGTGGGCCGACTTCCAGCAGGTCTACTGGGGTCCGGAGAACACCGTGGACGGGGTTGCCGACAACTTCCCCGACCAGCGGCTCTACGGCAACTTCAACCAGCTGCGCAAGCTGAAGGCGGCCAACCCGCACCTGAAGATCGAGATCTCGCTGGGCGGCTGGACCAAGTCGACCTGGTTCTCCTCGGTCGCGGCCACCACCGAGCGCCGCCAGGCGTTCGTCGCGGCGTGCATCGACAGCTTCATCAAGGGGAACCTGCCGACCGGCGGCTGGCCGGAGAACGCCGGCGGTATCGGCGCCGCGGCGGGCATCTTCGACGGCATCGACCTGGACTGGGAGTACCCGACCCAGAAGGCCGACAGCAACGTGGACTACGGCCCGGCCGACCGCCACAACGCGACGTTGCTGGCCAAGGAGTTCCGCCGCCAGCTCGACGCGCAGGGCGCCGCCGACGGCAAGCACTACCTGCTCACCGCCGCCCTCCCGGCGGCCAAGAGCTCCACGAAGTACTACGAGCTGCGTGATTTCGCCAAGTCGATGGACTGGGTGAACATCATGACGTACGACTTCAACGTGCCCGGTGGGTCCGTGGCCGGCCCGAGCACGCTGTTCGGCCGTGACCCGCGCGACCCGCAGGCCGACGACCTGACCTGGAACACCGCCGGCACGGTGGCGTACTACCTGCTCAACGGCGTTCCGGCCAACAAGATCGTGGTCGGCGTGCCGTTCTACGGCGTGCAGTACGTCCGCAACCCCGGCGGCCTGTACGGCCCGTTCGACAACACCGGGCTCGACCCGGAGGCGGCGAACTGGGACGCCAAGCCGCAGCCGTCGTACCACGACCTCGTCGACGTGGCGGGTGTCGTCACCGCCGGCGGAGTCGGTCAGGGCGGGTACACCCGCAAGTGGAACCCGTTCGCGGGCGAGCCGTACCTGGTGAATCCCGCCGCGGTGCACACCCTGGGCGGCGAGCCGGTCACCGCGCCGACCACGATCGTCTACTCGGACCCGAAGTCGATCGCGGAGCGCACGGTCATGATCAAGGTGCTGGGCCTGCGCGGCGCCATGGCGTGGGAGCTCAGCCAGGACTCGAACGACCACGCGCTGATCGGCGCGCTGGGCCCGGTCCTGAACTGACCTGACAGCCCCGGCCGGTGCGCATCGTCGTGCGTACCGGCCGGGGCTTCGGCGTGTGATGCATGAACTCGGTCAATGGCGGTTCCGGTGCCCTGATTCCCGGTTGCCTAGGCGGCGACGCACTATTCGGCATGCCGCCTCTCGGGTGATGAACGACAGCACGTGCACTCGTGCGCATAAACGACGAGAAGCTGAATCTCGCTCGGATGCGCGGTGGTCGCGGGGCGGTGTTTCCGGCGAGACCACCGCCGGGTGTCCATACAGCAAGATGAGGGATGGCGTAACCGCACCTCAGGGCTGATCGTTGGTGGGACGGGACTAGACTCCGTGGTGCTCGTCGATGGCGATCCGGACCAAGCCTTGTGACCGCATCGTGGCTTGACCTGACCGCCGTCGCATCGGAGGCTGTCACGGGATGCTGCGCTTGTTGGGACTTACAGGTGACTCGCTTGGGTAGGACGGGGTCTCTTCTTCTCGCCCGTAGGCGATCGGCCGCGGAGCGAGGGGCGAGATGACGGAGGCGCTGCCGATGCCGGCGTGGGCGGGGCCCGCGCTGCGCCGCATCTACGCCGAACGGGCCTACTCCGAGCGCTATCGCAACGCCGACTTCGACTGGGACCTCTTCAACCCCGAGTGGTACTGCGCGCACAACTACCTGAAGCTTCGCGACGACGACACCGCCATCATGCGCAAGGTGGGCGAGTTCTTCAGCGGGGCATTGGCGCAATCGGCGCCGCGGCCGCGCGGGCTCGATGTGGGCAGCGGCCCGAACCTCTATCCGGCGATGGCGATGCTGCCGTTCTGCGAGTCGGTGGACCTGCGCGAGTATTCGCGTTCGAATGTGCGCTGGCTGTCCCGGCAGGCCCGTTACTACGACCGGCACTGGGATCAGTTCTGGAAGGTCTACCAGGACTTCTCCGGGTACGACAAGATCGGTAACCCGCGCCAGGCGCTCGCCAAGCGGGCGAGGATCGAGCGGGCGAGCATCTTTCACCTGCCCGAGCGGGAGTGGGATCTCGGCACCATGTTCTTCGTCGCCGAATCGCTCACTCGCGACCCGATGGAATTCTGGGCGGCGGCGCACGCCTTCATCCGCGCCCTGCGTCCCGGCGCCCCGTTCGCGGCCGCATTCATGGCCGACTCCGAGGGCTACACGGTGGACGACCGCTTCTTTCCGGCCGTTGCCGTCGGTCCGTCAGACGTGGAAGACTGTCTCTCCGTAGTGGCCGACAGAGTCGTGATCCAGATGGTGGAAACCAAGAGCCCCTTGCGTCGCGGATACGGCGGCATGATTCTCGCGATGGGAGTGGCGCGCTGAACTGACGGGACGGTGGCCGGGCATCCATGAAGATCGCGCCTAGACAGGAAATCCTCAGCATCTGGCGATCGGTTGTCCAGGCATCGTGGGAGGGCGGCGAATGGAGGTGGGGCGATCCTGAGGGCAGGAACTCCATTCTCGACGCCGAGCAGTTGCTGTGCATCATGCTGCCCGCCACGGAGGTGCCGCGCTTCCGGCTCGACGTCCCGGACGAGACCGAGGACGACGTGGCCGACGCGCTCAAGCGGCTCGGCTCGAAGGTGCAGATTCCCCAGGTGCTGGTGCGGGTGCTCACCGAATACCACAAGCGGTATTCGCGGGACGGCACGCCGATCTTCACCGCCGGCTCATACCTCTCCCCGCTGCCGAGCACCGGGGCGCTGAACGAGACGGAGCAGAGCTACGACATCGTCGAGAGCTTCGCCCTCTCTGTCACGCTGACCCTGGCCACGCTCGGCTTCTGCCAGGTCTACCGCGCCTCCGTGCAGTCCGACCGGCAGCACCGCCAGATCGACGAACTGATCACCCTGGCCAACGACCGGCTGACCGCGGCCATGATCGGCCTGCTGCGCAGCTTCACCGTGCTGGTGTACCACGTCGACTCCGACGAGGGACGGATCCTCACCCGGACGGTGAACCAGTCGGCCGAGGACCGGGACGTGGTGGTGCGCAAGCTGCGCGACAAGCTGCGGCCCACCATCGCCGGCCTGCGCGACCTCACCGTCGGCATCTCCAGCGTCAGCGGCATCGGCGAGGCCAAGAACCTGCTGGAGTGCGGCTGGTCCTGGGGGATCATCGACGAGTCCTCGAAGATCGATTTCGTCTCCCCGCGCTACCGCCAGGAACCCGGCTACGCCGTCGACGAGCCGTATCTCTACTTCACCGTGCAGGCCCTCGACGGCATCGCCGACCTGTTCTCCAGCCGCACCGTGCTGCTGGGCCTGCTCGACGAGGACCAGCTGCGCCTGCGCTCGGCGCTGCAACTGCGGTTCGAGCTGACGCAGAACTACTGGTGGACGGTGGCCGGTTTCGGCAGCGAGCGCTGGCCGCTGGAGGACCTGCCCTGGCGCACCACCGACAACATCGAATCCGACTACTTCAGTCTCCTGGTGACGTCGATCGCCACCCGCGGCCTGCTCGGTCAGCGCAGCAACGACGCGGATCTCGGCCGCCTGGGTCAGGTGCTCACCGAGCTCGCGAACCGGGCCCGGATCACCCGCCGGCCGTCGGAGAACGACGGCGCGGTGGCGCTGCACCAGCCCGGCGTCGGCATCGGCCTGAGCGGTTCCGAGAAGCGCGCGGTGGTGCAGTGGGTGGCTGCCGACTTCGCGCCGCTGCTGCTCAAACGGTCCATCCGCATCGCGCGCCACCTGCAGGACCCCCGTCTGCGAGCCCGGCAGCAGTCCACCGCCGACCAGGTGTGGGAGCACCTGGTGGAGCGGCGCATCGTCAAGGGCGAGGGGGCCGGGCTCTGGGACCAGCCGTCGCTGGTGTTCCCGGAGCTCACCGACGACGGCCGGCTCAGCTGGCACCACACCGTACGGGTGGTGGAGAGCCTGGTGTTCGCCGCCGACCTGGCCGTCACCCAGCCGCTCCCCAGCAGCGACCTGGAGGCGTACGCCCACGACCTGCTCTACGAGGCTGAGCATCTGCTCGACCGCGAGCGCCTGATCAACTCCACCATGCCGGGCACGAAGCTGGCGGACGCGCTCGAACGGCTCAAGATCCTGCTTCAGCGGGCGCGGCTGGTCGTCGAGGCCCGGCCCGGCACCAGCGTGGCGCTGGTCTCCGAGGTGCTGCGCGAGCTGGACAAGCTCGCGGCGGCGCGGGGCGACGAGACGGGAGGTCGATGACCATGCTGGTGCTGGCGACCTCCGACAAGGGGGGCACCGGCCGCTCGGTGACGAGCAGCAACCTGGTCTACCGCAGCGCCCTGGCCGGCCAGGATGTCTGCTATCTCGACTTCGACTTCGGCTCGCCGACCGCCGGGGCGATCTTCGGGGCCGCCGACGTCGAACGGGGCGTCGCGCGCGGCGGGCTGCACTCGTACCTGCGCGGCAGGTCGCCCGAGCCGATGCGGGTCAACGTGTGGGAGGCCTCTGAGCGGCTGCGCCGCGGCGGCCGGCCGCTGACCGCCGGGCGGCTGCAACTCGTCCCGGGAGACCGGGGCGGGGCGGAGTTCGCGGCGACGCCGGCGATCGTGCAGCGCTGCGTCGAGCTGCTGGTGCGGATGGAGGAGGAGTTCGCCCTCACGCTGATCGACCTCAGCGCCGGGCGCTCGTACGCCACCGACATCATGCTGGCCGCGCTGGCCAGCCGGGAGCTGCGCGGGGTGACGGCCCGCTGGCTGGTCTTCCACCGGTGGACGAGCCAGCACATCATCGCGGCGTCCGGTCTGGTCCACGGCGAGAAGGGGATCATCGAGATGGGGGAGAAGCGGGGGCACCGCCGCGAGGCGCTGGTCGAGTCGATCAGATTCGTGCGGACCGCGGTGGTCGACCCGTCCTCGGAGTCGCTGTCCGGGCTGCGCCCGCCGCAGCTGGTCTGGCTCCAGCGGCACAACAAGGAGCTGAAGCGCCTGGCCAGCGAGTCCCGGGTCGGCGAGGTGAACGTGATCGGGTCGGTGCCGCTGGACCCCGTGCTGCAATGGCAGGAGCAGCTGATCTCCGACGACGACACCGTCACCAAGGAGATCGCCAACGAGGACACCGTGGCCGCGTTCAAGGAGATCGCCCGGAAGCTCGTCGACGAGGCGTACTGGACCGGATCATGACCGAATCCGTGTTCGTGGAGAACAGCGCCAGCCCGAAGACCGACGAGCTGCCCCTGTCGCACCTGTCCATCGAGCTGGGCCATCTCTACATGGAAGACTTCATGGCCGGCTACGACCGCCTGCGGCAGATGTTCGTCCAGGTCAAGCCGTGGGCGGAGGCGGCCGAGGGCGCCTGCCGGGCGGTGGTGGGCGCCAAGGCGCGGATCAGCACCTGCTTCCTGATCGACGACTACTTCTCCCGGTTCGACAGCCCGCAGCGCATCGTGCCGATGCTGCAGGAGGCGGCTCGGGAGTCGAAGCTGACCATCGACTACCTGGCCCGCGAGTCGTCGTGCGCCGCCACCGGGTCGGTGCGGCCGGTGGACCTGGTGCACAGCCGGCTGGTGCCGGAGCCGGTGCCGGGCACCACCGGCGCCGAGCGGCCGGCGGTCGGGGACATCGGCTGGCTGTGCAACGGCCAGCGCTCGCCCGGGGTCGCCGCCATGGCTCAGGCGATGGACTGGGACGAGCCCTGGCAGCCGCCGCGGCAGAACGCGGTCGACAAGCATTCGATCTTCATGGACGTGCAGCTCTGGGACAAGCCGGAAGGCTGGGCGGAGGCGGACGGCGCCGGTGAATCGCGCCGCTGGTCCTGCCCGATGCTGGCCGCCGTGTGGCAGCTGCTGCGGCTGGGCCTGCTGCGCGACGAGGGCCGGGCCGTCGCGGCGCCGGTGCCGGCCCCCGAGCCGCTGCCGGAGTCCTGGGCGGACCTGCCCGCCGTGATCCGCCTCAACCCGAAGGCCAGGCCGTTCTTCGCCTACCGCACCTTCACCGCGATGAACTCCCGGTTCCTGCCGGTCGAGGACGCGGTGCGGACGATCCTGAGCCAGGTCGGGGTCGACCCGGCGGCCGACGCGCAGCTGGTAGCGCGCGCCACCGCCGACGGGCTGCGACTGCCGCGCGAGGTGCTGGGCCGCATCGACTACGCCTTCGTCGGCGCCTGGACCCCTGCCGCCGTCAGGTCAGCGGACTCGCCAGCTCCCACAGCTCGTTGAAGCGCTCGATGTTGCGCTCCACCTTCTGCCGGTTGGTGACCAGGTGAGTGTTGGCGATGCTGACCCGGCTGTGTTCGAGCAGCGGCGCCGACGGTGAGCTCTGGTAGCAGACCACCCGGTCGAAGATGATGACGTCGGCGATCGGGGGGATGAAGTTCGGCGACTGCGCGCTCACGTCCAGCGTGCGCACCTCGATCCTGAGGTCCTGGTGCATCCGCACCGTCCGCTGGAACTTCTCGTCGTCGGTCTGGGTGGGGCGGTCCAGGATGAAGATCCGGCGGATCTTGACGTTGCGGCGGATCGCCGCCTCCCGCTGGGCCTCCAGGTAGCGCTGGCCGAGATCGCTCTGCCAGAGGCTGCCGTCCAGGTAGTCCTGGCTGCCGCCGTCGATCGTGGTGCTGATCGCGTCCAGGCTGCGCCGGGCGTGCTTGGTCAGGCCGAGCAGCCAGTCGCGGTCCTCGCCGTCGTAGGTGACGTCACCGGACTCGGAGAACGTCTTGAACATCTCCGACAGGCGGTCGATCTCGGCTGCCGCCAGGTCGTTGACGAGTTCGGGCAGGCGCTTGATCTGCGTCGCGCGGGCGACGAGCTCGGTGATCTTCTCGGTGTTGAGCTGCGACGCCTCGACCGCGCCGAACAGGTCCGTGGCCTGGCTGATCCGCCGGAAGCTGGCCACCAGCTCGACCTCCAGCCGGGCCAGCCGGCGCTCCACGTCGTAGAGGAACTGCACCATGAACGCGACGCCGGCCACGAACAGCGAGGCCCCGAAGCTCGCGATGAGCTGCCGGTCGTCCTTCCACTCGTCGAGCAGGAACGTCACCAGGAAGGTGATGGAGAAGAACGCCAGGCTGATCAGGATCTTCATCGGGGTGCGGATGACGTGCTCGTTATGCTGCGACATGGTGCCCCCTGTCACTGCCGGTGGACCCGTGCGGCGATCAGGGCCAGCGAGAGCTGGTCGCGCACCCGGTCCACGTTGGTCTGCCACTGGCGGCTCAGGCCGGGCCGCCGCTCCACGTCCTGCCAGAACCGGGCCAGCGCCGCACTGACGCGGGCCGCGGGCATCCACAGGTGCAGCAGGTAGTCGACGGCCGGTTCCAGCCGTGCCACCACCCGGTCCCGTGTCGCCGAACCGGCGGGAACTCGGCCGACCAGCGACAGCAGTGTCGTGAGCAGCCAGTCGTGCAGTGCGATGTCCTCGCACAGGTGGGCCACCGCCGTGGCGTCGGCGCCGATGCCGGGCAGCCTGACGGTGCGGTGCCTCTCCTCGTCGACGAGCGTGAACTGGAACTCCTCGGCGCCGGAGACGACCCAGCGCAGGTGGGTGCGCTGCGACTCGAAGGGCTTGCGGCGGTCGACGTGCTCGCTCTGCTGCACCCGGTCGATGGTCCCGTCGCTGATCGCGCTCAGGTTCAGCAGCTGCGGTTCCGTCCGCGGCTGGAGGTGGCCGGCGGCGAGGTCGGCGTCGGCGTTGCGGCCGTACAGCTCGATCACGCCGGGCTGGGCCAGGTAGTGCGACCACGGCAGGCGGCGGCCGCCGTCGACCGGGCGCAGCCGGGTGTACGAGGAGCCCTGCACGATCTGGCCGCCGGTGATGACCCCGCGGGAGAGCACGGTGCCGACGCCGTGCGTGACGACCGGACTGGGCCGCAGGCCCCGGCGGGAGACCGCCGGCAGGTCGCAGTCGATCCCGGTCAGCTGCGGCGGCGACACCGCGTACGAGTTGGGGCGCGCGGATCGCAGCACCCGCTCCCCGACCGTGAAGGCGAGCAGGTCGGCGGCGGTCCGGGCGGTCACGGCACTGGAGTGCTGCAGCAGCGCGGTGCTGACCTCGCCCAGGATGACGTCGGCGTCCCCGTTCGCGGTCGTCAAACCGGGCCTCCTCGGCAGTTGATCGATTGATTTCACTCCATGATGCCTGCTGGAGGCAAGGGCCCGTGTGGTCATGTCCAACGGGCGGTTTCCGTTATCTATACGGAGAGTTACCAAACCAAGCGCTCGTTCAGGCAATTGCTTGATGTAAGTTAATCTAATCGCATGGTGACCTCACCAAAGGCATCGATAACCGTCTTGGGCGCTGGCGTGTCCGGCCTGACCACAGCCATTTGTCTGGCTGAGAGCGGGCACCGGGTGCGGGTGCGCGCCGCACTGCCGCCGGACCGGACCACCTCGGCTTGCGCCGGAGCAAGCTGGGGACCGTACATGGTCAGTGACGCCCGTGTACTCGACTGGAGCATCGCCACCCTGCGTGAGTTCGAGCGGCTGCCCGAGGGCCGCGGTGTGCGCTTCGTGCGCGGGATGGAGGCGTCCCCCGACGACGAAGTCAAGCCGCCGGAATGGGTGACTGCGATGCGTGACTATCGGCTTTGCGACAGGGACGCGCTGCCCGAGGGTTACGCCCTTGGCTGGTGGTTCACCATTCCACTCGTCGACATGCCCGTATACCTGAGGCATCTCACCGAGCGGCTGGCGGCGCTGGGCGTCGGGATCGAGGTGCTGCCCCGGCCGTTGGCCGCCTTCGCCGAGCTGGACGATCCGGGCATCCTGATCAACTGCACCGGCCTGGGCTCGCGGCTGCTGGTCGAGGACAGCGGGCTGGAGGCCACCCGCGGGCAGCTCGTCGTGGTGGAGGACCCGGGCCTCGACTGGTTCTTCCAGGACGACCGGGAGGAGGGCGAGCTGACCTACTTCCTGCCGCACGGCAGGCATGTGGTCCTGGGCGGATACGCGGAGCCGTACCACGGGGACCCGGCGGAGCTGCGGCCCGACCCGGAGATCGCGCGGCGGATCGTCGAGCGCTGCGCGGCGATCGAGCCGCGCCTGGCCGGGGCCGTCAAGATCGAGGACCGGGTGGGGCTGCGGCCCAACCGCAAGAGCGGCATCCGGATCGAGGCCGAGCTGGTGGACGGGGTCACCGTGATCCACAACTACGGGCACGCCGGCTCGGGGGTGACCCTGTCCTGGGGGTGCGCCCAGGAGGTGTCGCGGCTGGTCCGCGAGCTGTGAGCGAAAACCGCTGGTCGACACGGGCGGGGAACGGCATATCCTTGCGGCTGTCATGACACCGCAGTCCCGCCCTCCCCAGCCCGCCAGCCCGCTCGTCGAGCTGCGCCGACGCGTCGACCAGCTGATGCCGCAAGACCGGCGCAGGCTCACCCGGCGCCTCGACGGCGTACGCAAGACCCGTGCCGGAGAGGCGCTGGACGCCGCCGTGGCGCAGATCACCGAGGCGGTGGCGCAGGCGGAGCAGAAGCTCGCCGCGCGGGCCGCCGCGCTGCCCGCCATCACATACCCGGCCGAGCTGCCGGTCAGCCAGAAGCGCGACGACATCGCCGCCGCGATCCGCGACCACCAGGTCGTGATCGTGGCCGGTGAGACCGGCTCCGGCAAGACCACCCAGCTGCCGAAGATCTGCCTGGAGCTGGGCCGCGGCGTGCGCGGCCTGATCGGGCACACCCAGCCCCGGCGGCTCGCCGCCCGCACCGTGGCCGAGCGCATCGCCGAGGAGGTCGGGGTGCCGCTGGGCGGCACCGTCGGCTGGAAGGTGCGCTTCACCGACCAGGTCGGCGACGAGACCATGGTCAAGCTGATGACCGACGGCATCCTGCTCGCCGAGATCCAGCACGACCGGACGCTCTCGCAGTACGACACGCTGATCATCGACGAGGCGCACGAGCGCAGCCTCAACATCGACTTCATTCTCGGGTACCTCAAGCAGCTGCTGCCCAAGCGGCCCGACCTCAAGGTGGTCATCACCTCGGCGACGATCGACCCGGAGCGGTTCGCGGCCCACTTCGCCGGGCCGGACGGGCCCGCCCCGATCATCGAGGTCTCCGGCCGCACCTACCCCGTCGAGGTCCGCTACCGCCCGCTGGTGGTCGAGGGCGACGAGGAGGACGGCGACGAGGAGCGCGACCAGATCCAGGCGATCTCCGACGCCGTCGACGAGCTGGCCGCGGAGCGGGCGGGCGACGTCCTGGTCTTCCTCAGCGGCGAGCGCGAGATCCGCGACACCGCCGAGGCGCTGCGCAAACGCAACCTGCGCCACACCGAGATCCTGCCGCTGTACGCCCGGCTGTCCACCGCCGAGCAGCACCGGGTCTTCCAGCCGCACACCGGGCGGCGCATCGTGCTGGCCACCAACGTCGCCGAGACCTCGCTGACCGTCCCGGGCATCAAGTACGTCGTCGACCCCGGCACGGCGCGCATCTCCCGCTACAGCAACCGGCTGAAGGTGCAGCGGCTGCCGATCGAGGCGGTCTCGCAGGCGTCGGCCAACCAGCGCAAGGGCCGGTGCGGCCGCACGTCGGACGGCATCTGCATCCGGCTCTACGACGAGCTGGACTTCACCAACCGGCCGGAGTTCACCGAGCCGGAGATCCTGCGTACCAACCTGGCCTCGGTCATCCTCCAGATGATCTCGCTGGGCCTGGGCGACATCGCGGCGTTCCCGTTCATCGACCCGCCGGACCGGCGCCACATCGCCGACGGCATGGACCTGCTGCACGAGCTGGGCGCCCTGGAGGCGCCGATGCGCGGCGAGCCCGGCCGCCTCACGCCGCTGGGCCGCCGCCTGGCGCAGCTGCCGGTCGACCCGCGCCTGGGCCGGATGGTGCTGGAGGCGGAGAAGAACGGCTGCCTGCGCGAGGTCCTGATCATCACGGCGGCGCTGTCCATCCAGGACCCGCGCGAGCGGCCCGCCGACCGGCAGCAGGCCGCTGCCGAGAAGCACGCCCGCTTCGCCGACGAGGGCTCGTCGGACTTCATGGCCTTCCTCAACCTGTGGAACTACGTACGCGAGCAGCAGCGCGAGCTGTCGTCCAACCAGTTCCGCCGCCTGTGCAAGACCGAGTTCCTGCACTACCTGCGCATCCGCGAGTGGCAGGACCTGGAGTCGCAGCTGCGCCAGGTCGCCAAGCAGCTCGGCGCCGTGCTCAACACCGCGCCGGCCGAGCCCGCCACCGTGCACCAGGCGCTTCTTTCCGGTCTGCTGTCGCACCTGGGCTTCTACGATGCGGAGAAGCGGGACTTCCTCGGCGCCCGAGGGGCCCGCTTCTCGCTGTTCCCGGGGTCGGCGCTGTTCAAGAAGTCGCCGCGCTGGGTGATGGCCGCCGAACTCGTCGAGACCTCGCGGCTGTGGGGCCGGGTCGCGGCGAAGATCGAGCCGGAGTGGGCCGAGACCCTGGCCCCGCACCTGGTCAAGCGGCAGTACAGCGAACCGCACTGGGAGAAGAAGCAGGCCTCCGTCGTCGCGTACGAGAAGGTGCTGCTCTACGGCCTGCCCATCGTCGCCAAGCGCAAGGTGAACTTCGGCCGCATCGACCCGGTGCTGTCCCGCGAGCTGTTCATCCGGCACGCGCTGGTCGAGGGCGACTGGGAGACCCACCACGACTTCTTCCACGCCAACCGCGCGCTGCTGGCCGAGGTCGAAGAGCTGGAGCACCGGGTACGCCGCCGCGACATCCTCGTCGACGACGAGACCCTGTTCTCCTTCTACGACAACCGGCTGCCCGCCGACGTCGTCTCCGGTCAGCACTTCGACACCTGGTGGAAGTCGGCCCGGCGCAAGACCCCCGACCTGCTCAGCTTCGAGAAGTCGATGCTGGTCAACGCGGCTGCGGGCGGCGTCGAGGAGGAGGACTACCCGGACGCCTGGCAGCAGGGACGGTTCGAGCTGCCGCTGACGTACCAGTTCGAGCCCGGCGCCGACGCCGACGGCGTGACCGTGCACATCCCGCTGCCGCTGCTCAACCAGATCAGCCCGGCCGGGTTCGACTGGCAGATCCCCGGCCTGCGCGAGGAGCTGGCGATCGCGCTGGTGCGCTCGCTGCCCAAGGCCGACCGCCGCAACTTCGTGCCGGTGCCCGACTACGTCCGCGAGGCGCTGGCCGGGGTCAAGCAGAGCGAGGAACCGCTGGTGGCGGTGCTGGAGCGGCAGCTGCGCACGATGACCGGCGTGGTCGTCTCGCGCGGCAGCTGGGAGCCGGACAAGGTGCCCGAGCACCTGAAGATGACGTACCGGGTCGAGGACGAGCACGGCAAGACCCTGGCCGAGGGCAAGGACCTGCCCGAGCTCAAGCGGCGCCTGCGCGACAAGGCGCAGCAGGCCGTCGCCGCGGCCGCCGACGACCTGGAGATGCACGGCCTGACCGCCTGGAGCATGGGCCCGCTGGCCCGCACGGTCGAGCGCAAGCGCGGCGGGTACGACGTCAAGGGCTACCCGGCGCTGGTCGACGAGGGCGCCGCGGTCGGGGTCAAGGTCTTCGACTCCGCCGGTGAGCAGTGGAACGCGATGTGGCGGGGCACCCGGCGGCTGGTGCTGCTGGCCGCGCCGCCGCCGCTGAAGTCGATCCAGGGCCGCCTGTCCAACCAGGCCAAGCTGGCGCTGTCGCGCAACCCGCACGGGGGCGTCGCGCCGCTGCTGGAGGACGTGGTCACCGCCGCGGTCGACAAGGTGATCATCGAGGCGGGCGGCCCGGCCTGGGATGCCGACGCGTTCGCGGCCCTGGCCGCCAAGGCCCGCGCGCAGCTGCCGGCATCGGTCCTGGAGATCCTCCAGCAGCTCGAACCGGTCCTCGCGACCTGGTTCGAGATCGACCGGAAGCTGAAGTCGATCACCAACGTGCTGCTGGTCCGGTCGGTCTCCGACATCCGGTCCCAGCTGACCGCGCTGGTCTACCCCGGGTTCGTGGCCGGCACGGGGCTGCGCCGCCTGTCCGACCTGGTCCGCTACCTGCGCGCCATCGAGCAGCGGCTGGCCAAGCTGGCCGAGCAGCCGCAGCGCGACCGCGAGAAGCTGCTGCTGCTCGAAGACGTGCTGCACGAGTACGACGAGGCCAAGGCATCGGTGCGCCCCGGCGCCCCGGGCTGGGACACCGTGGTCGAGGTGCGCTGGATGATCGAGGAGCTGCGGGTCAGCTACTTCGCGCAGACCCTCGGCACGCCGTACCCGGTCTCGGACAAGCGGATCTATCGAGCACTGGCCACGATCCCCGCGAGCTGACTAGGCTTGATCGACGGGGGTCGCTGTGCCAACTTTTGTCGAATCACCGTCTGCATTGGAGCGATCACTGTCGGATTAGCGTTACCCTGTCGCCAAACGCGCGAGCGGGGGTGGACGTGAGATCCTTTTCCGACGTTCGGCTGATTCGCATCGTGGTCGTCCCACTGGCCATGTCGCTGCTGGCACTGCTGCCGGTCGCGGAGGCCGCCGCCGCGCCGGGCGGCGGGGACGGCCGGTCCACCGGCGGTATCCCGGCGGCGACGTGGACTGTCATGCGCCGGCAGGAGGCCCTCCAGCCGGTGGTCGACCGCCTCTACCGGGAGATCGACGGCGCACCCGGCGGGTTCGTCAGCCTGGCCTTCGAGGGTGACGGCGTCTCGGTCTACTGGAAGGGCGAGCTGACCCCCGGCATGGCGCGGGCGGTCGCCGAGGCGCGCTCGCTCGGCAGGGTCAGGGTCAGGCCAGCGCCGTACTCGAAGCGCGAACTCGAAGCCGCCGCCGCCGAGATCGAAGCCGCCGCGACCGCCGCCGGCGCGGACCTTCAGGAGATCTCCGTCCGCTACGACGGGACGGGGCTGGACGTGGTCAGGATGGACGGGGTGACGGCGGCCCGGGTGCGCGCGAGATCGGCCAGCCCGGCGCCGGCACGGACGTCGATCGACGGGCTGATCTCCGAGCTGGGCCTCTCGGTCCCGGTCCGCGTCACCGCGGGTCGCGGCCCGCTGCGGCTGGCCTCCTGCGATGTCGTGTGCAGCCGCCTGGACGACACGGCCCCCTGGAACGGCGGCACCAGGATCAGGATCCCGGGAACCGCCAAGGGCACCCTCGGGTGCACCTCCGGCTTCGGCGTGCTGAAGGGCGGGCAGTCTTACCTGCTCACCGCCTCCCACTGCATGAACCCGACCAACGTCGCTTACGACTACGCGAACGAGCGCATCGGCGGCGTGTACGCCGACAACTGGGATCACGACATCACGATGATCAACGCGCGCGGCAGCGCGATGATCTTCGATGGGCCCGCCGCGACCAGCAACACGAAGGTCGTGCGCAGCTCCGGCGGGGTGGTCGTCAACGAACTGCTGTGCCAGTCAGGCTCGACGAGCGGAGTGCTCTGCGGCCTGAAGACGCAGGCAGGCTCGTACACTGCCTACGGTTGTGACTCGGACGACGACTGCTTCAGCATGCACGACCTGAGCAGGGCGGCACAGGTGGACGGGCTCCAGTCCTGTCGCGAGGGCGACAGCGGCGGGCCGGTCTACTCCCTGGACGGCTCAGGCGTACGGGTGAAGGGGACAGTCACCGCCTATTCCGTCACGGACTCGTCCCTCCTGTACTACCAGGACTGGACGACCATCGCGTCGGACTTCGGGGTCACCGCCAAAACGAACTGAACCATGCCTGGGCGAGAGGTCATGGCGCTTGGTCAGGGAACGGTTCTGTTAACAGGTGTTCAGGAGCTGGACAATGCAAAGGTCACGCGGTGCCGGTGAAATCGGATCCCGGCCCGGCAGGCTCTCCCGAGCCGTCGTCATTCTGGGCCTGACCGCCCTTCTCGTAAACGCGTGCGGCACGCCGGACACCGACGGCGGTGCGGCGGTGCCATGGGTGGCGGCGAGCGGCAATGTGGCCGACGCGCGATGCCCGGACACGTATCCGCTCGGTCCGTCGACCGACACCCGGCCGGACGGCCCGCTGGTCGCGACGGGGCCGACCGCGGCCGTGCTGTGCACGTACTCGCCCGGCGACTCCGGCGGCGCCGTCGCGCTGAGCCGGTCCCGGAACGTCGACGCGGCGGCCGCCGACGCCGTGGCCGCCCTCCTCAACCGGCTGCCGAACGCGGAGAAGGCGTTCGACGGCCAGGCCGAGCCGGTGTGCGCGGCCGTCGCCGGCGACCAGTACAACGTCGTGCTGGCCTACCGCCAGTACGACCCCATGGTGGTGCGGGTCAACGCCAACTGCGGCAGCGTCGCGCACGCGGGTGCGGTGCGGTACCTGACCGGCCAGAACAGTCTGAAGGCGCTGCTGGCGCTGCTGGGCGGCTGAACGCGGGCACGACTCCGGCGCGGGCGCTGTGCGCCCGCGCCGGACCGTGTCAGCGCAGCTCGGCGAGCAGCGACTCGACCTCGGCGAACGCCGCCTCGGGCAGCGGACCGAGGGCCAGGGTGGCGAAGTTCTCCTCCGCCTGGGCGACCGTGCGGACACCCGGGATCGGCAGCGTCCACGGGCTGCGAGCCAGCAGCCAGCCCAGCGCCCCCTGGGTGAGCGTCCGGCCGTCGGCGGTCAGCGCCTGCCGGACCCGGTCGACGAGCTCGGCCCACTGCGGGGTCGGCACGCCGTCGGTGAAGTACTGCAGCCACTCCGGGGACTTGCCGCGCACGTCGTCGCCGCCGATCCGTCCTGCGGCACCGTGGTACTTGCCGGTGAGCAGGCCCATCGCCAGCGGCCCGCGGTTGATCCCGGCCAGCTCGTACCGGGCCAGCACGTCGACCATGGCCGCGTTGTCGTTCAGCACCGAGTGGTCGTACTGGACCGCCGCGCAGTTCGGCCCCGCCTCGGCGAAGGCGGCGGCGCGCTCCGGGTCGTCGGTGCTCCAGCCGTACGCCCGGATGCGGCCCTGGGCGACCAGCTTCTCCAGCGGGTCCACCAGCTCCAGCGCCTGCTCGGTCGGCAGGTGGCCCAGGTGCAGCTGGTACAGGTCCAGATAGTCGGTGCCGAGCCGGTCGAGGACGCCATCCAGGCAGCTGAGCATGTACTCCGGGGTGCCGTCCGCGCCGGTGGCCAGCCGCGTCTGCTCCTCGAAGGTGTTGCCGAACTTGCTGGCGACGACCACACTGTCGCGCCGCCCGCCCAGGGCCCGGCCGAGCACCCGCTCGCTGTGCCCGGCGCCGTAGTTGCTCGCGGTGTCGAAGAAGGTGACGCCGAGGTCCAGTGCCCGGTGCACGGCGCGGACCGACTCGTCGTCGTCGACCTCGCCCCACCCGTACGGCTGCCCGTCCTCGCCCCACAGCGGGCCCCCGATGGCCCAGCAGCCCAGGCCCAGTGCGCTGACCTCGATGCCGCTGCGACCCAGTTTCCGTGTCGTCATGTCGGCCAGCCTGGCACCTGGAGTGCGCTCCAGGTCAAGCTACGGTGGTGCGGTGACCCGATACACCCCCGCCGAAGCCGTCCAGCGCAGTGGTTTCAGCCTCGACACGCTGCGCTACTACGAGCGCATCGGTCTGCTGGAAGGCATCGACCGTACCGCCGGCGGCCGCCGCGTCTTCTCCGACGACGACCTGGGCTGGCTCGGCCTGCTGCGCTGCCTGCGCGACACCGGCATGCCGATCAACGCGATGTGCCGGTTCGCCGAGCTCGCCCGGCAGGGCGACGAGACCATCGCCGACCGGGTGGAACTCCTGGAACAGCACGGTGCCTCGGCGGAGGCCCAGCTGGAGCTGCTGCTGCGGCAGCACGAGTACCTGCGGAACAAGATCGCGTACTACCGCACGCTCCTGCCCACCGCGGCGTAGGGCGACAAGGAAGGGCACCTTCGCCGGTTCGCTGCGCGAGCGGGAAGGTGCCCTTCTGTACGGGCGGGTCAGCGCTGGCCGGGCGGTTCCGGCGGGGTGAGCATGACCGTGGCCTCGTCGGGCAGCGGCGGGGGCACGGCGGCGCCGGGCCTGGCCGACGGCGGTGCGGCAGCCGGTGGCGCGACCGGGACAGTCGGTGCCGCCGCCGTCGGTGCCGCCGCCATCGGTGGTGCCGCCGTCGGTGGTGCCGCCGGGGCGGGAGCCGACGGGGTCATCGCGGCCGGGGGCGGGTTCGGGTTGCGGCGGGGCAGCGGCGGGGCGCCGCCGACCGGCATCGTCGGGGCCGAGGTGGACACCGTCGGCGCGGCCGGGGCCACGGGGGCCGCCGGTGCGGGCGGGGCGGGCGGGCTCGGCGGGGCCACCGGGGTCGCCCGCGGGTAGTGCAGCGACGGCGCCGCGACGTCGGGCAGCGCGTACGGGTCGGCGGGCATCGAGGTCAGCTGCCGGGTCGGGTCGGTCGGCGCGCCCGGCTGGCGCTGCTGCTGCGGCGGATACTGCTGGGGGTACGCCTGCTGCGGGAACTCCGGCTGCGGGTCGGCGTGCCGGCGCCAGCGGCGCGGGCTGGCGATCGTGGCCAGCAGCGGCACGCCCAGCAGTGCGCCGAGCCCGAGCTGGCCCACGGCGCCGGCCAGGTGGATGTCGATCAGCGCGAACGTGTCCAGGTAGGACCGCTGGTCGGCCAGGGCCCAGCCGCTGGTGCCGAGGAACGCGATGCCCGCCAGCCCCGGGCCGACCGGCGACAGCCGGGCCATGACCAGGACGGCGTACAGGATTCCGGCCAGCAGCAGCGCACCGAGCGCCGCTCCGGCGTCGAGCACCGCGTCGGCGGCGCCACCGGCCGCCATCGTGGTGCCCCAGGCGCTCAGGCCCGTGCCGGTCAACAGGAAGATCGCGGGTGCGAAGACGAGCGAAAGCAGCAACGATCCTAGATGACGCACCATGCCTCCGGGGTCTACAGCGTGGCCTGCGGCGCGTTCCAGGATGGCGCATCAGCGCCAGACCCGTACGCGGGGGTGGCAAGCGGCAGCTCCATGGTGGCCGTGGGCTCCAGCGGGCGGTCGGCGCCCGGCTGGGCCGCGGGCTGCGGCCAGGCGGCCTCGATGGTGTGGACCGGCTTCGGCCACGCCCGCCAGCGGCCGGGGCTGACCACGGCGACCAGCAGCAGCGCGCCGACGGCGGCCAGCAGACCGGTCTGGAGCGGAACGGTGAGGTCGGCGTGGTAGCCGCCGATCTTCCAGCCCGCGTCGAGAGTGTCCAGTGCGGGCACCGGCTGGAGCAGGAACCAGGTGGTGAAGCCCAGGTAGACCAGGGCGGTGAACAGCGGGCCCACCGGGGACAGGCGCAGCGCGCCGATCAGGCCGAGCACCAGGCCCGTCCCGGCCAGCACGGCGAGGCCGACCCACATGCCGGTGGGCACGTCGGGTGACACGCTCACCGCGAGCATGGCCTGGCCCTGTGCGGCCGCGGCCCACGCGAGCGGTGTGATCACGATTGCGGCGAGGAGGCTCCATACGTGACGCATGTGCGGCACCTTACTGTTTTCCCGTTGCCCCGGCACCCTCGGCGGGGGGAGGCCGTACGGTGAGGGCGTGATCTCCCAGGAGCAGGGCCATCCGACCGCGTTCGCGCGGGTCACGTTGAGCCGCATCATGACCAGCCAGGACGTCAACCTGTACGGCACGGTGCACGGCGGCGTGATCATGAAGTTCGTCGACGACGCCGCCGGGGCGGCCGCCGCCCGCCACTGCGGCTTCAACGCCGTCACCGTCTCCCTCGACGAGATCACGCTGATGGTGCCGGTCCGCGTCGGCGACCTCGTACACGCCAAGGCGCAGGTGAACTGGACCGGCCGCACCTCGCTGGAGCTCGGCGTCACGTGCTGGGCCGAGCGCTGGAACGAGGCCGACCGCGCCCCGGTCAACGTCGCCACGGCGTACCTGGTGTTCGTGGGGGTCGGGCCCGACGGCGAGCCGATCGAGGTGCCGCCGGTGCTGCCGGAGACCGAAGAGGACGAGCGGCGCTTCCGCGAGGCCGAGATCCGCCGCGAGCACCGGCTGGCCCGCCGCCGCGCGATCGAGAGCCACCGCGCCGACCGGCACTGAGGTGTCGGCCGCCGCCATGGCCGCCCACTGACCGGTGTGCGCCGGGAACACCGCAGCCGGCTCGTCCGGGCCGCAGAATGATCGCGCAGGGGATGCGGCAGGATGCGAGTGCGGTACGACGGCGTACGCGGGAGGAGAACACGATGACCAAGGTGCTGTGGACCCCACCGGCAGACGTCAGGCAGACCTCCCGCATCGGCGACTACCTCGGCTGGCTGGAGAAGCACCGCGGGCTGGCCTTCGCCGACTACGACGCGCTGTGGCACTGGAGCACCGAGGACCTGACCGGGTTCTGGTCGTCGATCTGGGAGTACTTCGACGTCGTCGCGCACGGGCCGGTGACCGCTGTGTTGCCCGACGCCACGATGCCGGGCGCGAAGTGGTTCCCCGGCACCACCCTCAACTACGCCGAGAACGTGCTGCGGATGCCGGGCGTCGGCGACGACGAGCCGGTCGTGCTCGGCTACTCGCAGACCCGCGAACCGCTGGTGCTGACCGCCGCGCAGCTGCGCGAGCAGGTCCGCCGGGCGCGGGCCGGGCTGCGGCGGCTCGGCGTCGGCGAGGGCGACCGAGTCGCGGCGTACCTGCCGAACATCCCCGAGGCGGTCGTGCTGATGCTGGCCACGGCCAGCCTGGGCGCGATCTTCTCGTCCTGCGCGCCCGAGTTCGGCACCCGCAGCGTCACCGACCGCTGGCAGCAGATCTCGCCCAAGGTGCTGGTCGCCGTCGACGGCTACCGGTACGGCGACAAGCTCATCGACCGGGCCGGGGAGGTCGCGGCGATCCGGGCGGCGCTGCCGTCGCTGGAGCACACGATCGTGCTGCCGTACACCCAAGGCAATGTCGGCCTGGGCGAGCTGGCCGCCGACACCGGCGAACCGCTGGCCTTCACCCCGGTTCCGTTCGCCCACCCGCTGTACGTGCTCTACTCCTCCGGCACCACCGGCCTGCCCAAGCCGATCGTGCACGGCCACGGCGGCATCCTGCTGGAGCACCTGAAGATGCTCGCCCTGCACCACGACCTGGGCCCCGGCGACCGCTACTTCTGGTTCTCCACCACCGGCTGGATGATGTGGAACTACCTGGTCTCCGGCCCGGCGGTCGGGGCGGCGATCGTGCTGTTCGACGGCAACCCGGGCGCCCCGGACCTGGGCATGCTGTGGCGCCTGGCCGAGGAGGCCGGGATGACGTACTTCGGCACCTCGGCGCCGTACCTGCTGGCCTGCCGCAAGGAGGGGCTGGTGCCGCGCGAGGTCGCCGACCTGTCTCGCCTGCGCGGGCTCGGTTCCACCGGGGCGCCGCTGCCCGCCGAGGGCTTCGAGTGGGTGTACGACAACATCAACCCCGACCTGATGCTGCTGTCCCTGTCCGGCGGCACCGACGTGTGCACCGGCTTCGTCGGCGGCACCCCGCTGAACCCCGTCTACGCGGGCGAGATCGCGGCCCGCTGCCTGGGCGCGAAGGTCGAGGCGTACGACGGCGCCGGCCATCCCGTGCTCGGCGGCCTCGGTGAGCTGGTCATCAGCGCGCCGATGCCGAGCATGCCGGTCGCGTTCTGGGGCGACACCACCGGCGAGAAGTACCGCGAGGCGTACTTCGACGTGTTCCCGGGCGTATGGCGCCACGGTGACTGGATCACCATCACCGACCGGGGCACCTGCGTGATCACCGGCCGCTCCGACGCCACGCTGAACCGGGGCGGGGTGCGGCTGGGCACGGCCGAGTTCTACTCGGTGGTCGAGGGCATGGACGAGGTCGCCGACTCGGTCGTGGTGCACCTGGAGGACGACGAGGGCGGGGCCGGGGAGCTGCTGCTGTTCGTGGTGCTGGTGCCGGGGTGCGAGCTGGACGACGCGATGCGCGGGAAGATCGCGCGGGAGCTGCGGACCGCGCTGTCGCCGCGGCACATCCCGGACGCGATCTACCAGGTGGCGGCGGTGCCGCGGACGCTGTCGGGCAAGAAGCTGGAGGTGCCGGTCAAGCGGATCCTGACCGGCACGCCGGTGGAGTCCGCGGCGGCGAAGGGGGCGCTGGCGAACCCGGAGTCACTGACGGCGTTCGAGGAACTGGCCCGTACCCGGGCCGCGTAGCCCCTGTCCGGGCGACCTGGTCCCGGGTCACCCCGTCCTTTACATAAACGCTGGCCTATCTCGTCGAGTTTGATCTACGCAGATTCGATGAGATAGGCCAGCGTTTATGTAAAGCGGATCGCGTCGCCGCCCGTGGCCCGACCCGCGGGCGGGGGCTCAGGGGATGATCTTGGCGCGTTCTGTCGTCGCGCGGGAGTCGAGGATGCCTGCGGCCGTGTGGTGGGACAGGACCAGCGTCGCGCCCGCGGCCAGCGGGGCGACCAGCCAGTCCAGCGGGCGCGGGTGGGCGCCGAGGTCGATCAGCACCCGCTCGCCGCGCTGGATGTCCAGCTCCTTGGCGCGGGCCACCGCCCGGTCGGCGAGCTCGGCGTGGGTGATCGAGCCGCCGCCGCCGGGCAGCCCGACCAGTGCGGCCGCGCCCGGGTCGGCGGCCGGGCCGCCGTAGAAGTCGCCGTGGGCGCGCGCGGAGCTGACCCAGTCCGACACCCCGGCGGGCAGGCCGCGCAGGGGCAGGGCGAACGGGTGCAGGCCGACGGCGTACGTGTCGGGGGCGGTGGGGGCCGCGTCGGCGGCGACGAAGGCGACGTCGGCGGGCAGTTCGGCGGAGTGGGAGACGGCCAGCCCGGCGGTCCACGTGGCGAGCATGATCGCGGCGGTCTGCCAGTGCGGCGGCAGCGCGATCGAGGCGACGTCACCGGGTCCGAGGCCGAGCCCGTCGACGAGCAGGTTCCCCGTCTTGGCCACCCAGTTGGCCAGGGTCGCACCGGACAGCTCGGTACGTTCGCCGGTGGCGTCGTCGTACCAGGTGAGCAGGGGGCGGGCCGGATCGGCCGACACCGTGGCGGCGAAGAGCTGACTGATAGTCGACACGTGGTCAGGCTACCGACAACGCCGCGTCGTGGACCTTGCCATGGGGTATGTCGGGCGTAGTCTGAGACGTGACTGCTGTGAAACAGCGCACAGTCTCACAACCGCAGAGCGGCGGTCGACTGGGCTGCGCTGCACACCCCCACAAGGAGTGTTCACCGTGACGATCTCCCGCTCTCCCCGGGTGCTGGTCGACGCGACCAGTGTCCCCGCCGACCGAGGCGGGGTGGGCCGCTACCTGGACGGGCTGCTGGGCGCCCTGGCCGAGCGGTCCGACCTCGACCTGATCGTGGTCTGCCAGCGCACCGACCAGGAGCGCTACGCCCGTACGCTGCCGCACGCGCAGGTCGTGGCGGCGCCGGCCGCCGTGGCGCACCGCCCGGCCCGGCTGGCCTGGGAGCAGACCGGCCTGCCGCTGCTGGCCCAGCAGGTCGGCGCCGAGGTGCTGCACTCGCCGTTCTACACCTGCCCGCTGCGTTCGGGCTGCCCGGTGACGGTGACGGTGCACGACGCGACGTTCTTCACCGAGCCGGAGCACTACGACAAGTCGCGCGGCACCTTCTTCCGCTCCGCGATCAAGACGTCGATGCGCCGCGCCGAACGGGTGATCGTGCCGAGCAAGGCGACCCGCGACGAGCTGATCCGGCTGCTGGACGTCGACCCGACCCGCGTCGACGTCGCCTACCACGGGGTGGACCACACCGCGTTCCACGTGCCGGGCGAGGACGAGAAGGCGCGGGTGCGGGCGCGGCTGGGCCTGGGCGAGGCGTCGTACCTCGCGTTCCTGGGCGCGAAGGAGCCGCGCAAGAACGTGCCGAACCTGATCCGCGGCTGGATCGCGGCGGTACGCGACCGGGTCGACCCGCCCGCGCTGGTGCTCGCCGGCGGCCAGGGCCACGACGACGAGATCGACCGGATGGCGGCCGAGGTGCCCGCGCACCTGCGCCTGCTGCGGCCGGGCTACCTGCGCTACGCGGACCTGCCCGGGTTCCTGGGCGGGGCGGTGCTGTGCGCGTACCCGAGCCATGGTGAGGGTTTCGGGCTGCCGATCCTGGAGGCGATGGCCTGCGGCGCGCCGGTGCTGACCACGCCCCGGCTGTCGCTGCCCGAGGTGGGCGGCGACGCGGTCGCGTACACGGGGCCGGAGGCGGACGCGATCGGCCGCGACCTGGCCGCGCTGCTCGACGACGACGGACGCCGCGCCGCCCTGGCCGCGGCCGGGCTGGCCCGGGCGAAGGAGTTCAGCTGGAACTCCAGCGCCGACGCCCACATCAGCGCCTGGCAGCGGTCGATCCGCGACCGCCACTGACGGGCGGTCGGCAGGGGGCCTGCGGGCGGGGCGAGTTGCCTACCCCGCCCGGTCAGGCAGAATGGTCGGATGCTGCACGCCGTAATCCCTGCTGGTGGGAGTGGGACGCGCCTCTGGCCGCTGTCGCGCGCCACGAACCCGAAGTTCCTGCACCCGCTCACCGGCACCCCCGAGACGCTCATCCAGGCCACCGTGGCCCGCCTGGCCCCGGTCGCCGCCATCGGGGACACGTACGTGGTGACCGGCACCGCCCACGCGGCCGCGATCGCCCGGCAGCTGCCTGACCTGCCCGAATCCAACATCCTGATCGAGCCGAGCCCGCGCGACTCGTGCGCCGCCATCGGCCTGGCCGCCGCCGTGATCGCCCGGCGCGACCCGGAGGGCGTGATGGGCTCGTTCGCCGCCGACCACCTGGTCCGCGACGTGGCCCGTTTCACCGAGGTGCTGCGCGACGCCGAGGCCGGGGCCCGGCGCGGCCTGCTGATGACCATCGGCATCACCCCGACCCACCCCGAGACCGGGTACGGCTACCTGCAGTGCGGCGCCGTCGTCGACGGGCCGGTGCGGGTCGTCGACGAGTTCAAGGAGAAGCCGTCGCGCGAGGTGGCCGCCGAGTACGTCGCGTCCGGCCGGTACCTGTGGAACGCCGGCATGTTCGTGTGGCGTGTCGACGTGTTCCTGCGCGAGCTGGCCCGCCAGCAGCCGCAGCTGCACGACGGGCTGACCCGCATCGCCGCCGCCTGGGACACCGACGACCGCGACCGGGTGCTCGGCCAGATCTGGCCCACCCTGACCAAGATCTCCGTCGACTACGCGGTCATGGAGGGCGCCGCCGCGGCGGGCCTGGTCGCCACCGTGCCGGGTGACTTCGGCTGGAACGACATCGGCGACTTCCACACCCTCGGCGAGGTGCTGCCCGCCGACGCCGACGGCAACGTGGTGGTCGGCGACGACGCCACCCTCGACGGCGGCAAGCCCGAGGTGCTGCTGCACGACTCGCGCAACGTCGTGGTGGTGCCGCAGTCGGGCCGCCTGGTCGCGGCGCTGGGCCTGGAGAACATGATCGTGGTCGACACCCCGGACGTGGTGCTGGTGTGCGGCCGCGACCGCGCCCAGGACGTCAAGAAGCTGGTCGACGAGCTCAAGGAGCGCGGCGACACCCGCATCTGACCCCGCGAGCCCTGCGCGAATCCAGCGCGAGCCCTGCGCGAGCCCTGCCGAGTTGCCGGGCAATCGGGCGTAAGTCGGCCTGACTTACGCCCGATTGCCCGGCAACTTCGCTGAGGGGGGTGCGCGGTGGTCGCGGGGCGGAGTGGTGGCGGGTGCATACGCTGGGGATCATGAAGTTGGTGGAGCTGGCGGCGGCGGGCAACGAGGCGAGCGACCTGCTGGCCGTGGCCGACCCGGCGCTGCTGCGGGAGTTCGGCGCGCGGCGGGCGTACTGGACCGTGCTGGACGAGGGCCCGGTGGAGCGCTGCCTGGCCCTGATCGTGGAGCGGCTGGACGGGACGTGGCGCGCCGCGCACGTCGCCGCCGAGGCGGGTGCCCACGCGGGGCGCACCGAGGACGCCGAGGCGCTGGCCCGCCACGACGGCTGGGTGTACGTCCTGGGCTCCCACTTCGGCTCCAAGGCGGGCCCGCTGCGGCCCAGACGCGCCTTCGTGGCCCGGTTCCGCGAGTCGGCCCGGCCGGAGCTGGAGATCGTGCGGCACCGGTTCGCGCTGCACCGGGCGGTCAACGACGCGCTGGCCGAGCTGGCCGCCACGGGGCATCCGGTGGCGCCGGGGCCGGTCGATCCGGCCGTACACGACGGTTTCATCGAGCAGACGCTGCGCCGCGGCACCGCCAAGGGCAAGGCCTGGGTCGCGCAGCTGGCCCCCGGCGACCACCCGGTCAACATCGAGGGTGCCGCGTTCACCGGGCGCGGCACGCTGCTGGTCGGGCTGCGCTGGCCGGTCACCGCCGCGGGCGAGCCGGTGCTGGTGGAGCTGGCGGGGGTGCCGGAGCTGTTCGCCGGCGGCGCGCTGCGGGTCGCGGGGGTGTACGCGCTGACCGGCACCGGCCCCGGCCCGCTGGGCGTACGCGCGCTCGCCGCCCGCCCCGACGGCGGCTACGACGCGGTCATCGGCTCGATCGACGCCCTGGACAAGGGCTCGGTGCTGCTGGAACGGCATCCGCACGCGCGCCACGCCACCTGCCGCCACGTTCGCTTCGTGCTGCCGGAGCGCCCCGGCCCGGCGCTGCTGAAGGCGGAGCCGGTGGCGGATCTGGCGCCGCTGCACCACGTCGAGGGGGTGTCCGACCGGGACGGAGCGCCGATCTACGTCACCGACGAGGACCACCGCATCGGCCTGTGGCTGTGAGACCCGGTCCGGTGCGAACGGAGCGGCCGGCCGGTCTGCCCCCCGGCTCCCGGCCGGCCGCTACCGTGCCCCGTACGCCCCCGTACGGTCGGCGACGCCGTGCGTCGCTCGGCTCCCCAGGCCGGACCACAGGATCGCGCACCCGGCCGCGTCGGGTCCACGACTTTCAGCGGTGACTTAAAGACCCAGGTCAGCTCCGCCGGTATTGTCATCCGAGTCACCCCACCCCGGAGTCCACATGCTGCGGATCCATTTCACCGGCGCCGATCTCGTGCGCACGCGCGTGGCCGCCCGGCCCGATCCGATGTGGGAGCTCGCGCTCAGCATCCACCTGCTGCGCATGCGCGGCACCGACCCGCTGCTGACCGCGTGGAAGACCGGCACCGTGGCCAGGCTGCGTCCGGCCGGGCCGCTGCGCGCCGAGACGGCGATGCTGCTGGCGCTCAACCCGCCCGTGGGCTACTTCCCCGACCTCCTCACCCCGACCGAGGCTGCCGACGGCATCGGCGCCGGAGTCGACGCGGTGCTGTCGACGCCGCAGCCCCGGCTGCGCCGCGAGATCGACGTCCTCGGCCGCACCCAGGGCTCGCTGCCCCCGGCCGTCGCGGACCTCGGCCGCGGCCTGCGGTCGGCCGTGGCCGAGCTGGGCACGGCCATCACGCGGTATCACGAGGCAGCGATCGAGCCGATGTGGCCCCGGGTCCGCGCGGCGGTCGAGGCGGACCGCAGCCTGCGGGGCCGCACCCTGCTCGACCGGGGCGTCGAGGGGCTGCTGAACGACCTGCACCCGTCGATCCGGTTCGACGGCGGCACGCTGTCCATCGCCGACTACCCGTCGCACCGCGACGTGCACCTGGAGGGGCGCGGGCTGCTGCTGGTGCCGTCGTACTTCAAGACGAACAGCAAGCCGGTGACGCTGGTGGACCCCGAGCTGCCGCCGGTGCTGGTGTACTCGGTGCACCCGGCGGCGCGGCTGGCCGCGACGGCGCCGGGCGAGGCGCTGACCGGGCTGCTGGGGCGCACCCGTGCGGCGGTGCTGGAGCTGGCGGCGGCGGGCAGCACGACCACCGAGCTGTCCCGGCGGCTCGGGGTGTCCCCGGCGGCGGTGAGCCAGCACGTGACGGTGATGCGCGACGCCGGACTGATGCTGAGCACCCGGGCGCGCAACACCGTGCACCACACGGTCACGCCGCTCGGCCAGGCCCTGCTGGCCGGCGGCTGACCGTCAGCCCTGCTCGCGGGCCTGCTCGCGGCCCAGCGCGATGGCTTCGGCGGTGCCGAGGGAGAACAGGTCGTGCTCGGCGGAGCGGACCAGGGTCTCGACCGCGCCGGGACCGTCGGCGGGCGCGGTGATCAGGCCGCGGACCACCGCCACCGGCACCCGGTCGATCTTGTTCTTGACCAGCTCGGCCGCTGAGGCGATCTCGTCGGCGATCGCCATCTGCGTGATGTGCAGCTCGTTGCCGTACGGGTCGGTCTCGCCCCGGTAGTCGCGCAGCGGCGCGATCCCGGAGCAGCCCAGCGCCACGTCGGTGAGCCCGTTGCGCCACGGCCGCCCCATCGTGTCGCTGACGATGACGGCGACGTTCAGCCCGTGCCGCTCGCGCAGCGTCGCGCGCAGCTCGCGGGCCGACCGGTCGGGGTCGACGGGCAGCAGCACGAGCTGGGACCGGTCGACGTTGGAGGCGTCGATGCCGGCCGAGGCGAGCACGAAGCCGTGGTGGGTCTGCACGATGCGGGTGTGCCCGCGCGTGGCGACCGGGCGCGCGGTCTGGTCGCGCAGCACCTTCTCCCGCGCGGCCTCGCGCTCCGGCCCCGACACGGGCACGTCGGCGAGGCTGCCCTCGGCCTTGGAAACGATCTTGCTGGTGACCACGAGGATGTCGCCGTCGGCAAGCCACGGCGCGGCCTCGGTGATGAGCTTGGCGAGGTCGTCGCCGGGGCGTACGTCGCCGATGCCGTGCACCGGGTGCACGCTGTAACCGCCGATCACGACAGTCCTCCCAGTTCCAGTGCGGCGCGGACCATCGCCGCGGTCGCGTCCTCGTCGGTCATCCACAGCGGCGCCGCCCCCACGCGTACGCCCGGGACGTCGGTGGCCGCGTCGACGGGGTCGACCAGCCACGCGTCGAGCACCCCGCCCGCGGTACGCGCCCCGAGCAGGCGGCCCACCCCCTCGGCGGTGCACGCGACGTCCAGCGCCGCCAGGCAGCGGTCGGCCATGCCGCGTACGGGGCTGCCGCCGATGATCGGCGACACGCCCACGACCGGGGCCGAACCGGCGACCAGCGCCTCGCGCAGCGGGGCCACGGCCAGCACCGGCGCGATCGACACCACCGGGTTGCTCGGCGCCAGCAGCACCACGTCGGCGCCGCTCAGCGCGTCGAGCACGCCCGCGGCGGGCTTGGCGGCGTCGGCGCCCACGAACACGAACCGCTTCGCGGGCACCTGCGCGCGGTGGCGCACCCACCACTCCTGGAAGTGGATCGCCTGCTCGGCGCCGTCGAGCTCGGTGACGACGTGCGTCTCCAGCCGGTCGTCGGTGGCGGGCAGCAGCGCGACGCCCGGCTGCCAGCGGTCGCACAGCGCCGCGACCACGGCCGACAGCGGGTAGCCCGCGTTCAGCATCCGGGTCCGGACCAGGTGGGTGGCGATGTCGCGGTCGCCCAGACCGAACCAGCTGGGCTCGGCGCCGTACTTCGCGAGCTCCTCCTTGACGGTCCAGGTCTCGCCCGCGCGGCCCCAGCCGCGCTCGGGGTCGATGCCGCCGCCGAGGGTGTACATCACCGAGTCCAGGTCGGGGGTGATGCGCAGCCCGTGCATCCACACGTCGTCACCCACGTTGACGACCGCGGTGACCTCCGCGCCGGTGGTCCGGGCGTACGCCCGCACCCCGGTCAGGAACCGCGCGCCGCCGATGCCGCCTGCCAGCACCACGATCCGCATGGACACATCCTCCCGCACCGCGGCGGGCAAGTCGGGGCCGGGTCGTACGCTGACCTGCGGGCGTTCATGCCTACTACGGGGTAGCGCGGGAAAAGGGGAGCGGCATGGCCGGCGAAGCGGTGGCGCAGCACCAGTTCACGGCGGCGGAGGTGACGCGGGCCCTGCGCCGCGCGGGCAGCGGCCGCGCGCTGGACGCGGCCGAGGCGACCGCCCTGCTCAGCGCGCAGGGCGAGGCGTTCGACGAGCTGCTGGCACTGGCCGGCGCGGTCCGCGACGCGGGCCTGCGCGACGCCGGGCGGCCCGGTGTCATCACCTTCTCCAAGAAGGTGTTCATCCCGCTCAGCCGCCTGTGCCGGGACCGCTGCCACTACTGCACCTTCGCCACGGTGCCGCACCGGCTGCCCGCGGCCTTCCTCGACCGCGACGAGGTGCTGGCCATCGCCCGCCAGGGCGCCGCGCTCGGGTGCAAAGAGGCATTGTTCACACTCGGGGACCGGCCCGAGGACCGCTGGCCGGCCGCGCAGCAGTGGCTCGACGAGCGGGGGTACGGGTCCACCCTGGACTACCTGCGCTCGGTGGCGATCGCCGTGCTGGAGGAGACCGGCCTGCTGCCGCACCTCAACCCGGGCGTGCTGAGCTGGGCCGAGCTCCAGCGGCTGCGCCCGGTGGCGCCGAGCATGGGCATGATGCTGGAGACGACCGCGACGCGGCTGTGGTCGGAGCCGGGCGGCCCGCACTACGGCTCGCCGGACAAGGAGCCGGCGGTGCGGCTGCGGGTGCTGGCCGACGCGGGCCGGGTCGGGGTGCCGTTCACCACGGGCATCCTGATCGGCATCGGCGAGACGCACGCCGAGCGGGTCGACGCACTGTTCGAGATCCGCCGCAGCGCCCGCGAGTACGGCCACCTCCAGGAGGTGATCGTGCAGAACTTCCGCGCCAAGCCCGACACCGCGATGCGCTCGGTCCCGGACGCCTCGGTGCGCGACCTGGCCGCCACGGTCGCGGTGGCGCGGCTGCTGCTCGGGCCGGGCATGCGCCTCCAGGCGCCGCCGAACCTCATCGACGCCTCGTTCGAGCTGCTGGTGCGGGCCGGGATCGACGACTGGGGCGGCGTTTCGCCGCTGACGCCCGACCACGTCAACCCCGAGCGCCCCTGGCCGCACCTGGACGAGCTGGCGGCGCTGACCGCGGCGACCGGTTTCGAGCTGCGCGAGCGGTTGACGATCTACCCGGCGTACGTCCGCGGCGCCGAGCGGTGGCTCGACCCGCGCCTGCACCCGCACGTCACGGCCCTGGCCGACGCGTCCGGGATGGCCGTGGCCGACGCCCCGGTGACCGGCCGCCCGTGGCAGGAGCCCGAGGTCGAGGGCGGCACCGGCCGCACCGACCTGCACGCCACCATCGACACCGACGGCCGCACCGCCGACCGCCGCGCCGACTTCGACACCGTGTACGGCGACTGGGCCGCCGTCTCCGAGGCGGCCGGGCGCGACACCGGCCCGGCGGTGCACGTCGGCGCCCTGGCGCAAGGCCTGCGGGTGGCCCGGGAGAACCCGGCGGACCTGCTCGAACCCCGGCACGAGGACGCCGCTCTGGCGCTGCTGCACGCCGACGGCCCGGCCCTGGACGAGCTGTGCCGCATCGCCGACGACGTGCGCGCCGCCACCGTCGGCGACGACGTGACGTACGTGGTCAACCGCAACATCAACTTCTCGAACGTCTGCTACGTGGGCTGCCGGTTCTGCGCGTTCGCCCAGCGCGAGCGCGACGCCGACGCATACCGGCTGACCGTGGCGCAGGTCGCCGACCGGGCCGAGGAGGCGTGGCGCGACGGCGCCACCGAGGTGTGCGTCCAGGGCGGCATCGACCCGCAGCTGCCGGTCTCGGTCTACCCGGACCTGGTCCGCGCGGTGAAGGAGCGCGTGCCGGGCATGCACGTGCACGCGTTCAGCCCGATGGAGATCGTCACGGCGGCCGCGAAGGCCGGCGTGCCCGTCCCCGACTGGCTGGCGCGGCTGCGCGAGGCCGGGCTGGACACCATCCCCGGCACCGCCGCCGAGATCCTCGACGACGAGGTGCGCTGGGTGCTCACCAAGGGCAAGCTGCCCACCTCCGCCTGGGTGGAGACGGTCGAGGCGGCCCACCGGCTGGGCATCCGGTCCAGCTCCACGATGATGTACGGCCACGTCGACCACCCCCGGCACTGGCTGGGCCACTTCCGGGTGCTGGCCGGGATCCAGGACCGCACCGGCGGCTTCACCGAGTTCGTGGGGCTGCCGTTCGTGCACACCAACGCCCCGATCTACCTGGCCGGGGTGGCGCGGGCGGGCGCGAGCTGGCGCGAGAACCGGGCCGTGCACGCGATGGCCCGGCTGCTGCTGCACGGGCGCATCGCCAACATCCAGTGCTCCTGGGTGAAGCTCGGCGACGAGGGCACCGTGGCGATGCTGAACGGGGGCTGCAACGACCTGGGCGGCACGCTGATGGAGGAGACGATCTCCCGGATGGCGGGTTCGGCGCACGGCTCGGCCCGTACCGTGGCGCAGCTGCACGAGATCGCCGCCGCCGCGGGCCGCCCCGCCCGCCAGCGCACCACCGGCTACGCCGCCGCCCCGCGACGGCCCTGACCGCGACCACCCGTTTTTCATAGACGTTGGCCTATCCCGTCGAGTTCGATCTACGTGGACTCGATGAGATAGGCCAACGTCTATCTAAAGCCGGATCGGGTGCGTGACGCTCCGGTCGTCGCCTCGTTGGGTTCAGGGTGACGGACATCATCGGCTATCTGTCGGATCGCCGTCAGCCGGATGACGTCAAGCCCGACACGCCAGCAGAATTTCGCCACGACACGCCCGGGATGCCGTTACCGCTCTCGGGTCTGGATCGATAGGGCAGTGGCGGGAGGATGCCGCCGCACCGAACGGCCCTGCCGGGCGTGTACCAGAGTCAGCTTGACGGTGCACGTACGACACGCGTGTAATTCCGTTGGGGCTTGGGGGAAGCGGCAGCCACAAAACCGCCTATGTGGACAAGTGCCCTCTCCAGGGTGGGGGGTTGCGCCGGCGATCCCGGCGCGCATAAAGGAGGCAGCGGAGATGGACGGTCGCCCCGTCGTGGCGGATCTGCTGGGCAACGCGCCCGAGTGGCAGGAGCACGCGCTGTGCTCGCAGACCGACCCTGAGGCGTTCTTCCCCGAGAAGGGCGGTTCGACCCGCGAGGCCAAGCGCATCTGCTCGCGCTGCGAGGTCAAGTCCGAGTGCCTGGAGTACGCGCTCTCGCATGACGAGCGCTTCGGCATCTGGGGCGGACTGTCCGAGCGCGAGCGCCGCAAGCTCAAGCGCCGCGCGGTCTGAGGCTTGTCTCCTGCCCGGATCGGGGGGTCCGGGCAGGGGAACCCTCAACTGAGGTCGTCAGGGCTCAGCCCGAGCAGGTTCGCCACCTGCTCCACGATCACGTCACGCACCAGCTCGCCCAGGTCCTCGCGGTCCGAGGCGCGAAACTCCAGCGGGCGCCGGTAGACCACGATCCGCGGCGGCACTCCGTGCCGTCCCGGCCGTCCCGGCAGCAGCCGCGCCAGCGGCACCCGGCCGTCCTCCAGCACGTCGGAGTCGTACACGTTCAGGTCCGGCGGGACGTCCTCGACCGCGAACTCGACCCCGGCCAGCTCCGTCGCGAACTTCGCCTCCAGCGACTCGACCGTGTCCAGCACCAGCTCGTCGAAGACCTCGGCCTTGGTCCGGGCCAGGGGCACGCTCGCGGGCACCAGGCGGCCGCGCATCCCCCGGCCGTGGCGGTCGCGTCGGCGGCGGGCGGCTGGGCGGCGGCGGGCGGGACTGGTCACGTCGCCAATGTATCCCCGCCGGTCAGTTTCACGGCGGCCGACGCCCACGTGATCCTTCCCTCGGCGTGTCGCGGCGCATCCACGGCGCACTCGCCCGGCGGGACGCTAACGTCACACGCCGTGAGGTCTCCACGGCGTTGCTCTCGTAACGGCTGCCCCCGGCAGGCGGTCGCAACGCTGACCTATGTCTACGCCGAGTCGACCGCGGTGGTCGGGCCGCTCGCGGCGCACCAGGAGCCGCACACGTACGACCTGTGCGAGCCGCACGCGCTGAGCCTGACCGCGCCCCGGGGCTGGGAGCTGGTCCGCTACGACGGCGAGTTCGAGCCGCCGCCGCCGACCACCGACGACCTGGTCGCGCTGGCCGAGGCCGTACGCGAGGCGGCCCGACCGCACCCGCGCGCCCCCGAGCCGCCGGAGCCGGCGCCGACCCACACGCCCGGCCGCCGCGGCCACCTGCGGGTCATCCCCCCGGCCTGAGGCGGGACAGGGCGTCGAGGGCGACGACACCGCGCAGGGCGGTGTTGATGCCGAGCCAGCGCAGCGGTTCGGGCTCCCAGCTCGGCGAGCGGTGATTGACCCAGGGCAGGCCGGTCCGCTCGGTCTCGTGGCCGGTGATCAGGTCGGCCAGGGTCCGCCCGGCCAGGTTGGTGGCGGCCACACCGTCGCCGACGTACCCGCCGGCCCAGGCCAGGCCGGTGGCGCGGTCCAGGCCCACGGACGGGTGCCAGTCGCGGGCGATGCCGAGCGGCCCGCCCCAGGAGTGGGTGAACCCGGCGCCGTCCAGGGCCGGGAACAGCTCACGCAGCGTACGACGCAGCGCCTCGTGCACCCGGGGCACGCTGTCGTACGACGGCCGCACCGCCGATCCGAAGTGGTACGGCGCCCCGCGCCCGCCGAACGCCAGCCGCCCGTCGGCGGTCCGCTGCCCGTAGACGACCAGCCGCCGCAGGTCGGTGAAGGTCTCCCGTTCGGCGAGCCCCGCCCGCTCCCAGAACTGCTCCGGCAGCGGCTCGGTGGCCACCATCAGCGAGTACACCGGCACGACGGCGCGGCGGGCCCCGGGCAACCCCGGGGTGTAGCCCTCGGTGGCCCGGACCACGACCGGCGCCCGGACCTCGCCGTACGCGGTGCGGACCCGTCCCGGCGCCAGCTGCAGGGCCGGGGTCTTCTCGAAGATCGGCACGCCCGCCCGCTCGACCGTGCGGGCCAGCCCGCGCGCCAGCTTGAGCGGGTGCAGCGCCGCGCAGTGCGGGTTCCACGTCGCGCCGTGCACGTCGGTGGCCCCGCACCGGGCCCGCGCCTCGGCCGCCCCCAGCAGTTCCAGCTCGAACCCGTACGCCGCCGCCTGCGCCGCCTCGGCCCGCGCGTGCTGCCACTGCCGGGACGAGCGGGCCAGGCCCAGCGAGCCGCCCTTCGCGAAGTCGCAGTCGACGCCCTCGGCGGCGGCGACCCGGCCCACCTCGTCGACGGTGTCGTTCATCGCCTGCTGGAACGCGATCGCGGCACCCCGGCCGTGCCGCTGCTCCAGCTTCGGCAGCGAGACCGGCAGCAGCCCGGAGCACCAGCCGCCGTTGCGCCCGGAGGCTCCGAACCCGGCCTGCTCGGCCTCGACGACCGCCACGCGCAGCCCCGGGTCCGCCCGGCGCAGGTAGTACGCCGTCCACAGGCCGGTGTAGCCCGCGCCGACGATCGCCACGTCGACGTCGAGGTCGCCGGACAACCGCGGGCGGGGCGAGGCCGCTCCGCCCGCGGTGTCACGCCACAGCGATACCGTCACAGCAGCTTCGAGGCCCGGGTCAGCACGTCGCGCAGGATCTGCTCGATCTCGTCGAACTCGGTCTGGGTGCAGATCAGCGCGGGCGACAGCTGGATGACCGGGTCGCCGCGGTCGTCGGCGCGGCAGTACAGGCCCGCGTCGAACAGGGCGGTGGACAGGAAGCCGCGGATCAGCTTCTCCGACTCCTCGGCGTTGAACGTCTCCCGGGTCGCCTTGTCCTTGACCAGCTCGATGCCGTAGAAGTAGCCCTCGCCGCGCACGTCGCCGACGATCGGCAGGTCGTACAGCTTCTCCAGGGTGGCCCGGAAGGCGGGCGCGTTGGTGCGTACGTGCCCGACCAGGTCCTCCCGCTCGAACAGGTCGAGGTTGGCCAGGGCGACCGCGCAGCCGACCGGGTGGCCGCCGAAGGTGATGCCGTGGGCGAACATCTGCCCGTCGGCCAGGAACGGCTCGATCAGCCGGTCGCTGGCGATCATCGCGCCGAGCGGGGAGTATCCCGAGGTCAGCGCCTTGGCAGTGGTGATGATGTCGGGCTGGTAGCCGTAGTACTGCGCCCCGAAGTACTCGCCGAGGCGGCCCCAGGAGCAGATGACCTCGTCGGAGACCAGCAGCACGCCGTACCGGTCGCAGATCTCGCGGACCCGCTGGAAGTAGCCGGGCGGGGCGGGGAAGCAGCCGCCCGCGTTCTGCACCGGCTCCAGGAACACCGCGGCGACGGTCTCCGGCCCCTCGCGTTCGATGGCGCGGGCGATCTCGTCGGCGGCCCATACGCCGAAGGCCTCGTAGTCGTCGGCGTGCACCGGGGCCCGGTAGAAGTTGGTGTTGGGCACCTTGATGCCGCCGGGCACCAGCGGTTCGAACTCGGCCCGGAACGCGGGCACGCCGGTGATGGACAGCGCCCCCATCGAGGTGCCGTGGTAGGCCAGGTAGCGGCTCACCACCTTGTGCCGCATCGGCTGGCCGATCTTCTTGAAGTACGAGCGGGCGAGCTTCCACGCGCTCTCCACCGCGTCGGAACCGCCGGTGGTGAAGAAGACCCGGTTGAGATCGCCGGGGGTCAGCGCGGCGATCCGGTCGGCCAGCTCGATGGCCTTGGGATGGGCGTACGACCACAGCGGGAAGAAGGCCAGCTCATGTGCCTGCTTGGCAGCCGCGTCGGCGAGCTCGGCCCGCCCGTGCCCGGCGTTGACGGTGAACAGCCCGGCCAGGCCGTCGAGGTAGCGCTTGCCGTTGCTGTCCCACACATAGGCGCCCTCACCTCGCACGATCGTGGGGACGGCGCCGGTGCGGTAGGCGCCCATCCGGGTGAAGTGCATCCAGAGGTGGTCGGTTTCCTTGCCCATCGTGAGGCTCCACTCAGAGGTACGTAGCCGTGTTGCCTACGGTTATCGCACAGGTATTCGCGAGAAGACAACCCTTCCAGTGCCATTCTCGCTCGCTCGCCACGGATTTCGTAGTGATCCCCGGGTTCGGCCTCCCCGGTCGCACCGTTGCGCCGCAGAAGGGCGATTTGTGAGCTCGGGCACGACCTCGCGCGTGAGCGGGCATGATTTGGGCAGAATTGTCGGTCGCCCGTTGTTGTCCTGGGGAACGTCGTCCCCTCACCAGCAGAGGTACCTCGATTGCGCGCTCCGGCCACCCTCTCCTCGCCCGCCCGTGCCCTGCTCCGGGCTGTCGGCCGCCCCGTCACCCGGCGGCGGCTGCTGCAGGGCGCGCTGGCCGGCGGCGCGGTCGCCGCGGGCGCCGCCACGCTGGGCGGATGCGGGCTGGAGGGCACCGGGGTGGCGCGGGCCAACTGCACCGCCGTCGACCGTTCCGCGACCGAGCGCAGGCTCGCCTTCTCCAACTGGGTGCAGTACATCGACGTCGACGAGCGCGACCCGAACCGGCGCCCGACGCTGGCCGCGTTCACCGCCAAGACCGGCATCAAGGTCGACTACACCGAGGACATCAACGACAACAACGAGTTCTTCGGGCGCATCCGGGCCCAGCTCGCCGCCTGCCAGGACATCCAGCGCGACCTCGTGGTGTTCACCGACTGGATGGCGGCCAAGTTCATCCGCAACGGCTTCGCCGAGTCCATCGCGCCCGCCCGGATGCCCGCGGTGCACCGCAACGTGCTGCCGTCGCTGAAGCTGCGCTCGTACGACCGGGAGTTCGCGTACTCGGTCCCGTGGCAGTCGGGCCTGACCGGCATCGCGGTCAACACGCGGGTGACCGCCGAGGTGCACACCGTCGACGAGCTGCTCACCCGGCCCGACCTGGCCGGGCGGGTGACCGTGCCGATGGAGATGTCCGACACGATGGGCCTGCTCATCGCCTCGCTGGGCAAGGACCCGGCGGACTTCACCCCCGAGGACTTCGACGCCGCGCTGGACAAGCTCAACCGGGCGGTGCAGGCGGGCCACATCCGCCGCTTCAGCGGCAACGAGTACGTCCAGGACCTGGCCAAGGGCGACGTGGCCGCGGCCATCGCCTGGTCCGGGGACGCGCTCCAGCTCAACACGAACGACCCGAAGATCAAGTTCATCGGCCCGGACGAGGGTCTGATGATCTGGTCGGACTGCGCGCTGATCCCGTCGACCGCCGCGCACGCGGCCAACGCGGCGAAGCTGCTGGACTACTACTACGACCCGGCGGTGGCGGCGGAACTGGCGGCGTGGGTCAACTACGTGTGCCCGGTGGTCGGGGCGCAGGAGGAGATGGCCAAGATCGACCCCGAGCTGGCCGAGAACGAGCTGATCTTCCCGGGGCCGTCGCTGCTGGGGCGGGTGCACGCGTTCAAGGCGCTGAGCGACAGCGAGGAGCGCGCGTACCAGGCCAAGTTCTCGGCGGTCATGGGCACCTGACCCGCCCGCCGCTCGTGCCGCACCCCGTTTTTCATAGACGTTGGCCTATTACGTCGACTGAAACAAGATCGAACTCGATGTAATAGGCCAACGTCTATGAAAAGTGCGAGTGGGGCGCGGCTGGCGAGGGGGCCGCGAACGCGGTCGCGGTCAGGCGGTGCCCCAGGAGTACGTCTGCTTGCGCAGCTTCAGGTACACGAACACCTCCGCGCCGATCACCCCGTCCACCGCCCGCACCTCCTGCAGGATCTCCAGCAGGTGGTCGTCGTTGCGGCAGACCGCCTCCAGCAGCAGGTCGAACGAACCCGCGGTGATCACCACGTAGTCGACCTCCTCGATCGACGCGATCCGGTCGGAGATCCCGTCGAGGTCACCGGTCGTCTTGACGCCGATCATGGCCTGGCGGCCGAGGCCGAGCTGGAGCGGATCGGTGACGGCGACGATCTGCATGACGCCCGAGTCGATGAGCCGCTGCACCCGCTGTCTTACCGCCGCCTCGCTCAGGCCGACCGCCCGGCCGATGGTCGCGTACGGGCGTCGGCCGTCCTCCTGCAACTGCTCGATGATCTGTTTTGCCGTCTCGTCGAGCAGTGCGTGGTTGGCGTGGTTGAGCTGCGGGTGGCGGCGGACGGTTCCGCGGGGCACCGTTGAGTCAGCGGGCGTCGGCAATGCCGGCCTCCTGAGGGACGTGAGCGATGAGGGTCGCAGGGCGGGGTGGGCCGGGGCGCGGTGGCCCCGGTGGTCGAATCGTAACGCCGTTCCGGCCACGATTCCGGTACCCGCTACGTCCCCCTGTAACGAAAACGTCATCTGTTGGCGACCTTGGCCGTTGGAATTCGTGGACCCAGCTCAAGAACGCCACGGAATCCCTTGTCATGTGGTCCACGTCATGTAACTATGGCCGCGCCACGGCTTGTTAACCAACTGACAGTGGGGGACGGGATGACCGGTTTTTCGCCCAATCTGATCGGCGGAACAGGCGCCGACGGCACCTCGGGTGAGCGGTTCTCCGTGATCAACCCGGCGGACGGGACGGCGGTGGCCGAGTTCGAGCTGGCCGGCGCGGCCGACGTCGACGCGGCGGTGGCCGCGGCGCGGGCCGCGTTCGGCGGCTGGTCGGGCGCGACGCCCGGCGCGCGCTCGGCGGCGCTGACCAGGCTGGCGGGCGTCCTCAGCGAGCGGGCGGCGGACTTCGTGGCGGCTGAGGTGGCGCAGACCGGCAAGCCGGTGCGCCTGGCCGCCGAGTTCGACGTGCCCGGCACCATCGACAACACGGCCTTCTTCGCCGGGGCGGCGCGCAACCTGGAGGGCAAGGCGGCGGGGGAGTACTCCGGCGACCACACCAGCATGGTGCGCCGGGAGGCGATCGGCGTGGTCGGCTCGATCTCGCCGTGGAACTACCCGCTCCAGATGGCGGCCTGGAAGATCCTGCCCGCGATCGCGGCGGGCAACACCATCGTGCTCAAGCCCGCCGAGCTGACCCCGCTGACCAGCGTCATGTTCGCCCAGGCGTGCCTTGACGCGGGCATCCCGCCGGGCGTGGTCAACGTGGTGACCGGTCGCGGGGCGACGGCCGGGGCGGCGCTGGTCGCCCACCCGGACGTGGACATGGTCAGCTTCACCGGCTCGACCGCGGTCGGGCGCCAGGTCGGCGCGACCGCCGCGGGCGCGGTGAAGCGGGTGCACCTGGAGCTGGGCGGCAAGGCCCCGTTCCTGGTCTTCGACGACGCCGACGTGGAGGCCGCCGCGCAGGGCGCGGTCGCCGGTTCGCTGATCAACAGCGGCCAGGACTGCACCGCGGCGACCCGGGCCTACGTGCAGCGCCCGCTCTACGACCGGTTCGTCGCCCGGGTGGCCGAGCTGTTCGAGGGGGTGCGGGCCGGCGACCCGCTCGACCCCGCGACCGACATCGGCCCGCTGATCTCGATCGCCCAGCGCGACCGGGTGGCGGGGTTCGTCGACCGGGCCCGCGCGGCGGGTGCCAAGATCGTCGTCGGCGGCCGGGTGCCGGCCGACCTGGCCCACGGCGCCTACTACGCCCCGACCCTGGTGGTCGACGCGGCGCAGGACAGCGAGATCGTCCAGCAGGAGGTGTTCGGCCCGGTGCTGGTGGTGCTGCCCTTCGACACCGATGATGAGGGTATGGCGCTGGCCGACGACACACCGTACGGGCTGGCCGCGAGTGTGTGGACCCGCGACGTCTACCGGTCCCTGCGCGGTACCAGCGAACTGCGCGCAGGCTGCGTGTGGGTCAACGACCACATTCCGATCATCAGCGAGATGCCGCACGGGGGCTACCGGCGCTCGGGATTCGGAAAAGACATGTCCGCCTACTCGTTCGACGAGTACACACAGATCAAACACGTCATGTTCGACCGTACTGCGGTAGCCGCCAAGCCCTGGCACCGCACCGTCTTCAAGTAGTTGATAACAGCATCATCCGGTAGTCCCCTCTTACGTTAAGGAACGTTCGATGCCTCGTCGTATTCCTCTTTCCCCGCAGGCCCAGGCGGTGCTCGCGGCCATGCCGTCGCGGCGCAGCGTGCTGCGGGGCGTCCTGGCGGGCGGCGCGCTCGCGGCGACCGGCGGCGCGCTGGCCGCCTGCGGCACCACCGGCACCGGCAGCAACGGGCCGTCGGCCAAGGCATGCAGCGTGCCGGACGTGTCGGCGGCCGAGCGGACCGTGATCTTCTCGAACTGGCCCGCCTACATCGACGAGGACGAGAAGAACGCCGAGGTCCACCCGACGCTCAAGGCGTTCACCGCCAAGACGGGCATCGACGTCAAGTACACCGCGGACATCAACGACAACAACGAGTTCTACGGCAAGATCCGTACGCAGCTCGCGGCCTGCCAGACCATCGACCGCGACATCGTGGTGTTCACCGACTGGATGGCGGCCAAGTTCATCCGCAACGGCTTCGCCCAGAAGTTCAACCCGGACAAGGTGGCCACGTTCCTGAAGAACCTGGCCCCGACCCTGAAGGGCCGCCAGTTCGACCCGAACATGGAGTACGCCGCCCCGTGGCAGTCCGGCCTGACCGGCATCGCGGTCAACACCGGGGTCACCAAGGAGGTGCACACGGTCGACGAGCTGCTGACCCGCCCGGACCTCAAGGGCAAGGTCACCGCGCTGACCGAGATGCGCGACACGATGGGCTTCATGCTGCTGTCGATGGGCAAGGACCCGGCCAAGTTCACCGCGGCCGAGTTCGACGCGGCGCTGGAGAAGCTGAAGGCCGCGGTGGCCTCGGGCCAGATCCGCAAGTTCACCGGCAACGACTACGTGCAGGACCTGGCCAAGGGCGACATCGCCGCTTGCATCGCCTGGTCCGGCGACGTCATCCAGCTCGGCTTCGACAACGCCAAGATCAAGCTGATGACGCCGGACGAGGGCCTGATGCTCTGGTCGGACAACATGCTCATCCCGACCACGGCCTCGCACGCGTCCAACGCCCAGGCGCTGATCGACTACTACTACGACCCGAAGGTCGCCGCCGAGCTCGCCGCGTACGTCAACTACGTGTGCCCCGTGGCCGGCGCCCAGGAGGCGATGCAGGCGATCGACCCCGACCTGGCCGCCAACCCGCTGATCTTCCCCAACGCCGAGATGCAGTCCAAGCTCCACCTCTTCATGCCGCTCACCGAGGCGGAGGAGAAGGAGTACGAGGGCAAGTTCCAGTCTGCGATCGGGGCGTAGCACCGTGACCGACCAGGATCTGTGTATCGAGGGCGTCACCAAGACGTTCGGCAGCTTCACCGCCGTCGACGACCTCACCCTGACCATCCCCGACGGTTCGTTCTTCGCGCTGCTCGGGGCGTCGGGATGCGGCAAGACCACCACGCTGCGGATGGTGGCGGGGCTGGAGGAGCCGACCGCCGGGCGGATCACGCTCGGCGGCCTCGACATCACCCGGATGCGGCCGTACAAGCGGCCGGTGAACACGGTGTTCCAGAGCTATGCGCTGTTCCCGCACATGTCCGTCGCCGACAACGTGGCGTTCGGGCTGCGGCGCAAGGGCGTGAGCAAGGCGGACGCCCGCGGCCGGGTGGCCGAGATGCTCGACCTGGTCCAGCTCGGCCAGTACGGCTCGCGCCGCCCGGCGCAGCTGTCCGGCGGGCAGCAGCAGCGGGTGGCGCTGGCCCGCGCGCTGGTCAACAACCCGGAGGTGCTGCTGCTGGACGAGCCGCTGGGCGCGCTCGACCTCAAGCTGCGCCGCCAGATGCAGATCGAGCTCAAGCGCATCCAGACCGAGGTCGGCATCACGTTCGTGCACGTCACCCACGACCAGGAGGAGGCCATGACCATGGCCGACACGGTCGCGGTGATGAACGAGGGCCGCGTCGAGCAGCTCGGTGCCCCCGCCGAGATGTACGAGTTCCCCGCCTCGGCCTTCGTGGCCAACTTCCTGGGCCAGTCCAACCTGATCCAGGCGCAGGTCACCGGCCAGGCCAACGGCAGCGTCACGGTGGACGCGCACGGCAACCGGCTGGCGGTGCCGACGGCCCGGTGCCGGGTCACCTCCGGCAACGCCCTGCTGGGCGTACGCCCGGAGAAGCTGCACCTGGTCGCCGACCAGAACGCGGTCCCACAGGGGCACGCCGCCATCGGCGGCGTCGTCACGGACGCGTCGTTCACCGGCGTCTCCACGCAGTACCTGGTCCGCGCCCCCTGGGGGACCGAGCTGACGGTGTTCGTGCCCAACTCGGGCCTGACCGCCCCGCAGCTGCCCGGGGCCGAGGTGCACGTGCACTGGGCCCCGGCGCACTCGTTCCTCGTGGGGAGCTGACATGGCCGCTCTGATCCCCGCCGGCGGCTCGGGCGCGGCGGTCGACGCCGCGCCCGCGGCGCCCGCGGCGGGCATGCGCGCGCACCGCTGGGTCCCCTACGCGCTGCTCGCCCCCGGCCTGCTCTGGCTGGTCGTCTTCTTCATCGTGCCGGTGTGGCAGCTGTTCGCGGCGAGCCTGTGGGACCCCAACGGCTCGATCGAGACCGGCTACGCGATGACCTGGTCGTGGAGCAACTACGCGGCCGCCTGGGACATGTTCCACGTGCAGTTCCTGCGCTCGCTGTGGTACGCGTTCATCACCACCGTGGTCTGCGTGCTGCTGGCCTACCCCCTGGCCTACGCGATCGCGATCAAGGGCGGGCGCTGGAAGAACCTGATGCTGGTCGGCGTGATCGCGCCGTTCTTCACCAGCTACCTGGTCCGGACGTACTCGTGGAAGGCGATCCTGGCCGACACCGGCCCGGTGGTCGAGTTCCTGAAGTGGATCCACGTGCTCGGCCCGGACGGCCGCCTGCTGGCCACCGAGTTCGCCGTGATCGCGGGCCTGGTCTACAACTTCCTGCCGTTCATGGTGCTGCCGCTCTACGCCAGCCTGGAGAAGCTGGACGTGCGCCTGCTGGAGGCCGCCCGCGACCTCTACCACGGGCCGGTGCGCAGCTTCCTCCGCGTCACGCTGCCGCTGTCCATGCCGGGCGTGGTGGCGGGCACCCTGCTCTGCTTCATCCCGGCGACCGGCGACTACGTCAACGCGCAGCTGCTGGGCGGGCCGAACACCCAGATGATCGGCAGCGTCATCCAGTCGCGGTTCCTGGTGGTCAACGACTACCCGATCGCGTCGGCGCTGTCCGTCATGCTCATGGTGACGATCCTGGTGCTGGTGACGGTCTACGTCAGCACCGCCGGCACGGAGGAGGTGGTCTGATGCGCTCCCTCTGGCGCTGGTTCGCCGAGAAATGGGTGTTCCTGCTGGGGCTGCTGCTGCTCGGGTACCTGTTCGTCCCGATCGCGGTGGTGCTGCTGCTGTCGTTCAACCAGCCGGGCAGCCGCAACACCACGTACGTGCTGGACTTCAACGACCTGCACTTCACCATGGACAACTGGACGAACATGTGCGGCGCTGCGGGGCTGTGCGACTCGCTCCAGCGCAGCATCATCATCGGCTTCAGCGCGACGGTGATCTCGACCATTCTGGGCACTCTGATCTCGTTCGCCCTGGTCCGCTACCGGTTCATCGGCCGGGGTGCCACCAACACCCTGATCTTCCTGCCGATGGCCACGCCGGAAATCGTCATGGGCACTTCGTTGTTGACACTGTTCATCGGGGCAAAGTTGCCGCTGGGCTTCTTGACGATCCTGATCGCGCATGTCATGTTCTGCATATCGTTCGTGGTGGTCACCGTGAAGGCGCGGCTGGCCGGGCTCGACCCAAGGCTCCAGGAGGCGGCGATGGACCTCTACGCGACGCCGTGGCAGGCGTTCCGTCTGGTCATCCTGCCCCTGGTCATGCCCGGGATCGTGGCGGCGTCGCTGCTGGCGTTCTCGCTCAGCTTCGACGACTTCATCATCACGAACTTCGTGACCGGCACCAGCGGCTACGACACGTTCCCCATGTTCATCTGGGGCTCGAACCTGCGCGGCATCCCGCCGCAGGTCAACGCCGTGGCCAGTGCCATGTTCCTGATCTCGTTCGCGTTCGTCATCGCCGGCCAGCTGCGCACCCGTCGCCGCTCGGCCCGCCGCGCCGCGACCAGCTGATCTTCTGAACGGCCGCCGAATCGGCACGCGTCAAGCGTGATCCGGCTCGGCGGCCGTTTGGTATTCCCGGACAAAACGTTTATCCGGGGAAAATTCAGGAAATGAGGCGGCACAGTACCCAATCGGGTACGCCCGCCGAGGTAGTAGAAGGAGGAGATCGGCTCATGCGGGCCAAAGGATCAAAACTGTGGGCGTCGGCGCTAGCAGATGCGTCGCCGACGCCGTACTGGACGGACCGGCCGGAGCGGCCGGCACCCGTACCCCCGCTGACCAGCGCGACCACCGCGCAGCTGGCCGTGATCGGGGGTGGCTACAGCGGCCTGTGGACGGCGCTGGCGGCCAAGGAGCGCGACCCGTCAGCCGACGTGGTGCTCCTGGAGTCGGGGGTGTGCGGCCACGCCGCCTCCGGTAGAAACGGTGGATTCTGCTCCGCGAGCCTGACCCATGGGCTCGCCAACGGGGTGGACCGGTTCCCGGGCGAGATCACCGAGCTGGAACGGCTCGGCCGGGAGAACCTCGACCAGATCGAGGACACGCTGGTGCGGTACGGCATCGACTGCGACTTCGAGCGCACCGGTGAGCTGGAGGTGGCCACCTCCGCGTACCAGCTGGACTGGCTGCACGAGTCGGCGGAGCTGACCCGGTCCATGGGTTACCACGCCGAGGTGTTCGACGCCGGCCAGGTGCGGGCGCAGGTCGACTCGCCCACCTACCTGGGCGGCTGGTGGGACCGCGACCGGGTCGCCATGCTCGACCCGGCGAAGCTGGCCTGGGGCCTGCGGCAGGCGTGCCTGTCGCTCGGGGTGCGCATCTACGAGGGCACTCCGGTGCTCGGCGTGGCCACCCAGCGCGACGGACTGGTCCTGCGCACCCCGCACGGCGAGGTGCGGGCGAGCCGGGTCGCGCTGGCGACCAACGCCTTCGGCCCGCTGGTGCGCAAGCTCAAGCGCTACCTGATCCCGGTGTACGACTACGCCCTGATGACCGAGCCGCTGAGCGACGCCCAGCTGGCCGCGGTCGGCTGGCAGAACCGGCAGGGCCTGGGCGACTCGGCCAACCAGTTCCACTACTACCGGCTCACCGCCGACAACCGGATCCTGTTCGGCGGATACGACGCGATCTACCACTTCGGCAACCGGATCGCACCGACGCTGGAACAGCGGGAGGCCACCTTCGAGCGGCTGGCAGAGCACTTCTTCACCACGTTCCCGCAGTTGGAGGGCTTGCGCTTCTCCCACAGCTGGGGCGGGGTGATCGACACCTGCACCCGGTTCTGCGCGTTCTTCGGCACGGCCTTCGACGGCCGGCTGGCGTACGCGGCCGGGTACACCGGACTCGGCGTGGGCGCGACCCGCTTCGGGGCCCAGGTGATGCTCGACCAGCTGCACGGTCTCGACACCGAACGCACGAGGCTCGACTTCGTCCGCAGCAAGCCCTGGCCGCTGCCGCCGGAGCCGCTGCGCTCGCTCGGCATCCAGCTCACCCGCTGGTCGCTGGCGCGCGCCGACGAGCACCAGGGGCGCCGCAACCTGTGGCTGCGCACCCTGGACCACGCCGGCCTCGGCTTCGACTCCTGACCCGGGCACCCCACCGGTCTCCCCAGCCCCTCGCGTCGCACGCGGGCGGGCAGGGGCGACACACCTGAAAAAGACACATCAGTCATACGCGGTCAGAAAGCCGCGTTGTTGAAGGGACTGTTATGCGTATCCTGCTGGTCGGCGCCGGAGGCGTCGGCAGTGCAGCAGCCTCAATCGCCGCACGCCGTGATTTCTTCCAGCTCATGGTGGTGGCGGACTACTCCCTGGAGCGGGCCCAGAAGGCCGTCTCCGGGCACGACGACCGCTTCGTCGCGGCCCGCCTGGACGCCTCGAACGCCGAGGACGTCGCGGCGCTGTGCCGCGCGCACGGGATCACCCACGTGCTGAACGCGGTCGACCCCCGCTTCGTCATGCCGATCTTCGACGGGGCGTATGCCGCAGGCGCCGACTACCTCGACATGGCCATGTCGCTGTCGCGCCCGCACCCCACTGATCCCTACACCCGGACCGGGGTGGTGCTCGGCGAGGAGCAGTTCGCCAAGGCCGTCGACTGGGCCGCCAAGGAGCGGCTGGCCCTGGTCGGCATCGGCGTCGAGCCGGGCCTGTCCGACATCTTCGCCCGCTACGCCGCCGACCACCTGTTCGCCGAGATCGACGAGATCGGGGTGCGGGACGGGTCCAACATCACCGTGGACGGGTTCGACTTCGCCCCGTCGTTCTCGATCTGGACCACCATCGAGGAGTGCCTCAACCCGCCGATCATCTGGGAGCGCGAGCGCGGCTGGTTCACCACCGCCCCGTTCAGCGAGCCCGAGGTGTTCGACTTCCCCGAAGGCATCGGCCCGGTCGAGTGCGTCAACGTGGAGCACGAGGAGGTCCTGCTCATCCCGCGCTGGGTCGACGCCCGGCGGGTCACCTTCAAGTACGGCCTGGGCAGCGAGTTCATCGAGATCCTGAAGACGGTGCACAAGCTGGGCCTGGACTCCACCCGCCCGATCCCGATCGGCGGCGGCAAGTCGCCGGTCATGGTGTCGCCGCGCGACGTGCTCGCCGCGCAGCTGCCCGACCCGGCCACGCTGGGCTCGCGCATGCGCGGCAAGACCTGCGCCGGCACCTGGGTGCGCGGGCGCGCACTGGACGGCAAGACCAGGGAGGTCTACCTCTACCACGTCGTCGACAACGAGTGGTCCATGCGCGAGTACGGCCACCAGGCCGTGGTGTGGCAGACGGCCGTCAACCCGGTCGTCGCGCTGGAACTGCTCAGCGAGCGGGTGTGGCAGGGCGTCGGGGTGCTCGGCCCCGAGGCGCTGGACCCGGTGCCGTTCCTGAACAAGCTCACCGAGTACGGCTCCCCCTGGGGCGTACGTGAGCAGCAGCCGTTCCGCCCCACCAACCAGCTCCGCCAGCAGGTAGCCGCCTGACCTGCGGCATTGCGGGGCGCGCTCCCTCGGGGATATCTTCATGACAGGGTGGGATATACCCGAGGGGGCGCCGCCCCTCGCGGACAGGCTGGGGGACGGTATGGCCAAGACGCTCATCGACATCGACGAGGACGCGCTCGCCCTCGCGATGGCCGAGTTCGGCACCTCCACCAAGGTCGAGACGGTGAACCGGGCGCTGCGCGAGATCGCCCAACGGCGTCGCGAGCGGGTCGACCAGTTCATGCGGATCGCCCTGCTGACGGCGGACCGCCTCGCGGAGACCGACGTCGACCGGGAAGCCTGGCAGTGATCTACCTCGTCGACAAGTCGGCGTGGGAGCAGTTGCGCTACAGCGACGCGGCACGGCAGTCGATGATCACCAGGTTCCTCGACGGCTCGATCGCGACCTGCCCCGTCATCGCGGCCGAGATGTGCTTCTCCGCCCGCAACCACGCCGAGCTGACCGCCATGCGCACGGAGTACGAGACCGTGCTGTGGCTGGAGACCAGCGACGCCGCACAGCGCCGGATGCTCGACGTCATGCAGCTGCTGGCCCTGCGCGGCCACCACCGCAGCGTGGGCATTCCGGACCTGCTCGTCGCCGCCACGGCCGAGGCGCACGGGGCCACGATCCTGCACTACGACAGCGATTTCGAGCGAATCGCCGACGTCACCGGCCAGGCGCACGAGTGGATCGTCCCGCGTGGCAGCGGGCACGCCGACACCAGACGCGCTTGATCACGTAAGCTTGCCCAGCCGCGTGCCAGGTGCGTCGGTGACGGCTACTCCATGGAGGCTGGGGCTTATGTCCCACGCCGGTGAAGTGACTCGCCCGGAAACGGGACGCCGTCGCCCCTTGATCTCTGGCGCGCGGCATTCGTTATTCCGTTGCCCGCTGAGGCGGAAGCGCCATAGATTGGCTCTCGTCTCCCGGTGCGCAGGCAGCGGATACTTCCGGATCTGTGGGTCGCGGGTTCGAGTCCCGTGCGGGCCTTCGGGGCCCGGTAGCTCAGTTGGCAGAGCAATAGAATTGTGCCGCCGCCGACTCTGACCTCGGGAGACACCCATGCGGCCCGTCCGGTGCGCAGGTTACGGCTACTCCACTCTTAATGGGGAGGTCGCGGGTTCGAATCCCGCCCGTGTCCATACCGGATGCGCGTAGCTCAGCGGCCCAGAGCGCCATCTGCCGTCGCCGACCCGATCTCGGACGGGCCGCATGGAATAAGCACTGGAAGCGTTCTGGTGACTGCTCTAGTTTGATTCCGCACCTCCCGGTGCGCGGGCTGCGGCTACTTCTCTGTAAAAGAATCCATACGCCGCCGCCACCTTGATCTCGGGAGGCGCACCATCCTTCACACCGTCCGGTGGGTGGGTGCTGCGCGCCCGCCGACCACCCTCGGGGGAGGATCTGTCATGGCGAAGTTCAACACCGCCACCGCTTTCCAGCAGCGCCCGGCCGGGACCACGGCCCAGGGAGCGCCCGGGTTCGCCCGCGAGCCGAAGCAGGAGCTGTTCCTGCTCGCCGTGGCGAACATGGTCGGTGAGCAGACGTTCTACGAGAAGGCCGGCGACCGCGACGCCCGCTTCCTGACGCTGGTGGCCGAGGTGGCCGTCGCGGACCCGGAGTGGTTCGCGCGGTTCGTGCCGTGGCTGCGGCTGGGCGCCAACCTGCGCACCGCCTCGGTCGTGGCGGCGCTGGAGGGCGCTAAGGCCCAGGTCGCGGCCGGTATCCCGGGTTCGCGCAAGGTGGTCGACGCGGCGTTGCAGCGCGCCGACGAGCCGGGCGAGGCGCTGGCGTACTGGCTGTCGCGCCACGGCCGCGCGCTGCCCAAGCCGGTCAAGCGCGGCGTCGCCGATGCGGCGGTGCGGCTCTACCACGAGCGCAGCCTGCTCAAGTACGACTCCGACAGCGCCGCGGTGCGCTTCGGCGACGTGCTCGACCTGACCCACCCGACCGCGCGCGACGCGGTCCAGGGTGCGCTGTTCCAGCACGCGCTGGACCGCCGCCACCAGCGGGACAACCCGCTGCCCGAGTCGCTGCGCGTGCTGCGCTCCCGGGCCGCGCTGACGGCGCTGCCGGTGGCCGACCGGGCGGGCGTGCTCGACCCGGCCCGCCTGGCCGCGGCCGGGATGACCTGGGAGGCGCTGGCCGGCTGGCGGCAGGGTCCGCTGGACGCGGCGGCGTGGGAGGCGGTGATCCCGTCCATGGGCTACCTGGCGCTGCTGCGCAACCTGCGCAACTTCGACGCGGCGGGGGTCGGCGACGAGGTCGCGGCGGCCGTGGCGGCGAAGCTGTCCGACGCGGACGAGGTCGACCGCTCGCGGGTGCTGCCGATGCGGTTCCTGTCGGCGTACAACGCGGCGCCGAGCCTGCGCTGGTCGTATCCGCTGGAGAAGGCGCTGCAGTTCGCGCTGGGCAACGTGCCCCGGCTGGACGGCCGCACCCTGGTGCTGATCGACACGTCAGGCTCGATGAACAGCGTGTTCAGCCGGGACGGGTCGCTGCGCTGCTGGGACGCGGCGACGCTGTTCGGCCTGGCCCTGGCGGCGCGGGCGCACGCGGCGACGGTGGTGTCGTTCTCGGACCAGACGAAGGTCTTCGACCTGCGCGCGGGCGAGTCGGTGCTGGCGGCGGTGCGGCGGTTCAAGGACGGCGGCTGGTTCTTCGGCTCGGGTACGGAGACCGAGCGCGCGGTGCGCGCCCACTACGCCGGGCACGACCGGGTGGTGATCCTGACCGACGAGCAGGCGAGCTGGCACGGCAGCCACGACGTGGCGGCCGCGGTCCCCGCGAACGTCCCCGTCTACACCTGGAACCTGGCCGGCTACCGCCTCGGCCACACCGCCCCTGTCGGCCGTCGCCACACCTTCGGCGGCCTGACCGACGCGGCGTTCTCGATGATCGCCCTCATCGAGTCCGGCGAGGCGTCGACCTGGCCGTTCTGACCCACCGCCCACGCTGCGGCTCGGTGATCGCCGGTGGGGGGTGGGGTGATGATCGCTGATTGCGGTCAGAACACGAGCTGCGAGGCGACGTTCTGACCGCAATCAGCGATCATGCCGCAGGCCACACGGCCGCGATCAGGGCGCGGTGGTGGCGAAGGCCTCCTCCAGGATGGACAGGCCGCGGTCGAGTTCGGCGTCGGAGATCACCAGCGGGGGCAGGAACCGGAACACGTTGCCCCAGGTGCCGCAGGTCAGGGTGAGCAGCCCGGCGGCGTGGCAGGCCTTGTTCACCGCGCCGGTGAGGACCGGGTCGGGGTCCAGGGTGCCGGGCTTGACCAGCTCGATGGCGACCATGGCGCCGCGGCCGCGTACCTCGGCGATCTGGGGGTGGGCGGCGGCCAGCTTCGTCAGCCGGTCGGTGAGCACCCCGCCGATGCGCCGCGCGGCGGCGTTCAGGTCGAGCTCGCGCATGGTCTGGATGGAGGCGAGCGCGGCGGCGCAGGCGATGGGGTTGCCGCCGTACGTGCCGCCCAGCCCGCCCACGTGCACCGCGTCCATGATCTCCGCGCGGCCGGTGACCCCGGCCAGCGGCAGCCCGCCCGCGATGCCCTTGGCCACCGTGACCAGGTCGGGCACCACGCCTTCGTGGTCACTGGCGAACCAGTCCCCGGTACGGCAGAACCCGGTCTGGATCTCGTCGGCGACGTACAGCGCCCCGTTGGCCCTGGCCCAGCTCGCCAGCGCGGGCAGGAACCCCGGCGCGGGCACCACGAAGCCGCCCTCGCCCTGGATCGGCTCGATCACGATCGCGGCGACGTTGGCCGCGCCCACCTGCGTGGTGATCTCGTCGACGGCGCGGGCGGCGGCCTGCTCACCGGTCAGGCCGTCGCGCAGCGGGTACGACATCGGTGCCCGGTAGACCTCCGGGGCGAACGGCCCGAACCCGTGCTTGTACGGCATGTTCTTCGCCGTCAGCGCCATGGTCAGGTTGGTGCGCCCGTGGTAGCCGTGGTCGAACACGACGACCGCCTGCCGCCCGGTGGCGTACCGGGCGATCTTGACGGCGTTCTCGACGGCCTCGGCACCGGAGTTGAACAGCGCCGACCGCTTCTCGTGCGTACCCGGGGTCAGCTCGTTGAGCTGCTCGCACACCGACACGTACGACTCGTACGGCGCCACCATGAAGCAGGTGTGCGTGAACAGCTCGACCTGCCGCCGGACCGCCTCGACCACCGCTGGGGCGCTGTTGCCCACGTTGGTGACGGCGATCCCGGCCGCGAAGTCGATCCACTCCCGCCCGTCGACGTCGCGCAGCGTGCCACCGGAGGCCCGCTCGACGTAGGACGTGATGGTCGAGCCGACCCCCTTGGCGACGGCGGCGGTCCGGCGGGCGTGGATGTCCGAAGAGGCGCTCAAGGTCATTCTCCGATGTTGTGCATGACGTGCTTGATCCGCGTGTAGTCCTCCAGGCCGTACGCGGACAGGTCCTTGCCGTACCCGGACTGCTTGAAACCGCCGTGCGGCATCTCGGCGACCAGCGGGATGTGGGTGTTGATCCAGACGCAGCCGAAGTCCAGCCGCTTGCTGACCCGCATCGCCCGGCCGTGGTCGGAGGTCCACACGCTGGAGGCCAGGCCGTAGCGGCAGTCGTTGGCGTACCTGAGCGCCTCGGCCTCGTCGGCGACCTTCTGCACCGTGATGACCGGCCCGAACACCTCGTCGGTGACGATCTCGTCGCCCTGGACCAGGTCGGCCACGACGGTGGGCTCGAAGAAGTAGCCGCGCTCGCCCACGCGGTGGCCGCCCGCGGTGATGCGGGCGTGTGCGGGCAGCCGCTCGATGAAGCCGGTGACCCGGGCGAGCTGGTTGGCGTTGTTGAGCGGCCCGAACAGCACGTCCTCGTCGTCGGGCGCGCCGGTCTTCAGGTTGGCGGCCTGCTCGGTCAGGGCGGCCACGAAGGCGTCGTACGCCCCCTCGGTGACCAGGACGCGGGTGGCCGCGGTGCAGTCCTGGCCCGCGTTGAAGAAGCCTGCGATCGCGATGCCCTCGGCCGCGGCGGCGATGTCGGCGTCGTCGAAGACCATGACCGGCGCCTTGCCGCCCAGTTCCAGGTGGGTGCGCTTGATCGCGGGCGCGGCCGCGGCCGCCACCTCGGACCCGGCCCGGGTGGAACCGGTGATCGAGACCATCGCCGGGGTCGGGTGCGAGACCAGGGCGCGGCCGGTGTCGCGGTCGCCGCAGACGACGTTGAGCACGCCCGGCGGCAGGAACTCCGCCGCGATCTCGGCCAGCAGCAGCGTCGACATCGGCGTGGTGTCCGACGGCTTGAGCACGACGGTGTTGCCTGCGGCGATGGCCGGGGCGAACTTCCACACGGCCATCAGCAGCGGGTAGTTCCACGGCGTGACCTGCGCGCAGACGCCGATCGGCTCGCGGCGCACGTAGCTGGTCATGTTCGCCATGTACTCGCCGGCGGAGCGGCCCTCCAGCAGGCGGGCGGCCCCGGCGAAGAAGCGGATCTGGTCGATCGCGGGCGGCAGCTCCTCGCTGGCGGTCAGCGCCAGGGGCTTGCCGGTGTTGCGGCTTTCGAGCGCCACCAGCTCGTCGGCGCGCGCCTCGACCGCGTCGGCGATCTTCAGCAGCGCCTTCTGCCGCTCGCTGGGCGTGGTGTCGCGCCAGGTTTCGAAGGCGGCGGCCGCCGCGGCCATGGCGTTCTCTATGTCCTGCTTCCCGGAGACCGGGGCGCTTGCGAGAATCTCACCGGTGCACGGGTCGATCAGGTCCGCGTAGCCGCCGTCCACCGGCGCTACGTACTTACCGTTGATGAAATTGGCCAGCTGTTCTGTCATCGGTGGCATAGGGCAATCTTCGCTACGAAATCCGCAACGAGCAAGGGTCTTGAGCAACTGTTTCCGTGCAGTAGGGTGGGCTTATGGCCGATCAGACCCCGTTCTGGATCGCGGGCGCCCCCGAGTCCAGTGATGATCTTGTTGTCGTACGCAATCCCTATGACGGGCGGGTGGTCGGGCAGACCTCCAACGCCACCCCGGCGCAGGTCGAGGCCGCTGTCGCGGCCGCCGCGCGGGTGGCCCCCGAGGCGGCGCGCCTGTCGGCCGCGGCCCGCGCCGCCGCGCTCGACCACGTCAGCCGCCGCCTGGCCGAACGCGGCGACGAGGTGGCGGCGCTGATCAGCGGCGAGAACGGCAAGCCGCTGATGTGGGCCAGGGCCGAGCTGAACCGCGCCGTCTCCACGTTCCGGTGGGCCGCCGAGGAGGCGCGGCGGTTCGCGGGCGAGCTGATGCGGCTCGACACCGACCCGGCGGCGGCTGGGCGGATGGCCGTGGTGCGGCGCTTCCCGAAGGGGCCGGTGCTGGGCATCAGCCCGTTCAACTTCCCGCTGAACCTGGTCGCGCACAAGGTCGCCCCGGCGATCGCGGTCGGCGCGCCGATCATCGTCAAGCCCGCCCCGGCCACACCCCTGTCGGCGCTGCTGCTCGGCGAGCTGCTGGCCGAGACCGATCTGCCCGCGGGCATGTTCTCGGTGGTGCCGGTGCCCAACGACCGCGCCGCCGCCCTGGTCGCGGACCCGCGCCTGCCGGTCGTGTCGTTCACCGGCTCGGGTCCGGTCGGCGCGAGCATCCAGCAGGCCGTGCCGCACAAGCACGTGACCCTGGAGCTGGGCGGCAACGCCGCCGCGGTGGTCTGCGGCGACTACGTCGACCTGGACTGGGCCGCGCAGCGGATCGCCCTGTTCAGCAACTACCAGGCCGGGCAGAGCTGCATCGCGGTGCAGCGGGTGATCGTCCACCGCGACCGGGTCGAGGAGTTCGTGCCGAAGCTGGTCGCGGCCGTGGAGTCGCTCAAGACCGGCGATCCGGCGGCGGCCGATACGCAGGTGGGCCCGTTGATCACCGAGGCCGCCGCGCAGCGGGTGGAGAACTGGGTGAGCGAAGCGGTCGCCGCCGGCGCCCGCGTCCTCACCGGGGGCGTACGCGACGGCGCGCAGTACGCCCCGACCGTCCTGACCGATGTCCCGGCCGATGCCAAGGTCGCCTGCGACGAGGTGTTCGGGCCGGTGCTGGTGGTGTCGGCGGTCGACTCCGACGACGACGCGTTCGCGGCGGTCAACGACTCGGCCTTCGGCCTCCAGGCGGGCGTGTTCACCACCAGCCTGCAGACGGCGTTCACGGCGCACGCGACATTGCAGGTCGGGGGAGTGATTGTGGGTGACGTGCCGTCGTTCCGGGCCGACCAGATGCCGTACGGTGGCGTCAAGGGCTCCGGCACCGGTCGCGAGGGCCTGCGTAGCGCCATGGACGACTACACCGACCCCCGGGTCCTCGTCCTCACCAACCTGCCCTTATAGATCGATGATCCGCAATTCGGTGTAGCGGGGCAGGGGAAGGGTGTCCAAGTATCGACGTTGCCGAGCATCGAGACCGAGAGGTCAAGTGCACGTCGATCTGGACACTCTTCTGACCGCGCTGTGCGTGAAGATCCATGACCTGCTGCAGGACCGTGTCAGGCGGGGCACCGGCCGAGGTTCACCGATGTCGGACTACTGACCGTGGCCGTCGCGCAGGCTCTGCTGCAGATCCCGGCTGAGCGGCGCTGGCTGCGGCCGACGCCGGGTATGTTCCCACCTGCACAGGCCAGCAAAATCAGCGCCTGCGCGATGCCCTGCCCTGCTCGAACAGGTCATCCGGGCGCTGGCGTGCGACAGCGACGTGTGGATCGCGGACTCCGCCTGGTCGAGTGCGCCCGCTCGATCGCGACCCGCCGCTGGTCCGACCTGGCCGACTGGGCATCTACGGCCACTGCTCGGCCCACAACCGGTGCACCTGCACCTGCTCGCCACCGCCACGACATGCCCATCGCCTGGGCACTGGCCACCCCCCGAGCCGACGAACGGGAGATCCCGGCCGCGATCTTCGACGTCGAACCCGATCTACTCGGCCTCGCCCGGGCCAGACGATCGTGGCGGCTACAACTCCGCCGCCTTCGAACGCGAACTGGCCGAAAACGGCGCCCGGCTGCTCATGCGTCGGCTTCCGTAACCGTGCCCCGCGTCCCGGCGCGCACCTGATCAAAGCCGTACGCCGGCTCATCGAGGCCGTCAGCGGCATCCTCAAGAGGCCACTCGACCTGGAGCGCCACAGAGGCCGTACGTTGTAAGGAGTCGCCACACGCGTGGGCGCAGCGACTCCTTGCCTTTGGCGGCGGCGATCTAGCTCAACAACCGCACCAGCCAACCCATCCCAAGATCACTGATCGCCTACTTCCGCTGATTTCCGAATCATCGATCTGGAGGCGCAAGACACGTGTGCCGGCGATACGTCCGCTCCGGCGGCACTCGTGCCTTCAAATCAGCCACGTCAACTAGAACAACTAGATTCACATGAGCAATTCTGTACAATTGGCTTAGTGAGAGGTCATTTAAACGGGCAGATTATGCAGAGGGATGCCGGTTGTACTCGCGTTGATGACCGATGGGCCATTGCGGTCGTTGCATCGTCATCGACAATGAGCTACACATAGGTTAGTTTCAATGGCGAATCGACGTGCCGGCCCGGAGGGCTGATGTCATACAAGATCGAAGTGGTTCGCACGCTTGCCGAGGTGCCAGACAAGGGCAGTGCGGGCAGGCTCCGGATAAGCGGGCTGAGCCTCGTCGTCTATTATTTTCATCGAATTGAGACGCCAATCAGGTTCGACCTACCAGCACAAGACAAGGACCGGGGAGAGCTCTCCTACTCGTCGAAGCTTCTGCCCGGCAGTGGTTTCAGTTATGAGACCGTGCGGTCGGCAGGCCCGGCCTCTGCTGCGTTGACGGAGATCCTGCCCCATGCAAGTGAATGCGACGTCGTTCATTCGATTCTGACGTTCGGTGGTTCTTATCTTGTTTCCGCCGTGCCTTACGTGATTTCTGTGGCGCGAGATCAGGAATTTGGCTACATCAGGATTGACGAGGCGCTGGACGTAGACGACTGCCTCAAAATCATTCGCGCTATCAAGAGCGATGACGAGGTTGGGGCGCGAGCCTCATGCCTGAAGGAATCCCTGGTCGGCGATGGTTACGCCAAGACGACGTCTGCGGTCGACACGCAATGTGTGGATGGCGTCATGGGCATCCAAATATGGGATATAACAGGAACGGGCGGCCGGGAGCCTGAGGGTCGATTTCGCGGCATCGATGAGACGCGCGAGTACTGCTGGGAGCTGTCTGCGATTCTGGAGCACAGTTCGGACCATGTGATAAACGACGGGCTCTGGCGTGAACGAAGCCCAGAACTGGTTTTCGGGGCGATCCGGCATGGATTCTCGTTTTTCGACGATCACATGGTTCTTGTGAACGAGACCTGCTGTATGGAAGTGGCCCATATCCCGGCCTGGCTGCGGGGACGATCGCTATACCGCATGGCGAATTTCGGCTACGACTCATCATCGATCTTCGTCGCATCGGCTTGTATTCTGCGGTCGGCGTATCTACGCCATCTCTCTCAGGAACTGCGTATATCCCTGGACAGCCTGCTGGTGGATACAGCGCTGACGATGAACGAGCTCCATTCGCTGACTCGCACCGAGGTCCTGCACTCCGCAGTTCTGGGTCGCATGCGTGAATTCACTAGTTCGCTGCGGGAGCCTCGCAACAGATCGTTCAGCGATCATATGGCAGGACTGCTCGAACTTGGCCGGCTGGACACGTCGGTTAGCAGAGATCTCGATCGGATACGCGCGGTGGCGGGCAGCCTGGCGCAGGCTCGCGAGCAGGACGAAAGGGGCCGCACTGGAATAATCTTGGCTTTGGTTGCGGCAGCCCTCGCGGTCGTTGGAATTCCCGGATTGGTGGATCTTGTGTCTAAATGGGTCGCCGCGAGTGACTGGTGGTCTGTGGGGATCTCCAGTGCGTTAGTCGGCGGGTGTCTGGTAGGGCTCGGGTTCGCGTGGCGTCGTTGACGGGAGAGCGGTCATGAAGATCGTCGTGACAGGTTCCAGCGGGTTCATCGGCCGGCACCTCGTTGCCGATCTTGAGGGTCGTGGTGAGAACGTCTTTGCAGCCGACCTGCCCCACACCGATGTTCGGTCGGCAGAGGGCATCGCCGACATGATCAGCCGTATCCAGCCCGACCTTGTGTACCATCTGGCGGCGCAGGCAAATGGTGCGCTCGCCGACTCCGCAGCTGCGGAGATGTGGAAAACCAACGTCATGGGTACGGTCCACGTGATCGAGGCGGTGCTCGCCCACCGTCCGTCGTGCCGAATCCTGCTGGCCAGCACTGCGGCTGTCTACGGCGAGGCGGCGGACCGGATAGCGGAGACGGCGTATCCAACACCTAGGACCTCGTACGCGGCCAGCAAGGTCGCAGCCGAGGCGGCGGCCTTCGAAAGCTGTCGTCGAGGTGCCGATGTCGTGGTTGCCCGGTTGTTCAACATCTTCGGTCCAGGTCAGCGAGACGACTTCTTCATGCCGTCGCTGGTGCGACGAGTCAAGCGGGCCGTTCTGACGGGAGACTCGCACGTTGCGGTGGCAAATTTGCGGGCGGTGCGGGATTTCGTCGATGTGAAAGACGCCGTCGGCGGCCTGCAGGACCTGATGGCTCGGGGCGAGTCCGGGGCAGTCTACAACGTATGTAGTGGTGAGGGCGTGACAATCGAGGCGGCCGCCAGGCGTCTGGTCGAGGTTGCCGGCTGTCAGGTGGAGATCCTCCCGTCCATCCAGCAGGGCGACGAGACAGTCCTAGTGGGAGACCCGCGGGCGACATTCGACCGGACTGGATGGAAGACCTCTACTAGCCTTGTCGAATCGCTCGCCGCGCTGCTTGGCGAGAACGGGTTAGAGGGGGTGAGAACAAGATGAGTGAGGCGGGCAAGATCCGGATTCCGTTGTCGGATGCGGATGTGGGGGAGACCGAGACCGGCTTCGTCCTGAAGGCGATGAAGGATGGTTCCATATCCGGCACGGGAGCCTTCATAAAGCAGTTCGAGGATGGGGTCAGCCTCCGGGTGGGGCGGCGGCATGCCGTAGCCACGTCCAACGCCACGTTGGCGATTGAATTGGCGCTGCGTGTGCTCGGTGTCAGCCGAGGTGCCGAGGTGATCGTTCCTGCGCTCACCTTCGCCGCGCCGGCAATGTCAGTTCTTGCGGTCGACGCCACCCCCGTGATCGTTGACGTCGAGCCCGGCTCATGGACGCTGTCGCCGACGGCCGTTTCGGAGGCGATTACCGCGAGTACCAAAGCGATCATCGCAGTCGACGTCATGGGTCACCCTGCGGACTACGACAGGCTTTCCGCATTTGGCGTGCCGATCATCGAAGATGCTGCCGAAGCGCACGGTGCCATGTACAAGACCCGGCCGGTCGGCTCGCTCGGCGATATCTCCGTGTTCAGTTTCCATGCCAACAAGACGATCACCACAGGGGAGGGGGGATGCGTCACCACAGACCGCTCGGACCTTGCCGATCGAATGCGTTCGATGGTTCACCACGGCTTCGTGCCTGATCGTCCCTACTGGCATGAAACTCTGGGACGTAATTTCAGGATGACCAATCTGACGGCCGCGGTTGGCCTCGGGCAGCTGCAGCGATGGGACGCGCTCGTCGCGGCCCGGGGCCGCGTCGCCGGGTGGTACGACTCTCTGCTGGCCGACTCGGGTTGCAACAGTCGCCCCATCGCAGATTGGGCTACCTATTCCTGCTGGCTCTATGCAGTCACCACCACCCACCGAGACCGCCTCGTGGCAGATCTTCGTGAGGCGGGAGTGGACGCCCGAGCGGTATGGCCTGCCCTGACCCATCAGCCGATCTTTGCGCGTTACGCCGACCGAGCCTGTCCGGTTGCAGAGCGTGTCGCGCGAGATGCATTATGGCTTCCGACGTACAGTCACATGACGTACGAGCATGTTGCTTATGTAGCCGACCTAACACGTAGAACGATCCGGGCGTACGAGATCTAGATACAGCTGTGGATCGGCACGACTGATCTGGGTGATGACCAGTGCTCAAGACCGACTTTCTTACTGAGGCGATCCGATCCGTCGATTCGCGTGTCTCCCATGTCGACGTCGTCGAGAGGGTTGGCGCTGTGCCGGAGTCGGCTCTCCTCGAATCGCCGGTGCCTGTCCTCATCGCGGCGATCGCAGCCGCGGCCAGAGGCGCGGCTGTCGAGTCAATGGCACCCGACGACGGGCACGCCGAAGACGAGCGCAAACGCAGGATCGACGGGGCAGCCACGGAGGCGGCCGAGCGGGTGTTTGTCGGTTCGCGGCTGAAAGTCGAGGTCGCTGCGGGTGAAGGGCTTCGGGATCAAAGCCCGGGTGCACGTGCCGGGCAGCTGATCCAGGGTGCCCACGCCAGCGAGAAATGGGCCGGAGTATTCGATTACGTTGACGGGACGACCTTGGCGGCCCGAAGGCTGCCAGGGGCGCTGTCATTGGGAAGCCTCGGCAGAGGCTATCGGTCGGTTCCCGACCTGCAGGCATACTCGGTGCAGGTCGATGCGGCTGTGGCATCGGGGTTGAACGTGATGTCGCCGCCCGAGGAGCACATCATCCCCCTGCTGGAAGCGCTAGCTGGGCAGAGGGGCATATCCGTAGGAGATCTAACGATCTTCACGCACTCCGTGTCAAGCAACCAGAGCCACGCGACGCTGATCGACATACTTCGTCAGAATGTGGCCCAAGTGGTTGTTCCAGAGCTGGTCACGGTGGAACCGCCAGCGCTGCTCTCCCAGATCGGGCTGAGCGGACCCCGGGTCGATTCCATGATCGGGGCGATGGGCCTCTCGGAGCTCGCCTTTGCGGCAACCCTTCTCGACCTGGCGCTTCCGGATAGCCGATTTCTGTTCCGTGTCGCCTCTATCGACGGGCCAAGAGCTGCCCCGGAAACACCCACTCTGGAACCGATGTTCAGTTTCTCGGAGCACGAACTGGAAGAGCTGCGTAACCTTGGCTGGCAACCTGATCTGCAGTACACGAGCCGGGACATCGTGCCTGCAGGCAGCGCTAAGGCGTCCGCGATCTTCGCGGTGACGTGCAACAAGGACTTCGGCTTGCCAGCACCGGTCATCGAGCCGATGGGTGACGCGGTCGTACACGGATATGTGCTTGTTTCCGGCTGCCGGGTGGCTCGGGTGACCGTAACCTATAGCAGTTGACCGATCCGCAGGTTTAATTCATCCCGAAGATCGCTGGCCGGGATGAATTAAACCTGCGGCCGCAACAGGTTCAGGCGTTCAGCGTATCTGCGACGATGGACTGGGCGTCCTGCTGAATGCGTGTGAGATGTTCGGGTCCCACGAATGATTCAGCATAGATCTTGTAGACGGGTTCGGTGCCCGACGGCCGAGCGGCGAACCAACCGGTTTCAGCGATTACCTTCAGGCCGCCGATCGCAGCCCCATTGCCTGGGGCATGGCTGAGCTTCGCGGTGATGGGGTCCCCGCCCAGTTTCTTGGCGGAGACGTCCTCTGGGCGAAGACGGGACAAGCCCTGCTGTATCTCGGGGCTGGCGGGTGCGTCCAGGCGCGCATACCAGGTCTCGCCGAGATCGGCGACGAGCTGCTCGTAGTACTCACTCGGCGACATTCCGGTCACGGCCTTGATCTCGGCCGCCAATAGGCCCAGGATGATGCCGTCCTTGTCGGTCGACCAGGCTTTTCCATCTCGGCAGAGGAACGAGGCGCCAGCGCTCTCTTCGCCGCCGAATCCGATCGCTCCTGTCTGCAAGCCAGCAACGAACCACTTGAAGCCGACGGGGACCTCGAGCAGTTGACGGCCGAGCCGGGCGGCCACTCTGTCGATCATTGACGATGTGACGACGGTCTTTCCCACAGCGGCGTTGCCCGGCCACTGCGGCCGGTGGCGAAACAGGTAGTCCACCGCCACCGCCAGGTAGTGGTTGGGGTTCATCAGGCCCG